>NZ_JAUYRI010000017.1 GCF_030696885.1 Thiobacillus sp.
GCGGTTTTCGGGTTGTCTGGCAAGGCGCGATGAGGCGCATGGCCGCTCCCTGCAACGAAGAGCAACGCGGCCAGGCGACCCGAAAATCGTGCAATCGGGTGCGTAGCGTTCTCACCCGCCAGGTGAAGGCGCACGTGGCTCAAAAACTTAATATCCATGCGGCGCTCCCAGCGCTTGTAAGGGGTCAACTGCGGTTTTTAGGATAATGCCAGGAGCTGCAGGCAATAAAAAACCCCGCCCGGCCGTTCGGCCCTGGCGGGGTGTGCGTGGCGGAGAACGGTTAGGGCTGGATGTAGGCGTAGCCGCGTGCCTGGAAATCGGCAATCGAGGTCAGGCCGGCGGTGGTGTATTCCATGCCTTCGATCATCTGGTCGGTGGTCGAGATGCCGGTGGTCAGGTATTTCGGCAGCGAGGTGATCGCCGTGCCCGGCTGGTTGAGGAAGGCGCGGGTGGTGTTCTGGCAGAAGTAGAACTTGACGCCGCGCGCCATCAGTCCACGGATCGTGCCTTCGAACGGGTTGCGGCCCGAGACCGTGGTGCCGTCGCCCCGGACCGAAGTATCCTTGAGCGCCATCCGCCCGCCCGGGCTGTGCAGCACGACCACCATTTCGTAGTCCTTGCCCGGTTTCATGCCGTGGGTGACTTCATAGTCGTCGAGCATGTTGCGGATATTGTTGAGGCCGTAGGGTGAGGCTGCGCAGGCTTCCGGGGTGGCGGCGCTGGTGCAGAACTGATTGATCTGCACGACCATTTTCACGTTGTGGCGTTGCTTGAGGCACTGGGTCAGGTCCTGCGTACCGGGACCGAATTCGTCGTCCATGCTGATGCCGCTGACCAGGCCCACCGGGCATGCGTTATTGCCCTTCTTGTTTTTGTCGTGGGCCAGTACGGGCATCGAGACCAGCCCGGCCATCAGCAGGGCGAGCAGCGTTTTCATCGCGTTCATTGTCTTCCTCCTTGGTATGGATTAACCCCCTCTCTTGGCGGGGTCGTCGGATAGTCGGCGTCGCGTGTAGGACAAACAACGACACATTTCTACCAACACGCCGCATCGACCGGAATCCTTGGCCTTGGGGAACCCCCCGGGCGGAATCCGCTCACTGTGATGTCATTGATAAAGGAATTTACCGCCATGCCCAGCCTGCTCATCATTGCCCACGGCAGCCGCCGCGCGGCGTCCAACGACGAAGTCCGCGCACTTGCCGATGCGGTGCGCGCGCAACCCGGCCAGACCTACGACCATGTCGAGGCGGCGTTTCTGGAACTGGCGGAGCCGGGCATTCCGGACGGGCTGGCGGCGCTGGCGGAAAAAGGCGTCACCGAGATCGTCGCCTTCCCCTACTTTCTGGCAGCCGGCACCCACGTGGCACAGGACATTCCCGATGCCATTGCCGAATTCGGCGCGCGTTACCCGCAGGTCGGCGTGCGCTTGACGCCGCATCTCGGTGCCTCGATTGCGCTGCCGACGGCCATCCTCGACATCAGCGGCCTCGACGCGGCCGGCTGATGCGGCGGCCTCAGATGTCCTGACTCTCGGTGCTGCCGAGTTCGATATAGAACATCGGCATACCCTCATCCTGTTGCTGCGGGCGTGGCTGACTGCGTACCAGCGCCGCTTCCACGCGCGCCGCCTGCAGTGCCGCGCGGTCGATGACGGCGGGATACAGGCGGAAGTGTTTCTCGATCGATTCGGCCTGCTGGCAGGCGCTGGCCTCCAGCGCGCTGCGGGTGGCGGGGTCGAGGTGCGGCAGCAGCAGCATCCACGGCGCCTGCCAGGCGTGGTAGTCCTGCACCAGCCGGGTGTGCGCGGCATCCATGCCGGCGGTGGCGATGAAGCGCGGCGGAAAGGCGTCCGCATCCAGCACGCGGCCGTGCAGCGGCTCACCCCCCTGCAGCGTATGCAGCCCCAGCCCGGCGCCGTCGTCGGTGCGGCAAAACCACTGCGCCACACCGCTGGCCAGTGCATTGACATGGCGCGTCAGGTAGACGCTGGCCGGCTCGGTCAGGCCGGCAATCGCGGTACTCTGAAAATGCTCCTGTGCGGCAATGCCGGCGCGCCAGTCCAGCGGCGGCCGGGTGTCGGTTTCGCTGTGGGTGCGCACGCTGTGCAGCAGCGCCAGCGGCCGGTCGTCGCGGTCGAGCAGCCAGAGCTCGAAGGCATCGCGGAATTTGAAGGGCACCTCGCGATGCACCTTGAGCAGGTGTTCGTAGGCCACCGCGCCCATGTCCTCCAGCCGCTTGAAGTCGTCCGAAGGATAGAGCGGGCCGCGCTTGAGGCCCTTTTCCGCCGACCAGTGGCCGTAGCGGATGTCGGAAATCTGCGCACGCTTGCCGGCGCGCCCGAGACCGTCAAGCAGGGCGTCGTTGGCCACATAGATGTCCCACTCGACGCCGTCGGTGGTCACCGCCTCGGCCGACTGATAGCGAATGATGTGCACCACCCCGCGAAACGGGTTGAGCAGGCGTTGGGCATAACATTCGATCTGCATGATTAACGCGATCTCAACGGGGCAGGCGACCGCATCATGGCTTCGTCCTGGCGGGTGAGCCGTCCTTGGCGCTTGTGCTCATCCAGGCAAACAGCGACGAACGCATCGCCTCTTCCACAGACATGTCGATCGGCTGCACCCACGCGCGCGGCACAAACACCGTATAGCCGCCGATCATGTAGCCCATCGGCAGGTAGACGGCCACGCGGTCGCCCTGCAGGAAGCCGGGAGGCAGGTCGTCGACGCGCTGGCGGGTGATCAGCCCCACGATTTCGAGATCGTGTCCCGGCAGTCGCAGCGCCACCACGGTCTGCGGGGCCGCTGCGTTGCGGCGGGGCGAAAAATAGGCCGCAAAATCCTTCAGCGAGGAATAAATGCTCTTCACCACCGGCAGGTTGGTGAAGGGCAACTCCAGCAGCGCCAGCAGCGGGCCGACCCAGCGCTGCGACATTAGCACGCCGAGCAGCACAATGCCGCTGATGCCCAGCAACAGCCCCAGGCCCGGTACATAGAAGTCGCCGATGAAGGGCCGGATCACCTGCATCGCCAGCGTCTCGCTCCAGCTCAGGAAAAGATACAACAGGTAGACCGTCAGCCCGAGGGGCAGGGCGGCGATCAGACCGCGAAAAAAATACTGGGAAAGATTTTTGAACAATTTGAACCCCGGAAAGCATGTTGAATCGTGCCGCCTGCTCTCAATAGCATAGCAGCGGCCGGTAGCTAGAATGGGTGGACGGCACCCCCACGGGTGCCCAAAATTTTTTGGGCCGGGGCTACAGTCCCGTCAGCCGGTGCCGATGTCATCATTGATGGGCCCCGGTTTTTTTTGCAAAGGAGTGAGGCGTGCTGAATCGTTTGGTTGGAATGTTGTCAGGGAAGGACTCAGCCGCCGCGCCGCCCAAGCGCGTATCGACAGTCGAGGCGGAAAAGCCGGCAGAAAAGGCGGCATCCAAGTCGTCCTCTGTGATGCGCCGCGAGGCCATGCTGGGCCGCGACCAGAAAGTGGCCGCTTACACTTTCATGCTGCGCCGGGTGCTGGATGAGCAGACCGACCTCAGCCTGCCTGACGTGCAGCGCCTCTATGACGAAACCCTGCTCGCGAACCTGGAGCGCATGGACATCGCGCGCCTCCTGGGGCAGCGACTTGCCTTCGTGCCGATCGCGCCGGCCACGCTGAACCATCCGCTGATCGAGAGCTGGCCGGCTGCCGGCACCGTGTGGATTTTGAACATCAACCAGCAGACGCTGATTGATGAAGCCTTGCTGACCCGCATGGCCGCACTGAAAGCGCGCGGCTTCAATTTTGCCGTGCTGGCCGAGGCCGTTGCGAACCCCAGCCGACACGGCCTGCTGTTGCACGCCGACTATGTGCTGATGGACGCCAGCAGCGAGGACATTCCGGCCATTACTGCGCAGATGGCGGCCATCTCCAAGGTGGCGGCGGGCAAGCGCTTCGTGGCGATGGACGTGCAGTCGCTCGAAGGCTTCCACATGTGCCACAAGCTGCAGTTTGCGCTGTTCATGGGGCCGTTCATCACCCGTCGCGAGAACCTCGGCAACCCGACCATGGGGCCGTCGCGTGCCAAGGTGCTGGACCTGATGAACCGGGTGCGCACCGGTGCCGAGCAGCCGGAACTGGCGATCCAGTTCCGTCATGATCCGGCGCTGTCGGTGCGCCTGCTGCGCTACGTCAACTCGCCCGGCATGGGCCTGCTGAACAAGGTCGGCGGCATCGAGCAGGCGCTGATGGTGATGGGCCAGGACAAGCTGTATCGCTGGCTGACGCTGATCCTGTTTACCGGCGGCCAGGCCCAGGAACTCGATTCGGCGGTGCTGGAAAACGCCCTGGTGCGAGGCCGGGTGGCCGAGCAGCTGGCCGGGCGTGCGCTGTTTGCCAAGGCGCGCGACGAGATTTTCGTCGCCGGCCTGTTTTCCTTGCTCGACGTGGTGATGCACATGCCGATGGAAGATGTGCTGAAACAGATCAGCCTGCCTGCCGAAATCACCGAAGCCATCATCGCGAACAGGGGCCCGTACGCGCCCTACCTCGCGCTGGCGATCGCCTGCGAGCAGGACGACCAGAGCAGCATCGAGACCCTGGCCAAGCAGATCGGCCGCGAAGTGGACGACATCAACAAGGTGCACATGGACGCGCTGCTGTGGGCGCAGGAACTGTCAGCCGACGTCTGAGCGTCCATAAAAACTTTCAATTGCCGACCAAAAGGGCCGCCGGGTAGTATTAAGCAACTACCTCGGAGGAGCCCCCATGAACAAGCCAGCCTTGATTGCACTCACCCTGCCCTTTCTGTTCGCCGGCTGCGCCAGCGGGCCCAGCGCGGAGGAACAAGCCGCCATGGTGGCCGATGCGCGCAAGGCGAGTGGTGCCCTGATCCAGAAACTCGGCGGCGAGCTGAAAACTGCGCTGGGCGAGAAGGGGCCGGATGGAGCGATTGGCGTATGCAAGGAGCGCGCGCCGCAGATTGCCGCCGACGTGTCGAAGCAGTCCGGATTCGAGGTCAAGCGCGTTAGCCCGAAAAACCGCAACCCGGCGGGCGTGCCCGACGCCTGGGAAGCCCAGGCCCAGGCCGGGCTGGAAAAGCGGCTGGCGGCTGGCGAAAAGCCGGAAACGCTAGACACCTGGCAGGTGGTCAGCACGTCTACAGGCAAGCAGTTCCGCTACGCCAAGGCGTTGCCGGTGCAGCCCGTGTGCCTGAGTTGCCACGGCGATTCGGCAGCGATTCCCGATGGCGTGAAAGCGCGCCTCGCAGCCGAATACCCGCTGGACAAGGCGACCGGCTATGGGCCGGGCATGGTGCGTGGCATCGTGTCGGTCAAGCGCCCGCTGTAAATCCTGACGTTCATCAAGTTCCGCGCTGCAACGCAATGAGCGCGGTGTGATGGGCCGGCACAGCGATACCGCCGCGTGGTGCGTCTACATGCTGCGCTGCGCCGACGGCACCCTCTACACCGGCATCACCACGGACGTCACGCGCCGTATCGCCGAACACAACGGCGAGGGCGGCCCGGGCGCGCGCTACACGCGCAGCCGGCGGCCGGTGGCGCTGGTTCATGTCGAAGCCGCGGTCAGTCGCGCCGACGCCTGCCGGCGTGAAGCCGCAATCAAGCAGCTCGACCGTGCGCGCAAGCTGGCGCTGTGCGCCACGCCCATTTCCTGACCTGTCTTTTCAGAAGTCGACGCGTTGCCGCAGCTGCGACAACGCTTCTTCGACCGCATGTTGTCCGGCCTCGATCGCGATGCTGGCGCGGTGAAAATCCATCAAGGCCACGTCCGCCAGCATCGGCGTGATCATGACGTCCGCCGGCTCGCCTGCCAGCCGGCTGCGCGTGATCAGCACCTGCATGATGTTGATGCTGGATGCCAGTACGTCCAGCATCGCCGGGGGCCCGGCTTCGTCGCGGTGATTGATGCCGAGTTGCGACATGCCGTTCTGGATGCGCGCCATGACCGTGTCGGCCAGGGTGTCCGGCGCGGCCGGCGTGCGCTTGCGCGAGGTTTTGAGCGGCCGGGGCTTCAGATGCCGGCCCAGCAGGTCGGTATTGAGGTCGACCGCGATCACGATGTCGGCGCCCATCGCGCGGCACAGGGATACCGGCACCGGGTTGACCAGGCCACCGTCGACCAGCCAGCTGCCGTCGCGCAGGACCGGTGCGAACAGGCCGGGCAGCGCGATCGACGCATGCACCGCCTCGGTCACCGGGCCGTCGCGCAGCCAGATTTCGCGGCCGCGCCGCAGGTCGGTGGCGACGGCGCCGAACGGGCGTTCAAGGTCGGTGATGTCGCGGTCGACAAAATGGCTGCGAAAAAAATCGATCAGCTTGTTGCCCTTGATCAGACCGCCCCCGAGCGAAAAATCGAGGAAACTCACCACGGTCTGCAGTTTGAGGCTGCGCACCCAGGTTTCCAGCCGGTCGAGATCGCCGTCGACGTAGGCGGCGCCCACCAGCGCACCAATCGAGGTGCCGCAGACGATGTCCGGCTCTACGCCGGCATCCTTCAGGGCGCGGATCACGCCGATGTGCGCCCAGCCGCGTGCGGAGCCGCTGCCCAGGGCGAGGCCGATGCGCGGACGGGGGGGCGACGACGTCGGGGGGGATGTTTTCATGGGCGAGCGTGAAAGACCGGCAAGTCCGCATTGTGACGTGTTTGCGGGCCAGGCGGGAAGCCGGGGACACTGTCTGGAGGCGCAAAAAAAAGGCCTCGAATCGAGGCCGCAGGAGGGAGGAGACGGTTTACCTGGAAGGAATCAGGTCGTTATAGAGCCGCTTGTTTTCCTGAATCAGCTGGTTGGAGCTGGTGTATTCCCCGGCATGGGTGGGCAGCGTATCGGCCGCCCCGGCGGCGCTGCCGGAAATCGCCGCGAGCGCACGTTTGCCTTCGGGATGCTTGCCCAGGCCGACGAGAACGCCCGTCAGTTTTTTCCGCTCAGCCTCGCTCAGGCTCTTGTCGATGCTGAGCGCGAATCCGGGGACGCGGACCGATTCGCCGACGACCTTGTATTTGCCCGGATTCTGTTCGTTCATGACACGCCAGGCGCCGGAGCCGGTGCAAATAGCGTCAAGTGCGCCGGTCGACAATTGCTGGATCATGGCGTCCTGGAAGCGGCCTTCGTACAGGGCAGCGAAGTCTTTCTTCTGGCTCAAGCCGGATTTTTTCAATACATCCACGCACAAGGGCCCGGCTGCGGTATCGCGCGCGGCGATGCCGACCCGGGCGCCTTTGAGGTCGGCAACGGCTTTATAGGGCTTGTCTGTCGGCACGACGACCACGCCGAAAATCGGCTTGTCCCATTTGGCGACAGGCTCGAAGCCATCCGTGATGGCATCCGCCGTCACCTGGGGTGGGCTCAGCAGGAGGGCGTAGCGGCCCGCGCCGAGGCGACGTTCCATGTTGCCGAAGCTCTGGCTGATTTCCAGCCGGATCGTGTGGCCGGTGGATTTGGCGATGTGCTCGGCCAAGGGGTCGAACATGGCCTTGAGTTCGGCCTGATTGTCTTTGCCCGCGCTGCCGGCAAAGACACCCATGCGAAGGTCGGCGGCCTGGGTGAGCAAGGGAAGGCTGAGCAGCGCACCCAGAATCAGGATGCTTCGCAGCGGGGCGGATCGGAACATTGCGGCAATTCTCCAAAGGGTCGTTGAAGCGTGAGGTGTGCCATCCGGATAGCCGGCTGGCAGCCAACAACACCTTTTCGGAATGAATCCTGGAGAACTTGAGATGCCGGCTTGATGCGCCGACGAACGGCTGTCGTAACTAGTCTGCCTCGCGTTCGATGCCGCAACACTGAACCCGCTCGGCCGCCGGCTCGCTCAGGATGGCGCCGGTGACGGCGTTGGGACGGAACACCGTGCAGCCCTTGAGGCCGAGCGCGTGCGCCTGCCGGTAGAGGTCGGCGAAGCGTTCGAACGGCATCTCGGCGGCGACGTTGATGGTCTTGGAAATGGCGTTGTCGACATAAGGCTGCAGCGCCGCCTGCATGGCGAGATGGGCCAGCGGGTCGAGCTGGCGCGCCTCGACGAACGCCGGCGGCACCCCGCTGTTGCCCTGCGCCCGCCAGCGCTGCAGGGCGGAGTCGAGCACGGCGTGGGTGCGGTAGCTGCCGTCCGGCTGCAGCACGCGGCGCTCGGCCTCGCCGGCAAAAATTGGCTCGATCCCGCTGGAACAGTTGTTGGCCAGCAGGCTGATGGTGCCGGCCGGCGCGATCGCCAATAAATGGCTATTGCGGAGGCCGTGCACGGCGATGGCCTCGCGCAGGTCCGCCGGCAGTCGACTCGCAAAACCGCTCGCCAGAAACGCGTCGCGCGAGAAAGCCGGAAAGGCGCCTTTCTCGCGCGCCAGCTCGATCGAGGCCCGGTAGGCGGCATCGCGCACCGTCTGCATCGCCTGCGCCGCCCGCTGGCGCGCGGCTTCGCTGTCGTAGCGGAATCCCAGCAGCACCAGCGCGTCAGCCAGCCCGGTGACGCCAAGGCCGATGCGCCGCTTGAAGCGCGCTTCGCGCGCCTGCGCCGGCAATGGATAGCCCGAGACGTCGATGACATCGTCGAGGAAGCGCACGGCCAGGCGCGTGGCCTCCGCCAGCGCGCCGAAATCGAGCTGGGCCGCCGGAGAAAACGGCGCGATCACGAACGCGGTGAGGTTGAGCGAGCCGAGGTCGCAGGCGCCGTAGGGCGGCAGCGGAATTTCGCCGCAGGGGTTGGTGGCTGAGAGCGTTTCCAGGCTGCCCAGCGTGTTGTCGCGGTTGATGGTGTCGACGAACAGCACGCCGGGTTCGGCGGTGTCGTAGGCCGCGCGCAGGATGCGCTGCCACAGCGCGCGCGCCTTCAGCGTGCGCGTCGCGGCGAGGCCGGGAAACATCAGCGGCCAGTCGGCGTCGTCCGCCACCGCCGCCATGAAGGCGTCCGTCACCAGCACCGACACGTTGAAATGCCGCAGCACCGCGGGATCGCGCTTGGCGTCGACGAAGGTCTCGATGTCGGGGTGGTCGCAGCGCAGTGTTGCCATCATCGCGCCGCGCCGCGCGCCGGTCGACAGCATGGTCGCGCACATCGCGTCCCAGATGTGCATGAAGGACACCGGGCCGGAGGCGATGGTGCCGGTGGCGGCGGCCTCCATGCCGGCCGGCCGCAGCGTGGAAAAATCGTAGCCGACGCCGCCGCCCTGCTGCATGGTGAGCGCGCCTTCCTTCAGCGCTTCGAAGATGTGTTCGAGGTCGTCGGCGATTTCGCCCATGACGAAGCAGTTGAACAGCGTGACATGACGGTCGCTGCCGGCCCCGGCGAGGATGCGGCCGGCGGGCAGGAAGCGGAAACCGTCCAGCAGCCCGTGGAAGCGCTCTGCCCAGACGTCGGCCGCATCGCCTTCGGCCTGCGCGATCGCCTGCGCCACCCGCTGCCAGCTGGCGCGGATGTCGGCCTCGCCGGCGGCACGGTAGCGGGTCTCCCAGATCAGGCGGGAGATCTCCATGCTGAAAGGGTCATTCGTCTTCATAGGGATGCGATGTGACGCGACGTTTGAGGCATTATCTGTCCAGCTTCGACTTTGAGCATAGCCGCTTTGCCTTTCCCATGATGGATGTGTCCCACCCCTATTCCGCGCTGACCCCCGACTGCGCGCTCGACGCGCTCGACAGCACTGGCCTCAGGGCCGACGGCCGCCTGCTGGCGCTGAACAGCTACGAGAACCGCGTCTACCAGATGGGGGTGGAGGATGCCGCGCCGGACGCTCACCCTGCGGGCGGTTCGGGGGCAGCGCCGGTGGTGGTCAAGTTCTACCGCCCCGAACGCTGGAGCGACGCCGCCATCCTGGAGGAGCACGCGTACACGATCGATCTCGCCGCGCGCGAGATCCCGGTGGTTGCGCCGCTGGTGTTGAACGGCGCCACGCTGCACGCCCACGCGGGTTTTCGCTTCGCGGTATACCCTAAGCAGGGCGGGCGCATGCCCGAATTCGACCGCGCCGACACGCTGCAGTGGATGGGGCGCTTTCTCGGCCGCATTCACGCCGTCGGCGCGCAGGCCGAGTTTGCGCAGCGGCCTGCGCTCACCCTTGAAACCTTCGGCACCGCGTCGCGCGATTTCCTGCGCGACGGCCACTGGCTGCCGTCCGATTTGGTCGCAGCGTGGGACAGCGTGGTCGAGCATGCGCTGTCCAGTGTGGCGATCTGTTACGAGCGCGCCGGCGCCGTGCAGGCCATCCGCCTGCACGGCGACTGCCACGCCGGCAACGTGCTGTGGACCGAATCGGGGCCTCATTTCGTCGACTTCGACGACAGCCGCATGGGGCCGGCGGTGCAGGACCTGTGGATGCTGCTGTCGGGCGAGCGCGATGAGCAGCAGACGCAGATCAACGACATCCTCAAAGGCTATGAAGACTTCATGGACTTCGACCCGCGCGAACTGCATCTGGTCGAGGCGCTCAGAACCCTGAGGCTGATCCACTATGCGGCCTGGCTCGCCCGCCGCTGGGACGACCCGGCCTTTCCCGCCGCGTTTCCGTGGTTCAATACCCAGTTGTACTGGCAGGCGCGCATCCTCGAATTGCGCGAGCAGATCGCGCTGATGGACGAGCCGCCACTGGTGGCATGAAAGCGTGTCCACGCAGGACACGACAATGTCGGTGGAAAATCTACACTGAGTGCATGCGCGCGGACATTCACACGCGAAAGATCCCCTTTCGTGTGCCTTCGCGCCCGGCGTGGAAAAAAATGAGATCGATACACAATGTGCGGCATCGCAGGTGAATTCCGGTTCGACTACAAGGCGCCCGAGCCCGACATCATGGCGCGCATGCTGGCGAAGCTGGCGCGGCGCGGGCCGGACGCCGAGGGCCAGCACGCCGACGGCGCGGTGCGGCTGGGCCACCGCCGGCTGGCGATCATCGATCTGTCGACGCGCTCGCAGCAGCCGATGGTCGATGCGGCGAGCGGCACCGCGCTGGTGTTCAACGGCACCATCTACAACTATCCTGAACTGCGCGCCGAGCTGATCGCGCTCGGCCAGGTCTTCCATTCGGACGGCGACACCGAGGTCATCCTGCGCGCGTACCTGCAATGGGGCGAGGCCTGCGTCGAGCGCCTGCACGGCATGTTCGCGTTCGCCATGTGGAATCGCGAGACACTGTTCCTGGCGCGCGACCGTCTTGGCATCAAGCCGCTGTACTACAGTGAAACCCTCGGTTGCTTCCGCTTCGCCTCGACCCCGCAGGCGCTGATTGCCGCGGGCGGCGTCGACACCGGCATCGATGCGGTCGCGCTGCACCACCTGTTCACGCTGCATGCGGTGGTGCCGGCGCCGCGCACGATCTTCAACGGCATCCGCAAGCTCGCGCCTGGCACCACGCTGACGGTGAATACGCGCGGCGAACTCAGCCACAGGAAATACTGGTCGTTGCCGGCGCAACGACCAGCGACGGCGCGAACCGACGCCGAGTGGACCGAGGCGATCCACGAAAGCCTCCGTCAGGCGGTGAAAAAGCGCATCGAGATCGCCGACGTCAAGGTCGGCGTGCTGCTCTCGGGCGGGCTGGATTCGAGCCTGCTGGTGGCCTTGCTGGCCGAGCAGGGGGTGCCCGACCTGATGACCTTCTCGGTCGGCTTCGAGGACCAGCCGGAAGAGCGCGGCAACGAGTTTGAATACTCCGATCCGGTGGCGGCGATGTACGGCACGCGCCACCACAAGTATCTGATCCCGAATGCCGAGGTGCTGCGCCGCCTGCCGGAGGCGGTGGACCAGATGTGCGAGCCGATGTTCGCGCAGGACGCGGTGGCTTTCTACCTGCTGGCCGAGCAGGTCAGCCAGGCGGTCAAGGTGGTGCAGAGCGGGCAGGGCGCCGACGAGGTGTTCGGCGGCTATTTCTGGTATCCGCGCATGGTGGCGGACACGCAGGGCTCGCCGCTGGAACGCTTCCGCCGCCATTACTTCGACCGCGACCACGACGAATTCCTCGACATGACCTTGCCGGCGTATCACGGGCCCGACTACACGGGCGAGCTGATCGCCGCGCACCTGGCGGAACCTTTTGCCGACGAATTCATCGATCAGGTGTTGCGCATGGATACGACGATGCTGATCACCGATGATCCGGTGAAGCGGGTCGACAACATGACCATGGCATGGGGACTCGAAGCACGCGTGCCTTTCCTCGATCACCAACTGGTGGAACTGGCGGCGGCGATGCCACCCCACCTCAAGCTGGCGTCGGAAGGCAAGCACGTGCTGAAAAGCATTGCGCGCGGTCGGGTGCCGGACGCGGTGATCGACCGCAAGAAGGGCTATTTCCCCATGCCCGCTCTCAAATTCGTACGTGGAGACTTCTTGAACTTCATGCAGGACATTCTGAATTCCCAGGCCTGCCGCGAGCGCGGCCTCTACCATCGCGCCTACGTCGACAGGCTGCTGGATGCCCCCGAGCAGCACCACACCCGCATCCAGGGCAGCAAGCTGTGGCATATGGCGCTGCTCGAATACTGGCTGCAGAAAAATGGTTAATCGCCTTGGGCCCAGCGTTCGCCCCCTCTACCCCTTCGGGGCACCGAGGTCCCGCTTGCGGGGGATAAGCAGCGACTTGCCCGCTTGCGGGCTTAGTCGAGTGCTTAGTCGTTTCACCAGGGTTGGGGAGGGGGCGGTTTGGGCATTGCTTCTGATGGCGACGCTCGTCAGCCTGCCGGTCCACGCCCAGGCCACCTTCGACGACTGGCTGGCCGCCTTCCGCCAGGACGCGGCGGAACAAGGCATTTCCGCCGCCACGCTCGACGCTGCGCTGAGCGGAATCACGCCGATCGAACGCGTGGTCGAACTCGACCGCCGCCAGCCCGAATTCCTGCAGACGTTTTCCGATTATCTTGGCCGGCGTGTCAATGCGCAGCAGGTTGAACGCGGTCAGGCAATGCTCGCCGAACACGCCGCGCTGCTCGATGCGGTCGAACAGCGCTACGGCGTGCCGAAAACCGTGCTGGTGGCATTCTGGGGGCTGGAAACCAACTACGGGTCCACACTCGGCAGCCTCAACATTCCGGCCAGCCTCGCCACGCTGGCTTTCGACGGCCGCCGCAGCGCGTTCTTTCGCAGCCAGCTGCTCGATGCGCTGCGCATTATCGACGGTGGGCATGTGGCCGCCATCGATATGAACGGTTCGTGGGCGGGCGCGATGGGGCATATGCAATTCATGCCATCGACCTTCCGCGCCTATGCGGTCGATGCCGATGGCGATGCCCGCATCGACCTGTGGCAGTCACTGCCCGATGCCATGTTTTCGGCGGCGAACTACCTCACACGCGCAGGCTGGCGCCAGGGCGAACCGGTGGCGCTGGAAGTGCGATTGCCGGCCGGCTTCGATTTTCGTGGGATCGGCGTGAATCAGCGCCAGCCGGTCGCCGACTGGGCCGCGCGCGGCGTACAGGCGGCGGACGGCAGCGCCCTGCCGGGCACTGGCCGCGCTGCCGTCGTGCTGCCGCAGGGCTGGCAGGGCCCGGCCTTCATGGTCTACGACAACTTTGACGTGGTGATGCGCTGGAACCGCTCGGTCAATTACGCACTGGCGGTGGCTCAGTTGTCATGGCAGCTGGCAGGTGGCGCGCCGCTGGTTGCGCAGCCGGGCGAAGCTGGCGCGCTCAGCACGGCACAGCTGCAGTCCCTGCAGCTGGCCTTGAATGCGCTTGGCTTCGATGCCGGGCCGGAGGATGGCCTGCTGGGCCCGCGCACGCAGGCTGCGCTCCGCCAGTATCAGGCGGACCACGGCCTGCCGGCCGACGGCTATCCCGCGCCCAGCGTGCTGGCGCACGTCGAGCGCAAGCATGCCGACATGGTGGGCGCGGCCCTGATTGGCCCGCTGACCGATCCCCAGCCCGGCGACGCGCCGCCGACCGCCCCCTGAGCCCGGTTGTGCTATTTTCTGCAAAGGACAAGATGGAGGGAATCGAGTGAGTGACGCGCGCAATGTGCTGGGCGGTCTGCTGCAGGTGTGCAGCGTGTCGCCGATGACCGGCTTCGTGCGCGACGGCGTCTGCCATACCGGTCCTCAGGACATCGGCAGCCACACCGTGTGCGTGCAGATGACCGAGGCCTTTCTCGATTATTCGCTGCAGCACGGCAACGACCTGATCTCCCCGGCGCCGGAATACGATTTCCCCGGGCTGCAGCCGGGCGACCGCTGGTGCATGTGCGCCGCGCGCTGGCTGCAGGCCGCCGAAGACGGCATGGCGCCGCCGGTGGTGCTGGAGGCCACCCATGCGCGCGCGCTGCAGCAGATCGCGCTGGGCGATCTGGAATACCACGCGCTGCGCACACCCGATTACCCCGGCCAGGATTTCACCCCCCGATGAGCCTGCAATGCTGGAAATGCGGCGCCAGCCTGGCCGGCATGCTGCTGCCGCTGTCGCGCCGTGAAACCTGTTCCAGTTGCCGCGCCGACCTGCACGTGTGCAAGCAGTGCCGCCATTTCGATGCGCACCGTGCCGGTCAGTGCCGCGAGCTGGCGGCCGATCGCGTCGCCGACAAGACGCGATCCAACGATTGCGGCTGGTTCGTGCCGCGGCCGGAAGCCTACAAGGGCGGTGGCGCGGCGATCGCGCAGGCCAGCCGCAGCGCACTCGACGCCTTGTTTTCGAAACAGGACGCCGGCACGTCGGACACCCCCGCCTCGGTCGACGACCTGTTCAAGAAATAACGGGCCGGCGCAGCTGGCGCAGCGCCTGCCATTCGTACAGCAGCAGCCCCGCGCCGATCAGTGCAATGCCGGCCCAGCCGAGCGCAGGGATGTGTTCCTGGTTCAGCGTTTTGCCCAGCAGCAGCGCAGCCACCGGCGTCACCAGCATGATCAGCGCGACGCGGCCGGCGTCAAGCCGCTTGATCACGTAGTAATACAGCGTAAACCCCACCAACGATCCCAGCACGCCGAGATAGACGATGGACATCGCCGCGCGCAGCGTAATGTCCGGCGGCAGCTGCGCGGCATCGGCCACCAGCCATGCCACGATCAGGAAGGGTGTAGCGACGCCGAGCGAGCCGGTGGTGATGGAGAGCGAGGAAATACGCACGTTGAGCCGCTTGATCCATACCAGCCCCAGCGCCTGCGTCGTCATGCCGGCCACCACCGCGGCGGTGCCGAGCGTGGCATGGCCATCGCCCGGCCACGGTTGGCCGAAGATCAGCCACAGCCCCGCCAGGGCGAGCGCCAGCCCCGCGATGCGCAGCGGCGTCAGCGTGCGCTCGGACAGCCACAGCGCGGCGAACACCCCGGTCAGCAGCGGCGACAGGCCGAAGATCACCGAAATCAGCCCCGACGGAATATGCAGCGCCCCCCAGGAGGTGAGCAGCATTGACACACCCAGTGTGAGACCGCTGATCGCATACAGCCGCCGCGCCGCCGGCGTGAAGGGAAACGTGGTGCGGGTGGCGAACAGCAGCAGGACGCAGAGCGCCAGCCCGATCAGCATCCGCCCCATCACGGCGAAACTGAAGCTGGACCCCTGCGCGCCCCACTGGATGGCGAGCGGCGTGGTCGACCAGATCAGGATGACGCCGAGGTAGGCGGCAGGCAGAGACATGGCGCCTGTTGGATCAGCGCATGAAATCGCCCGCGCGTTCGGGCTGGTAGGGGAGGTCGACGATGCGCGCACGCACGGTTTGTCCGTTCGGCGCCAGCCATTCGATCTGCTGGCCGACCGCCAGACCCAGCACCGCGACGCCGGCGGGCGCGGCGACCGACAGCTGGTCGGGCGCACCGGTGAAATCGCGCGGATAGACGAGGGTCGCTTCCACTTCGCGCCCGGCCGGCTCGACCACGAAGCGCACGCGCGAATTCATCGTCACCACGTCGGGCGGCATCGCTTCGGCGGGGGTGATCTGTGCGCGGTCGAGTTCCTCGCGCAGCGCCTCCACGCCGGGCTGGCTCTCCGGCAGCGTGGCAAGCAGGGTTTCGAGGCGCTCCAGATCGCGCTCGGATACGGTGATGGCGGGGCGGGTGGTGATTTCCATGGCGGTCTCCTAAAGCAGGCTCAAAAATGAAAACCGCCCGGGCCGAAGCCCGGGCGGTGTTGCACAAAACTATAGCACCGAAGCGGCGTCAGGGCCAGCCCGTGGCTAGAGCGGCGGCGGCAGGTTTTCCAGACTCTCGGCCGCGATCTCCCGCACGTCGGCATCGTCGTCCGTCGTGCGCGCATCCAGCCAAGGCCGTGCGGCGGCATCGCCGGTGAGGCCGAGGGTGTGGCAGGCGTCCGCCCGCACCCGTGCGTCGGGGTGCCGTGACAGTTCGCCCAGGTGCGGAATCAGCGCCGCCAGGGTGCGGGTGCCGGCGAAGGCCTCGAACAGCACGCCGGCGCCCAGCCGTACGTTGAGGCTGGCGTCGACGTTGCCGACAATGGGGAGCACCGCGGCGAGCAGTGCCGGCTCGGCATCGATGAGCGTCTGCACTCTCGGCAGCTGGCCTTCCTTCAACAGCAGATGGAACCAGTCGGCGAGCCCCTCCTCGTTGTCGGCCTTGGCCGCCCAGTCGGCGAGTTCGGCCTTGCCGTGCACGCCGGTGAGCTCGATGCGTCCGATGCGTACCCACGGCACCGAGCGCACGCCGAGCGCCTGACCCACTTCGGGATGCTGTTCCAGGTTCACCGCTTCGAACCGGCCGATCGCGCCCTGTTTCACCAGGTCAGCGAGCGCAGATAGCATCGCCGGGCAGTGCGGGCAGTGGGTGGAAATCAGCAGCAGGACGTCGGGTGCAGGCATGGATCAAATCGGCGGATAATTCGATGCATGGAATTTACCATCCTCCCCGTCACCCCGTATCAACAGAACTGCTCGCTGGTGTGGGACGCAGCCGGCCGGGCGGCGCTGATCGACCCCGGCGGCGAGGCCGAACGGCTACTCGCCGAAGTGGCGCAGCGCAGCCTCACGCTGGAAAAAATCCTGCTCACCCACGGCCACCTCGACCATGTCGGCGCGGCGGTCGAGCTGCGCGATGCGCTCGGCATCCCGATCGTCGGCCCCGAGTGCAGCGAGCAGTTCTGGCTCGACCTGCTGCCGCAACAGGCGGAACTGTTCGGCTTTCCGCCTGCGGTGGCGTTCACGCCGGACCAGTGGCTGGAGGACGGCGATGCGGTCGAGGTGGGGGCGATTCGCTTCGAGGTGCTGCATTGCCCGGGACACACGCCGGGCCATGTGGTGTTCTACCAGCCGGAGGCGCAGCTGGCCTTCGTCGGCGACGTGTTGTTCAAGGGTTCGATCGGCCGCACCGATTTTCCGCGCGGCGACCATGCGGCGCTGCTGGCCGCCATCCGCGGCAAGCTGTTTCCGCTGGGCGATGCGGTGCGTTTCGTGCCGGGCCACGGCGCGATGTCCAGCTTCGGGCACGAACGCCGCGAGAACCCTTTCGTCGGCATGGCGTCGGAATGATGCATACCCTGTAAAAAACACCAGGAGACTGCCATGACCCCCACCCTGATTCTGCGCGCGCTGTTACCTGCCACCCTGCTGCTGAGCGCGTCCGCGCAGGCGCAAAACCTGTCCACCGTCGTGCTGCCGATTCCGGAGGCGCCGTCGCTGACGCAGGCCGCGCAGCGCATATTGGACGCGACCAACAAGCGGGTGCCGCAGATCGACACCGCCGGCCTCGTCGCCCAGCTGAAGGCGCAGCCGAACACCGTGGTCATCGACGTGCGCACGCCGGCCGAGCTGAACATGCTGGGCGGCTACATCGACGCGCCGCGCTTTTTCAACATCACGCGCGGCTGGCTGGAATTCCAGATCGAAGCGGCGGTGCCGGACAAAAACACGCCCATCGTCGTCTATTGCGGCGCCAACCAGCGCAGCCCGCTTGCCGCCGACACGCTGATGAAGCTCGGCTACAAGAACGTGAAGAATTACCGCGACGGCTTCTTCAACTGGAAGCGTGCCGGCTTGCCCCTGCAATACCCCGACAAGGCGCCGGCTTCCTTCCTCTATGATCTGCCGCAGGAAGTCATCCCCGGCGTGTGGTCGGCGATCGGCGCCACCGCGCCCGGCACCTACGACAACTCCGGCCACAACAACAACCTGTCCTTCGTCATCACCGACGACGGCGTGCTGGTGGTGAATGCCGGCGACAACTACCTGCTCGCGCAAAGCCTGCACGAGGAAATCAAGAAGCGCACCACGCAGCCGGTGAAATACGTCGTGCTGGAAAACAGCCAGGGCCACGCCATGCTCGGCTCCAACTACTGGAAGGAACAGGGCGCCACCATCATCGCCCACCGCGACACCGCCAAGCAGATGGAGGTGACCGGCCACGACGTGCTGGCGGGCATGCGAAACCGCGCGCGCGACAAGGCCTTCAAGACCGAGTTCGTGATGCCGGATAAGCTCTATGACGACAAGCTCGACCTGAAAATGGGCTCGTGGAATCTGCAGATCCTGCACCTCGGCCCCTCGCACAGTCACGGCGACACCATGGTGTGGCTGCCCGAGAAGAAGCTGGTGATCGCCGGCGACACCGCCTTCCACATCCGCATGCTGCCCATTTTCGAGGACACCGACACCGCCAAGTGGGTCGAGACCTGGAAGCTGTTCGAGGCACTGGGCGCCGAGACAGTCATCCCCGGCCACGGCGGGCCGACCGACATGGCCACCGTGCGCAAGTGGACGCGCGACTACCTGGTGCACCTGCGCGCGAAAATAGCCGACGTCGTCAAGGCCGGCGGTTCGCTCGACGATGCCTACAAGGTCGACCAGTCGGCGTATATGCACCTGCACACCGCCGACGAACTCGCACGCAGCAATGCCGGGCGCGTGTTCCGGGCAATGGAATTCGAGTAAACGCTAGCGCGGAGTTTTCAGCGGCGCAATCGCGTCGACCAGCACGCCGGCAGCGCCGGCGGTGACGCGGTCGTGATCGCGGCGCGGGTTGTATTCGACGATTTCCATCGCGACGAAAGCCGGGTCATCGCGCAGCCGCGATAACGCGGCGGCGAGCTCGGCACAGCTCAGCCCGCCCGGCACTGGCGAGCCGACCCCGGGCGCTTCGCCGGGGTCGAGCGCATCCAGGTCCACGCTGACGCCGAAACCGGCGGTGCCCTGCCGCACAATGGCAAGCGCTTCGTCGAACACCTTGGCCAACCCACGTTCGCGGACTTCAGTCATGTCGAACACCCGCACCCCGATCCGCTGCAACAGCGCGGCCTCGCCCGCCTCGAAGCTGCGCACGCCGATCAAACACACGTGCGCGGGCTGCAGCGTAGCGCCCGCGCCGTCGATTCTGGTGAGCGCGCTTTCGCCGTGGCCGAGCAGCGCGGCCAGCGGCATGCCGTTAATCTGCCCGCTCGGGGTGGTGGCGAAGGTGTGGCTGTCCATGTGGGCGTCGATCCAGATCAGGCCGACGGGGCCGCGCGCGGCCAGCGCGCGGTGCACCCCGCTCCAGGTACCGATGGCGCAGGAATGGTCGCCGCCCACCACCAGCGGAAAATGGCCCCCCTGCAGCACCGACGCAACTTCGTCGGCCAGCCGCTCGCCGAGCGCCGCGACGGCGTGCAGCGGCGTGTCCGTTGCGTCGCGCGGTACGCGCAGGATCGTGTCCCACGCCACGTGCTGCAGCGGGGTGTCGTGAAAAACGGCGGCGCGGCGCAGCGCCGCCGGCCCGGTGGCGGTCGAGGGGTCGGGCGCGCCGGCGCCGCTGGCGGCGCCGATGATAATGAGTGAGCGGGGAACTGCAGTCTCATTCATGGCGTCCGCCGGCTACTTCATCCAGACGTGGGATTCGATTTCGGTGATGCTGCCGTCTTCCATGACCGCGCTCACGCCCAGAATCCGGCAATCGTCCTGGCCCGGCACCGGGAGTGGTGCATTCAGGTTCGAGTAGATCTTGATCCGCATCGCGCGGCCGGCAAGCTCGTAGACGTATTCGACGCGGACCGGGACAATCATGGCGCGGGCGATTGTTTGGCCGAACACCGTCAGCTCGCCGCGATCCACTGCCTGCAGAAAGCGATCAACCAGCTTGCCCGGATCTTCGATCCTGGGCAGGCCAGGATCGATCAGGTGCTTGGGCACGGGCACCGAAGCCCGCGCGCTTTCGATCGCGGTTGCGGACAGCAGAAGCACGGCAAAAACCGCCTGCAACAGGCTGGCGGGACGGCCCTGCAGCGCGGGCGATGGATGATTTCCGACGGTGGACACGCATGCGTTCATCCCAATCCTCCCAGGTTCACGTATTTGGTTTCCAGATAGGCGTCGATGCCGCTGCGGCCGCCTTCGCGCCCCAGCCCCGACTGTTTGACGCCACCGAAGGCCGCTTCGGCGGTGGAAATCAGGCCGGCATTGATGCCGACCATGCCGTATTCGAGCTGCTCGGCCAGCCGCCAGGCGCGGCCGAGGTCGCGCGTGCAGGCGTAGGCGGCCAGGCCATAGTCGGTGTCATTCGCCATCCGGATCACCTCAGCCTCGTCATGAAAGCGGATCAGCGGCGCCACCGGGCCAAAAGTCTCGTCGCGGCAGATCTGCATCGCGGGCGAGCAGCCGGCGAGCACCGTCGGCTGGAAAAACTGCCCGCCGAGCGCATGGCGTGCGCCGCCGGTCAGCAGCGTTGCGCCCCGCGCCAGCGCGTCGGCGATGTGCGCCTCGACCTTTTCCAGCGCGGCAGCGCTGATCAGCGGGCCGATTTCCACATTCGGCGCGAAGCCCTCGCCCACCTTCAGCTGCGCCACGGCGGCGGCCAATTTTGGGGCAAAGGCGTCGTAAATCGCGTCCTGCACGAACACCCGGTTGGCGCACACGCAGGTCTGTCCGCTGTTGCGGTATTTGCTGGCGAGCGCCGCGTCCACCGCGGCGTCGAGGTCGGCGTCGTCGAACACGATGAAGGGCGCATTGCCGCCGAGTTCGAGCGAAACGTGTTTGAGCGTCGACGCACTTTGCGCAAGCAGCTGCCGGCCCACGGCTGTCGAGCCGGTGAACGAGACCTTGCGCACCAGCGGATGCGAAGTCAACACGCTGCCGATCGTCGCCGCGTCGCCGGTGACGACGTTCAGCACCCCCGGCGGCAGACCCGCCCGCTGCGCCAGCTCCGCCAGCGCCAGCGCGGTGAACGGCGTCTGCGATGCCGGCTTCGCCACCACCGTGCAGCCGGCGGCGAGCGCCGCGCCGGCCTTGCGCGTCAGCATCGCGGCGGGAAAATTCCACGGCGTGATCAGCGCCGCCACCCCCACTGGCTGGCGCAAGGTGAACATGCGCCGGTGCGCCCACGGCGACGGCACCACGTCGCCGTAGACCCGCCGCGCCTCTTCGGCAAACCACTCGATGAAGCTTGCTGCGTACCCGATTTCGTCACTCGCCTCGGCCAGCGGCTTGCCCTGCTCGCTCACCATGATCGCGGCGAGGTCGTCGCGGTGGGTGAGTATCAGGTCGAACCAGTGACGCAGCAGCTGGGCGCGGGTTTTGGCCGGCAGGTCGCGCCAGGCGGGAAAGGCGGCGTGGGCAGATTCGATGGCGCGTTCGACATCGGCAACAGTGCAGCGCGGCGCATGACCGATGACGTGCGCATTGGCCGGGTTGTGAACGGCGAATTGCGCGCCGCCGGTGGCGTCCCGCCATTCACCGCCGATCAAGGCCTGTTGCCGGAAAAGTACAGCATCATCAAGCTTCATGTTAAGCACATCAGTCAAGCTCCTTGGCACTTGTGTCGAGAGGTTCAGACATGCCTTCCTTGATGGCCCCATGCATGCCCGGCACCGAAAGAAGAAAGAGTGATTCCTGAATTGCTTTCCAGTCTACTTTCGACACCAGTACCGCATTGGTGTGCTCGCCAGCGATCAGAATCGGTTCATGCGAATCGGTTACCAGATCAATCAGGCGATTTAGGCTTGCACGCGCTGCGTTTATGGTGATCGTGCGCATAGCGGATGTGTTGGGCTTTATTTCATTCAGCCAACCTGCACGGGCTGAATTTTGGCCACTGGTTGTAACCAATGATTGGGTTGTTTGCCTGCAACGAGAGAATGTACTCGACCTCTTTGCGATTGACCTCGGTATCAGACGCGGTATCCGACTCCCAAAGGATTTCTCTCTTGATGGCGAAGCCTTGGCGTTGTTCGCGGGTAAAGTCCTTGGCAATGAGCGCGTCACTGGCGCTACCGAAATAATTGATGCTGTCGGTCAGGTCTTTACCGACGTAGATTTTGTTGTTTGGATAGGTGATCTTGTAGATCACTTTCATTGATCACACTCCAGTTGCACGCGGGCTACAGGCTGTGCTGCGCCCCATTTTCATTTCCCCTCGCCGACCAGCCGCTCCAGCGCCCGCATGAGGGCCGACGAATCGAGTTCGCTGTCGCCGGCACCCATCAGCGCGTTCATCTGCTGCGCGATCAGCGCGGCACCGGGCAGGGGCGTGGCGGTTTCCTGCGCGTTGTCCATGACGATGGCCATGTCCTTGTGGTGCAGCTTCACCTTGAAGCCGGGCTTGTAGTTGGCGTCGAGCATGCGCTGGCCATGGACATCGAGGATGCGGCTGCCGGCGAATCCGCCCATCAGCGCTTCGCGCATCTTGACCGGGTCGACGCCGTTGCGGCGGGCCAAGAGAATGGCCTCGGCGACGCCCTCGAAGGTGAGGCCGACGACGATCTGGTTGCAGCATTTGACGACCTGGCCGGCGCCGTGGCCGCCGACGTGGACGATGTTCTTGCCGAGCACTTCGAACAGCGGCAGGATTTTTTCGAAAATCGGCGCTTCGCCGCCGACCATGATCGACAGCGTGCCGTCCTTGGCGCCGGTTTCGCCGCCCGACACCGGGGCGTCGAGCATGTGCACGCCGCGTTCGGCCAGCGCCGCGGCGATGCGGCGGGTGGCAGCGGGCGCCACGGTGCTCATGTCGACGATGGTGTGGCCGGGGCGGGCGCCGTGGACCAGGCCGCGGTCACCGAGGATGATCTGCTCGACGTCGGTGGTGTCGGAGACGACGGTGAAGGTGATGTCGGATTCGGCGGCGACTTCGGCGGGCGTGCCCTTGCCGAGGGCGCCGGCGACCAGCATCGGTTCGATGCGATCGAAGCGGCGGCCATAGACAAACAGTTGGTGCCCGGCGGCCAGCAGGTTTTCCGCCATAGGGCGGCCCATGATGCCGCTGCCAATGAATCCGATTTTCATGATGCGATGCCTTTCACGACCACAAGCCAGAATGGCAGCGTAACCAATCCCACCAGCGTTGACCAGCCCATGATCAGGCCCGCCAGCCGGGTGTCGAGTCCGAAGCGGTCGGCCAGCGCAATCACCATCACCATGGTCGGCATGGCGGCTTCCAGCACGGCGGCCTCGCCGGGCTCGCCGAGGGTGCCCGGCCAGGCCAGCGCAATGCCCAGCGCCAGCAGCGGCATCAGCGCCAGCTTGATGCCGAGCGCGACGAAAACGGCCTTCTGCGGCCGCAGATCGTGCCAGGGAATGGTCAGTCCCAATACGAACAGCATCAGCGGAATGGTCGGGCTGCCGGCCCAGTGCGCGGCTTCCACCAGCGGCTCGAGCCCCAGCCCGGACAGGTTGACCGCGATGCCGGCCGCGAAGCCCCATACCGGCGGCAGCTTCAGCCACATCTTCAGAAAATTGGCGTGTTCAGTGTGCTTGCCGCAGCGAAAGGCGATCCACACACCGAGCGACCATACCAGCGGCGTGGTCGCCAGCATGTCGGCGAAGAACGGATAACGCGCGCCGGATTCGCCGTACACCGTGGTGAGAAAGGGGTAGCCGAAGAACAGCACGTTGCCGAAGCCGGACGCCAGCATGATGGCGCCGCGCTGGGGCCGCGACAGGCCGCGTCCGAGCGGGGTGGCAAACAGCGCCAGTGCGGCGAGCCCGAGGCCGAACAGCGTGGCGACACCGAGGATCAGCGGCAGTTGCAGGATGCTGAGATCGACGGTGGCGGTGGCGCCCGCCGCAAAAAACAGCATGGGCGCGAAGAAATTGAGCACCAGCCGGTTGATTTCGCCGCGCAGGCCGACGATGGAAATGCCGGTTTGCCAGCGCGGCCAGTTGGCGCCGGCGGCGATCAGCAGGGACAGGGGCAGCAGCGTTTTCAGCAGCAGTTGCTGCGCGAGGTCGGGTGACATGCCGGGCGACGCGGGTGATGAAGTAGACCCATCATAACGCCGCGACCCCGCTCGAAGGCGGGGTCGCGAGGGGCGGAGACGAAACGCGGGATCAGGTGCGCGAGGCGGGGGTCTGGCGGGCGTCGTAAGACTCCAGCCATTGCTTGATGCGGGTGGCGTCACCGGCGCGGCGGCTGGTGCCCTGCGCGTCGAGCAGCACGATGATGACATCGCGGTTGGCCACCTGCGCCTGCATCACCAGGCAGTGCCCGGCTTCGTTGATGAAGCCGGTCTTGGACAGGCCGATATGCCAGTCCTCCGCGCGGGTGAAGCGGTTGGTGTTGTTGAACGCGACCGGCCGATACTGCACCTGCTTTTTCTTCTGCTTGGTTTTCACCACCACGCGCTGGGTGCCGAGCGTGTAGCTGCCGGCCGTGCTGATGTGGTTGATCTCGGGGTAGTTCTGATGCGCGTAGCCGACGAGGCGTGCGAGGTCGAGCGCGGTCGAGCGGTTGCCGCTCGACAGGCCGGTGGGTTCGACGTACACCGTGTCGTGCATGTTCAGCGCGCGCGCGGTACGGTTCATGGTGGCGACAAAGCGCTCCATACCGCCCGGATAGGTGCGTCCCAGCGCGTGGGCCGCGCGGTTGTCGGACGCGATCAGCGCCAGATGCAGCAGCTGGCCGCGGGTATAGCTGGCGCCGATCGCCAGGCGCGAGCCGGTGCCCTTGAGCGTGTCGCGGTCGGCATTGGTGATGGTGATTGTTTCATCGAGCGGCTGGCCGGCGTCGATCACCAGCATGGCGGTCATCAGCTTGGTGATGGAGGCGATCGGCGTTTGCTGGGTGGCGTTCTTTTCCAGCAGCGGCTGCCCGGTGGCCTGATCGAACACCAGCACCGAGTGCGCGCTCAGGGCGGGCATCGATGCCGCCTCGAACGTCTGCCGGGACGGCGCTTCGCCGATCGCGTTGCTCCATTGCAGGGTGGCCTGACCCTCGAGCGCGGCAGCGCCCGTGTGGATGCACAACAAAATCAATCCGGACAGAACAGCAGATTTCATGTGGGTGGACTCTAATAAAGGTCGCAGGAATGTAACAGCATGGGCTGTCTACGGACATGCCAGCGATAACTTGAAAACAACAGTTCGTCGCCGCAGCCCGATTATTTCACGTCTCAGATTGACGGTGTAGCAAAAATTATTATATATAGCAACAACATGCATGATATTTCGAATACTTTACTAAAGAAGTCCGAGCTAACAGCCTGCCTTTGTGCCCCAGGCATTGTGGCCGAGGCGCTGGAGCAGCTGATGCGGGGAGCAGTTGCGCGCACGGCGTTTGCCGACTGCGTGCGCTGCGATCCCGTGCTGGCCTTGCGCCTGCGCCTGCTGCCGGCGGACCTGGGCGACGCGCAGCCGGATTTGTTGCGCGCCCTGCTGCTGGCGGTGCCCGTTGTAGCAGGAACGGCACAGACTGCCTATGCGGCACGCTGGCGGCAGTCGATCGGCGTGGCACATCTGGCCCAGGCGCTCGCGCTGCGCGCCGGGGTGGCGGATGCCGAGGCGGCCTGGACCGCCGGCCTGGCACACAACCTCGCGGATTACCTCGATCCCGACCTTGCTCACCCGGCGCCCGCCGCCGACTGGTTCGCCGGATTCGACGCCGACGGCTGGGTGGCGGATGCGGTGCGCTACCACGCCGAACCGCTGGTGCGCGGACGCGCCGCGCATGCGCTGGTGCGCATCGTCCAGCTGGCCTATCACCTGGTGACGCGGCCCGATGCGGTCGACAGCGTCGACGTGCGCGCCGCGCTGGGCGCCTTGCAGATCGGCGCGGGCGAAGCCGCCCAGCTGCTGGCAGACAGCCAGGCGCAGAGCCGCCAGCACGCGCTGCGCTTCGGCCTCGCCGATCTCGGGGTGCAGACGCAAGGCATGGGCTTCGATCGCCTGGCCCGCCTGTATGCCGGGCAGGCAGCACAGTCGGCGTTGCACCGGCATTTCCGTAGCGCAACCGGTAGCGAGTCGGTGTTTGGATTGCTGCAGGACAGCCTGCGCGCCCTGTTCGGCATCGAACAGGCCTGCTTGTTTGCGCCCGCCGCCGATGCCAGCCTGCGCGTGACTGCACTGATTCCGGCACCGCCCGGCCTCGGTGCGCTGGCGATTCCGCCCGACGATGCCCATTCGGCGCTGCCGCGTGCGCTGGTGCGCAATGCGCCCCAGACCTTTACCCGCGGCGAAGCCGGCGCGGCGTTGGCCGACGAGCAGATCGCCCGGCTGCTCGGCGTCGACACCTTTATCAGCCAGCAGATGAGCCTGCCCGACGGCCGCATCGGCGTGCTGGTGGCGGGCAATCCCCTGTCCGGACTCAGCATGTCGCCGCTGTGGCGCTTTGTCCTGGCCGAATGCGCTGATGCGCTGCAGCCGGCCTTCGCGCCGGCGCAGGCGATTGCTGCGCCGCCCGCGGTGCCGGACGACGCGATCCCGCGCGAACGGGTGCGGCGCGCCATTCACGAGGTGGCCAATCCGCTCACCATCATGCGCAATTACGTCAACCTGCTGTCGGAACGCCTCGGCGCGGATTCGTCGGTGCAGCGCGACCTCGGCATCATCGCCGACGAAATCGAGCGCGTGGCGCGCATCGTGCGCGGCCTCACGGCGTCCGAGGAGATTGGCCCGCCGGCCGCCGCGTCGCTGGAACTGGTGTCGGTCAACAGCGTGGTGTCCGAACTGGTGCGGATGGCGCTCGGCACGCTGTTTGCGCCGAACAAGGTCAATGTGCAGATCGACCTCAACCCCGATGTGCCGCCGATGCCCCTGCAAAAAGACCTGCTGAAGCAGGTGCTGTTCAACCTCGCCAAGAATGCGGTCGAGGCGATGCAAAGCGGCGGCCACCTCAAGTTCAGCACCCGCCTGGTCATGGTGGACGGCCAGCAGCATGTCGAAATCGAAGTCGCCGATACCGGCCCCGGCCTGCCGGCGGCCGTGACCTCGCACCTGTTCGAACCGGTGATCAGCGAGAAAGGCGGCGACCACGCCGGCCTCGGCCTCACCATCAGCCGCGGCCTGGTCGAACGCATGAACGGCCAGCTCAGCTGCACCAGCACCCCGCAAGGCACCCATTTCCTGATCCGCCTGCCCACCCTGCAGAACGGTCAGGTTCCGATCACGACAACACGCTACGGGTCTATGTAACCCCGGCTCAAGGAGAACAACCATGTCAGACGATCCCAGCGATCCCGGCCCGCATCCTGCGGTCATCAGCACTTTCCCCATGCGTCCGCGCCTGCTGGTGGTGGACGACGAACCGCTGATTCTGGAGGGACTCGTGCGCCTGCTCTCGACACGTGATTACGACGTGGCGACTGCCGGCGGCGGCTGCGAGGCGCTGATCGCCATCGGCAAGCAGCAGTTCGACGTCATCCTGCTCGACCTCGGCATGCCCGACCTCAACGGCAACGAGGTGCTGCGCTTTGTGTCCGATCGCAGCGCCGACACCCCGGTGATCGTGGTGTCCGGCGACAGCACCATCGACGCGGCGATCCGCGCGCTGCGCGGCGGTGCCGCCGACTTCGTGCGCAAGCCCTACGAGCCGGAAGAGCTGTTGCGCCGCATCGACAACACGCTGATCCGGCGCCGGCTCGAACGGGAGAACAACCACATCCTGCAGCGCCTGCAGCAATCGGAAAAATGGCATCGCTTTCTGGTCAACAGCTCGCCCGACCTCATCTACACCCTGGACGGCGACGGCCGCTTCACCTTCGCCAACGAGCGCGTCGAAAGCCTGCTCGGCTACCGCAGCGAGGAACTGCTGGGCCAGCACTACAGCCTGGTGATCCACGAGGACGACATCGCGCGCGCCGAACATGTGTTCAATGAACGTCGCGCCGGCGATCGCAGCGCGCGCAACATCGAGATCCGTCTCAAGTGCAATCCGGGTATGCGTCGCCCGCGCCTGATGAACGGGCGCTGCAAGACCGTCGAGCTGACCGCGACCGGCATGTACGACGAGGCGGCCAGCGCATTCGAGCAGCGCTTCATCGGCAGCTACGGCGTCGCCAAGGACATCACCGAGCGCAAACAGGCCGAGGAAACCATGCACTATCAGGCCTATCATGACCTGCTCACCGGCCTGCCCAACCGCGCGCTGTTCCGCGACCATCTCGGCCTGATGCTGGCGCAGGCGCGCCGCAACCAGAAGCCGCTCGCGGTGCTCAGTCTCGATCTCGACCATTTCAAGGTAATCAACGATTCGCTTGGCCACACCATCGGCGACGAACTGCTGCTCGCCGTCGGCACCCGCTTGCGCCAATGTCTGCGCGAAGGCGACACGCTGGCGCGCCTGGGCGGCGACGAATTCGCGGTGCTGCTGCCCACCCTGGTGTCGCGCAGCGACGTCGAGCACATCTGCCGCAAGGTCATCCAGGTGCTGTCCAAACCGGTCTACGTCAAGGGCCACGAAATCTACATTTCGGTGAGCATCGGCGCCTGCGTCGCACCGGAGGATGGCGATATGATCGACAGCCTGATCCGCCAGGCCGAGATCGCCATGTACCAGGCCAAGTCGCAGGGCCGCAGCCGTCTGCAGTTCTGGGAGCACGGCATGCAGGCGCCCTACTCCGAGCGCATGCAGATCGAGGCCGACCTGCGCCGCGCGCTGGCGCGCAACGAATTCGTGCTGTTCTACCAGCCGCAGGTCGACACCACCACCGGCGAAGTGCGCGGCTTCGAGGCCCTGTTGCGCTGGTGGCATCCACAGCGCGGCCTACTGACGCCGGCCGACTTCATTCCGGTGGCCGAGGAGTCCGGCGTCATCGTGCCGATCGGCGACTGGGTGCTGCGCCAGGCCGGCGCGCAGATAGCCGAATGGCGCCGTGCGGGGCTGCCGCCTGTGCGTCTGTCGGTCAACATTTCCGCGCGCCAGCTCGAGAATCCCGACTTTGTCGACAGCGTCATGCGCGCGATCCAGGTCTATTCGCTCGACGGCCACCAGTTGGAACTTGAGATCACCGAGAGCCTCTTGATGCGCGACTTCGAAGCCAATGCGATCAAGCTCGGGCGGCTTTCCGCATCCGGCATCCGGCTCGCCATCGACGACTTCGGCACCGGCTACAGCTCGTTCAAATACCTGTCGCGCTTCCCGATCCACACGCTGAAAATCGACCAGTCCTTCGTGCAGGATCTCGAGCGCGAAGAGAACATGTCCATCGTCAACGCGATGGTGGCAATGGGGCGTGGCATGAACCTCAATGTCGTCGCCGAAGGCGTCGAAACCGAATCCCAGCGTGCGCGCCTGCAGCAGATGCAGTGCCATGAGATCCAGGGCTATTTCTACAGCGTGCCGCTTTCCGGCCATGAGGCAACCGCGCTGCTGGGCGAACATGCGCGCGGCTTTGCCGGTGCGGGGAGCCGGGCGGCAGGCTAGTTTCGAGCCGTCGCACCGCTAGAGCGTCGCGCGACTAGTCGCCGCGCCTTGAATGCTACGCGGCTCAGTCGCCGCGCAATGCCGCCTTGAACTGCCGGCGCCGCCGGTGCAGCGTGGGCTCGGTGTAGCCATTGGGAACGCGGCGGCCGTGAAAGATCATGTCCTGCGCGGCCTGGAAGGCGAGGCTGATGAAGCTGGGCGCCATGTTGATATAGTCGGGGTCACCTGCATTCTGCTGGTCCACCAGCCGCGCCATGCGCTGCAGGGCATCCATCACCTGGGTTTCGCTGACCACGCCGTGGTGCAGCCAGTTGGCGATGTGCTGGCTGGCGATGCGCAGCGTCGCGCGGTCTTCCATCAGGCCGACGTTGTCGCGGTTGGGCACCTTGGATGCGCCCATGCCCTGGTCGATCCAGCGCACCACGTAGCCGAGCAGGCCCTGGATGTTGTTGTCGAGTTCCTGCTGGATGTCGTCGGCGGACCAGCCCGGTTTGTCGACCACGGGAATCGTGAGCAGGTCGTCGAGCGCAGCGCGTGCGCGTGATCGCAAGCCCTGCTGGCGCGCGCCCACGTCGACGCGGTGATAGTGGATCGCGTGCAGGGTGGCGGCCGTGGGCGACGGCACCCAGGCACAGCTGGCGCCGGCTTCGGGATGCGCCTGCTTCGTCGCCATCATGTCGGCCATGCGGTCGGGCATGGTCCACATGCCCTTGCCGATCTGCGCACGGCCGGCGAGACCGCAGGCGAGGCCCACGTCTACGTTCCAGTCCTCGTAGGCGCGCAGCCAGGCGGCGGATTTCATCTCGCCCTTGCGCAGCACCGGCCCGGCTTCCATCGAGGTGTGGATCTCGTCGCCGGTGCGGTCGAGAAAGCCGGTGTTGATGAAGATCAGTCGTTCGCGCGCGGCGCGGATGCATTCCTTGAGGTTGAGCGTGGTGCGCCGTTCCTCGTCCATCACGCCGAGCTTCAGCGTGTTGCGCGGCAGCCCCAGCAGTGCCTCGATGCGCGCGAACAGCTCCACCGTGAACGCGACTTCGTCCGGCCCATGCTGCTTGGGCTTGACGATGTAGACGCTGCCGCAACGACTGTTGCGCAGCGGGCTCGTGCCTTTCAGGTCGTGCAGTGCGCAGAGGCTGACGATCAGGGTGTCGAGCAGACCTTCGAACACCTCGTTGCCCGCCGCGTCCAGCACCGCGTCAGTGGTCATCAGGTGGCCGACGGTGCGCACCAGCATCAGGCTGCGGCCGGCAATGTCGAAATAGTGGCCCGCGGGCGAAAGGTAGCGGCGGTCCGGATTGAGGCTGCGGGTCTGGGTCTTGCCGCCCTTCTCGAATGCGCTGGCAAGCTGGCCTTTCATCAGCCCCAGCCAGTTGCGATAGACCAGGGTCTTGTCGCCGGCATCCACCGCGGCCACCGAATCCTCGCAATCCATGATGGTGGTGATCGCCGCTTCCAGAAAAATGTCGCGGATGCCGGTGGGGTGCAGCGCGTGGATCGGATGGTCGGTATTGAAATGGATCTCGATGTGCAGGCCATGGTGCATCAGCAGCAGTGAACTGATCGCGCCGGCCTTGTCCTGGTAACCCCTGAACTGGGCGGGATCGCGCAGTCCGGTATGGGCGCCGCTCGACAGCGTCACGGCAAGCTGGCCTGCCTTGACCGTGTAGGCGATGGCATCGATGTAGCTGCCCTCGACCAGCGGCGCGGCCGCGTCGAGAAAGGCCTTGGCATACGCTATGACTTTGGCGCCGCGCACCGGGTTGAAGGTGCCTTTTTTCTCGGCGCCGCCCTCGCCGGGAATGACATCGGTGCCGTAGAGCGCATCGAACAGGCTGCCCCAGCGCGCGTTGGCCGCATTCAGCGCGTAGCGGGCATTGTTCACCGGCACCACCAGCTGCGGTCCGGCGAGGCGCGCGATTTCGGCGTCGACGTTCTCGGTGGCGATGCTGAAATCCTCGCCTTCCGGCAGCAGGTAGCCAATGTCGATCAGGTGCTGCCGGTAGGCTGCGGCGTCGTGCGGCTGGCCGCTGCGCTGCAGGTGCCAGGCGTCGATGCGGGCCTGCAGCTCGTCGCGGCGCGCCAGCAGCGCGCGGTTCTTCGGCGTCAGATCGCGCACGATGTCGGCGAAGCCCTGCCACAGCTGCTCGCTGGAAATGCCTGTGCCCGGCGCGATCTCGTCGTGCACCAGGTCGTACAGCGGCTGGGCAATCGAGAGGCCGGCGACCGGGATGCGTGCGTTCATGGCGGGTCTGGCTAGCTGACGACGTTGCGCGGTGCGCCGGCCACGAAGGCCTCGATGTTGTCGACCAGCTGGTCGGCGAGCGTCTGCATCGCCTCCCGGCTGGACCAGGCCACGTGCGGCGTCAGGATGAAATTGGGACGATCGAGCTCGAGCAGCGGGTTGCCGTCGCGCGGCGGCTCCACCGAAAGCACGTCGAAACCGGCACCGGCAATGCGTCCCGAGGTGAGTGCTACGGCCAGCGCCGCCTCGTCCACCAGGTTGCCGCGCGCGGTGTTGATGAGCAGGGCGCTGGGCTTCATCAAGCCGAACTCGCGGGTGGAAATCATGTGCCGCGTTTCGGCGGTGAGCGGGGTGTGCAGCGAGATCACGTCGGCCTCGGCGAGCACGCGGTCAAAGGGCGTGTGGCCCGCGCGCGTCACGGCGGCACCCTTGTGCTCGGCGACCAGCACCCGCATGCCGAAGGCTTCGGCAATTTTTTGCATGCCGTGGCCGAGCGAGCCGTAGCCCACCAGCCCCAGCGTGCTGCCGTGAAGATCGTTGACCGGGCGGGTGAACAGGCAGAACTGCTCGGTTTTCTCCCATAAACCGGCGCGCACGTCCTCGCGCCAGCCAAGCAGATTGCGGCGCAGCGCCAGCATCAGCATGAAGGCGTGCTCGGGCACCGTGTTCACCGCGTAGCCGCGGATGTTGGAGACGACGATGCCGTGTCCGCGGCAGTAGGCGAGGTCGACGTTGTCGGTGCCGGTGGCGGATACCGCAATCAGCTTCACGCCCGGTGCCTGCGCCAGGATGTCGGCGGAGAGCTTGACCTTGTTGCTGATGACGATGCTGGCGTTCCGGATGCGCGCGGCGACCTCTTCCGGACGGGTCTGGTCGTGGTCGATCCAGTCATGCGCGAACGACGGCACGCGCATGTCGGCGATCAGGCTCTGGCGGTCGAGAAAGACGATGGTATGTTTCATGAATAAAACCGGTTCGCGAAGGACGCAAAGGAAAACTACCGTTCCATGCCGGACTCGCGCTCGACGATCTTCATCACCGCGGCCGAATCCAGCTCGGCGCCGCCGGTGCCCATCAGCGCGTTCAGGTGCTGCATCACCAGTGCCGCGCCCGGCAGCGCGAGGCCCAGCTCCTTCGCGGTCTGCATCACGATGTTGATGTCCTTCTGGTGTAGTTTCGTCTTGAATCCGGGCGTGTAGTCGTTGTCGAGCATGCGCTTGCCGTGCACTTCGAGGATGCGGCTGCCGGCGAACCCGCCCATCAGCGCATCGCGGACTTTCGTCGGGTCGACGCCGTTCTTGCGCGCGAAAGTGAGCGCCTCGGCGACGCCCTCGATGGTGACCGCGACCACGATCTGGTTGCAGGCCTTGGCGACCTGCCCGGCGCCATGGTCGCCGACCCGCACGATGTTCTTGCCCATGGCCTCGAACACCGGCTTCACGCGCTCGAATACCTCCGGCTTGCCGCCGACCATGATCGACAATGTGGCGTTGATGGCGCCGACGTCGCCGCCGGACACCGGGGCGTCGAGCATCTCAATGCCGCGCGCCTGCAGCTTTTCCGCGAACAACCGGGTCGCGGTGGGCGAGATGGTGCTCATGTCGACTACCACCGAACCGGGCTTCGCGCCGGCGGCGACACCGTGTTCGCCGAACAGCACCTGCTCGACGTCGGGCGTGTCCGACACCATGACGATGATGAGATCGGCCTGCGCCGCGGCGTCGGCGATGGTCACGCAACAGGCGCAGCCGGCTTCGACCGGTTGCGCCATGGTTTCGGCGCGGCGGCCGTGCACGAAGACCGTGTGGCCGGCCTTCTTCAGGTTGACGGCCATGGGCCGGCCCATGATGCCCATGCCGATGAATGCGATGTTCATCGTTGCTCCTCGATAAAACGGGTTTCAGTCGGTTTCATTTGTAGAGCACGCCCGGCAGCCACAGGCCGATCTGCGGCCAGATGTACAGGATCGCCATCGACACGATCACCAGCCCGAGGAAGGGCATCGAGCCCAGGAAGATCTGCCCCAGCGACACGCTGGGCGGCGCCACGCCCTTGAGATAGAACGCCGACGGCGCCATTGGTGGCGACAGGAAGGACATCTGCAGGTTGAGCGCTACCAGGAGGCCGAAGAACAGCGGGTCGATGTTGAAGTGCGCCAGCAACGGAATGAAAATCGGCATGAAGATGACGATGATCTCGGTCCATTCCAGCGGCCAGCCCAGAATGAAAATGATGAACTGCGTGAGCAGCAGGAATTCCAGCGGCGTCATGTCGAGCGACAGCACCCACTGCTCGACCACGTGCTGCCCGCCCAGCAGCGAAAACGCCGCCGAGTAGATGCTGGCGCCGACGAACAGCCAGCACACCATGGCCGATGTCTTGGCGGTCAGGTATACCGACTCGCGCAGCATCGGAATCAGCTTCACCTGCCAGCTGGCAAGCGCCGCCCAGACGAGGAAGGCCAGCATCGAGGCCTGGCCCAGGAGCGGCGGCAGCGGCGCAGCGATCACATGCGCCCGGTGCAGGATGAACCAGATGACCGAAGCGAGAAAGATGCCCCACAGCACGATCCAGCTCGGCCACCAGCGCCGGCGTGCTTCGCGTGGTTTTTCGTTGGCCATGTAGAAGGCCGCCAACACGAAGCCGCCGAGCGCGCCCATCGCGGCCGCTTCCGTCGGGGTGGCGAGACCAAACACGATGGAGCCGAGCACACCTAGGATCATCACCGCCAGCGGAAAGAAGGAGGTGAGCAGCATGCGGAACACTTCCAGCCGCGGGAACGTGAGCAGCAGGTAGCCGACTGCCAGCGCCGCTACGCCGACGCCAACGGTTTTCCAGAATGCCGCCGGGGCCGGCTCGCGGTCGGCGGTCGCCGGTGCGGCTTCGTCGGGCTCGGCCAGCGCCGGCGCTTCGTCGGCCGGCGCCTCTTCCAGCGCGGGCGGCAACTGCAGCGCTTCGGGTTCGGTCAGCGCTGGGGGTTCTTCAAGAGCGGCCGGCTCTTCCAGCGCGGGCGGCTCTCCGATGCCGGGGGCGAGGTCGTCTTCAACGGGCGGTTCGGAAATGCCCGGGGCGGTGTCCTCGCCGACATCGCTGCGCAAGGCCTCGGCGGACACCCCCATTTCCACCAGGCCCGAGGTGTCGAATTCCTCGGTCGGCTGGGTCAGCGTGTTCCAGGTCAGCCCCATGATGAGGGCGAACGCCAGCGCCGGCAGGCTCGCGACCAGCAGTACCTTGCCGACCGCCGCGCGCGAAACCGCGGCATCGCGTCGCCCGGCTACGGCACGCAGCAGTGCGGGCAGGGCAAGCTTTCCGTGGCGCGCCGAGAGGGCCGCCATATGCGTCGGCAGCGGCACGCTGCGGGCGTCCTGGCTCAGCGGCGGCGCCCAGTGCGGATTGAACCAGGCCACGATGATGACGTAGATCACATACAGCCCCGCCAGCAGCAGGCCGGGGAAGAAGGCGCCCGCATACAACTGCACCACCGAGACGCCGGCGGTGGCGCCATAGACGATCAGCATGATCGACGGCGGAATCAGGATGCCGAGGGTGCCGCCCGCCGCGATCACGCCGGCACTCAACTTGGTGTCGTAGCCGGCGCGCAGCATGGCCGGCAGCGCCAACAGGCCCATCAGCGTGACCACCGCGCCGACGATGCCGGTGGCGGTGGCGAAGATGGCGCAGGTCACCAGCGTGGCGACTGCGAGCGAGCCGGGAATGCGCGCCATCGCGATGTGGATGGCATGGAACAGCTTCTTGATCAGGTTGGCGCGCTCGACCAGATAGCCCATGAACAGGAACAGCGGCACCGCAATCAGCACATCGCTGGTCATCACGCCGTAGGAGCGCTGCACCGCCAGGTCGAGCGTCTGCTGCACCGCGACCGTGGGGTCGACCGAACGGTAGGCGAACCAGGAAAATATCACGCCCATGCCCATCAGCGTGAAGGCGCTGGGAAAGCCCATCATCATCGCCACCACGATCAGGCACAGCATGATGATGCCGATGTGGCCGTTGTTGAGCGTGCTCCACGGCGTCAGCACGGCAATCGCCAGCAGGATCAGGGCCATGATGCCGAAGCCGACAGCGAGCCCCCTGTTCATGGCCGGCCTCCCGCGGGTTCGTCGTCATCCTTGACCATCGCCCGCAGTTCTTCCAGATCGATTTCCTCCACGTCCTTCATGCGCGGCGGCCAGCTCCCCTCGCGCAGACAGACCACGCAGCGCAGGATCTCGACGATGCCCTGCAGCAGCAGCAGGAAACCCGCGGCTGGAATCACGAACTTGAAGGGATACAGCGGCAACGGGTCGGGGCTGAAGGTGTTCTCGCGAATCGCCAGCGATTCGTTGGCGTAGGTCCAGCCGGCCCAGGTCAGCGCAAGCACGCCCGGCAGGTAGAAGAATACGAACAGCACCAGGTCGATGCTGGCCTGGGTGCGCGGCTTCAGCGCGCCATACAGCACGTCGCCGCGCACATGGCCCTGGTGCGCCAGCGTATAGGCGCCGGCCATCATGAACAGCGTGCCGTACAGCATGATCTGGGCGTCGAGCGCCCAGGGGTGCGGGTGATTCAGAAAGTAGCGGGAAAACACTTCCCAGGAGACCAAGAGGGTCAGAACGGCTATAGCCCAGGCGAAGAAGCGACCGACGAACGTGGACAGGCGGTCGATCGCCATCAGGAGTGTCTGCATAAGGTTACAACCCGAAGGGTTAGGCCGCCGGCACGCGCCGGCGGCGGAGTGCGCTTAGCCTTTCTTCTTGGCGAAGAAGTGGTTGTACGCCATCTTGTAGTCCACGTTCGTGTCGTTCTGCCAGCGTGCTGCGCGCGCCGCGAAATTGCGCATCGAGTCGAGCACTTTCTTGAACGCCGGGTTTTCCGCGCTCTTCGCGGCCATGATCTTGTCCCAGGACTGCAGCTGCTTGCGCAGGATGGCATCGGGCGTCTTGTAGAACTTGACGCCCTTCTTGGTGCTCATGTCGATGTAGTCCTTGGAATAGCGGTCGATGGCCTTCCATGACATGTCGGCCGACGAGGCTTCGATGGCGTGCTTGATGATCGCCTTGTGCTCGGCATTGAGCGCGTCGTACTTCTTCTTGTTGAAGAGGATTTCGAACTGCTCGCTGGCCTGGTGAAAGCTCTGCAGCATGCAGATCTTGGCCACATCGGGGAAACCGAGCAGGTTGTCGGACGAGGCATTGTTGAATTCGGCCGCATCCAGCAGGCCGCGATCGAGCGCCGGCACGATCTCGCCGCCGGGCAGCGGGTTCACCGCTGCGCCCATATCCTTGTACATGTCCACCGCCAGACCCACGGTGCGGAATTTCACGCCCTTCATCTGCTCGACGTTGGTGATCGGCTTTTTGAACCAGCCGAAGGGCTGGGTCGGCATCGGGCCGTACAGCATCGACACCACATCCATGTTCATGCTCTTGTAGATGTCGTCCAGCAGCTCCTTGCCGCCGCCGTAGTAGTGCCACGCCAGCAGCATGTTGGGGTCCATGCCGAAGGCCGGACCGGAACCCCACAGCGCCACCGCCGAGTTTTTGCCGTACCAGTAGGCGATCACGCCGTGGCCGCCGTCCAGCGTGCCCTTGCTCACCGCATCGAGCAGGTCGAAGGCCTTGACCACCGCACCTGCCGGCAGCACCTCGATCCGGAGTTCTCTGCCGGACATGGCGTTGACCTTGTTGGCAAAGTCCACTGCATATTCATGAAAGATGTCCTTCGCGGGCCAGGTGCTCTGGAAGCGCAGGCTGATCGGGGCTTGCGCCTTGGCGATCGAGGGGAAACCCAGCGTCGCCGCGCCGGTCGCGGTCGCCGCGGCGGCGCCTAGGAACTTTCGGCGGCTCAGTGCGGATTCGGTTTGGGGGGCGGGCTTGCTGTTCTTCTTGCTCATGGCTGTCTCCTGGTTCTTGTCGAGGGGAAAAGCAGCTTCACATTAGTACAGCTTATGTACGGCATCAATTGCCAGATGCGAATATTTATGCGCGATTTCGAGCAAGCGACCGGAATCGGTGGTTTTGGGCAAGGCAGGGCGCCGGAATGTGGACGCGGCGCACAGCAAAACGGCCTCCGGCGGGAAACCCGCGGGAGGCCGTTCATCAATGAGGTGGTGGCCAGTCTCGGAATCGAACCAAGGACACGCGGATTTTCAATCCGCTGCTCTACCAACTGAGCTAACTGGCCTATACGCAACTGCTAAAAAAATCGGGCACTTGCGCGCAGTCAACCGCGCCCGTCTTCCCTTGCAAACGGCAGAAAAATTCCGGCCGTTCTGCAAAGGCTGGGCAGTATAAGCGAGGCGGTTCCTTTTGTGAAGCCGGGCCCCGGCTGACCCTATAAATGGCCCACCCTATCCCACATCCGACACTCGATGAGGTTTCACGACATGACTGAAGCAATCCTGCCAAACATGCTCGACAAGGAAACGGTCTGCATGCGGCTAGGCCTTGGCCAGCGAACGTTCGAGAAAATGGTGCGAGACAATGAGTTTCCCCCGCCGGTTCAGCTCGGAAAACGAGAGCATAAGTCGCCGCAGCTCCCCATTCCAGCGCGCCGACACGCAGGAATGTCGACACTTCGGCCGCCCGGATACAGGGCAGGGCCCCGGCCTTGTCGCCCTCCAGACCCACGAGCGCGCCCGTGTAATGACGGGGTTGAAATATGAGCCCCCGTTGCCGATCGCGCCGACATCGATGCCCAGCGCGTTCAGCAGGTCGTCCCGGCATTGACCTGCGAGTAGTAGGCTGACACCGGCATGAAAGATATCGCCGATGTTCATGACCACGATGGTGGGGTTGGATTTCCGGGGCGCCTCGAGCATGATCTTCAGGCGCGCCATGCCGCTGCACTTTGCCGCGCTGATGGTCCCGTCCGGTTTGCGAATCGGGCACTTGTGACCCACCGGATTCGCTGCGAGTCGAGTGTTGTGCTGGCGCCGTCGTCCCCGTGTCAATCCCGTGCTTTGGCCCGCTTCTCGCAGAGCTCGTCCGTCCGGCCGCGGGCCGTCGTCTTTGCAATGTCATAAAATTCGGCGAAGATGCACATGCTCATTTGTGCGGGTCTCGCCTGCCCCTGATGACTGCACACACAATGAATGAATGGGCATGGTGGCCCCAATCAGCCTGGAGTACCGCATGTTTTCGATAAGAACGTCCTTCCTGCGACCGCGTCAAGATGGCTTCACCCTGCTCGAACTACTGGTGGTACTGGTGATCCTGGGCCTTCTCGCGGGCTATGTGGCACCGCGCTATTTTTCGCAGGTCGGCAAATCCGAGGTGACGACAGCGCAGGCGCAGATCGGCGCGCTGGAAAAGGCGCTCGACCAGTACCGCATCGACACCGGACGCTATCCCAGCACCGAGCAGGGACTGGCGGCACTGAATGTCAAGCCGGCCGACGAAGCGCGCTGGGGCGGCCCCTATCTTAAAAAAGCGGTGCCGAGCGACCCCTGGGGCAATCCGTACCAATATCGCATGCCGGGTGAACACAGCGAGGTGGACGTGTTTTCCCTCGGCCGCGACGGCCGCCCCGGCGGCACCGAAGCCGACGCCGACATCGGCAACTGGTAAATGCGCTATCGGGTCAAAGCCTTGCATCCCGGCGCCGGCGTGACGGCGCTTACGGTCGAGGCGCTCGACGAAGCCGAGGCCACTAGCCGGCTGCAGCGTGAAGGCGCGCAGGTGCTGTCGGTCGTGGCCGAACGCGGGCATTGGCTGTCCGCGCGGCGGGCGCGGTTTCCGCTGCTGCTGTTCACCCAGGAACTGATCGCGCTGCTGGATGCCGGCCTGACCCTGACCGAGGCGCTGGAAACCCTGGCCGAAAAAGAGACGCGCGCCGAATCGCGCCAGCTGATCGAACGCCTGCTCACCACCATGCGCGAAGGCCGGCCGTTTTCGGCGGCGCTGGCAGCGCAGCCCGAGATGTTCCCGCCGCTGTACGCCGCCACCGTGCGGGCGGCCGAGAGCACCGGGGACCTGTCGCCGGCTCTCGCGCGCTTTGTCGGCTACCAGAACCAGATCGACTCGGTTAAGAAAAAAGTCCTGTCGGCGTCGATCTACCCGATGCTGCTGATCGGCGTCGGCACGTTGGTGATCGGGTTTCTGCTCGGCTATGTGGTGCCGCGCTTTGCCACCGTGTATGCCGACGCCGGTCGCGACCTGCCGTGGATGTCGCAAATGTTGCTGGCCTGGGGCGAGGCGGTCGAGGCGCACGGCGGCTGGATCGCGCTGGGGGCGATCGGCTTGATTGCCGGCTTCGTCGTGGCGCTGGCCCAGCCTGCTACGCGTGCGGCGCTCACCCGGCTGGCCTGGCGTCTCCCGGCCGTCGGCCAGCACCTGCGCACTTTTGAACTGGCGCGCTTCTACCGCAGCCTCGGCATGCTGCTGGTCGGCGGCATTCCGATCGTGCCGGCGCTCGGCATGGTGACCGGGCTGTTGTCCGCCCACCTGCGCAGCGGCGCGGCGACGGCGATGGAGGCGATGCGCCGCGGCGAAACCATTTCGGCCGCGTTTGCCCGCGGCGAGCTGACCACGCCGGTCGCCGCCAGGCTGCTGCGCGTCGGCGAAAAAAGCGGCCGCATGGGCGAGATGATGGAGCGCATCGCCATCTTCCACGACGATGAAATGGCGCGCTGGGTCGACTGGTTCACCCGCTTGTTCGAGCCGCTGCTGATGGTGTTCATCGGGCTGACCATCGGCCTGATCGTGGTGCTGCTCTACATGCCCATTTTCGAGCTGGCGGGATCGATCCAGTGAACGCGCCGCAGCCCGCCCTCACCCCGGCCACGCTGGCCAGCCTGCGCGAGCAGGCGCGCGCCGCCGGCCAGCCGGTGATGCTGCGGGTGCAGGAGCAGTTCGGCCTCGACGCCGAGGCCACCCTGGACCTGCTCGCGGCGCACAGCCACCAGCCGGCGTTCGACATGGCCGCACTCAATGCGCTGACGGTGGACTTCAGCCAGCTCGGTTTCAACGAGGCCGCGCGGCGGCATTGCCTGGTCGCGCAGGATGCCGAAGCCCGCACCTGGCTGCTGCTGACCGATCCGTGGGACAGCGCCAGCCGCGCCTACGCCGCGCATGTGCTGGGTGTGCCGTTCAACACCGGGCTGGCCCACCCGGCCGATCTCGCGGCGCTGATGGCGCGCCACGAGGAAGGCCTGCGCGCGATGGAGGGGATGGGCGGCGGCGGCGCGCAGGCGGCGCCGGATTCCGGCGCCGAGGCCTTGTCGTTTGCCAGCATCGCCGAGGACACCAGTCCGGTGGTGCGGCTGGTGCGCTCGACGCTCTACGACGCGCTGAAGGCGGGGGCGTCCGACATCCACCTGGAAACCGACGCCCACGGCCTGACGGTCAAGTACCGCATCGACGGTGTGCTCTCGCACATCGCCCACGCAGCGGGCGTCGACGTGGCCGAGCAGGCGATCTCGCGGATCAAGGTGATGTCCGAGCTCGACATCGCCGAGCGCCGGGTGCCGCAGGACGGCCGTTTCAAAGTAGCGATTCAGGGCCGCGAAGTCGACGTGCGGGTGTCGGTGATGCCGAGCGTGTTCGGTGAGGACGCGGTGCTGCGGATTCTCGACCGGCAGGCGTTGTCGGAGGAGCTTGCCGGCCTCACGCTGGAAGGCTTGGGCTATGCCGGGGCGCAGCTCGCGCGCATCCGCAAGCTGGCGGCCGAACCCTACGGCATGCTGCTGGTGACCGGGCCCACCGGATCAGGAAAAACCACCACGCTGTACGCGGCGATTTCCGAGATCAACCACGGCCGCGACAAGATCATCACCATCGAAGACCCGGTCGAATACCAGCTGCCGGGCGTGCTGCAGATTCCGGTCAACGAAAAGAAGGGCCTGACTTTCGCACGTGGCCTGCGCTCGATCCTGCGCCACGACCCGGACAAGATCATGGTCGGCGAGATCCGCGACGCCGATACCGCGCAGATCGCGGTGCAGTCGGCGCTGACCGGGCATCTGGTGTTCACCACCGTGCACGCCAACAATGTGTTCGACGTCATCGGCCGCTTCATCCACATGGGCGTCGACCCTTACAGCTTCGTCTCGGCGCTCAACGGCATCGTCGCGCAGCGCCTGCTGCGGATCAACTGCCCGCACTGCGCGGCGCCGGTCGAGCCATCGGCCGAGCTGCTCGAACTGTCGGGCCTGACCCCCGAAAAAACCCGCGACTACACCTTCCTTCAGGGCAGCGGCTGCGGGCATTGCCGCGGCAGCGGCTACAAGGGGCGGCGCGCGATCGCCGAAACCCTGCTGCTCACCGACGAGTTGCGCGAGCTGATCGTGGCGCGCGCGCCGATCGGCCAGATCAAGGAAGCCGCCCAACGCGGCGGCACCCGTACCCTGCGCGACGCCGCGCTGGCGCGGGTGAAGGCGGGCGATACCACGCTGGAGGAAATCAACCGTGTCACGCTGGCCGTCTGACACGCTGCGCATCGCGCTTGTGCCCGGCGAGGCGGCGCTGCTGCGTGCGCGCACCTCGCGCGTGCTGACGTCGCCGGTACGCACCGCCGCCAGCCTGCTGCCGCTGCTCGACGCTGCGCTCAGCGAGCCCGCCTGGCAGTGCCCGCGGGTCGAGGTCGTGCTCTCGCAGCACTTCGTCCGTCAGGTGCTGACGCCGCCGCCCGGCAAGGCACTGTCGCGCGCCGAGGAACAGGCACTGGTGGCCGCCAGCCTGCGCGAAATCTATGGCGAGACGGCAACGCACTGGCAGGTGCAGGTGCACAGCCAGCCACCGCAATACGGGCTGGTCGGCGCGGCCGTGGACGCTGCGCTGGTGCAGCAGCTGGACGCGCTGCTGGCGCGGCATGGCTGCCGCGACGTGCATATCCGCCCGCTGGCCAGCCATGCCGCGCGACACCTGCCGGCCCGGCCTGACGGCTGGTGGGTGCTGGCCGAAGCCGGCTGGCTCAGCGTATTCGGCGGCAGCCACGGCGTCTGGCATCACCTCGCTGCGCAGCCTGCCGATGCCGATTGGGCGAGCGCGCTGCCGCAGCTGATCGAGCGCGAAGCCGCCCAGGCCGCACTGCCGATGCCGGTCACGGTGTGGATCCAGGCGCTCGGCGCCGGCGCGGTAACGGCTCCTAAAACCGGCACCCCGCGCTGGCAGGTGCTGCCGCATGACAGCCGCACCCAGGGCGCGCTCGCGCTGGCGGGCATCTAGATGGCACGCCTCGATTTCGATTTCCATGCGCGTCCCGTGCGACCCGGCAAAGGGGCCATCGTGCTCGCGCTGGTTGGCGCGGCGGCGCTGGGCTGGAGCTGGAACAACCTGCAAACCACGCGCGCGACCGAAGCCGGGCTCGCCCTGCAGATCGCCGCGCTCGAACAGGCGGCGCCCCGCGCGGCCGCGCGCCCGGCCGCGGCGGCCGACGTTGCCACCCAGACCGCGCAGACCGATGTCACGGCCCTGCTCGCCTATTCCTGGCAGCCGGCATTCGAGGCGCTGGCGAACGCGCTCGACGACACGGTTGCGCTGGTGTCGCTCGACGCCAGCCAGGCCCGCTCGCAACTCAAGCTGGTGGCCGAGGCGCGCACGCTGGCGGAGGCCGTCGCCCTGATCGACAGGCTGCAGCAGCAGCCGGGAGTGAAGCGCGCCGCGCTGGTCCAGCACGAAGTGCAGGCCGAAGCCGATCAGAAGCCGGTGCGCTTCAATCTCCTGGTGGAGTTGCAGCCAGTGGAGTTGCAGCCATGAACACGCTGCTGTGGCAGCTTCGGCAATGGGCGCGGCGCCTGGGTGCAACCGGTCTGGCCGGGATCGGCCTGCTGGTTGCCGCACTGCTGCTGCAGACGCTCGGCGTCGGCACGCTGCAGCGGTCGATCGTCGCCCAGCAGGAGCGGCTGGCCGCGCTGCGGGTAGCCGCCGCCACCCGCGAGGCGTCGCCCACGCCGCCCGTTTTTAATCCGCTGGCCGCCTTGCCGCCGACCGGTGCGGCCTCGCAGCAGATCGGCGAACTGGCACAGCTGGCCGAGTCGCACGGGCTGGCGCTGCCGCGTGGCCGCTACAGCGTGACCTCGCAGGCCGGCACGGCGCTGGCGCGCTGGCAGCTGGTGTTGCCGGTCGAGACGCCTTACCCGGCGCTGCACGCCTTCCTCGCGGCGGCGCTGGAACGCCTGCCCAACCTGACGCTGGATGAACTGAAACTTGAGCGCGAGCGCATCGAGTCGACCGACCTGCAGGCTGAACTGCGGATGAGCCTGTTCGTGGAGACGGCGCCATGACCACATCCCGGCGTCGCGCACTGCTGTTCCTGGCGCTGGCCGGCGTGGTCGGCTGGTCGCTGTGGCTGGCTTTTGGTGAAACGGAGAATGCCGGGGTCGACGTTGCCGAGCCGGTGACGCGCGCCCGGTCTCCCGCGCCGGCCGAAACGGCGGCGCCGGTACAGCCGCCCGAGGCCGCGCCGCGGCTGGCGCTGTCGCGCAGCAACCTGTTCCCCCAACAGACCTGGTACGTGCCGCCGCCGCCCCCGCCCCCGCAGCCCTATGTCGCGCCGCCACCTCCGCAGGCGCCGAGCCTGCCCTTCAGCTACATGGGACGCTGGCAGGAAGCCGGCCAGACCACGTATTACCTGGCGCGCGGCACGCTGCCGGTCAGCGTGCGCGCGGGCCAGGTGCTCGACGGCGTTTGGCGGCTGGAACCAGTCACCGGCGGCCAGCTGAATTTCACCTATCTACCGCTGGACCAGACGCGCAGCCTGCGCACAGGAGATTGAGTTGCAGTACACCCGCCCTTCCGTTTTGACCGCCGCGCTGCTTGTCATGAGCGTGGCCGGTTGCGCCAGCACCAGCCTCAACGAGGGGCGCGAGCTGATCGCTGCCGGCAAGCCCGAAGCCGGCCTCGATCACCTGCGCGCGAACTTGGAGCGCGAGCCCGGCAACATCGAGCTCAAGGCCTACTACCACACGCAGCGCGAACGCCTGGCCAGCGAGCGCCTCACGCAGGCGCAGCAGGACCTGGATGCCGGCCGCTTCGACGCGGCCGAAGCCACGCTGCAAAGCGTGTTGCGGATGCATCCCGAAAACCCGCGCGCGGCGACGCTGTACGCCAACCTGGCGACGGCGCGTCAGCATCAGCAGGCGGTGGAGAAAGCCGATCAGGCGCTGGCGGCGGGCCGCACCGACGAGGCCACGCTCGCCTTGCGCCAGGTGTTGTCGCAAAACCCGGGGCACGCCGGCGCGCAGCGGCTGCTGCAGCAGATCCAGGCGGCGCGCCAGGCCGACGAACTGAGCCCGCGCGAACTCGGCGCCGTCTACCGCAAGCCGATCACGCTGGAATTCCGCGATGCGCCGCTGCGCAATGTGTTCGACATGATCTCGCGCCAGTCGGGCATCAATTTCGTGTTCGACAAGGATGTCCGGCTCGACATTAAGGCGACGCTGTTCGCGCGCAACACGCCGATCGCCGACGCACTGGATATGCTGCTGATGAGCGGGCAGTTGTCGAAAAAAGTGGTCAACGCCAACACGCTGCTGATCTACCCCGACGTGCCGCAGAAGCAGAAGGCGTATCAGGAATTGATGGTGAAGAGCTTTTACCTCGGCAATGCCGATGCCAAGGCCACAATGGCGATGGTGCGCACCCTGGTCAAAACGCGCGACCTCTACGTCGACGAGCGGCTGAACCTGCTGATCATGCGCGACACGCCCGACGCCATCCGCCTGGCCGAAAAAATCATCGCGGTGCAGGACCTGGCCGAACCGGAAGTGATGCTCGATGTCGAGGTGCTGGAAGTGAAGCGCGGGCGGCTGCTCGAACTGGGCGTGCAGTACCCGAACCAGTTCTCGCTGCTGAACCTGCCACCGTCGACGACGTCGACCATTGGGCAGGGCGGCGTGGTCACCAACACCACCCCCCCCGCTTCTGTGCTGACCGTCGAGAGCTTGAAGAACATCACGGCAAGCCAGATTGCCATTAGTCCCACCCCCATGGTGAATCTCCGCAAGGACGACAGCGACGTCAACATCCTGGCCAACCCGCGCATCCGCGTGAAGAACCGCGAAAAAGCCAAGATCCACATCGGCGACAAGGTGCCGGTGATCACCTCTAACACCACCTCGACCGGGGTGATCTCGGAGTCGGTGTCCTATCTCGACGTGGGACTCAAGCTCGACGTCGAGCCCAGCGTGCTGATGCGCGACGACGTGCAGATCAAGGTCGGGCTGGAAGTCTCCAACATCGTGCGCGAAATCCGCAGCAACAGCGGCACGCTGACCTACCAGATCGGCACCCGCAACGCCGGCACCACGCTGCGCCTGAAGGACGGCGAAACCCAGGTGCTGGCCGGCCTGATTTCGGACGAGGACCGCAGCACCGCCAGCCGCATTCCCGGACTCGGCGACCTGCCGCTCTTGGGCCGGCTGTTCTCCAATCAGCGCGACGAGCGCAGCAAGACCGAAATCGTGCTGCTGATCACGCCGCGCATCCTGCGCAGCGACGCCACCCGCCAGCCGGCGCTGACCGAATTCCGCGGCGGCACCGAGAACGCCATCGGCGGCGGCCTGCCATCCCAGCCCCAGGTGTTCGACGCGCCCCCGCCACCCCCCGACGGCGCGCCGTCCATGATTGACGGGATTCCCTCGCCATCGCCCATTTCCGATGTGACGGGGCCAACGCTCAACATCCCGGGCCAGCCGCTTCCGCCCCCGCCTCCACCCGGCGGCGTGCCGGTGGAACCGCCACCGCTGCCGCTGCCGCAGATTCCCGCGCCGCCGGAAACGGACAACTAGAAGCATGCAGCACCGCAACGCCGGATTCAGCCTGATCGAGCTGGTGGTCACGCTGGCCATCCTCGCGCTGCTCGCCAGCGTGGCGGTACCGTTCGCGCAGCTGGTGCAGCAGCGTCACAAGGAGACTGAACTGCGCGACGCGCTGCGGCAGATCCGCACCGCGCTCGACGCCTATAAGCAAGGAGTAAAGGAAGGCCGCATCGAGGCTGCGGCCGACGCCAGCGGCTACCCGCCCCATCTCGATGCACTGTGGCAGGGCGTGGCCGACAAGACCCGGCCGGACGCCAGCAAGCTGTATTTCATCCGTCGCCTGCCGCGCGATCCGTTTTATCCAGACGCCGCCGCGCCGCCGGCCGACACCTGGGGCGTGCGCAGCTACGCCAGTCCGCCCGACGCGCCCAGTCCGGGGCGCGACGTCTTCGATGTCTACTCGCTTTCGCCGCGGACCGGGCTCAACGGCGTCCCCTATCGCGAATGGTGAATCCATGACCAAGCCGCAAACAATCGGTTTCACCCTGGTCGAGCTGCTGGTCGTGATGGCCATCATCGCGCTGCTGCTGACGCTGGCGATGCCGCGCTATTTCAATCATCTGGAAAGCTCGCGCGAGACCATCCTCAGGCAGGACCTCGCCGTCATGCGCGATGCCATCGACAAATTCCACGGCGACCGCGGCCGCTATCCCGACAGCCTCGACGAACTGGTCAACGCGCGCTACCTGCGCAGCCTGCCGGTCGATCCGCTCACCGAGCGTGCGGACACCTGGCAAACCCTGACCCCGCCGGGTGACGAGCCCGGCACCGTCTACGACATCAAGAGCGGCGCACCGGGCGCTGCGCGCGACGGTACGCCCTATGCAAGCTGGTAAGACCGCACAGTCCGGGTTCACCTACCTGTATGTGCTGCTGCTGATCGCGCTGATCGGCATGGGGCTCGCGGCCACCGGCACGCTGTGGCGCACCGACGCCCAGCGTGCCCGCGAGGCCGAGTTGCTGTTCGTCGGCGACCAGTACCGTCAGGCGATCCGCAGCTATTATCTGCTCGACGCCGCACAGCCGCGCCTGCCGCTGCGGATCGACGACCTGCTGGCCGACAACCGGCGTCCCGACCCGGTGCGCCATCTGCGCCGCGCCTATCCCGACCCGGTCAGCGGCGAGGCCTTCGTGCTGATCCCGGCGGTCGAGGGCCCGGGCATCGTCGGCGTCCACAGTCCGTCGACGCAGCGGCCCTTCAAACTCGCCGGTTTTTCCATCGAGAATGAATCCTTTGCCAAGGCCACCCGCTACAGTGAATGGCGATTTGTGTTCGTGGCGCCTGCCGTCAACGTAGCGCCTGGACCTGGTATCGGTCCCGCGACCGAGCCCGTCACGGGTCCCGAGCGCACGCCCGGTTGAGGGCCCACAGTTTTCCGATGGCGCGTCGAGGCGGCACCGCAAGCTAAGCGCGCGTATCGGCTCACCGGCGACCGCGCCGACCCCCAGCGCATGTCGCGCGCTTTTAACATTCGCCGCACTTCGGCAGACGCAGTGTCCGGTTCTCGATACAGCGCTTTGGCTGATGTACAGATATCGATACGACGAAATTCGAGTAACGGGACATTACTGGAATCAATGGCTTACTCGATGCGGATGAAACCGCGCGGGCCGGGCTTAGCACGCCAGAGCGTGCAGGCCGCACAGGTGGCGTTTGGTGAGCGCCAGCACGATCCACAGCCAGAGCAGCAGGAAGAAGGTGAGTGCCGGGATGTGGGCATCGAGAATCAGACGCGGGGTGATGAAGCGTACGGTGCGGACGGCAGGGCTGGTGACGATGCGCAACACACGATAAAAAATGTTCTGCTCGCGATATTTTCCTGCCAGCAGTGCCAGCACCCCTTGCCCAAGTAGAGCGAGGGTGGCGATCTGGACAAGGGCGAGCAGAATTCTGACCAGCAGGATGTCGAGCGGCATGGCGAGCGTTCCGGGGGCGAAGCGCTGATTCTAACGCAGCTTGTCAGGCTGCCGTCGGGCCGTGACAATGGATGCCGACGCCACTCTGGATGAACGCCCCGATGAATTACGACCGCGTACGGCATGGCCTGCGAGGCATGCTTCTCACCGCGCTGGGCAAGCGCGAGCAGGCGCTGGCCGCCTACCGTGACAGCCACCTCGCCGACCCCAAGCATGTGGAAACCCTGCGTACGCTGGGTTGGCTGGAGGCGCAACAGGAACGCTGGGGCGCGGCAGAGGCCTGGCTTGCGCGCGCGGTTGAGCTCGAGCCGGACGACGCGCCCACCTGGTTCAATCTCGCCTACGCGCGCGACAAGGGCGGCATGGACGATGCCGCGATCGCGGCGTTCCGGCGGGCGACCGAACTGAACCCGAACAACGACCGCGCCTGGTATGGACTGGGCATGCTGCATGCGCGCCATGGGCGGCACCGTGACGCTGCAGCGGCGCTGACCGAGGCCGGGCGGCTGCAACCGATGAACGGCCTGACCTGGTATGCGCTGGGCATGGCTTGGCATCATTGCAGCGAGCCGGACCAGGTGACGGCGGCGATCGAGCATACGCTGGCGCACGATCCGCAGACCGCGCAGCAGCTGATCCGCGACGCAGAGCGCAGCGACTACGCCCACCGGCTGGGTTGATTCGCTTACGCAGGCAACAAAAAAGCCAGCCCCGCGGGGCTGGCTTTTTTGTTGCGCGCCCGAAGGCGCGCGGGGTGCGACGATCAGGTCGCGCGGGTATCGATGTCGCCCGCCAGGTTCGGATAGCGAACGTGGTCGACCAGTTCCTGGATATCCTTGGCCGGGGCCTTGGTGATCAGCGAGCCGATGATGATGCCGAGGAAGCCGACCGGCATGCCGAAGATGCCGGCGGCGATCGGGGCGATGTTGAACCACTGGTTCGCAGGCACGCCACCGAAGAACGGGTAGGTGATGTACATGTAGTACATGCACACGCCCAGGCCGGCGAGCATGCCGATGACCGCGCCAAGGTAGTTGGCGCGCTTCCAGAACACGCCAAGCACCAGCGCCGGGAAGAACGCTGACGCCGCCAGCGAGAACGCCGCGCCGACCAGGAACAGGATGTCACCCGGTTTCAGCGAGGCGGTGTACGCAGCGAACAGCGCCACCAACACCAGCAGGCCCTTGGAGATGGTCAGACGGCGCACCGTGGACGCCTTCGGATCGATCATCTTGTAATAGACGTCGTGCGACAGCGCGTTGGCGATGGTCAGCAACAGGCCGTCAGCCGTCGACAGCGCGGCTGCCAGACCGCCCGCCGCCACCATGCCCGAGATCACGTAGGGCAGGCCTGCGATCTCCGGGGTGGCCAGCACGATGAGGTCGCCGCCGATGGTGATTTCGGCGAGCTGCACGATGCCGTCTAGGTTGATGTCGACGATCTTCATCAGCGTCGCATCCACCGCCGACCAGTTTGCGACCCAGGCTGGCAGTGATGCGAACGACGAGCCGACCAGATTGTTGTACACCTCGAACTTGACCAGCACCGCCAGCGCAGGCGCGGTGAAGTACAGCAGGAAGATGAAGAACAGCGACCAGAACACCGACTTGCGCGCTTCACGCACCGACGGCGTGGTGTAGTACCTCATCAGGATGTGCGGCAGCGAAGCGGTACCGACCATCAGGCACAGCACCAGTGCGATGAAGTTGCGGCGCTTGATGTTGGAGGCCTCCTCGTCTTCGGCCCGGGCTGCGGCGATTTCGGCTTCGGTGGCGTTGGGGTTGGTCCTCAGCAGTGTCGCTTCGGCCCCCTTGCCGGCGAAAGCGGTGGCGTGCGCCGAAACCGGACCGGTCTTGCCCTTGGCGGCGTCAGCCGATTTCTTCCACTGCTCTTTGAGCGCGTCGGCGGTGGTCGGGAAATCCGCAGGATTGCCGGCTTCGGCACGCTGCGCTGCGATGAAGGCATCGCCGGTGCCTGCCGCCACGGCTTCGTCCAGCGCCGCGATTTTGGCGTCGAACGAATCCTGCTGCGCCTTGTAGGCCGCACGCGCCGACGCTTCGGCTGCGCCCCGGGTGGTCTCGGGATTGTTGAATTCGTTTTCCAGCTGCGTCACCTGCTGCAGCACCTGGCCGTAGGCGACTTGCGGCACCGGGTTGCCGGTATGGTTCATCGACAGCCACACCACCGGGATCATGTAGGCGATGATCAGGATGATGTACTGCGCGACCTGGGTCCAGGTCACCGCGCGCATGCCGCCGAGGAAGGAGCACACCAGGATGCCGGCCAGACCGAGGAACACCCCGTACTGGAACTCGATGCCGGTGAGGCGGGCGGTGATGATGCCGACGCCGTAGATCTGCGCCACCACATAGGTGAAGGAGCAGATGATGGCGGCGAGCACACCGATGGTGCGGGGCAGGTTGCCGTTATAGCGTGCGCCCAGGAAGTCGGGGATGGTGAACTGGCCGAACTTGCGCAGGTAGGGCGCAAGGAACAGCGCCACCAGCACATAGCCGCCGGTCCAGCCCAACACGAAGGCGAGGCCGTCATAGCCGGCGAGGTACAGGGTACCCGCCATGCCGATGAAGGACGCCGCCGACATCCAGTCGGCGCCGGTTGCCATGCCGTTGAATATGGCAGGAACACGGCGGCCGGCGACGTAGTATTCCGAGACATCGGCGGTTTTCGACATGATGCCGATGCCGGCATACAGGGCGATGGTGGCGCCCAGGAAGATGAAGCCGATCCACTTGGGAGGAAGGCCCATCTGCTCCAGGATCGCGAGCACGATGACGAAGGCGATGAAGCCGCCGGTGTAGAAGGTGTAGTACTTCTTGAGTTGCTGGAAGAACTGGCTTTGGGTTTGGGTGGTCATTGTTCTTCTCCCTCTTGCACGCCATATTCATTGTCCAGCTGGTTCATGCGGCGAGCGTAGAACCAGATGATCAGGACATAGATGATCAGGGAACCCTGTGCGCCCATGTAGAAGGCGAAGGGGAAACCTAATATGACGATCTCATTGAGCTGGGGAGCAAAGAAGATGACGACGAATGTCACCACGAACCAGATGGCGAGCAGGATCGCGGTTAACCGCAGGTTCCTCTGCCAGTACTCCTGATGTTTCTCCGACAACTGCATGGCAATTCCTCCGTGAGCGTGAGTGGGGAACGCGCCTTTATTAATATGTATCGCGCGTGCGCGGAGTTTATGGAAATGTGACGAGGCCTACAAACAGATTAGTTAACGCTAATTTGCTGATAGCCAGCGGCGGGCGCGCAGCAGTCCGCGCAGCTGATGCGCAGTGGTGATGTGGTTGCGTTGCGCAGTGTCCAACAGCACCAGCCAGAGTTCGGCGGTGGCATAGGCGTCGGCCAGCGCGCCGTGGCGCGCGAAGACCGCAATGCCGAAATGCGCCAGCCAGTCGTCGAGCTGGCGGCAGTGTGGCGCGGCGTCGGGAAACAGCAGCGGCGCGACGACGGCGGCATCGAACCATGGCGCCGCGGTGGATACGCCGAGGTGTTCGCGTTCGGCGCGCTGCAGCACCGCCTGGTCGAAGGCCGCGTGGAAGGCCACCCGCGGTGCGGCGCCGGCGAATTCCAGCCAGTCGAGCAGCGCGCGGTGCGGCGGATCACCGGCGCGCTGCTCGCTGTCGCTGATGCCGTGGATCAGGATGTTGGATTCCGCGGTCGAATGGGCCTGCGTCAGGCCGACTTCCAGGCTGGTCTCCAGCGCAATGCGGCCGTGTTCGATCGCCACCGCGCCGATCGACAGCAGCGGGTCGCGCTCTGCATCGAGCCCGCCGGTTTCGGTGTCGACCACACACCAGCGCAGAGTTGCGAGCGGCTGTTTGAGATCGGTTTTATCCCGGATCAGCGCGTCGCGCCGCGCGCTGCTCTCCGCATCCAGCGGCGGCAGGGGTTTGGCAAACGGCCAGATCACAAGTGATAGTCCATCGCCAGACGCGCCTGCACCTTGCGCGCCTGACGCAGCGCCTCCTTCAGGATGCGGCGGTCGAGTGGATTCAGCGTGTCGGGATTGAGATGGTTGTCAGGCGTCTGGCCGGCGCGCTGCTGCCCGTGCTGGTGACGCAGGCGCAGCAACTGCAGAAAATGGAATGCGCGATTCCAGTCGGCCAGTTCGGTATCGGGAATGTTCAGCGCGCGCGCGGCTTCGCGCAGCCGCTTGGCGGTGTTGGTCTGCGGGCTGCCGGCGGCCAGCGCGAAAATGCGTGCCGCATCGACGAAAGGCATGGCGCCGTTGAGCTTGAGGTCGATCGTATGCGGATGGGCATCGTCCTCCGACAGCACGAAATCGCGCACCAGGCCCAGCGGCGGGCGATTGCGCAGCGCGTTACCGGCCATCTGGTGGAGGAAGCGCGGGTTCCTTTGTGCCGCCCGGTTAAGCCAGGCACGCAGCTCGAGCGCCAGTGCAGCATCGCCGGTCAGCGGACGAAAATCGAAAAAAATGCTGGCGTGCAGCAGCGCGTCGGGACTGCCGTGATCGATCCACTGGGTGAACTGCTGCTGCCAGTCGACCAGTGACAGGCACCACTTCGGATTGCTCGCCATGATGTCGCCGCGGCACAGCGGAAAGCCGCAGGCGTCGAGCCGCCGGTTGACCCGCAGCGCAAAGGCCAGCAGCGCCTCGCGCTGCCCATCGTCGGCGGCGGCGAAGATCAGCGCGTTATCCTGGTCGGTGGCCAGCGTCTGCTCCATGCGGCCTTCCGAACCCAGCGCCAGCCAACACCAGTTCAGCCCGACGAGTGCGTCATCGTGTTCGCTTTCGAGCGCGATCAGCCGTTCGGTGAGGCGGTCGTTGAGGCTGGAAATGATCGCGGTGAGATTTTCCGCGTCCATGCCCTGCGCCAGCAGGCTGTGCGCCAGGTCGCCGATGTCGGTCGCCAGCGCGGGCAGGCGGGCGGGGTCGTCGGTGCGGGCAATCGCGGCGGTGATGCCCTCCACCGACAGGCGGCGTAGCGCGAACACGTCCTTTTCGGAAATCACGCCGACCAGCCGGCCGTCGCGCACCAGCGGGATGTGATGAATGCCTTCGCGTGCCATCAGCACCAGCGCATCGGCCACCGGCGCATCGGCTCCGAGCGTTGCCGGCTGCGGCGTCATCACCGCGCTGATCGGGGTGGCGAGCGGCACGCCAGCCAGCGTCACGCGCCCCAGGATATCCTTCAGCGTAAGGATGCCGATGGGCTGGCCGGCCTCGTCAGTGACCACCACCGAGCCGATGCGGGCGGCTTCCATCGCCCCCAGCGCCTCGGCCAGCGGCGTGGTGGCCAGCGTCGCCAGCGGGGCGCGTCGCACCAGGCTGGCCAGCGGGCGCGCAAAGCGGCCGTCATCGTCCAGCGCCAGCGCGTATTCGGCCTGCACCGCGCGCTGCGATTCCTCCAGCAGGCTGGCGATGCGGCGGGTGCAGAAATCGTTGAACTCGGTGCTCGTTTCCAGCAGCGTGTGGAAATCGGCAGCGGGCAGCAGATAGCAGAAGGTGTCGGTCGCCGCGACGTAGCGGTTGGCGGCGCCGCGCCCGGCGAGCAGCGCGCCCAGCGGAAACATCTCGCCAGTGGCCAACTGCAGCACGGTCTGCCCGTCCGCCGTGTCGCCGCTGACGGTGCCCTGCTTGATGATAAAAAGCGAATCGGGCGCCGTGTCGGCCGGCGCCAGCAGCGTCGCGTCGCGCGAAAAATACGCCACCGACAGCCGCTGCACCAGCCACAACACCTCGTTTTCGTGCATCGCCGCAAACGGTGCCTGCCGCCGCAGCGCGTCGAGCGTGGCGCGGTGCAGGCTGTTGGCGAGCGGCAGCGCAGCGCTCATGTGCGGGCCACCGTGCTGGCGTTCAGCCAGGTCGCCGCACTGGTGCGCGCGACGTGGCCGAGCGCGCGCATATACACCAGCGCCAGCATGCGCCGCCACAGCAGCGTCAGCATCAGGGCGGTACCGGTGCCGATCCACACGATCAGTCCCGGCACGCCGGAGGTGGCGCCGATCTGCGTTTCGAACAGGCCCACGCTGCGCTCGAGCGGAATGAGCTGGAACAGCGTGAACACCAGACCGATGACGGCGATGTTGCTGTTGAACCATTCGCCGTGACGATTCTTGGCGTCGGCGATGCGGGCGTCGAGGTTGTCGAGGTTGCTGCGCAGCACCTCGCGCAGGCTGTCGAGGCCGCGGTCCTTGCCGCCCTCGTCGAATATCCAGCGCTCCGACACATACTGGAACACGTTGCCGAGCATGTCGCGGTCGAGCCACTGGCCGAGTTTTTCGCGGGCATGGTTCGCGGTGCCTTCGCGCAGCGCCTGGTCGATTTCCGCGACAAAGGCGGATACCAGCCGCGACGGCTCGGTGGACGCGGCGCGCGCCTTTTCGTAGCGCCGCCACAGCCAACCGATCACACTGCGGATCAGCCAGTCCGGACTGCCGGGCAGGCCGGCCAGCGATTCGCTGCGCACGGCCTCGACCAGCGCGCCGCGCAATGCATCGGCCCTGGCCTGGGCGGCCGCGTCGTCGGGGTTTTTCGTCGCCTCATTGATCAGGTCGTTGACGCGACCGGTCTGGCGCAGCAGCGCATGCGCATCCAGCAGCACGCTCTCGTTGTGCAGCAGGGCGGCCTGCGGCAACAGCAGATAGGGACTGATGCCGATGGTCGCGCCCTTGTCCTCGAACAGGCGGTCGTTCAGCGAAATCGAGAACAGCATGCCGCGATGAATGGCGGTGACCGCGCTGTCGCCGGCGTCGATGCCGTCCAGCATGTCCGTCAGTTCGTTGCGGTCGACGTTCTCGATGTCGAGGATGTTCTGCAGCAGGCAGGCCACCGCACGCAGCGCCGGCACCTGCTGCTCCGGCCACGTTGCGTCTGGCGCTTGCAGCGCGTCGAACAGTTCGCGCGCGCTGACGTCGCCCCATCGCGTCTCGCTGGCCACAAGCTGGGTGGCGTCGCGTCCGGCGGTTTCGCTGAAGACGATCTGCAGGCAGCCGCCGAGCGGCCTCGGTCGTGGCACCGGCGCTGAGGCAAACAGATGGGTGCGCGCCAGTTCATCCAGCGAATAGGCGATGCCGCCGCATTCGAAGCGGGCGGCGCCGAGCAGCAGCTGCTCGCTGTCGTCGGGCGGGCACCACAGCTTGGTCAGCGAGAGCAGTTCGTATTCGCCGAGCGTGGTGTCGCCCTTGAGATCGAAGTGGACCACCAGATTGAGGATGCCGCGCCCGGATTGCAGAAAGTCGCCGCGACTGAACGACACGCTGGCTTCGGCGCATGCCGGACCCTGGCGACGCAGCGTGAAGACCTCGCCTTCGCTTTCAAAACGCAGGCTTTCCGGGAACACGATCTCGCAGTGCAGGGTGTAGGGATCCTCGTCGACGGCGTGTGCGTTGGGTACGCAGTAGGTGCGCATCGGCGGTGGCCGGCGGAACGCATGCGAAAGCAGGTCCTTCTCGCAGGAATGAAAATGCCGGCACAGCACGGCTTCCGGCGGGCAGTTCGTCACCGCGGCGGCGAGCGGATCGGCCGCCAGATACTGGAACGCCACCGCGGCCTGCTGCACGCGCAGACACGAACGCACCCGGCGCTCGAGCGGTTCGTGAAACGGCAGCCCCGCGCCCACGCGTTCCGTGAGCCGCCGCACGCTGGCGAAGGTGGCCGCAAACGCCGGGTCGTGCTCAGGGTCAGCGCAGCCCAGCGTCTGGTAAAACTCGATCAGAAAAGTTTGCAGCCCCTCGGGTCCGAAATGGGCGCGCCCGCCCGCGCGTGCCGGAAACGTCACCAGCCACAGGTCGTGGCTGGCCTCTTTGCCGGGTTCCAGCGCCGGCTGCACATAGTCGACCGGCAGCCGGCGCGCCCCGAGCCGCGCCATCACTTCGACGCGGGCAGCCGGGTCGATTACGTCGTCGTCTGCGTGGATGCGCTGCGGGTCATGGATTTCTGCGAGCACGGCGGCGATCTGCCCCGGTTCGCCAAAGCGGCCAGCGTGCAGCCGCGCCGTCAGCGCATCGAACAGTCGATGTGCCAGGCCCTGCCCGCGCGCGCCGGGCACCACGGCGAGGTAGCTCACCAGCACGCAGCGGCTCGCCGCGTAATATTCCGCGACCAGCAGCGCCAGTGGCTCGCGCGCCTGCGGATCGTCGAGCGCGTGGCCCGCCACCAGGAAGGCGAGGCGCGGGTGCGCGTTCGGATCGACCAGTCGCGGGGTCCAGATGTCGGGGTGTTCCTGTTCGTCGGGCAACGGGAAGGCGGGCAGATAGACGTCGCGGTAGGTCTGCTCCAGCAACGCGGCGTCGAAGTGTTCGCCGAGATCGACGATCTGCAGCGCGTTCATGCCGGCGATCCGCCCTCGAGCTGCGCCAGCCCGTCGCGGCCGGCGGCGAGTGCGCGCCGCTGGCGCGGCGACGGCCGTTTGGCCAGCTTGTCGCCGTGGCACAGCCAGCAGCGCGCGTGGCCGCAGCCACCGGTGCGCAGTTGCTTGCGAAAACGGTTGGGCGCAAGTGCGTCGACCGGCAGGCCGCGCGCGCGCATGCGTTCCAGCCAGCGGCGGTGCTGGCGGAGACTGCGGGCGTATTCGCGTGCGGCACGTTGCATGGCGGGCTCCCCAAATTGCAAAAATGATAGCCGAATTGAATGAAAAAGCCCCGCACGAGGCGGGGCTGTCTTGATTGCGGTGCCGGCGGCCTGCCCGGTGGCAGGCCGATCGGCGCGCGTACGGACTTTATTACATCATGCCCATGCCGCCCATGCCGCCCATACCACCCATGTCGCCGCCGCCCATCGGGGCCGATGACTTGTCTTCCGGCAGGTCGGTCACCATGCAGTCGGTGGTCAGCATCAGGCTGGCGATCGACGCAGCGTTCTGCAGCGCGATGCGGGTGACTTTCGTCGGATCCAGCACGCCCATCGCCATCATGTCGCCGAATTCGCCGGTACCGGCGTTGTAGCCAAAGTTGCCCTTGCCTTCCAGCACCTTGTTGACGACGACCGAGGGCTCTTCGCCGCAGTTCTTGACGATCTGACGCAGCGGCTCTTCGATCGCGCGCAGCACGATCTTCACGCCGGCGTCCTGGTCGTGGTTGTCGCCCTTCACCTTGGCCGCAGCGGCCTTGGCGCGCAGCAGCGCGACGCCGCCGCCGGGAACGACGCCTTCTTCAACGGCGGCACGGGTGGCGTGCAGCGCGTCTTCGACACGGGCCTTCTTCTCTTTCATCTCGACTTCGGTCGCCGCGCCCACCTTGATGATGGCGACGCCGCCGGCCAGCTTGGCCTTGCGCTCCTGCAGCTTTTCCTTGTCGTAGTCGCTGGTCACTTCGTCGATCTGCTTGTTGATCTGGGTGATGCGACCCTTGATCGCGTTGGCATCGCCGGCGCCGTCGATGATGGTGGTGTTTTCCTTGCCGATCTCGATGCGCTTGGCGCGGCCGAGGTCGGTCAGCTGGGCTTTCTCCAGGCTCAGACCGACTTCTTCGGCAATCACGGTGCCGCCGGTGAGGATGGCCATGTCTTCCAGCATTGCCTTGCGACGGTCGCCGAAGCCCGGGGCCTTGACGGCGCAGGTCTTGAGAATGCCGCGGATGTTGTTGACCACCAGCGTGGCAAGCGCTTCGCCGTCGACGTCTTCGGCGACGATCATCAGCGGCTTGCCGGCCTTGGCGACTTGCTCCAGTACGGGCAGCAGATCACGGATGTTGGAGATCTTCTTGTCGAACAGCAGGATGAAGGGATCGTCCATGATCGCCATCTGCTTGTCGGGGTTGTTGATGAAGTAGGGCGACAGGTAGCCGCGGTCGAACTGCATGCCTTCGACAACGTCGAGCTCGTTATCCAGACCCGAGCTGTCTTCAACCGTGATCACGCCTTCCTTGCCGACCTTGTCCATCGCGGCAGCGATGATGTCGCCGATCGAGGAATCGGAGTTGGCGGAAATGGAGCCGACCTGGGCGATTTCCTTGCTGCTGGTGCAGGGCACCGAGATTTTCTTCAGCTCGGCGGTGATCGCGATCACAGCCTTGTCGATGCCGCGCTTGAGGTCCATCGGGTTCATCCCGGCGGCCACGTACTTCATGCCTTCGTTGACGATGGACTGTGCCAGCACGGTCGCCGTGGTGGTGCCGTCGCCGGCGACGTCGGAGGTTTTGGAAGCGACTTCCTTGACCATCTGCGCGCCCATGTTCTCCAGCTTGTCCTTCAGCTCGATTTCCTTGGCGACTGATACGCCGTCCTTGGTCACGGTGGGGGCGCCGTAGGAACGGTCGAGCACCACGTTGCGGCCTTTCGGGCCCAGGGTCACTTTAACGGCGTCAGCCAGAACGTTGACACCTGCCACCATGCGGTGACGGGCGGAATCACCAAAACGTACGTCTTTTGCAGCCATGTTTTAACTCCTTAAATCTCTTGAATTCGTCATTCCGGCAATACCCTGAAGGGCACACGCGCCGGAATCCAGTTTAATTGGGCTGGTTCCCGGCCTTCGCCGGGATGACGCAGCTGTTTCCGCGCCGAAGCGCGGACATCTGCGTCACTTCTCGACCACGCCCATGATGTCTTCTTCGCGCATCACCAGCAGCTCGTCGCCTTCGACCTTGACGGCCTGGCCGGCGTATTTGCCAAACAGCACGCGGTCGCCGACTTTAACGTCGAGCGGGATCAGCTTGCCCTGGTCGTCTTTCTTGCCGGCGCCGACGGCGATGACTTCACCCTGGTCGGGCTTCTCGGTGGCGGTGTCGGGGATGACGATTCCGGAAGCGGTCTTGCGCTCTTCTTCCATGCGCTTGACAATCACTCGGTCGTGCAGAGGACGGATTTTCATTGCAAAGTCTCCATTGCGGTAACGTTGATAAGTTGATAACCGGCAGCTTTGGCTGCCCGAAAATTAGAGAAGCGGCGGGCGCGTTGTTAGCACTCGCCGCTATCGAGTGCTAATAGTAGGGGCGCAAGGTCACAATTTCAAGTCCATGAGCGATCTTTTAAGTCGTACCCGTGCCGCCGTCTGGCACCCCTGCACCCAGATGAAACAGCTGGAAGCCGCGCCCCCGCTGGCGATCGCCCGTGGCGAGGGACCCTGGCTGATCGATCCGGACGGTCGGCGCTACCTGGACGCGATTTCCAGCTGGTGGGTCAACCTGTTTGGTCATTGCAATCCGCGCATCAATGCCGCGATCACCGACCAGCTCGGCAAAATCGAGCACGTGATGCTGGCCGGTGCCACCCACGAGCCGGTGGTGTCACTGTCCGAGCGACTGGGCCGGCTGACCGGGCTCGGCCACGCGTTTTACGGTTCGGACGGCGCCTCGGCCACTGAAATCGCGCTGAAGATGAGCGCTCACTACTGGCGAAACGCAGGCCAGGCGGAGAAAAACGGCTTCATCAGCCTTAAAAATGGCTACCACGGTGAGACTGTCGGCGCGCTGTCGGTGACCGACATTGCGCTTTTCAAGGACACCTACGCGCCGCTGCTGCGGCATACGGTGCAGGTGCCCACGCCGGACGCGCGGCTGGCCGAGCCTGGTGAATCGGCCGAGGCCTGTGCGCACCGCTGCGCCGATGCGCTGGAAGCGCATCTGGCCGAACACGCCGCGACCACTGCAGCCTTCATTGTCGAGCCGCTGGTGCAGGGGGCGGCCGGGATGGCCATGTACCACCCAATCTATCTCCAGCGGGCACGTGAGCTGTGTACCCAATATCAGGTGCACCTGATCGCCGATGAGATCGCCGTGGGTTTCGGTCGAACCGGGACGATGTTTGCCTGTGAGCAGGCCGCCGTCCGCCCCGATTTCATCTGTCTGTCCAAGGGCATCACCGGCGGCTATCTGCCGCTGTCGGCGGTGCAGACGACCGACGCCGTCTATGCCGCGTTTTATGGCGATGCCACCGCGCGCGGCTTCCTGCACTCGCACTCCTACACCGGCAATCCGCTCGCCTGCCGGGCCGCGCTGGCGGTGCTCGACATTTTCGAGCAGGACGATGTGATTGCCGCCAATTGGCTGAAATCGGCCGAATATACCGGCATTCTGGCGGAAGTGGCTGCTCACTCCCGGGTGCGGCATTTCCGCCATCTCGGGATGATCTGGGCGTTTGACGTGGCCGACGCCACACCGGGGTTTGCCAACCGTTTTCATCGGGCGGCGCTGGCGCAGGGCCTGTTCATTCGGCCGATCGGCAACACCGTCTATGTCATGCCGCCCTATGTGACGGGTGCGGATGAAATGCGCGGATTGGCCGATGGGATACTGGCCTGCCTGGTCAATCCCGCCGTCTGATCCGAGCCGAAGACGCCGTGCTTGACCTGGGGCGATCGCGCGACTAAGATAGTAATCAGTCACTATCTTGGTTGGGGTCATGTCCGAGGAAACCATCCGCAAGCGCCTGGGCGCAGACGCGCGGCGCGAGGAAATCATCCGCGTCACGCTGGATCTCGCCGCCAAACAGGGGGTCGACGACATCACCACGCAGGACATGGCGCAGGCGATGGGGTTGACGCAAGGCGCCGTGTTCCGCCACTTCCCCAGCAAGGATGCAATCTGGCTGGCGGTGATGCAATGGGTGCGCGACCGGCTGATGGCTGTGCTCGGCCGTGCCGCCGAGCAGGGGCACGATCCGCTCGACGCCCTGGAACGCATGTTTTTCGCCCACATCGCCTTTATCGAGGGCCATCCGGCGATTCCGCGCGTGCTGATGTCCGAGCATCTGCATGGCCGCAGCAGTGCGCTGCGCCAGATGGTGACCGAAATCATGCTGGGCTATGAGGCGAAAATCGCCGGCCTGCTGCAGGCGGCGCAAGCGCAAGCACGGGTACGGGCCGACCTCGACACCCATGCCGCGGCAACCCTCTATATCGGCATGATCCAGGGGCTGGTCATGCAAAGCTCGATTCTGCGCGGCAAGCGCACCCTCGCAGCCGAAGCCGCCCGCACCTTCCCGGTCTTTCTGCAGGCCGTACGTCCACACGCTTCCCAGGAGCCCGCCCCATGAAAACGCAATTGATCCCCCTGCTGTTTCTACTCGGAAGCCACGCCGCGCTTGCCGCGGGCCCAGATGCACACGCGTACGCACCCGGCCATGACGCACGCGTGGTGCTGCCGCTGACCCCTGAAGAACGCGCCATCATCCTGGATGAAATGCGCCAGTTCCTCGATGCCGTGCAGAAAATGACTGCTGCGCTGGCCAGGCAGGACATGCCTGCCGCGGCCAAGGCTTCACGCGCGGTCGGCCAGCATATGGGGCACGCGGTGCCGCCCAGCCTGCGCGCCAAGCTGCCGATGGAATTCCGCCAGCTCGGCAATTCGGTTCACCGCGATTTCGACCAGATGGCCCTCGATGCCGAAACCCTGGGAGATGTGAGCTACAGCCTCACCCAGTTGTCGGCCACGCTGCAAAAATGCGTCAGCTGCCATGCGACGTACCAGATCCGCACCCCCGCCCTCAATACCCAACGCTAGCTTGTCATGAAGTCCACGCTTGCATTCAAACCGAGCCGCCGCTGCCTGTTTCTGACCCTGGGCGCTCTTGCCTTCATTACGGCCTTTGTGTGGCTGCTTGCCACCCGCGGGCCGCTCGCTCCAGTGGGCGTGGAAACTGCCGAGGCGACGCTGGCCGACCTCAACCCCGGCGTGTTCGGCATCGGCACTGTGGAAGCGCGGCATGCCTATGCAGTCGGGCCGATCCAGGCCGGCCGGCTGTTGAGCGTGCGGGTCGACCAGGGTGATCGCGTCGTGGCCGGCCAGCTGCTGGCCGAACTCGACCCGGTGGATCTCGGCCCGCGGGCCGAGGCGGCCCGCAGCGCCGCCGCGCGGGCGCGCCAGTCGGCGCAGGCAAGCCAGGCGCAGGTGGCGGAAGCAGACAGCCGCGCCCGGCTGGCACAGGTCAACAGCGAACGCTATCAGGCGCTCCAGCGGCAAAACTTCGTCGCCAAGGAAATGGCCGACAGCCGCCGCCACGAAGTCGCCGCGGCGGACGCCGCGCTGGCGGCGGCGCGCGCCAATGCGGTGGCTGCGCAGCGCGAGATCGGACGCGCCGAGGCCGACCTGCGCGGCATCGAGCAAGTGCGACAGAGCCTGGCGCTGGTCAGCCCGATCGATGGCGTGGTGACGGCGCGCGAAGCCGAACCCGGCACCAACGTGGTCGCCGGGCAGGCGGTGCTGCGGCTGGTCGATCCGACGCAATTGTGGGTGCGTGCCCGCGTCGACCAGGCGCGCGCCGAAGGGGTCGTCGTGGGGCAGGCGGCGGACATCGTGCTGCGTTCCGCGCCAGGCTCGGCGCTGCCGGGCAGGGTGGTGCGGATCGACCTGCAGAGCGACGCGCTGACCGAGGAAAGGATCGTCAACGTGGCTTTCGATCCCGCACCGGCGCAACTCTATCTGGGCGAACTGGCGGAAGTGACCATCCGGCTCCCCGGTGCCAAGGGCGTGCTCGCCGTGCCGCGCGCTGCGCTCACGCAGCATCAGGGCACGCCCGGCGTGTGGCGCATCGAGCAGGGCCGCGCGCGCTTCCAGCCGGTGCAACCCGGCGTGCAGACCGTGGAGCGGGTGCAGATCGTCTCGGGCCTTGCGTCGGGCGATCGCTTCATCGTCTACAGCGCGAAGCAGCTCGACGACGGTGTGCGGGTGCGCGAACAACGGCTGACGCCGCGCTGAACGGGCGCTGCCCATGATCAATCTTGCGCGGCGCGACATTGCGCACCACCTTAAAAGTTATCTGCTGACCGGGCTCGGACTGGGCCTCCTGATCGGCGTGACGCTGACCATGGCCGGGGTCTACCGCGGCATGGTCGACGACGCCAAGGTGCTGCTGCGCGCGGTCGACGCCGACGTCTGGGTGGTGCAGCAGCACACGCTCGGCCCGTTCGCCGAGCCGTCCTCGGTGCCGGACGATCTCTACCGCGCGTTGGCCGGACTCGAGGGCGTGGCCCAGACCGGCAACGTCGCCTACCTGACGATGCAGGTGTCGCACCAGGGGCAGTCGCAGCGCGTGATGGTTGCGGGATTCGAGCCTGACAAGCCGGGCGCCCCGGCCTTCCTGGTGGCGGGCCGCCCGATCGCCCGCGCGCATTACGAGGCGGTGGCCGATGCCAAGACCGGCTTTGCGGTCGGCGACGTGGTGCGGATCCGCCGCAACGACTACACGGTGGTCGGACTCACCCGGCGCATGGTGTCCTCCGGCGGCGACCCGATGCTGTTCATCCCGCTGAAAGACGCGCAGGAAGCGCAGTTCCTGAAAGACAACGACGCCATCGTCGAGGACCGCAAGCGGCTCGAAGCCAACCCCGCGGTCAACCGCCCCGGCCAGCCCGGTGTGCTGGAAGCAGTGCAGGCGATCCAGGCCTCCAGCCACAAGGTCAACGCGGTACTGCTGCGGCTGCAGCCGGGCGCGGATGCGCGCGCCGTGGCCGACACCATTGCGCGCTGGCAGCGCTATACGGCCTACACGCGCGACGACATGGAAGACATCCTGGTGGCCAAGCTGATTGCCACCGCCGCCAAGCAGATCGGGCTGTTCCTGATGATCCTGGCGGTGGTGAGTGCGGCCATTGTCGCCTTCATCATCTATACGATGACGCTCGGCAAGATCAAGGAAATCGCCGTGCTCAAACTGATCGGCACCCGCGACCGCACCATCGCCGCGATGATCATGCAGGAGGCGCTGGGCCTCGGCGTGATCGGCTTCTTCGTCGGCAAGTTCGCCGCCACCTTATGGGCGCCGGCCTTTCCTAAATACGTGCTGCTGGAAAACGGCGACGCGGTGCGCGCCCTCGTGCTGACGCTGGTGGTGTGCGCGCTGGCCTCGGTACTGGCGATCCGTGCGGCGCTCAAGATTGATCCGGCGGAGGCGATCGGTGGCTGACGCGGCTTCAATTCAACCGGCGATCCTGATCGAAGGCATCACCAAGCGCTATGGCCACGGCAGCGCAGCGGTCGACGCGCTGAAAGGCGTCGACATGATCGTGTATCCGGGCGAAGTGGTGGGGCTGATCGGCCCTTCCGGCTCCGGCAAGTCCACGCTGCTGAAATGCCTGGGCGCGGTGATCGAGCCGACCGCCGGGAAATTCACCCTCGGCGGCGAAGTGATCTACGACAACGGCTGGAAAACCGACGACCTGCGCGCGCTGCGGCGCGATCGAATCGGGTTTGTGTTCCAGGCGCCGTACCTGATCCCGTTTCTGGACGCCACCGACAACGTCGCGCTGCTGCCAATGCTGGCCGGCCTGCCCAATGCCGAAGCACGCGCCATCGCGCTGGAAATGCTCACCGCGCTCGACGTGCAGCACCGCGCACAGGCGCGCATTGCCGAACTGTCCGGCGGCGAGCAACAGCGGGTGTCGATCGCGCGCGCGTTGGCCAACAAGCCGCCGATCATCCTCGCCGACGAGCCGACCGCGCCGCTCGACAGCGAACGCGCGCTCACCGTGGTGAAGATCCTCAACCGCCTGGCGCAGGAGTTCCAGACCGCGATCATCGTCGTCACCCACGACGAAAAAATCATTCCCACCTTCAAACGCATTTACCATATCCGCGACGGCAAGACCTACGAAGAGGCAGGCGAAGGACGCTCACTATGAAAATCACTTTCCTCGGCGCAGCACGCGAAGTCACCGGTTCCAGCTATCTGGTCGAAGCGGACGGCGTGCGTTTCCTGGTCGACTGCGGCATGTTCCAGGGTGGGCGCGAAACGCGCGCCAAGAACCAGCGCGCGTTTTCCTTCGATCCGCGCAGCCTCGATTTCGTCCTCCTCACCCATGCCCACATCGACCACTCCGGCCTGTTGCCGCGCCTGGTCGCGATGGGCTTCCGCGGCACGATCCACACCACCCGCGCCACCTGCGACTTGTTGGCGGTGATGCTGCCGGACTCGGCGCACATCCAGGAAAAGGAAGCCGAATACGCCAACCTCAATCGCTTCCGCAAGGACATGGACCGGCGCGACAAGAAACGCGGGCTGCCGCCGCGCGACATCGCGCCGCTGTACACCGTGGCGCAGGCGCAGGCTTCGCTGAAGCAGCTGAACCCGATCGACTACGATTTGGAAATTGCGCCGCATCCGCAGGTGCGCTGCACCTTCCGCGACGCCGGCCACATCCTCGGCTCGGCGATCGTCGAGGTGTGGGTGGGCGAAGGTGCGGGCCGGCGCAAGATCGTGTTTTCCGGCGACCTCGGCCAGCCTTCGCGGCCGCTGCTGCGTGACCCCGCACACATCCATGACGCCGACTACCTGGTGGTCGAATCGACCTACGGCAACCGCGACCACAAGAGCATGGAAGCGACGCAGGACGAACTGGTGGAGGCGATCAACAACACCATCGAGAAAAAGGGCGGCAACGTCGTCATCCCCGCCTTTGCGGTGGGCCGCACCCAGGACATGCTCTACCTGCTGGCCGACCTGACCCGGCAGGGCCGCATTCCCAAGCTCACCGTGTTCGTCGATTCGCCGATGGCCACCGCCGCCACTGAAATTACCTACAAGCACATGGAACTGCTGGATGCTGAGACCCATGCGCTGATGGGCAAACACGGCGGCGCCGCGCATTTCCGCAAGCTCAATTTCGTCGAGGACGTCGAGGAATCGAAGTCGCTCGACCGCATCACCGGCGGCGCCGTCATCATTTCGGCCAGCGGCATGTGCGAGGCCGGGCGCATCAAGTTCCACCTGCGCGCCAACCTGCCGCGCCGCGAATCGACCATCCTGATCACCGGCTTCCAGGCCGCCGGCACCTTCGGCCGCCGTCTGGTCGACGGCGCCAAGCGCGTGCGCCTGCTGGGCGAGGACATCCCGGTGCGCGCCGACCTCTACACGCTGGGCGGCCTGTCGGCCCACGCCGACCGCACCGCATTGCTCGCCTGGCTGGGGCATTTCCGCAGCAAGCCGCGCCGCGTGTTCGTCGTGCACGGCGAGGAGACCGTGGCAACCGGCTTCGCTGCCGATTTGCAGACGCAGTTCGGCTGGGACGCGATGGCGCCCGAGCCCGGCTTCAGCGTCGTTCTGGAATAGGCGGGGCATCGTGAGCGTCCATCGTCCTGCGCAAGCCCTGGCCATGCTGCTGTTGGGTGCCGGCCTGGCCAGCCCGGCGCACGCCGCCACGGTGGCCGAGCTGGCCGGCTGCAGCGCGATTCCGGGCGATGCCGAGCGGCTGGCGTGCTACGACCGCGTGTCCGGACGCCCTGTACCCGAGGCCGAGCCCGTGCAGCAGGTGGCTGTACCCGCAGCCGTGCAGCCCGGACGTCCCGCAACGGCGGCGCAGCCGGACGAAGATGCCGATGAAAACGACCTGTTGTCGGCGCTGTCGCGCCACTGGGAACTCGACGACGACGCCAAGCGCGGCGCCTTCCTGTTCCGGCCACACCGACCCAATTATTTTCTGCCGCTCAAGTACAGCAGCTCACCCAACAATACGCCGTTCCACAACGCGTTCGTCCAGCCCGATCTGGGCCTCGATCCGCTTGAGGCCGAATTGCAGCTGAGCTTCAAGATCAAGGGCATAGAAGGCGTGCTCGGCAACGACGACCTCGACCTGTGGTTCGGCTACACCATCACCTCGTTCTGGCAGGCCTACAACAACAGCATCTCCTCGCCGTTTCGCGAGACCAACTACGAACCAGAGGCAATGCTGGTCTACCGCACGAACTACGAGATCGGCGATTTCCGCGTGCGCTTCCTCAATCTGGGGATGCTGCATCAGTCGAATGGCCGCAGCGAAGTGCTGTCACGCAGCTGGAACCGGATCTATGCGCAGGTCGGGCTCGAGCGCGGCAACCTGGCGCTGCTGATCCGGCCCTGGTACCGGATCCCGGAACACGATGAGGACGACAATCCGGACATCGAGGATTACCTCGGGCACGGCGATCTGCAGGTGCTGTACCGCAAGGGCCGCAACGCCTACTCGCTGCTGCTGCGCAACAATTTCCAGCGCTCGGACAATCGCGGCGCGATGAAACTCAACTGGAGCTTTCCGCTGTATGGCCGGCTGAAAGGCTACGTGCAGTATTTCAACGGCTACGGCGAATCGCTGATCGACTACAACCACAAACAGCAGTCGATCGGATTGGGTATCAGCCTGACCGAAGGCATGTAAATCTGAGTATTCTGCGAGGCGTGTGGAAGCGGTCCAGGGACGCTTTTCGGACCGCAATATGCGAGGTTGGAAGTAGGGGTTGACGTCGGCTCTTGGCGCTGAAGAGATATCACCCTGTTTCATTCCAGGATCGTCCGCTCATCGGCCGAAGCGGTCGAGCAGGCTACCGGTCATAAGTGACGGCAACTGGCCAGAAGCGACCAGTGACCTGCGACGACGGGATGCCGGAACGAACCTAATGCGGACCCTGGGAAGCTCAGCAGCATACTGCTCCCTTCGGAGTCTGGTTTGCCTATCATGGACAACAAGATGAAATCTCATCGATCTTTGCTGTTGCTCTTATTGGCGGCCATAACGCTATACCTATACGGGTGCGTCATTCCGATCCCCACTCCTGAGAACAAGGTGCTTGCGGGAACGCCGGTTACCGAGGAGCAACTGGCGTTTATTCAATTAGGGGAGACAACGAAAGAGAACGTACTCGCCCGACTCGGAGAGCCACAGATAGTCTGGGAGGATGCCCACATTTTTGTCTATGAATGGGAAGTGCGTCATGGAGTTCTTCTATGGGCCGTAGGTGCTGGATACTCCGGGGCATTCGGCGCAATAGACCTTCGTGAACGCTATGTACTCATAATTCAATTCGACGACACAGACCGGTTGCAACGATTTGAGAGGGCCATACGCCCACCTTTGAAGTCATACGGCGACTTTCTCAGAGAATGGGTTAGTAAGCCGTGATCAAACACGCTATGTGGGCGGCGATCTGGAGGCAATAGCAGCGAAGGAGAGTAGGCGATGCAATTACCAACCTATCCATTGACTAGAACAGGCTGCTTCAAAAGCATGCTCTTGATGATTGCCACTCACGTCATTTTGACTGGATGCGCATCAATGGACGCACCTACCGGACGAGAGTTGGAAGACGTGCTGACTGGACATAAAACCATTGTTCTTCTCAGAATCGAGGCCCATATCGGTCATTCGCCCTATGAACCATTCAAGGCTGACTTGGCCGATGACAATATTTGTTTTGGCCTAGGGAGTTTTGACACAGGGGGACATCTCCGTCGTATAGAAAACCAACGTTTTTTATCGCCCGAGTCCCGCCGAGAAGGCTGGACCTATATGGTACTCACCCCGGGGATCTATTACCTTACAGTCCAGCCAACTCGCGGAACAGATATCTTTTCCTACATGGATCGTTTTAATGCACCACCACGTTGGCAATTGGATATTCCTGAAGGGGCAAGAGTCTTATACGCAGGCACTATAAGAGTGAGTGGCACCGGCGCTCCGCTCATATTCGGTGGGTCGATCTTGCGAGAGATTCTTGATGCTTCAGTTGATGGGGCGGATCAAAAATCAGCCACCACAATATCAGCAGCGCATTTTCCCGATCTCGGCGTACCCCAGGTATCTTTGCTTCAGCCTTACGAGGGAAAGGCTTTCCATTTTCGTTCGCCCTTGCAGCCACCTCTTTAGCCATGCCTTTATAGGGAATACACATATCATGTTTGTAGTGCATACGTCCGCTTAGAGGCGAGCCGTCTGTGAGCCTGCAAAGGCCAACGGCCAACGGCCGCGGAGGGTCGGAACAGCCATACCTGAGCGACGTGTCAAATGACTGCTACGGCCGAACAGGAGTCTGTCGGTTTACCCCACCTTAACTACCCTCAGGGCCGGTTGGAGCCCGGATTTAAGCAGGGATTTATGTCCACGCTTACTTCGCTTCCGGCAGCGCCTTCTCAATCAGCTGATGTACGTACTTCACCGGGATGGCGTAGCTGATGCCGCTCGGCGCGGTGAGCGCGGCTTCCTTTGCGCCCTTCACGTAGACCGAATTGACGACGCCGAACACTTCGCCGGTGTCGGGGTGCCATACCGGGCTGCCGCTGTTGCCGGGGTAGGCGATGGCGTCGAGGGCGAGCACTTCGTAAGGCTCATGTGCCTGTTTCAGCGTGCGTGTGTTGACCTGCGCCATGTTCGGCACCGGTGTGTAGATCGGCACGACGGCGGCGAGGCCGGCGCGGTGGGTGGAGGGGTTGAGCCCCAGCGCCGTGCCGATCGGGTAGCCGGTGAAATAGAGCTGCCAGCCTTCGCGCACGCTTGCCGAATCCCCGAGTTTGAGGGCGGGAAGCGGGTCGCCCTCGATTTTAAGCAGCGCCAGATCGCGGGCCTTGTCGGTGGCGATCAGTTTGGCAGGGCGCACCGCCATCAGGCGGTCGCGGCCGACGAAGACGGCGAAGGTTTCCTTCTTTTCCGTGTCGGGCTGTTTGACGAATATATGGGCGCACGACACGATGTAGCGTCCGTTCAGCACCGCAAAGCCCGTCCCCATCAGGTTGGCGCGCGGGCTGCTGGTGGGGCTGTAGAGGCCGACGCCGACCACGCCCGGCTTCACCGACAATAGGGTGTCGGCGACATCGGCCTGAACCGGCAGCGCCGCCGCAAGCAGCAGCAGGACCCAACTGGTACGCCACTTGCTGAACCATCGGCTTGCCAGATACAGGGCATGGCCGGGCAGCGTCATATAAATTCGATACAATCCGGGCCGGAGCAAAGACTTTCTATTCATAGGGGAATCCAGGTATGAGCGTTGTTGCGGTTGTCGGGCTGGGCTACGTGGGCCTGCCGTTGGCGGTGGAATTCGGCAAGAAAACGGCCACCATCGGCTATGACCTTTCACTGGAAAAAATCGAGGCCTACCGTCGATTCTGCGACCCCACCGGCGAAGTGTCGACGGACGATCTCAAGGCTGCCACGCAGTTGACGGTGACCACCGATCCGGCCGATCTGGCGAAAGCCGACTTCATCATCGTTGCCGTGCCGACACCGGTTGACGCGGCGCATATCCCGGATTTCTCGCCGCTGGTCGGATCCAGCACCACCGTCGGCAAATACATGAAGAAGGGCGCGACGGTCATTTACGAATCGACAGTCTACCCCGGCGCCACCGAAGAGGTCTGCATTCCGATCCTGGAAAAGCAGTCCGGCATGAAATGGCTGCAGGATTTCCACGTCGGCTACTCGCCCGAGCGCGTCAATCCGGGCGACAAGGAGCGGACGATCACCAAGATCGTGAAAGTCGTGTCGGGCGACGATGCCGCCACGCTCGACAAGGTGGCCGCGCTCTACAGCAGCGTGATCACCGCCGGCGTGCACCGCGCCAGCTCGATCAAGGTGGCCGAAGCGGCCAAGGTGATCGAGAACACCCAGCGCGACCTCAACATCGCGCTGATGAACGAGCTCTCGCTGATCTTCCATCGTCTTGGCATCGACACGCTGGAAGTGCTGAAGGCGGCCGGCACCAAGTGGAACTTCCTGCCCTTCCGCCCCGGTCTGGTCGGCGGCCACTGCATCGGTGTCGATCCCTACTACCTGACCCACAAGGCCGACATGCTCGGCTATCACCCGCAGGTGATCCTCGCCGGCCGCCGCATCAACGACGGCATGGGCGCCTACGTGGCGCAGGAAACGGTGAAGAACATGATCGCCAACGGCGTGCAGGTGAAGGGTGCCAAGGTCAACGTGCTCGGCCTCACCTTCAAAGAAAACTGCCCCGACCTGCGCAACTCCAAGGTGGTCGACGTCATCCGTGAGCTGCAAACCTTCGGCTGCGATGTTCACGTCAACGACCCGCTCGGCGAAGCGAAGGAAGCCGAGCACGAATACGGCATCACGCTCACCGCGTGGGACGACCTGCCCGAATGCGATGCCATCATTGCCGCGGTTTCGCACACCGAGTACCTCGACAAATCCTTTGCCGAACTCACCGCCAAGCTAAAGAAAGGCGGCGCCTTCACCGACGTCAAATCGGCCTACGATCCGGATACGGTCAAGGCAGCGGGCTTCAGGCTCTGGAGGCTGTAATGACCGCGTTCGATGCGCTGAAAACGCAGCTGCGGGCCGAGCCCCGGACCTGGCTCGTCACCGGTGCGGCCGGCTTCATCGGCTGCAACCTGGTCGAAGCCCTGCTGCTGCTCGACCAGCGCGTTGTCGGTCTCGACAACTTCGCCACGGGTCACGAGAAGAACCTGGCGCAGGTGCAGGCCAGCGTCGGCCCCCAGCGCTGGGAACAATTCAGCTTCAAGCGCGGCGACATCCGCGACCTCATCACCTGTCACACCGCGTGCAAGGAGGTCGACTACGTGCTGCACCAGGCCGCATTGGGCTCGGTGCCGCGTTCGCTGGAAGATCCGATCTCGACCCACGCCGCCAACAACACCGGCTTCCTCAATATGCTGGTGGCGGCGCGCGATGCGAAAGTGAAGCGCTTTGTCTACGCGGCGTCCTCGTCGACCTACGGCGACCACCCCGGTCTGCCCAAGGTCGAGGACGTGATCGGCAAGCCGCTGTCGCCGTATGCGGTGACCAAGCTGGTCAACGAGCTGTACGCTGACGTGTTCGGCCGCTGCTACGGCATGGAATCGATCGGCCTGCGCTACTTCAACATCTTCGGCCGCCGCCAGGACCCCGATGGCGCCTACGCCGCGGTGGTGCCGAAATGGGTCGCGAGCATGGTCCAAAACGCGCCTGTGTACATCAACGGCGACGGCGAAACCAGCCGCGACTTCTGCTACATCGACAACGTGATCCAGGCCAACCTGCTCGCCGCCACCAGCACGCACCCGGAGGCGGCCAACCAGGTCTACAACGTGGCGGTCGGCGACCGCACCACGCTGAACCAGCTGTTCGAAGCCATCCGTTCGCTGCTGGCACCGAAGTTTCCGCATCTGGCCGATTTCAAGCCGGTCTACCGCGATTTTCGCGCCGGCGACGTGCGCCATTCGCTGGCCGATATTTCCAAGGCGCAAACGCGTCTGGGCTATGCGCCGACGCACCGCATCAGCGAAGGCCTGGCCGAGGCGATGGACTGGTACGTGAATGACCTGGGTTGAGCGGCGGCATGGCGGCTGCAGGCTGCCATGACGCGTAACGACAAAGGCACGTCGCAGGTGTTGCCACCCGGCGCGAAGCCCAGTCCGCTCGATGTCCTGATGCGCCGCATGGGCAGCGACAGCGACTTCCCGGCCCTGTCCGAAGCCATCGGCGCCATCAACCGCATCGCGTCGTCCGAGACGGAAGGCGTCAACGAACTCTCCAACAGCATCCTGCGAGACGTCGCGCTCACCAGCAAGCTGCTGCGGCTGGCCAATGTGGCGTATTACAGCCAGGTCGGCGGCGGCTCGATTAGCACCGTCTCGCGCGCCGTTGTAATCCTCGGGTTCAACGCCGTGCGCGCCATCGCGCTGAGCCTGATCCTGTTCGAAAACCTGGGCAACAAGGCGCACGCGCAGGAACTGAAGGAAGAATTCATCAAGGTGCTGTATGCCGGCATGCTGGCGCGCGAGATGGCCGGCCATACCCAGGTGAAGGATGCGGAAGAGGCGTTCATCGGCGCCATGCTGCACAACCTGGGGCGGATGCTGACCATGTTCTATTTCCCGGACGAGATGGCGGCGATCCGGACGCGTCTCGAGGACGCGGACATGAACGATGCGCGCGCCTCGACCGAGGTGCTGGGCGTGTCGTTCGAGAATCTGGGCATCGGCGTGGCGCGCAGCTGGGGCTTCCCCGCCACGCTGGTGCAAACGATGAAACCCTTGCCCGCCGGCCGGATTCGCCGGGGCACGACCGACCCGGAACGGCTGCATGCGCTCGCCGGTTTTTCCAATGAACTGTGCGAGCTGGTGCTGGAAACGCCGGAGGCGGATCGCGGCAAGGCGCTCGCCGGCCTGACGGCGCGCTTTGGCGACAGTGTGCCGCTCACGGTCGAACAGCTGACCGGGCTGATGGAACGGTCGATGCAGGATATCGGGCAGTTCGCCCTGGTGGTGAACGTGAGCCTCGGCCGCAGCGATTTTGCCAAGCAGGCGTCGAAATGGGCCGGCATGGCCGCTTTGCCGGCGAGCACGTCCGAGCCCGACAATTCCGAGCCGGACACGCCCGAAACGGCGCCGCCCGAAGACGCGCGTGCCGCGCTGGAGGGCAGCGTGCTGCATGTGACCGCACCCAGCGGCGAGGTGGACATGCCCGACAGCAACGTGCCGCGCACCAGCGAGGCCATACAGGCGATGCTGGCTTCGGGCCTGCAGGACGTCAGCAATTCGTTGATCGACGATGCGGTTTCGCTCAACGACATCCTGCGCATGATTCTCGAGGCCATGTTCAGCAGCATGGGCTTCGCGCATGTGGTGTTGTGCATCAAGGACGGCCGCCACAACAGCATGGTTGGCAAGTTCGGCTTCGGCGACCACGCCCAGGCGCTGGTCAAGGCGTTCGACTTTTCGCTGGCGGCGCAGCCGGATGTGTTTCTGGTGGCCTTGCAGAACAATGCCGACATCCTGATCAGCGATATCGACGACCCCAAGATCGCCGCACGCATTCCGGCGTGGTACCGGAAAAACGTGCCGGCCCGCACCTTCGTGCTGTTCCCCATCGTCGTCAAGGGCAAGCCGATCGGCCTGATCTATGCGGACCGGCCCGGACCCGGCGACATCACGATTCCCGAGAAGGAACTGTCGCTGCTGAAGTCGTTGCGCAACCAGGCCGTGCTGGCGATCCGACAATCGCTCTGAACCGCGCCGTGAATTCGGCATAATGGGGCGATGCTGCCCGTTCGAGTCCTTCCCCAATTTTTTGCCGGCCTGCTGCTCGCGGGCCTGGCCATCTGCGCGCAGGCGGCGGCGCTCCCCGATGCCTTTACCGCTGCGCTGAAGCGGGCCGGGATCCCGCTCACCCATGTGGCGGTGCAGGTGCAGCCGCTCGACGCGGACCAGCCGCTGCTCAGCCACAACGCCGACGCCGCACTGAATCCGGCGTCGGTGATGAAGCTGGTGACGAGCTTCGCCGCCCTGCACCAGCTCGGACCGGGCTACACCTGGACGACGGACGTGTGGGCCGACGGCCCCATCGTGGACGGCGTGCTGCAGGGCAACCTCATCATCAAGGGCCATGGCGACCCCACGCTGACGCTCGAGCGCATGTGGCTGCTGCAGCGCGAGCTGCGCGCGCGCGGCGTGCGCCACATCCGCGGCGGACTGGTGCTCGACACCCGCCATTTCCACCTGCCTCCGATCGATCCGGGCGCATTCGACGACACCCCGCTGGCGCCCTATAACGCGCCGCCCGGCGCGCTGGTGGCCAATTTCAACGCGACCACGCTGCGCCTGAAACCGGATACGGACCGGGTGCTGATCGTGCCGGACATCGCGATGCCCGGCGTGACCTTCACCTCGCGCCTGGTGTTGGCCGACCGCGCCTGCAACGGCTGGCGCAGCGCGCTGGCGCCGGCGTTTTCAGATGACGCGCGCAACGAACTGGTGGTCAGCGGCGTCTATCCGCGCGGTTGCGGCGAGCAGGCCTGGTCGCTCAGCCTGTTCGCGCCGGCCGCGACGTTCGATTTCGTTTTCCGCGACCTGTGGACGGAAGCGGGCGGCACGCTGGCCGGCCCGACGGTTGCGGGTATGGCACCGGCGTCCGAACCACTGCTGCAATTCGCGTCGGAGCCGTTGTTTCAGGTGCTCAATCGCCTCAACAAGCATTCCAACAACCTGATGACACGCAACCTGTTCCTGACGCTGGGCGCAGAACGCCACGGCGCGCCGGCGACTCTCGCAAAGGGCGAGGACGCGGTGCGCGAATTGCTGACGCAGCGCGGCGTGCCGACGCACAAGCTGGTACTGGAAAACGGCGCCGGCCTGTCGCGCTTCGAACGCATCAGCGCGGACACGCTCACCCGCCTGCTGCACGCGGCGTATCGCAGCCCGCTGTTCGCGGAGTTCGAGTCGGCGTTGCCCATCGCCGCCCTCGACGGCACGCTGAAGCGCCGCTTCAACGGCAGCGCGGTCAGCGGCAGCGCGCATCTCAAGACCGGCACCCTGCGCGACGCGAGCGCGCTGGCGGGCTATGTGTATACCGCGCAGGGTCAGCGCGTCAGCCTCGTGCTGCTCATCTATCACGCCAATGCGACGCGCAGCGAAGCGGCGCAGCGCGCGTTGCTGGAATGGGTGTATTCGACGCCGCAGGTGCAGGCCGGAGGCAGCGCGCGATGAATCCCGGCTGCCGCGTGATGGCCTTGTTCCTGGTGTTGCTGGCGCTGTTCCAGGCGGTGCCGGTGGCGGTGGACGCGTGGGAAGCGCGGCAGTGGCCGGACACGCTCGGCGAATGGGTGCGGCTGGCGCTGCTGCCGGTCGCGTTGTGGCTGTATCTGCGCTATTTCAGCATTTTCGGCTGCCGCCAGTGCGGCGACGAGGATGAGCGTCGATGAGGCGCCCGACTGGGCGCGGCGCAGGCTAGGCTAAAGGCGCGTCACCTTGACGCGCTGGCCGCGCCGCCGAATCAGGACGCCGACGCCTCCAACTGCAGCTTGCCGCCCTTGACCGGGATGCGCGGGCCGGGCTCGTGGTCCATGCGCACCTGGCCTTCTTCCTCGCCCAGGCGGTAGCGCACGTCGTAGCCGATGGTGCGGCTGCTCGATTCCTGCACGGTGCGGCAACGCCGTTCGGTGCGGCTGACCACGTCTTTCTCCTGCATGTTCTTTTGCACCTGGTTGCCGGCATAGCCGCCGGCCGCAGCGCCGGCGACAGTGGCGATCGTTTTGCCGCTGCCGCCCCCGATCTGGTTGCCGAGCAGCCCGCCCGCCACCGCGCCGACCGCGGTGCCGGCGATGCGATTGGGGTCCTTGACCGGCGCCTGCTCGTTGACGACCACGTCCTCGCAGACCTCTTTGGGCGTTTTCGTGGTTTCTGTCACCGGCTTGACGGCCAGTACCTCGGCAAATTCCGGTTCCGGATTAAGTGCCTTATAGCCGGCTACGCCGCCAATGGCAGTGACGGCGATGGCGCCTGCGATCACCCCGGTCAACATCGATTTGTTCATGTGCGTTCTCCTGAACGTTGAAACTGCAAGCGTGAACCACGCTGCGCATGATAGTTCAAGCGCAACCGGCGTTCCACGATGGACAGTAGGCTTATTCGGGCTGCAGCAGGTCGATCCGGAAGTGCTCTTCGTAGGGGGGCACATTGCATTCGATGATGTCCGGCGGCGCAATGTCGAGCCGCACGCCGACGATGTCGGTGCGCACCGGCAGCTTGGATGCGCCGCGATCCACCAGCACCACGGTGCGGATCTCGGCCGGTTGCCTGCGGGCAAGGTAGTCCACCGCACGCAACATGGAATGGCCGTGATACATCACGTCGTCCACCACCAGCACTGTGTGGCCGCTGAGGTCGAGGCTGGCATGCGCCGGATTTTCCGTCAGCTGCGTATCGGGATGCAGCAGCGTGAGATCGTCGGCATAGCGCTTGATTTTCAGGTCGAGCCGTACGCAGCCGGTCAGCGCCCAAGTCTGGGCCAGGCGTGCATGCAGCCGGTCGGCCAGCGGCGCGCCGCGGCGAAGGATGCCGACGATCGTGATCTGTGTGCGTCCCGTCAGCAGGCCGGCCGCCTGGCGTGCCATGTCGTCGACGATGGCGTCGAGCTGTTGCGGGGTGTAGAGGCAGGTACGGCGGCCGGCGGGCTTGTCGCTCATGGTTTGGCTAGAGACCCAGGTCCTTCCACATCGCGTCGACGCGTGCTTTCACGGCCGCATCCATCGCGATCGGCGTGCCCCATTCGCGCGCTGTTTCGCCCGGCCACTTGTTGGTGGCGTCGATGCCCATCTTGCTGCCAAGGCCCGACACCGGGCTGGCGAAGTCGAGGTAGTCGATCGGCGTGTTGTCCACCAGCAAGGTATCCCGCGCCGGATCGACGCGCGTGGTGAGCGCCCAGATCACTTCCTTCCAGTCGCGCACATCGACGTCGTCGTCGGTGACGATAATGAACTTGGTGTACATGAACTGGCGCAGGAACGACCACACGCCGAACATCACCCGCTTGGCGTGGCCGGGATAGGCCTTCTTCATGCTGACCACCGCCATGCGGTAGGAGCAGCCTTCCGGCGGCAGGTAGAAGTCGGTGATCTCGGGAAACTGCTTCTGCAAGAGCGGCACGAACACCTCGTTCAGCGCCACGCCGAGGATCGCCGGCTCGTCCGGCGGCTTGCCGGTGTAAGTACTGTGATAGATCGGGTCGCGCCGCATCGTGATGCGCTCGACGGTGAAGACGGGGAAGGTTTCCTGCTCGTTGTAGTAGCCGGTGTGGTCGCCGTACGGGCCTTCCAGTGCCGTTTCACCCGGGTGGATTACGCCCTCGAGCACAATTTCGGCGGACGCCGGCACCTGCAGCGTGTTGCCAAGGCACTGCACCACTTCGGTCTTGGCACCGCGCAGCAGGCCGGCGAACTGGTATTCCGACAGCGAATCCGGCACCGGGGTGACTGCGCCCAGTATCGTTGCCGGGTCGGCGCCGAGCGCGACCGCAAGTGGGAAGGGCTCGCCCGGATGCGCGAGCGTGTGCTCGCGAAAATCCAGCGCGCCGCCGCGATGCGCCAGCCAGCGCATGATGAGCTTGTTGGGTGCGATCACCTGCTGGCGGTAGATGCCGAGGTTCTGTCGCTTCTTGTGCGGGCCGCGGGTGACGGTCAGCCCCCAGGTGATCAGCGGCGCGACGTCGCCCGGCCAGCAGTGCTGGATCGGCAGGCGCGACAGATCCACGTCGGCGCCTTCCCAGACGATTTCCTGGCAGGGTGCGTGCTTCACTTCCTTCGGCGCCATGTTCAGCACCTGCTTCAACACCGGCCACTTGTCCCAGGCGTCGCGCAGGCCTTTCGGCGGTTCGGGCTCCTTCAGGTAGGCCAAGAGCTTGCCGACTTCGCGCAGCCGCGACGGATCGTCCTCGCCCATCCCCAGTACGACGCGCTTGACCGTGCCGAACAGGTTGGCCAGCACCGGCATCGTGCCGCCCTTGGGGTTTTCGAACAGCAGCGCCGGGCCGCCGGCGCGCAGCACGCGGTCAGCGATCTCGGTCATTTCCAGTTTTGGGTCGACTTCGACGGCGATGCGTTTCAGCTCGCCCATGGTTTCGAGTTGCGCGATGAAATCGCGCAGGTCGCGGTAGATCATGGACGGCCGATCAGGATGCGATGCGTTTGCAGGCGGGCCGTGGCATCAGTTGATGATTTCAAACAGGGTGACGACCTTGGTCACGCCCGACGAGGTGCGCGCGATCTCGGTGGCGATCCCGGCCTCGGCCTGCGTCACCAGCCCCATCAGGTAGACCACGCCGGCTTCGGTCTTGAGCTTGATCTTGGTGCCGGGCACGCGCTCGTCGCGCAGCAGACGGGTCTTGACGTTGGCCGTGATCGCCGTGTCGTTGGCGGTCGAGGTCAGCGAGGTGACGCCGGCGACGCTGAGCTCGTTGAACACCGTACGCACATCGGGCACACCCTTGACCGCCTCGGTGGCGCGCGCGCGAGCGCCCTCATCCGGAACCTGTCCGGTGAGCAGCACCTGGCGGTTGAAGCTGGTGACGGCGATGCGGGCATTTTTTTCCGGCAAGGCCTCGCGAAGGCGACTCATCGCGCGCAACTCGATTTCCTGGTCGCCGACAAAGACGCCGGCGGTGCGACGGTCGGTGGCGGCCACCGCACCGGTGGCCGCGCCTCCCACGACGATTGCGGCGCATCCGTGCAATTGCGAAAGGGCCACGCCCATCAGCGCGATTTGGGTCAGTTTGTTCATTCTTCGACTCCTAGTAAGACGCTGTCCACCGCATCGCACAGGCAATGGATGACCAGCAGATGAATTTCCTGGATGCGCGCCGTGGATTCGGCGGGCACGCAGAGAAGGACGTCGTCATGCTGCATTTGTTCCGCCAGCCCGCCGCCGCTGCGCCCGGTGAGTGCGATCACCGGCATGCCGCGCGCGTGGGCGGCGGCTACGGCCCGCAATACGCTGGGTGAATTGCCGCTTGTGGAAATCGCCAGCAGCAGATCGCCGGCGTGCCCCAGCACCTTCACCTGCCGCGCAAACACCTGCTCGTAAGCATAGTCGTTGGCGATCGAGGTCAGTGTGGACGGGTCGGACGTGAGGGCGAGTGCCGCGAGGCCGGGGCGTTCCTGTTCGAAGCGGTTGACCATCTTGGCGGCAAAGCGCTGTGCGTCGGCGGCCGAGCCGCCATTGCCGCAGGCGAGAATCTTGCCGCCCTCGGCGAGGCTGTGCACCATCAGGCGGGCGGCCTGTTCGATATGCGGTGCCAGCGCATCGGCGGTGGCCAGCTTGGCCTGCGCGGATGCCTTGAAGTGGCCGAGGATTCTGTCGTGTAGAGGCATGGTTGGCCCGGATTATCCCACATCGTCGAAGGCGTTCCTGATCCACTGCGGCGCGGCATTGCTGTCGAGCGCGATCACGTCGAAACGGCAGGGCGGCAGCGTTTTCAACGCGGACAGATACTGTCGCGCGGCGGCGAGTAGTTTTTTCTGCTTGGCTGGCGTCACGCTGGCGGTGGCACTGCCGAAGTCGCTGCGGCTGCGCAGTCGCACCTCGACGAACACCAGCGTGGCACCGTCCTGCATGACGAGATCGATCTCGCCGAAGCGGCAGCGCCAGTTGCGTGCCACCAGCGTGAGGCCCTGCGTTTTCAGGAAGGCTTCGGCACGCGATTCGGCAGCCTGCCCGACGACTGATTTCAACATCTGCGACAATGCCGGGATGAGTGAAAGTCCGCATCATACCCGCCTGCCGCCCGCGCTCTATGTCGTCGCCACGCCGATCGGCAACCTCGGCGACATCACGCTGCGTGCGCTCGACACGCTGAAATGCGTGGACCGGGTGGCAGCCGAAGACACCCGTGTATCCGGGCAGCTGCTTACGCATTTCAACCTCTCCAAACCGATGGTGTCGATTCGCGAACACAACGAGCGCGAAGCCGCCGACAAGGTGATCGCGTGGATCGCCGCCGGGGAGGCGGTGGCCTACGTGTCCGATGCCGGCACGCCCGCGGTGTCCGACCCCGGCGCGCGGCTGGTGGCTGCGGTATCGGCCGCAGGGCTGAGCGTGGTGCCGATTCCCGGTGCGTCCGCTGTGACTACGGCACTGTCGGCGGCGGGCGTGGAATCCGGGCAATGGCTGTTCCAGGGGTTTCTGCCGCCCAAGTCCGGCGCGCGCCGCGCCCAGCTACAGACACTGGCGGCCCTGCCGGCGGCGCTGGTGTTCTACGAAGCGCCGCATCGCATCGTGGAGACGCTGGCCGACATGGCGGCGGTGCTCGACAGCGCGCGGCGGGTGACCTTGGCGCGCGAACTGACCAAGCGTTTCGAGAGCATCGTTACGCTGCCTCTTGCCGAGGCTCCGGCCTGGCTGGCGTCCGACCCCAACCACGTGCGCGGCGAATTCGTCGTCATCGTGCATCCGCCGGCGGCGGCCGCTGCGGTGGTCGATGCGGAAGCGATGCGCGTGCTCGACATCCTGCTGGGCGACTTGCCACCGACACTGGCGGCCAGGCTGGCGTCAAAGATCACCGGGCGCAGCAAGGCCGAACTCTATAAAATGAGCCTGGCACTCAAGCCGCAAGCTCAACACGATCAAGACGAAGCATGACCGATACCCTCACGATCACCCGCCCCGACGACTGGCACATCCACTTCCGCGACGGCTCCGCGATGCAAAGCGTGCTGCCGGATACCGCGCGCGTGTTCGGCCGCGCGATTGCGATGCCCAACCTGAAGCCGCCGGTGGTGAACGTGGACGATGCGGCCGCCTATCGCGCGCGCCTGCTGGCCGCTGCAGCGGGCACGGCGTTCGAGCCGCTGATGACGCTCTATCTCACCGACAACACGACGCCCGAGGAAATCCGCCGCGCGGGCGAATGCGGCTTCGTCCATGCGGTGAAGTATTACCCTGCCGGCGCGACCACCAATTCCGACTCCGGCGTCACTGACCTGACCAAGGCCTACAAGGCGATTTCGGCGATGGAAGAAGTCGGCATGCCGCTGTTGCTGCACGGCGAAGTGGTCGATGCCGACGTCGATGTGTTCGACCGCGAGGCGGTGTTCATCGAACGCCATCTGGTCAGATTGCTGCGCGATTTCCCCCGGCTGAAAATCGTGCTCGAGCACATCACCACGCGCCAGGCCGCCGAATTCGTCACGGCGGCGCCGGCCAACGTCGCCGCAACGATCACCGTGCACCATCTGCTATACAACCGCAACGCGATGTTCCGCGGCGGTATCCGCCCGCACCTGTACTGCCTGCCGGTATTGAAGCGCGAACAGCATCGCCAGGCGCTGGTGGCGGCGGCGATTTCCGGCAACCCCAAGTTCTTCCTCGGCACCGATTCCGCGCCGCATGCGATCGGCGCCAAGGAAACCGCGTGCGGCTGCGCCGGCATTTATTCCGCACACGCCGCGATCGAACTGTACGCCGAGGCGTTCGAGGATGCCGGCGCGCTCGACCGGCTGGAAGCCTTCGCCAGTTTCTATGGCGCGGATTTCTACGGCCTGCCGCGGCATACCGGGTGCATCACGCTGCGGCGCGAAAGCTGGACCGCACCGCAGCAGATCCAGCTTGGCGACACGGCATTGGTGCCGTTGCGCGCCGGCGAGGCGATACGCTGGCGCGTCGTCGCATAAAAAAACCGGGCACGCAGGCCCGGTTGAGTGGGGAAATTTAGGGATTCGGGCGCGATGCGCGGTGCCTGCTCAGGGGAAGGCCGGAATCGTCGGCTCGATGCCGGAGTTCATCGCTTCCGGATGCTGCGCGGCGATCAGCTTCTTGATCTCCTCCACCCGGCCCGCGGGCACATCCGCCATCATCAGCACATGGCCGGCCGCGATGGCCGATTCGAACGTCTTCAACCGTGAATTCGGAATCGAGCTGGCCACCATGCTGGCGACCCAGGCGCCGAATGCGGCACCGATCAGCGCGGTGAGCAGGATGGTGACGAGTTGCAGGTCGACGCCAGCTGGCGGGAAAAACACCGCGACCAGTCCGGCGATGATGCCGAGTCCGCCGCCGACCGCGAGTCCGGTTTCGGCGCCGTGGATGAAGTCGGTTTTTTGCAGGATGGACGCTTCGTGTAATCCCTCGAGTGGCATGCCGTCTTTGGCCATCACATGGATGTGGCTGTCTTCGATGCGGGCAAGCAGCAGTTCGTCGCGAATACGGCGGGCGCTATGCGTGTCCGGCACCATGAAATACAAACGTCTTCTCATGATGAGTCTCCTGATTGGGGTCATACCGGCCCGGTTACTTGTAGTTAGCAGATCGCCCGCCCCAGTCAAGCCGGGGCGTATAATCGGTAGCGGGAAAGCCGGTCAGACAACCGCTGCCGCGCAAGCGGGAGAGGAAAGTCCGGGCTCCACAGAGCAGGATGCCGGCTAACGGCCGGACGCCGCGAGGCGAGGAATAGGGCCACAGAGACGAGCGTATTTAGTTACGGTGAAACGCGGTAACCTCCATCCGGAGCAACACCAAATAGGCAGACGATGACGCGGCTCGCCGAGTCTGCGGGTAGGTGGCTGGAGTCGGTCAGCAATGGCCGGCCTAGAGGAATGGTTGTCCACGACAGAACCCGGCTTATCGACCGACTTTTCCACTTTTCATGTAATTCAAATACTTAGCGTTTTTACCTAGAAAATTAGGCAGAATTTGCTGCTAAGCCACGGTTTTTCCAGAAACTTATCCACAACCCTGAACCACCCCTAAGTCCTTGAGGCATAGGGGTTTTTTTACGTCTTCGTGCTTGACCCCCCCAAAACTATCCCCTATAGTGGGTCTCAGTGGTGAATGGTGGGAAGTTGTGGGAGAATGCGCCCGCCAAACACGGCCGGATTCGGCCATATCAATATATTGGGGGAGCACATGTTTCGCGGGGTCGCAACAGTCAGTCTGGATAGCAAGAACCGGCTCGTCGTGCCGGCGCGCTATCGCGACGCCCTGCTGGTGAACGGGGGCGGACGTGTCGTCATCACCGCCGACCCCAGCCAGTGTCTGCTGCTGTATCCCCTGCCCGAATGGGAGCCGATCGAAAAGAAGCTCAACGGGCTGTCCGATTTCAATCCCCGCACCCGCAGTCTCAAGCAATTGCTCGTCGGCTATGCGCACGATATGGACATGGACAGCGCAGGCCGCGTGCTGCTGCCGCCGATGCTGCGCAAGTTTGCCGAGCTCGATAAAAGCGTGGTGATGGTGGGCCAGGGCGGCAAGGTGGAGTTGTGGAACGAGACACGCTGGGAAGAAAAGGTGGCACAGGCGCTTAGCTTCAGCGATGACGCGCTGCCGCCCGAACTGGAGGGCTTTACGTTGTGATGACGCCCGCCCATGTGCCGGTGCTGGCACAGGAGGCGGTAGCGGCGCTGGCGATCAGACCCGATGGCGTGTATGTCGACGCCACCTTCGGGCGTGGCGGGCACAGCCGGCTGATCCTGGCGCAGCTGGGGCCGGCAGGTCGGTTGATCGCACTGGATCGCGATCCCGATGCCATCCGCGCTGGCGCGGCATTGCAGGACGGTCGGCTCATGCTGGTGAAGCGCGCGTTTTCAGCGCTGGGCGCGGTGCTCGATGAACGGGGCGTGGCGCAGGTTGACGGAATTTTGCTGGACATCGGGGTGTCGTCGCCGCAGATCGATGACGCCGCGCGTGGATTCAGCTTTCGCGCCGATGCACCGCTCGACATGCGGATGGACCCGGAAAGCGGGCTGTCGGCGGCGGACTGGCTGGCAACGGCGGCAGAAGGGGAAATATGTGAAGTCATCCGCACCTACGGGGAAGAGCGGTTTGCTAAATCGATTGCGCGCGCGATTGTTGCGGCACGGCAGGAAGACGCGATCCGCAGCACTGGGCAACTGGCGAAGCTCATCGCGGCAACGGTCAAGCGACATGAACCGGGGCAGCACCCGGCGACCCGCAGCTTCCAGGCTATACGGATTTACATCAACCGCGAACTGGAAGAACTGAGTGCCGTACTGCCGCAATGCGTGGACAGATTGCAGCCGGGTGGGCGGCTTGCGGTGATCAGCTTTCATTCGCTGGAAGACCGCATCGTCAAGCGCTTCATGCGTGACGAGGCGATGGGCGAGCAGCCGCCGCGGCGCCTGCCGATCCCGGCCGCGATGCTGAAGCCGGGTCGGCTGAAGCTGGTGGGCCGCGCGCAGCATGCGAACGACGCCGAAGTGGCGGTCAACCCGCGTGCGCGCAGCGCCGTGCTGCGAGTGGCAGAACGCGTGAGTGCTGCGGAAGCGGGGGCGAGATGAGCCACCCGGCGAGGGGCTCGCGCAGTGGGATCGACAGCAAGACTAATGGCGCCAGCGGCCGATATGCGGTCGCTGGCATCGAGTCGGCCGCCGATGAGGCCGCGGTATGAGCCGCCTCAACGTCGTGCTGGCGCTGATGCTGGTGGTGTGCGCGCTTGCGGTGATCCAGTCACAGCATCGTGCACGTACGTATTTTGTTGAACTGGAACGCCTGAAAAAAGAGGCGCGAGTATTGGACGAGCAGTGGGGTCAGTTGCAGCTGGAACAAGGTACCTGGGCCAATCCGGCGCGGGTCGACACGCTTGCGCGCACCCGACTGGGCCTGGTGGCGCCGCCGCCGGAACGCATCCACCTCGAGACTGGCGAGACCGCTAAGCCGGTGAGTGCGCCATGAACTATCACTCGCGCAAACTGCTCAAGCTCAACCTTGCGCCCTGGCGCATGGCGGCCGTGGGCAGCCTGCTGCTGCTCGGCCTGGGGGTGGTGGCGGCACGCGCCTTCTATCTGCAGGGCCTCAACACCGCTTATTTGCAGGGCAAGGGCGATGCGGTGTCCAACCGTAATCTGACCCTGCCTGCGCACCGCGGACAGATCGCCGATCGCAACGGCCAGCTGCTGGCGATCAGCACCCCGGTCGAATCGCTGTGGGCGCGTCCGGACGAACTCAAGCTGAGCGCCGAACAGCATGTCCAGCTGGCCCGGGTGCTCGGGGTCAAGCCGCAGGACCTGGCGAAAACGCTGGCGCGCAAGACGCGCGGCGAATTCAGCGTGCGGCGCCCGGTCACGCCGGAGCAGGCGGCGCGGATCACCGCGATGGGCGCGCCCGGCCTGCACCTGCGGCGCGAATTCCGCCGCTACTACCCGGCGGGTGAAGTGGCCGCGCACGTGGTGGGCTTCACCAATGTCGACGACCTGGGCCAGGAAGGCGTCGAGCGCGCCTATCAGGACTGGCTCGCTGGCCGTGAAGGCAAGCGCCAGATTTTGCGCGACCGGCGCGGCAACACCATCCGTGACCTCGCGCCGATCAAGACCGCGCAGATGGGCGGCAATCTGACGCTCGCGCTCGACCTCAAGATCCAGTATCTGGCACACCGCGAGCTGGCGGCGGCCATCGTCAAGAACAAGGCGCGCGGCGGCAGCGTGGTGGTGCTCGACGCCAAGACCGGCGAGATCCTTGCGCTGGCCAACCAGCCGATCTTCAATCCCAACAACCGTCGCAACTACAAACCGGGGCCGATGCGCAACCGCGCGGTGATCGATACCTTCGAGCCGGGCTCCACCATCAAGCCCTTTGTCGCGGCCGCGGTGCTGGAGCGCGGTCTGTACAAAACCGGCAGCGTGATCGATACGCCGGAAACCTGGCGCGTCGGCGCCAAGCTGGTGCGCGACCTGCATCCGCATCCGCAGATGACGGTCAGCGAGATCATCCAGAAATCGAGCAACGTCGGCGCGGTGAAGCTGGCCATGTCGCTGACCCCGCAACAATACTGGGACGTGCTGCACCGTTCCGGCTTCGGCGAACTGCCGGGCTCGGGCTTTCCCGGCGAGACGGCCGGCCGCCTGCGCAATGCGGACACCTGGAAGCCGGTCGAGCACGCCACCATGGCCTATGGCTACGGCCTGTCGGTCAGCCTGTTGCAGTTGACCCGCGCTTACATGGCGTTTGCCAACGACGGTGAAGTGATGCCGCTGTCCTTCCTCAAGCGCGAGCCGCAGGAAATCATGGGCGAGCGCGTGTTTTCGCCCGGTGTGGCGCGCGAGGTGCGTGCGATGATGGAAACGGTGACGCAGGAAGGCGGCACCGGCATGCGCACCCGGGTGCCGGGTTACCGCGTGGCCGGCAAGACCGGCACCGCGCACAAGCTGGTCGACGGCCGCTATGCGCCCGACCGCTACCTGTCGTCCTTTGTCGGCATGGCGCCGGCATCCAATCCCCGCCTGATCATCGGTGTGGTGATCGACGAGCCGTCCGGCGGTGTGTATTACGGCGGCAGCGTCGCGGGGCCGGTGTTCGCCCAGGTGATGGCGGCCAGCCTGCGCCAGTTGGCGCTGCCGCCCGACGCACCGGAAAGCGCGACGCATATCACGCAGCATCCGCTGCGCACGGCGGGGGGCGCGTGATGGCGAGCCCACAGGCCCAGTCCGATTTCGGCGCGGCCGGCATCCGCGAGTCGGTGCCGCATATCCTGGAACGCCTCGGCATCGCGGTGACCGAGCTCGTCGGCGACAGCCGCAAGGCCGCCCCCGGCAACGTGTTTATTGCTTACCCCGGCGAGGCGCGCGATGGTCGCGATTTCATCCCGCAGGCGGTGGCGCAGCGCGTCGACGGGGTGCTGTGGGAAGCCGATCACTACCAGTGGGATCCCGCGCTCGGCGTACCCAATGTCGGCGTCGCCGGCCTGCGGGCGCGCATGGGCGAAATCGCCGCACATGTCTACGGCGAGCCGTCGCGTGCGCTCCATATGATCGGCATCACCGGTACCAACGGCAAGACTTCGGTGGCGCACTGGATTGCCCAGGCCTTGTCGCAGCTGGGTCAGAAAACCGCCCTCGTCGGCACCGTCGGCAACGGCTTTCCCCCAGTCGGAGGCAAATCCGGCACGCTCACGCCCGCGCTCAATACCACGCCGGACGCGATCGAACTGCAGCAGCGCCTGGCGCATTACCGGCAGCAGGGTGCAAGCGCGTGCGCGATGGAAGTCTCCTCACACGGACTCGCGCAAGGGCGTGTCAACGGCACGGTATTCAAGGTTGCGGTGCTGACCAACCTGTCGCGCGACCACCTCGATTACCACGGCGACATGGATCGCTACGCCGCCGCCAAGGCGCGGCTGTTCAACTGGCCGGGGCTGGAGTGGGCAGTGTTGAACGTCGACGATGCCTTCGGCCAGCAGCTGGAAGGCGAGACCCGGCCGACGCGCGTGGCAGGCTACGGTTTCCGGCGCGGCGCCGTGATCGGCGAGAAACTGCAGCTGTCGCAGGCCGGCCTGCACCTCGCGGTGCGCACCGACTGGGGCAATGCCGAACTCGACGCGCCGCTGCTGGGGCGCTTCAACGCCGCCAACCTGCTGGCCGTGCTCACCACGCTGCTGGTATCCGGCGTGAAACTGGACGATGCCTGCCGGGCGCTGGCGCACATCACGCCGCCGCCGGGGCGCATGCAGACACTGGGCGGCAACGCGCATCCGCTGGTGGTGGTGGACTATGCGCACACCCCGGATGCACTGGAAAAAGTGCTCGCCACGCTGCGCGAAATCGTCAGCGGCGGACGCCTGATCTGCGTCTTCGGTTGCGGCGGCAACCGTGACAAGGGCAAGCGCCCGCTGATGGGCAAGGCCGTGGCGCACGGCGCGGACGAAGTCTGGGTGACCAGCGACAACCCCCGCAGCGAAGACCCGCGCCACATCATCGACGACATCCTGGCCGGCATGCCGGGCGCCAAACCCAATGGCCCGGTGCATGCCGAGCCGGACCGCGCGCGCGCCATTTTTGAAGCCATTGGCGGCGCGCACCAGGGCGACGTCGTGCTGATCGCCGGCAAGGGTCACGAGGACTATCAGGAAATTGCCGGCGAGCGGCTGCCGTTCTCGGATGTGGCCGTGGCAGAAAAGGCGCTGGCCGCATGGACATGAACCTCAGACTCTCCGAAGCCGCCGCCCTGCTCGGCGTTCCCTGCACCGGACCCGATGCCGACGTGCTGCGCGTTTCCACCGACAGCCGCAGCATCCGGGCAGGCGATCTGTTCATCGCGCTGCGCGGCGAAAAATTTGACGGCGGTGCCTTCGCCGCGCAGGCCTTGCAGCAGGGCGCGGTCGGCGTGGTGCTGGATGCGGCGCAGGCACCCGAGATCACGACCGCCCTGCGCGTCGACGACACCCGGCTCGCGCTCGGCCGGCTGGCTGCCGCGTGGCGCCGCCGTTTCGCGATTCCGGTCGTCGCCATCACCGGCAGCAACGGCAAGACCACGGTGAAGGAAATGCTGACGGCCATCCTGCGGGTGGAAACCGGCGGCGAGGCCGCCGTGATGCAGACCGAAGGCAACCTCAACAACGACATCGGCCTGCCGCAGATGCTGCTGCGCCTGCGCAGCACGCATCAGTACGCCGTGCTGGAAATGGGCATGAACCATGCCGGCGAAATCGATTACCTGACGCGGCTGGCGCGGCCGGATGTGGCGCTGGTCAATAACGCGCTGACCGCGCACATCGGCTATCTCGGCTCGATCGAAAACATTGCACGCGCCAAGGGCGAGATCTTCAGCGGCCTGTCGGATGCGGGCATCGCGGTGTTCAACGCCGATGACGACCATGCCCGGCTGTGGCGCGAAACGAATGCGCACCGCAGCATCATTGATTTCAGCCTGAGGCACCCGTCGGTGGTACGCGGACATTATCGACCCAGCCTCTTCGGCTCGGTGCTGACCTTGATGCTGCCCAACGCCGAATGCGAGGTGGACCTGCAGGTGCCGGGTGAGCACAACGTGATGAACGCACTGGCCGCTGCTGCAGCCGCATTCGCGCTCGATGTCAGCTATCACAGCATCGTTGCCGGCCTGTCCGGCTTCGGCGGCGTCAAGGGACGTCTGCAAAGAAAGCCGGCGCTGCACGGGAGCACTTTCATCGACGACACTTACAACGCCAATCCCGATTCGGTGAAGGCCGCGCTGGCCGTGCTGGCACAGCAACCCGGCAGGAAAGTGCTGGTGCTGGGCGACATGGGCGAGCTGGGCACCGATGCCGTCGCCATGCACGCACAGATCGGTCTCGCCGCGCGCGGCGCGGGCATCGACCGGCTGTTGGCGCTGGGGGATCTGAGCCGCGAAACCGTCGCGGCCTTCGGTGCCGGGGCGATGCATTTCGAGCGCATCCAGGAACTGCTGGCCGAGCTCGAAAACGAACTCACGGTCGACACCACCGTGCTGGTGAAAGGGTCGCGTTTCATGCAGATGGAACGCGTGGTGCAAAGCTTCATCGAAAACCCGGCCGCGCTGCGGTCCGACAACGGGGAACACTGACATGCTCCTGTGGCTGTTCGAAACGCTGGGCCAGGACATCCGGGCATTCAACGTCTTCAGTTATCTGACGCTGCGCGCCGTGCTGGCGACGCTGACCGCACTGACGATTTCCTTCATCGTCGGCCCTGCGGTGATCCGCAAGCTCACCGCGCTGAAGATCGGTCAGTCGGTCCGCAGCGACGGACCGCAAACCCACCTGGTCAAGGCCGGCACGCCGACCATGGGCGGTGCGCTGATCCTGGTGTCGGTCACGGTCACCACGCTGCTGTGGGCGGATCTGTCAAACGCGTATGTCTGGGTGGCGCTGCTCACCCTGGTCGGCTTCGGCCTGATCGGCTGGGTCGACGACTGGCGCAAGGTGGTCGAGAAGAACTCGCGCGGCCTGCCTTCGCGCTGGAAGTATTTCTGGCAGTCGGTGATCGGCCTCGCGGTCGCGGTCTACCTGTGGAACACCGCCACGCTGCCACAGCATACCGAGCTCATCATTCCCTTCTTCAAGAACGCCACACTGGCACTGTCCGCTGCGGCCTTCATCGCGCTCACCTATTTCGTCATCGTCGGCTCCAGCAACGCGGTCAACCTGACCGACGGCCTCGATGGCCTGGCGATCCTGCCGACGGTGATGGTGGCCTCGGCGCTGGCAATCTTCGCCTACGTGGCCGGCAATGCGGTGTTTTCCACCTACCTCGGCGTGCCCTTCGTTCCGGGCGCCGGCGAACTGGCGATCTTCTGCGCTGCGATGGCGGGCGCCGGCCTCGCCTTCCTCTGGTTCAACGCCTACCCGGCCGAAGTCTTCATGGGCGACGTCGGCGCGCTGGCGTTGGGCGCCGCGCTGGGTGTGGTCGCCGTCATCGTTCGGCAGGAAATCGTTCTCTTCATCATGTGCGGCGTGTTCGTGGTCGAGACGCTGTCGGTGATGGTGCAGGTCGCCTCGTTTAAGCTCACCGGCAAGCGCGTGTTTCGCATGGCGCCGATTCACCACCACTACGAACTCAAGGGCTGGAAAGAAAATCAGGTCGTGGTGCGTTTCTGGATCATCAGCATGATGCTGGTGCTGATCGGCCTGGCGAGTCTGAAACTGAGATGAGCACGCACAGCCTCGATTTCTCCGGCAAGCGCATCCTGGTGATCGGCCTCGGCGACACCGGCCTGTCCTGCGCGCGCTGGCTGGCGGCGCAGGGTGCGCAGGTGAGCGTGGCCGACAGCCGCGATACGCCGCCAAATGCCAAGCCACTGGCCGAGTTGCTACCGCAGGTGCCGCTTTTCACCGGACCGTTCGACGACGCGCGTCTGCAGTCGGCCGACATGCTGGTGGTGAGCCCCGGCGTGCCGCTGGCCGACCCGGCGATCGCGCGCGCCATTGCCGCCGGGGTCGAGGCCGTCGGCGACGTCGAGCTGTTCGCGCGCGCCATCCGCGCGCGCAACGCGCAGCGCGCCGAGACAGGTGATGCAGGCGGTACGATGCGGGTGATCGCGATCACCGGCAGCAACGGCAAAAGCACCGTCACCGCCATGTGTGGCGACATGTGCCGCATGGCCGGCCTGACCACCTGTGTGGCGGGCAATATCGGCCTGCCGGTGCTGGATGCGTTGCTCGACATCGAGCAGGGATTCGCGCCCGCGCCGCAGGTCTGGGTGCTGGAGCTGTCGTCGTTCCAGCTCGAGACCACGTCGAGCCTCGATGCCGATGCGTCCACTGTGCTCAATCTGTCGGAAGACCACATGGACCGTTACCCCGACATGGTGGCCTATGCGGCGGCCAAGGCACGGATCTACAGCGGCAACGGCGTGCAGGTGGTCAATCGCGACGACCCGCGCAGCCTGGCGATGACCCAGCCAGATAGGCGCGTGGTGAGCTTCGGGCTCGACCGCTGCCCGGTGGACGAGAATTTCGGCCTGTGCGAAGACGAGCTGTGTGTTGGCGGCGACATGCTGATGCCGCTGTCTGCACTGCCGGTGGCTGGCCTGCACAATGCCGCCAATGCGCTGGCGGCGCTGGCGCTGACGCGCGCGCTGGGGCTGCCGATGGAACCGCTGCTGCGCGGGTTGCTGCACTTCAAGGGCTTGCCGCACCGGGTGGAAAAGGTCGCCGAGATCGACGGCGTGACCTGGTACGACGATTCCAAGGGCACCAATGTCGGCGCCACCGAAGCCGCACTCTACGGCATGGGCAACCGTCGTGCCGTGGTGATACTGGGCGGCGACGGCAAGGGCCAGGATTTCGGCCCCCTGAAAGCGGCGGTCAAGGCCAATGCCCGCGCGGTGCTGCTGATCGGGCGTGACGCGCCGCTGATCGAAGCGGCCATCGCCGGCAGCGGTGTCGAGATCCATCGCGCCGCCAGCCTGTCTGATGCCGTTGCGCAGGCGCAGCACCTCGCGCAGCCGGGCGATGCGGTGCTGTTGTCGCCCGCCTGTGCCAGCTTCGACATGTTCCGCAACTATGTGCATCGCGCGGAGGTGTTTGTCGAGGCGGTGAACCAGTTGGCGGCAGAGAGGGCGGCGCACTAATGCTGTACACCGCACGCGCCCCCAAACCCAGCGGCGAGCTCGATTTCAGCCTGCTGTGGCTGGCGCTCGGCCTGCTGGCGATCGGCCTGGTGATGGTGTACTCGGCCTCGATCGCGATTGCCGAGGCCGCCCGCTACACCGGCTACAACGGCGAATACTATCTGCTGCGCCAGGGCATCTTCACCACCATCGGCATCAGCGTCGGCATCGCCGCGTTCCAGGTGCCGATGAAGGTGTGGCAGCAGGCCGCCCCGTATCTTTTCCTGGTGGGATTGCTATTGCTGGTGGTGGTGCTGATCCCCGGCATCGGCCGCGAAGTCAACGGCAGCCGGCGCTGGATCCCGCTCGGCTTCGCCAATCTGCAGCCGTCCGAACTGATGAAATTCCTCGCCGTGCTGTACGCCGCCGACTACACCACCCGCAAGGCGGCCTTTATGCACGATTTCAAGAAGGGCTTTCTGCCGATGGCCGCAGTGATGATGCTGACCGGCGTGCTGCTCCTGAGCGAGCCGGATTTCGGCGCCTTCGTCGTCATCGTCGCAATCGGCATGGGCATCCTGTTTGTCGGCGGGCTCAACTGGAAAGTGTTCGCGGCGCTGGTGGTGGTGTTGCTGGCCGGCTTTGCGCTGCTGATCCTCACCTCGGAATACCGCATGCAGCGCATGCTCGGCTTCATGGATCCGTTCGCCGATCCCTACGGCAAGGGCTACCAGCTTTCCCACGCGCTGATCGCCTTCGGTCGCGGCGAGTGGCTCGGACAGGGGCTGGGCGGCAGCGTCGAAAAACTCTTCTATCTGCCCGAGGCGCACACCGATTTCCTGCTCGCCGTGATCGCCGAGGAATTCGGCTTTGTCGGCGTTACCGTCGTGATCGGCCTGTTCGCCTGGCTGATCGTCAAGGCTTTCCTGATCGGTCACCGTGCGGCGCAGCTGGAACGCAACTATTGCGCGCTGGTGGCGCAGGGCATCGGCATCTGGCTCGGCGTGCAGGCGCTGATCAACATGGGGGTGAACGTCGGCCTGCTGCCGACCAAGGGCCTGACGCTGCCCTTCCTGTCGTTCGGCGGCAGCGGCATCGTCGCCAACTGCCTGGCGATCGCGGTGCTCTTGCGCATCGACTGGGAGCATCGGCAGATGATGCGGGGGAAGACCTTCTGATGGCGGCCGTGAATCGCACCCTGATGGTGATGGCCGGCGGTACCGGCGGTCACGTCTATCCTGCGCTGGCGGTGGCGGATGCCTTGCGCTCACGCGGCTGGGACGTGTTCTGGCTCGGCACCCGTGCCGGCCTCGAAGCGCGCGTGGTGCCGGCGGCCGGCATCGACATGGTGTGGGTGTCGATGGGCGGCGTGCGCGGTAAGGGCCTGCTGAAGAAACTGCTGCTGCCTGCCATGCTGCTGGTCGCGTTCTGGCAGAGCCTACGCGCCATCCTCGCGCGCCGCCCCGACGTGGTGCTCGGCATGGGCGGTTACACCGCGTTTCCCGGTGGCATGATGGCGAGCCTGATGAACCGGCCGCTGGTCATCCACGAACAGAATTCGGTCGGTGGGCTGACCAACCGCGTGCTGGCCTGCGTGGCTGACCGCGTGCTGACCGCCTTCCCCAAGGTTTTCACCTACGCTCACGACAAGCCGATCCCGTGCCGCTCTGTCGACACTGAATGGGTGGGCAATCCAGTACGGAGCGACATCGCCGCGCTGGCAAATGAACAGCGCGCGGACATCGTGGCGGTGCCGGCGCACGACCGCTCCGCACGGACCGGGCCGCTGCGCCTGCTGGTGGTGGGCGGCAGTCTCGGCGCCGCGGCCTTGAACACGCTGGTGCCGCAGGCGCTTGCGCTGCTTCCGGCCGACAAGCGTCCGCAGGTGGTGCACCAGTCCGGCCGCCAGCATCTTGATGCCCTGCGTGCCAGTTATGCCGACGCCGGCGTCGAGGCCGATGTGCGCGATTACATCGACAACATGGCCGACGCATACCGCGCCTGCGACTTCGCGATCTGTCGGGCCGGCGCGATGACCGTGGCCGAACTGGCGTGCGCCGGCGTGCCCGCGGTGCTGGTGCCCTTCCCGTTTGCGGTCGACGACCACCAGACCGGCAACGCCGAATTCCTCTCCGACGCGGGTGCGGGCTGGCTGATGCAGCAGAAGGATTTGACCGCGAAGAAGCTGGCGACGCTGATCGAAGGACTCGATCGAGCCTCGCTTGCCGCGATGTCGGACAAGGCCCTGAAGCTTGCCAAACCCGACGCCACGGCGCGGGTCGCTGAGATTTGCGAAGCGCTGGCTGAGGGGTCAGGGGTCAGGGGTCAGGGGTCAGGGAGAGCGACATGACGACGGTGATCCGTGATTTTTTAAGTGTATTGGCGTGCGCAGGCGCGGCACCCAATCTCTACATACCGGCGGTCGGCCCTGACCCCTGGTCCCTGAATCCTGATCCCTCGCGCCGGAGGCGCGAACCATGAAGCACGCCGTCAAGCACATTCATTTCGTGGGCGTGGGGGGCGTCGGCATGAGCGGTATCGCCGAAGTGCTGCTCAACCTGGGCTACGCGGTGTCCGGCTCGGACCTCGCCGACAACGCGGTGACGCAGCGTCTGGCGAAGCTGGGTGTGCGCATCCATCGCGGCCACGCGGCGGAGCACATCGCCGACGCTGACGTGGTGGTGACCTCGACCGCGGTTGCGGACGCCAACCCCGAAGTGGTCGCCGCGCGCGAGAAGAAGATTCCGATCGTGCCGCGCGCACTGATGCTCGCCGAGCTGATGCGGTTGAAGCAGGGCATCGGGGTCGCCGGCACCCACGGCAAGACGACGACGACCAGCCTCGTTGCCAGCATTCTCGGCGAAGCCGGCATGGACCCGACCTACGTCATCGGCGGCAAGCTCACCGCCGCCGGCACCAACGCGCGCCTGGGCCAGGGCGACTTTCTGGTCGCCGAGGCCGACGAATCGGACGCCTCCTTCCTGTACCTGACGCCGGTGATCGCGATCGTCACCAACATCGACGCCGATCACATGGAGACCTACGGCCACGACTTCGAGCGGCTGAAAACCGCGTTCGTCGACTTCTGCCAGCGCCTGCCCTTCTACGGCATGGCGGTGCTGTGCATCGACGATCCGCACGTGCGCGAAATCCTGCCGCGCATCACCAAGCCGATCACCACCTATGGCTTCGACGAGGCGGCCCAGGTGCGCGCGTTGAACCCGCGCTTCGAGGGCGGCCGCATGCATTTCACCGTGCGGCGCGAGGAGATGGCCGATCTCGACGTGGTGCTGAACCACCCCGGCATGCACAACGTGCTGAACGCGCTGGCCGCGATCGCGGTGGCGACCGAGGTGGGTGCGAGCGACGCCGCGATCGTCAAGGCACTGGCCGAGTTCCATGGCGTCGGGCGGCGCTTCCAGCGCTACGGCGAGCAGGCCGCGAAGGACGGCGGCCGCTACTGCCTGATCGACGACTACGGCCATCACCCGGTGGAAATGGCCGCCACGCTGGCGGCGGTGCGCGGAGCTTTCCCCGGCCGGCGCCTGGTGCTGGTGTTCCAGCCGCATCGCTATACCCGCACGCGCGACTGCTTCGAAGACTTCGTCAAAGTGCTGTCGGAAACCGACGCGCTGGTGCTGACCGAGGTCTATCCCGCCGGTGAGACGTCGATTGTTGCCGCCGACGGCCGTGCGCTGGCGCGCGCGGTGCGGGTGGCGGGCAGGGTCGAGCCGGTGTTTGTGGAAAACGTCGCCGACGTGCCGGCCACGGTGCGCGATCTGACGCAGGCCGGTGACGTGGTGCTGGTCATGGGCGCCGGCAGTATCGGCCAGGTCGCGCCGGCATTGGGAGACGCGCATGCGACATAACTACCGCATGAGCGAGATCGACACGACGGGAGGCGCCGCCCTAAAGGACTCCGATCCACTACGTGCTGAAGCGCGTGGGGAATCGTATGCGCCGGTGCTGCGTGGCCGCTTCCTCTACAACGAGCCGATGAAAAAGCATGTTTCCTGGCGTGCCGGCGGCGCCGCGCAGCGCGTTTACATCCCGGCCGATCTGGAAGACCTGACCTGGCTGGTGCGTTCGGTGTCGGCGCATGAAGACATCCACATGGTCGGGCTCGGCAGCAACCTGCTGGTGCGTGACGGCGGCGTGGCCGGTGTGGTGATCCTGCTGCACGGGGTGCTGAAGAAGCTCGCGCTCGAAAGCCGCACGCACGGCATGCCGGCGGCGCCCGAGGACATCGACAGCGCGCTGGTCTACGCCCAGGCCGGCGTCGCCTCACCCAAGCTGGCGCGCTTTGCCGCCAACCACGACCTGGTCGGCGGCGAATTCTGGGCCGGCATACCCGGCACCGTCGGCGGCGCGATCGCGATGAACGCCGGCTGCTACGGCAGCGAAACCTGGGACCGGCTGGTGCAGGTGCAGACGCTTGATCGCGACGGCCAGCTGAACGAACGCCTGCCGCACGAGTACGTGATCGGCTATCGGCATGTGGCGCTCAGGCAGCCGAACCAAGAGTGGTTCATCGGCGGCTGGTTCCGTCTGGAAAAAGGCGATGGTGTGGCCTCGCGCGAAACGATCCGTTCGCTGCTGCAAAAACGCATCGACACCCAGCCGCTGGGCCAGCCCAATGCCGGCTCGGTGTTCCGCAATCCGCCCGGCGACCATGCCGCGCGGCTGATCGAGTCGTGCGGGCTCAAGGGCTACCGCATCGGTGGCGCGCAGGTGTCGGAAAAGCATGCCAATTTCATCGTCAATATCGGCCAGGCCACGGCGACCGACATCGAACGTTTGATCGAACATGTGGAAGAAAGCGTGGAGATGCGCACCAACGTGCGGCTGATCCGTGAAGTGCGCATTATTGGAGAGCGGCAGTGAGCAAGTTTGGAAAAGTCGCGGTGATGCTGGGGGGCACGTCTGCAGAGCGGCCCGTGTCGCTCAACAGCGGCAATGCGGTGCTGGCAGCGCTGCTGCGGCAGGGCATCGACGCGCATGCCTTCGATCCCGCCAACCGCAACCTCGGCGACCTCATCAGCGGCGAGTTCGACCGCGTCTTCATCGCGCTGCACGGGCGCTATGGCGAGGACGGCTGCATGCAGGGCGCGCTCGAATTGCTGAACCTGCCCTACACCGGCAGCGGCGTCATGGCGTCGGCGATCGGCATGGACAAGTGGCGCACCAAGCTGCTGTGGCGCGCCGCCGGCCTGCCGACCGCCGACTGGGACATCCTGGTTGCGGACAGCGATTTCGCCGCGATCGAGAAACGACTCGGCCTGCCGATTTTCGTCAAGCCGGCGCGCGAAGGCTCCAGCATCGGCATGAGCAAGGTCACCGAAGCGGGCACGTTGAAAGCGGCGTTCGATGTCGCGGTCGAGCACGATGCGCTGGTGCTGGCGGAAAAATTCATCGACGGCGCCGAGTTCACCGTCGGCATACTCGGTACCACCGCCCTGCCGCTGATCCGTCTGCAGCCCGCCAAAGAAAAGGCCTTCTACGACTTCGAGGCGAAGTATCTGCGCGACGATACCCAGTACCACTGCCCGGCGGGCCTGCCCGATGCGCAGGAAATGGCGTTGCGGCATCTGGCGCTCGATGCCTTCCGTCTGGTTGAGGGCCGTGGCTGGGGCCGGGTCGACGTGATGCTGGACAGTCTCGGCAATCCCTATTTGCTGGAAGTGAACACCTCGCCGGGCATGACCGACCACAGCCTGGTGCCGATGGCCGCGCGCGTGGCAGGCCTGAGTTTCGATCAACTGTGCATCGCCATCCTGGAGCAGACCCTGTGAAGGTAAGCGCCCACGAGATCGCCGCCCACCCGTTGAGCCAGGTCGCCCGCGTGCTGACCTGGGGATCGCTCGCGCTGCTGGCCTACGGCGCATCGAGCTGGGTGATGGCGCAGCCGTGGTTCGCGCTGCGCGCGATCGAGGTGAAGACGCCGATGGCGCATGTCACCGAGGCGCAGATCCGGCTGGTGGCCGAGCGTCAGGTGCGTGGCACCTTCTTCACGGTCGACATCGAGCGCGTGCGCAGCAGCCTGGAAAAGCTGCCCTGGGTGCGTGAGGCGCGGGTCGAACGTCGCTGGCCCGACACCCTGGTGGTGTCGCTCACCGAACATGTGCCGCTGGCGCGCTGGAACAACGATGCGCTGGTGAGCGAGGCGGGCACGGTGTTTGTCGCCGCGGTGGCAGACCGCCTGCCGCGCCTGTCCGGACCTGAGGACAGTGCGGATGAAGTGGTGGCTGCCTATCGGCGTCATCAGCAAGCACTCACACCGCTCGGCATGGCGATCGAGGAGCTACGGCTGTCGCCGCGCCGGGCCTGGCGCATTCGCCTCGACACCGGCATGACGCTCGCGCTCGGCCGCGAGCAGACCGACGTCCGACTGGCACGTTTCGCCGAGTTGTATCCGCGCCTGTTCGGCGCGCAGCAGAGCGAGGACGGGCAGATCGTCGTCGCCGTTGCGCCCGTCACGGTCGACCTGCGCTACCCCGATGGTTTCGCCGTGCGCATGCCGGATGGCGTGTCCCCTTTCAAACCGAGCAAAACATGAGTGCCACGCAACATGAGTAAGCCCAGAGATCCCAAGAACCTTGTCGTCGGCCTCGACATCGGCACCTCCAAAATTGTCTGCATCGTTGCAGAAATCAACGACGAAGGCGTGCTCGAAGTCATCGGCATGGGCACGAATCCGTCGCGCGGCCTGCGCCGCGGCGTGGTGGTCAACATCGAAGCCACCGTCAACGCCATCCAGCGCGCGCTGGAAGAAGCCGAGCTGATGGCCGACTGCAAGATCCGCGAGGTCTACACGGGCATCGCCGGCAGCCACATCAAAAGCTTCAACTCGCATGGCATGTATGCCATCAAGGACAAGGAAATCAGCCAGATGGACGTCGACCGCGTGGTGGAAACCGCGCGCGCGGTCAACATCCCGACCGACCAGCAGATCCTGCACACCATTCCGCAGGAGTTCATCGTCGACGGCCAGGAAGACGTGCGCGACCCGCTTGGCATGAGCGCGATGCGGCTGGAAGTGAAGGTGCACATCGTCACCGGCGCGGTCTCGGCCGCGCAGAACATCATCAAGTGCGTGCGCCGTTGCGGGCTCGAAGTCGGCGATCTGGTGCTGCAGCCACTGGCCTCGGCGATGGCGGTGCTGACCGAGGACGAAAAGGAACTCGGCGTGTGCCTGGTCGACATCGGCGGTGGCACCACCGACATCGCCGTGTTCACCAACGGTGCGATCCGCCACACCGCGGTGATTCCGGTGGCAGGCGACCAGGTCAACAACGACATCGCGGTGGCGCTGCGCACGCCGCCGAAGGAAGCCGAGGACATCAAGATCCAGTTCGGCTGCGCGCTGCGCCAGCTGGCCGACGCGCGCGACATGATCGAGGTGCCCGGCATTGGCGACCGGCCGCCGCGCACGCTGTCGCGGCAGACGCTGGCCGAGTTCATCGAGCCGCGCATGGAGGAGCTGTATTCGCTGGTGCAGGCCGAGCTGCGCCGTAGCGGATTCGAGGAGCTGCTGTCGTCCGGCATCGTCATCACCGGCGGCTCGGCCGGCATGCAGGGCATGGTCGAGCTGGGGGAGGAGGTCTTCCACATGCCGGTGCGCATGGGTTGGCCGCGCTACGCGGGCGGGCTGTCGGACGTGATGCACAACCCGCGTTACGCCACCTGCATGGGGCTGCTGCTGGCCGGACTGGAGGCGCGCGGACGCGATGCGCCCAAGCTGTCCGGCAACAGCCTGAAGGACATTCTCGAGCGCATGAAGAGCTGGTTCAAGGGGAATTTCTGACGTGGCGATGCCTGTGATCGGGCAAGCGCGGCGTCGAAACGGAATTTGGCGGTTGTGCCCGGTGCGCCAAGCGCATCGAGGCAGACACACCAAAGGATTTTTGAAAGTGGTTTTTGTTTTGAGTAAAAGAGGAGAGCACGATGTTTGAATTGATGGATGTGGACACTCAGGATGCAGTGATCAAGGTGATCGGTGTGGGCGGCTGTGGCGGCAATGCAGTCGATCACATGATCGATTCGGGTTTGACTGGCGTGGAGTTCATCGCCATCAATACCGATGCGCAGGCGCTCAAGCGCAACCAGGCGAAGATGCAGCTGCAGCTCGGCAACGGCGTGACCAAGGGACTCGGCGCCGGCGCCAACCCGGACGTCGGCCGCGAAGCCGCGCTGGAAGACCGCGAACGCATCGCCGAGTTGATCGACGGCGCCGACATGCTGTTCATCACCGCCGGCATGGGCGGCGGCACCGGCACCGGCGCCGCCCCGGTGGTGGCCGAAGTCGCCAAGGAACTCGGCATCCTGACCGTGGCCGTGGTCACCAAGCCCTTCATGTTCGAAGGCAAGCGGGTGCGCGCCGCCAACGCCGGCATCGAGGCGCTCTCCCGCCATGTCGATTCGCTGATCATCATCCCCAACGAGAAGCTGATGCAGGTGCTGGGTGACGATGTCTCGATGCTCGACGCCTTCAAGGCGGCCAACAACGTGCTGCACGGCGCGGTCGGCGGCATCGCCGAAGTCATCAACTGCCCGGGTCTGGTCAACGTCGACTTCGCCGACGTGCGCACCGTAATGAGCGAGATGGGCATGGCGATGATGGGCTCGGCCGAGGCCAGCGGCGACAACCGCGCACGCATTGCAGCCGAGCAGGCCGTTGCCAGCCCGCTGCTGGAAGATGTCAATCTGGCCGGCGCCCGCGGCGTGCTGGTCAACATTACCGCCTCGTCCAGCGTGAAGATGCGCGAGATCCACGAGGTGATGAACACCATCAAGAGCTTCACTGCCGAGGAAGCCACGGTCATCGTCGGCCAGGTGCTCGACGACGGCATGGAAGACGCGCTGCGCGTCACCATGGTTGCCACCGGCCTCGGCAGCCCGGTCGCACGCCAGCAGCCGAAACCGATGCAGATCATCCGCACCGGCACCGACGATGCGCCGATGATGATGGGCAGCAGCGAAGAGGTGCCGAGCGTGATGACCAGCCGTCGCAGCCGCACCATCCAGGCGATGGCCGATTCCGGCATCGACACCCTGGACATCCCGGCCTTCCTGCGCAAGCAGGCGGACTGAGCATGCGGGTCGGCGCAGGGCGACGACCGGACGGGTTCCGGTCGCCCTGCTCGATACCGCTGGCGAGACCGGTTAAAATGCCGCGATGATCAAGCAACGCACCCTGAAAACGCCGGTGAAGGCAACCGGCGTCGGCCTGCATTCCGGCGTCAAGGTCGAGATGACCCTGCGCCCGGCGGGCCCCGATTCCGGCATCGTGTTCCGGCGGATGGACCTCGACCCCCCTGCCGAGCTCAAGGCCGATCCGTATCTGGTCACCGACACCCGGCTGTGCTCGCTGCTCGAATCCGGCGCCGCCAAGGTGTCCACCGTCGAGCACCTGATGTCCGCGCTCGCCGGGCTGGGCATCGACAACCTGCTGGTCGACCTCACCGGTCCGGAGATCCCGATCATGGACGGCTCCTCGGCGCCGTTCGTGTTCCTGCTGCAGTCCGCCGGCATCGTCGAGCAGGATGCGGCGAAGCGCTACGTGCGCATCACGCAGCCGATCGAGGTGCATGACGGCGACAAGTGGGCGCGCTTCGTCCCGCACAACGGCTTCAAGGTCGAGTTCACCATCGACTTCAAGCACCCGGTGTTCGACAAGAGCGGCAAGACCGTGACCATCGACTTCGCCGACACCGCCTACACCAAGGAGGTCGCGCGCGCGCGCACCTTCGGCTTCATGCACGAGGTCGAATACCTGCGCAACCAGGGACTGGCGCTCGGCGGCTCGCTCGACAATGCCATCGTCATGGACGAGTTCCGCGTGCTGAACCAGGACGGCTTGCGTTACGACGATGAGTTCGTCAAGCACAAGGTGCTCGACGCGATCGGCGACCTCTACCTGCTGGGCCACCCGGTGATCGGCGCCTTCGAAGCCTACAAGTCGGGCCATGCGCTCAACAATGCCCTGCTGCGCGAACTGCTGCAGCACCAGGAGGCCTGGGAATTCGTCAGCTTCGAGCGTGATGAAGACGTGCCCGCTGCTTTTCTTCGCCTGCATCCGCTTGTCGCATGATTTTTGTCCGCCTGATGATCGTCGCCCTGCTGATCGCGGTGGTGGCGCTCGGACTGGCGTGGCTGTTTACCGGCAACCGCAAGTACCTGGGCTATATTGGCCGGGTGTCGCGCTTCGCACTGGTTGTGGGCATCGTCGTCGCGCTGCTGTACGTGGTCGAGCGGCTGGTGCTGCGGTGAGCGAAGGACCCGACCAGCGTCCATGATGGGCCGGAGTATCTCGGGCGGAATCCCCGGCACGGATAGAGAGTGGGAGCGCATCGATGCATGACCCTGCCTGCGAAAATGCAGCCCCGCCGTCCTGAAAGCCCGCTGCGCTGCGACCAAACAAGGCTTGTCGTGTGCAGTCCCGGTCCGGTATGGTCCTAAAAACCTCCGAGCGCGCATCCCATGCCTTTCGACCTGCCTTTTGACCTGCAAACCGTGCTGAATTACGGCCGTGGCCTGATCCACGACCCCGGGTTCTGGTGGCAGGTGACGGTGCTGGTGCTGGCCGCAGGGGGCGCGCTGCTGGTGTACCGCGTCATGAACCAGAGCCTGTCGGTGCCGGCCGCGGAGGGCGAGGACTATACGGTCCGGCATTTCGCGCTGAAGGCGCTGCAGCGCATCCTGTTCCCCATCAGCATGCTGCTGGGGGTGCTGGCCGGGCGGGCGCTGCTGCTGCATCGGGGCGTCCCGGCGGACCTGCTCGACCTCGCCGTGCCTTTGCTGGTGTCGCTGGCCACGATCCGGATCCTGATCTATTTCCTGCGCAAGACCTTCCGGCCCGGCCCGGCAGTGAAGGCTTGGGAAAACCTGATCGCAACTTCGGCGTGGATCGTCGTGGCGCTGCACCTGCTGGGCTGGCTGCCCGCCGTGCTGGAAGGGCTGGACGGCGTGGCGATGAAACTGGGCAGCGCCCGGATCTCGGTGCTGACGGTGATCCAGTTCGTCCTTGCGGTGGCCCTGTTGTGGCTGCTGGCGCAGTGGCTGGGGCGCATCATCGAAAACCGCATCAGCCGCGCCGAGTATGTCAACGCCGGGATGCAGGTGGCGCTGGTCAAGCTCAGCAAGTTCGTGCTGATGGTGCTGGCCTTTTTGCTGGCGCTGGATGCGGTGGGCATCGACCTCACCGCGCTGGCAGTCTTCGGCGGCGCGCTCGGCGTGGGCCTCGGCTTCGGCCTGCAGCGCATCGCCAGCAATTTCATCAGCGGCTTCATCGTACTGTTCGACCGTTCGATCCGCCCGGGCGACGTCATCACCATCGACAACAAGCTGGGCTGGGTGCAGGAACTGCATGCGCGCTACGTGGTGGTGAAGGACCGCGATGGCGTCGAACGGCTGATCCCCAACGAGATGCTGATCACCAACGAGGTGATCAACTGGAGCTACAGCGACCGCAACGTGCGCCTGAAAATCCCGGTGTCGATCAGCTATGACAATGACCCGGAACAGGCGCTGGCCCTGCTGGACCAGGCCGCCCGAATCAGCCCCCGGGTTCTCGACGATCCGGCGCCCACCTCCCGCCTGATGGGCTTTGGCGACAGCGGCATCGAACTCGAACTGCGGGTATGGATCCAGGACCCCGAGGCGGGAATGGGCAGCGTACTCTCGGACATCAACCTGGCAATCTGGCGCGCATTCAAGGGCGCCGGCATCGTCATTCCCTATCCGCAGCGCGACCTGCATATCCGCAGCGGACTGCCGGAGATGACCCCGGCGGAACCAGACGTGCCGGTGGCGCCGCGCGAAGTCTGAGGCTCGGGCCTCAGGCCAGGCTGCCCACGCAGACGCGGTTGCGCCCGCCGTTCTTCGCTGCATACAGGCCGATATCGGCGCGATTGAGCGTGGCTTCGTAAGGCTCCACCCCATCGTACTGGCTGATGCCGATGCTGATGGTGACCGAGATCGTTCCCTTGCCGGCCTTGAACGGGGTGTGCTCGATTTCCCGGCGCACGTGTTCGGCGATGCGTTGCGCGTGCTCAAGGTCGCAGCCTTTGAGCACAAACAGGAATTCTTCGCCGCCCCAGCGCACCGCGATGTCCGATGCCCGCAGGCCATCCAGAAAACGCGCCGCGACCTGTTTAAGGATCTGGTCGCCGACGACATGGCCGTGCTGGTCGTTGATTGTCTTGAAATTGTCGACATCGATCATCAGGATGGAAATGGGGCGGGGATCGCGCCGGTAATCGGCGAAGGCCTTGTCGATGAGGACGCCGAAGGCCTGGCGGTTGAGCAGGCCGGTGAGCTTGTCGGTGGCGGCCATTTTCTCGATGCGCCGCTGGTAGCGCCTGAGCGCGATATGGGTGAGGAACAGCACCAGGATGGTGATGCCCAGGCAGACCGCAAGATTGATGTAGAGGGTGGTGCGGATCTCGGCCAGCGCCTCATCGACGCCTTTCTCCACAAACAGATACCACTTCAGTTCGGGGATGTAGTTCACGTTGAGCAGATAATCGCGGCCGTCGGCACTGAACCGGTAGGAGCCTGATTTCTCGCGCAGGATGCGGTCGACCAGGTCGCGCAGCCCCTCGGTGGCACGCAGGTCGGTTTCCGCGCGCGTCGACGTGTTGCCGAACAGCACCGTCTTGCCCTCTGCATCGACAAAGTAGATGGTGCGCTGGAAACGCTGCTGGTAGTCCGCGATCAGCCGGCGCACCGCATCCACAGTGAGGCCGACACCGGTGGCGCCGAGAAAGGCGCCATCGAAGTCGAATACGCGGTAGTTGACGAAAATGGTCAGGGCGTCGCGGTTGGCCAGGTCGGGGTCGACGTTGATCTCGTAGGGTTCCTGCATTTCGCGCACGCGGTAATACCAGGCGTCGCGGGCTTCCCCGGGCGCCACTTGTTTGAGGACACCTTCGCCGGTGTAATAGCGGGCCGTGCGGTCAGAGACAAAGAAGCTGCTGAATGCGCCGTAGCGGCCCTTGATCTCCCGCAGGTAGCGCGCCATGGACGCGCTGTCCCGTTCGCCGTCCAGCACCCAGTCGCGCACAAAGGTGTCGTGTGCCATGGTCGACGAGAGGAGCACGGGCTGCACCAGGTCCTTCTGGATTTCCGAATAGATGTTGCTCGAGGTGAGCGGCAGCTCCTGGGCGATGATGGCGTCCAGAATGGCCTTCTTCGATACGTAGTAGCTGCTCAGCGTGGTGGCGAAAAATCCACTGATGAGCAGTGCGCTCAGCAGCAGGATCAGGGGCTGGCGCTGGAAAATCCGATGCGTCGAATGCATGGTCGGGTGAGAGGCGCTCAGTCTTTGCGGTGATGCTGCAGCATGCGGCCGATCGCGTCCTTCAGCGGCCCGTCTTCGATGGCGGCGTTGAGGTGGCTGAGTTCGTCGAGCGCGGCGGTCGGCAGGCCGTGTTTTTCGACCGGGTGGACGTAGCGTGCCAGCAGCTCGGGGTTGACGCTGACGCGCACCGCCGCCACCGCGACCCCGAGCTTGCCGAGGCTGGCGATCAGTGCGTCCGTCTGGCCGCGCAGGCGGCTGGCGACGGCGCCGCTGTCGCACGCCAGGCTGAGCCCGCCCGCCTCGAACTGCATGACGCGGACATGCCCGGACAGCGCGGCGGGCAAGGCGCGCTCAAGCGCGGACTGAATGCTGAGCAACGCGCGGGCGCGCGTGGCCAGGCCGTTGGGCAGTTGGCTGGCCAGCAGGTCGGCGAGGCTCGACGTACTCATGCCCGGGACGCGCGCAGGGTCGCCCGGACGGCCCTGCGGAGCGCCCGCGCGGCTGTCTTGACAGCGTCACGGCAAGCCGGTGACGCTATGTTAAAATTCAAGGATTTACCGCGTCCTGCGGGCATTTTCGGATTACTCATGCTGCAATCCCTGTTCAAAAAAGTCTTCGGCAGTCGCAACGAGCGGCTGGTCAAACAATACCTGCAAAAGGTCAAGGCGATCAATGCGCTGGAGCCGGCGATGGAAAAATTGTCCGACGCCGAGCTGGCCGGCAAGACCGCCGAATTCAAGACCCGCCTGGAAAACGGCGAATCGCTCGACAAAATGCTGCCGGAAGCGTTTGCCGTCGTGCGCGAAGCGTCGAAGCGCGTGCTGGGCATGCGCCACTTCGACGTGCAGATGGTTGGCGGCATGGTGCTGCACGACGGCAAGATCGCCGAAATGCGCACCGGCGAGGGCAAGACCCTGATGGCCACGCTAGCGGCGTACCTGAATGCGCTGACCGGCAAGGGCGTGCACGTGGTGACGGTCAACGACTACCTGGCCAGTCGCGACGCCGAATGGATGGGCCGGCTGTATGGCTTCCTCGGCCTGACCACCGGCATCAACCTGTCGCAGATGCCGCACGACGCCAAGCAGGCTGCGTACGCCGCCGACATCACCTACGGCACCAACAACGAATATGGCTTCGACTACCTGCGCGACAACATGGTCTACCAGATGAGCGAAAAGGTGCAGCGTCCGCTGGCCTTCGGCATCATCGACGAAGTCGACTCGATCCTGATCGACGAGGCGCGCACGCCGCTGATCATCTCCGGCCAGTCGGAGGAAAACACCGCGCTCTACCTGCAGGTCAACCAGGTGCCGCCGCGCCTGATCCGGCAGGACAAGGAAGACAGCGAAGGCGACTACTCAGTCGACGAGAAAACGCGCCAGGTGCTGCTGTCCGAGGCCGGCCATGAAAAGGTCGAGGCCATCCTCACCGAAATGGGCCTGCTGCCCGAGGGCGGCAGTCTCTATGATGCTTCCAACATCATGCTGATGCACCACGTGTACGCCTCGCTGCGCGCGCACGCGCTGTTCTTCAAGGATCAGCACTACGTGGTGCAGAACGACGAGGTCATCATCGTCGACGAGTTCACCGGCCGCCTGATGAGCGGGCGCCGCTGGTCGGAAGGCCTGCACCAGGCAGTCGAGGCCAAGGAAGGCGTGTCGATCCAGAAGGAAAACCAGACACTGGCGTCGATCACTTTCCAGAACTACTTCCGCATGTACGGAAAGCTGTCGGGCATGACCGGCACGGCAGACACCGAGGCGTTCGAGTTCCAGAGCATCTACGGCCTGGAAACTGTGGTCATCCCGACCCACCGCCCGATGGTCCGCAAGGACGAGCACGACCAGGTCTACCGTACCGCGGGCGAACGCGACCAGGCGGTGATCAACGACATCCGCGCGCGCAACGCCAACGGCCAGCCGGTGCTGGTCGGCACCACGTCGATCGAGGCCAACGAGCATCTGTCGGCTGAGCTGAAGAAGGCCGGCCTGCCGCACAACGTGCTGAATGCCAAGCAGCACGAGCGCGAAGCCGAAGTCATCGCGCAGGCGGGCATGCCGGGCGGCATCACCATCGCCACCAACATGGCGGGCCGTGGCACCGACATCGTGCTGGGCGGCAGTATCCAGAAGGAGCTCGACGCGATCAGCCTGGATGAGGCGCTGTCCAGCAGCGAAAAGGCCAGCTGCACCGCGGCGCTCAAGGCCGAATGGCAGCCGCGCCACGACGCGGTGCTGGCGTCCGGCGGCCTGCATATTATCGGCACCGAGCGCCATGAATCGCGTCGTGTCGACAACCAGCTGCGCGGCCGCTCCGGGCGCCAGGGCGACCCCGGCTCGAGCCGCTTCTTCCTGTCGCTGGAAGATCCGCTGCTGCGCATTTTCGCGTCCGATCGCGTCGCCGCGATCATGGACCGCCTGAAAATGCCCGAGGGCGAGGCGATCGAGCATCCGTGGGTGACGCGCGCGATCGAGAACGCACAGCGCAAGGTCGAACAGCGCAACTTCGACATCAGAAAGCAGCTGCTCGAATACGACGACGTTTCCAATGACCAGCGCAAGGTCATCTACGAACAGCGCAACGAGCTGCTGGCAAGCGCCGACATCGGCGAGACCATCCGCGCGATGCGTGACGACGTGCTGAACGAGACCATCGACCTGCATATCGCACCTGGCAGCATGGACGAGCAATGGGACGTGGCGGGGCTGGAAAAAACGCTGGCCGGGCAGTTCTCGCTCGATCTGCCGCTGCAGCAATGGCTGGACGAGGACAAACGGCTCGACGAGGACAGCCTGCGCAAGAAAATTTGCGAGGCCGCCGATGCGGTCTACAAAGAGAAGGAAGCCCGCGTGGGCGTCGAGGGGCTGCGTCAGTTCGAGCACGCCGTGATGCTGCAGAGTCTGGATTCGCACTGGCGTGAACACCTGTCCGCGCTCGACCACCTGCGCCAGGGCATCCACCTGCGCGGCTATGCGCAGAAGCAGCCCAAGCAGGAATACAAGCGCGAGGCGTTCGAGCTGTTCTCCGCCATGCTCACCGCAATCAAGGCGGAAGTGACGCAGATCACCTCCACCGTGCAGGTGCGCGCGCCCGAGGATGTGCAGGCGGTCGCGTTGCACGAGCCGCCCAACATGCAGTTCGAGCACACCGAATACGACGAGGGGCGTGACTTTGCCGAAGCCGCCGTGGGTACGACGGCCGTCCCTGCCGACGCCTATCCCAAGGTCGGCCGCAACGATCCGTGCCCGTGCGGATCGGGCAAGAAATACAAGCAGTGCCACGGCAAACTCGTCTGAGGAGTCAACATGCCTTACTACGTGTTTAGACTGGGGATGTTCAAGGTGCTGGAAAAGCAGGGCGAGTGGGCAAACTTCAAGGAAGCCCGCGCCCACGTCAACGAACTGCGCAAGACCCTCGACCCCAAGACCGGCGACAAGTACAAGATGATCTTCGCCGACAACGAAATCGCCGCGCAGGACACGCTGAGCGCCGAGCGCGAACTGGAGAAGACCCTCTCCGGTGACGACTGGTGAAAGTCACTCATAAACCTACTGCGCACCTGTGATCCGGGATCGTGCGCTGCTCGCAATCCTCATGTACTTGAGTACATTCCGGTTGCTGCGCTGCTGACTCACCCGGCTGACAGGCGTTCGCTACGGTTTCTGAGCAACTTTTGGGCAAGTTGCTATGGCTGAATACAACGAAGACGCGTACAGACTGGCCCGCAAGGCCTACATCGAGCACAGCTGTCCCTTCGAGCGGGCGCTGCTGTCACGCTGCGTCAGTTGCAGCCGCTCGCACAAGCTCAATCTGGCCGAGCGCGAGGCGATTGCCTGCAGCGATCCGGAGGTGCGCGAACTCTGCCTGGTTTTTTATCAGGCGCTGCACGAGAATGCGCAGTTCGCGCTGAAGACCAGCCCCGATGCACCGTGGCCGTTCGGCAAGGAAATCCGCGCCCAGTGCGGTGGCGTGCGCGGGCTGGCGATGGCAATGGAGGATGTGGGCAACGAGACCACCGACATCGCCGCGACCGTGCTGCAGGGGCATGTGCATTTCGGCGGCTGCAGCGAGTTCCCCTATTCCGAGATCATGCGGGCGGTGGTGCATTACGAGCCCCGCAAGCGGCGCGGCTAACTGCCCGGCACCGACGCGGGGAACCCGCAGCGCGGCCGGCAGTCTCTTGGGCGGACCCCTTTTTTTGATTACACTGCCTGCGTGCGATCCCGATTCCACCGATTCCTGCTGATGTTGCTGATGCTCGCCCTGCCGGTGCAGGCGCTGGCGTCCGCTTCCATGCTGGGTTGCACCTTCGCGCATCCGGCGACAGTGGCTCAGCTGACGCCGGCCGACGCGGCGATGACGACGCCCTGCCACGAGCCGGAGCCGACCTCCGCCCCCGCCACCCAACATGACTGCAAGCACTGCGCGAGTTGCGCGCTGGCGTCGGCGCTGCCGATTCCAGCTGCCGACGTGCCGGCCATCGTGCCGGCTGTCAGCCGCTACAGCCTTCTGTCCCTCCAGCCCTTCAGCGGCTTTGTTCCCGACGGCCCCGAGCGGCCCCCCCGACCCACCTTCGCCTGAATCCCGCGCCGTCTGACGGCGCGTCCATCGATTTTGAGCGCGGCCCTGCGCCGCGTGATGTGCGAGGTTCTCTATGTTGAACGCTTTATTCCGACGTGCGGCGCGGCTGGCGCATGCACCCGTATTCCGGCTGGCGGTGCCCGGTCTGATGGCCTGGTCGCTGTGGGCACCCACGGCGCATGCCGCCGAGCCGCCGGCAAACGCGCAGGTGATGCCTGCGCCCTTCAAACACTACCAGGGCTGGCGCGACGAGCCGCTGCAGGACTGGCGCCAGGCCAACGAGCGGGTCGGTGAGGTTGGTGGCTGGCGTACTTATCTGCGTGAATCGGCGCCGGGCGGCGGCGCGGATGCAGGCGCGGGCGATCAGGGCAGTCATGGCGGCCACGGCCACCACGGCCATTGAGGAGACGCCATGAATACGAATCCTTTCACCCCCCGTACGCTTGTTCTCGCTGTGCTGTCCGCCACGCTGCTGGGCGGCTGCGCGAGTTTTTCCGAAGACGGCGGGTTGGATGCAATCCAGTCCGCCACCCGCACGCATCTTCAGCAGGACGTCGTATGGACCCGCGACGAGGCCAGCCGCAGCGCGTCGCAGGCGCGGGTCGATGCGCTGCTGGCGCAGCCGCTGTCGGCCGACGACGCGGTGCAGATCGCGCTCCTGAACAATCCCGGCTTGCAGGCAGCGTTCAACACCCTGGGCATCGCCGAGGCCGATTGGGTGGCGGCGCAGCGCCTGCCCAACCCGGGCTTTTCCATCGGCCGCTCGACGCGCGGCAGCGAGGTGGAGTGGGAGCGCAGTTTGCACTTCAACCTGGCGGCGCTGCTGACGATGCCGATGCGCGCCGACATCGAGCAGCGGCTGTTCGAGCAGACCCGGCGCGCGCTGGTGCTCGACGTGCTGCGACTGGCGGCTGAGACGCGCAAGGCCTGGGTCGTCGCCGTGGCGGCCGGGCAGACCGCCGAATACCAGAACCAGGCGATGGAAGCCGCCGAGGCCGGCGCCGAACTGGCGCGACGCATGGCGCAGGTGGGCAACTGGAGCAAGTTGAAGCAGGTGCGCGAGCAGTCCTTCTACGCCGATGCGGCCCTGGCGGTGGCGCGTGCCGGCCAGGCGAAGTTGGCCGCGCGCGAGCGGCTGGTTCGCCTGATGGGGCTGCCGAACGCCGGAAAACTGCAATTGCCCGATCGCCTGCCCGACCTGCCGGCGGCCGTGCCGGCGCTGCCGGACGTCGAGCAGCAGGCGATGGACTCCCGCATCGACCTGCAGATGACGAAGCTGCAGACCGAAACGCTGGCGAAAAACCTGGGCCTCACGCGCAGCACCCGCTTCATCAACGTGCTGGAACTGGGCATCAGCAACAACAGCTCGAACGAGGACCCGACCCAGCGCGGCTACGAGATCAGCTTCGAGCTGCCGCTGTTCGACTTCGGGCAGAGCCGGGTGGTGGCCGCCGAATCGCGCTACCGGCAGGCGCTGGAGCTGGCGCGCGAAGCCGCGGTGAACGCGCGCTCCGAAGTGCGCGAGGCCTACACCCTGCAGCAGAGTCAGTACGCCATCGCGCGCCATTTGCGCGACGAGGTGGTGCCGCTGAAGCAGCGCATCTCCGAAGAGAACGTGCTGCGCTACAACGGCATGCTGATCGGCGTGTTCGAACTGCTGGCCGACGCACGCTCGCAGATCGCCTCGGTCAACGCCGCCATCGAGGCGCAGCGCGACTTCTGGCTGGCCGACGCCGACCTGGCGATGGCGCTGGTCGGCACCCCCGGCAAGATGGCTGTCACTACTGTTTCGTCTGCCCCCGCCGATGCGGGCGGCGGCCACTGAAAGGATTTGCCATGACTTCAAGACGTGATTTTTTCAAGCTGGCCGGTGTGGCCGCGGCGGCGAGCGTCAGCCCGGTGGCGATGGCTCGGCTGCCCGAGATTGTCAGCATGGATACGCCGGCCACCCAGCCGCCCCTGCTGCCGCCCAACGGCCGGCCCTACAACCCGGTGGTGACGCTCAACGGCTGGACGCTGCCGTGGCGCATGAACAATGGCGTAAAGGAATTCCACCTGGTCGCCGAGCCGGTGGTGCGCGAGATTGCCCCCGGCATGAAGGCGCATCTGTGGGGCTATAACGGCCAGTCGCCCGGCCCGACCATCGAGGTGGTGGAAGGCGACCGTGTGCGCATCTTCGTCACCAACCGCCTGCCCGAGCACACCACCATCCATTGGCACGGCCAGCGGCTGCCCAACGGCATGGACGGCGTCGGCGGCCTGACGCAGCCGCAGATTCCCGCCGGCAAAACCTTCGTCTACGAATTTGTCGCGCGGCGTCCCGGCACCTTCATGTATCACCCGCACGCCGATGAAATGACGCAGATGGCGATGGGCATGATGGGCTTCTGGATCACCCATCCGAAGGGCAGGCATCCGCTGATCGATCCGGTCGACCGCGACTTTTGCTTTCTCCTGAACGCCTACGACATCGAGCCCGGCAGTGCCACGCCGCAGGTCAACACCATGCTCGACTTCAACCTGTGGACCTGGAACAGCCGCGCCTTTCCCGGTATCGACAGCCTCAATGTTCGGCTCAATGACCGGGTGCGCATCCGCATCGGCAACCTCACCATGACCAACCATCCGATCCACCTGCACGGAGTGGAGTTCGAGGTGACCGGCACCGATGGCGGGCCGACGCCGAAGGGCTCGCGCTGGATGGAAGTCACTGCCGACATCGCCGTCGGCCAGATGCGGCAGATCGAGTTCCTCGCCGACGAGGAGGGCGACTGGGCCTTCCACTGCCACAAGAGCCATCACGTGATGAACGCGATGGGGCACGATGTGCCGACCATGATCGGGGTCGATCACACGGGGCTCGCCGGCAAGATCACCAAGCTCATTCCCGACTACATGGTGATGGGCGAGCGCGGCATGGCCGACATGGCCGAAATGGAAATGCCGCTGCCCGACAACACGCTGCCGATGATGATGGGGCAGGGACAGTTCGGCCCGCTGGAAATGGGCGGCATGTTCACCGTGATGAAGGTGCGCCGTGAGCAGAAGCGCGGCGACTACTCCGATCCCGGCTGGTACAAGCATCCGCCCGGCACCGTGGCCTACGAGTTGAAGGAGGCGCCCCCCGCGCCGGTGCGCGCGCCGCAAGCCGCTTCGCCGCAGGGCTCGCCCGGTGACGTCGAGGTCAAGGTGCGGAAACCCAGCAGTCATGACGGCCACAACCATTGAACAGCATGAAAGGACATCCGATGAAAACCACCCTGCTACTGGCCGCGTTGATGACGGCCGCATTGACCACCTTGCCGGCACATGCGCACGGCGACAAGAAGCACGCTGCCGCGCCTGTTGTATTTGAACAGACCGCCTGGGGCATCGCCGGCAAGCCCGCCGACGCCAAGCGCACGATCACCGTAGACATGACCGATACCATGCGCTTCACCCCCGACACGATCACCGTGAAACAAGGCGAGACCGTGCGCTTCGTCGTCAAAAACCGCGGCCGCATGCTGCACGAGATGGTGATCGGCACGCCCGATGAACTGGCGAAGCATGCCGCCATGATGGCTAAGTTTCCCAACATGGAACACGACGCGCCCTACATGGTCCATGTGGATCCCGGCAAGACCGGTGAAATCGTCTGGCATTTCAACCGAGCCGGCAGCTTCGAATTCGCCTGCCTGATCGCCGGCCATTACGAAGCCGGCATGCGCGGCACCCTTACTGTCACCCCGAAACAAGGAGCTGCACAATGAAAAAATGGATCCCCCTGCTGGCCGCGCTGGCGTTCGCCCCTACGCTTCACGCCGAACCGGCAACGCCGCCTGTCGCCCAGACCGCCGTGATGAGCGACGGCGAGGTGCGCAAGATCGATACGGCCAACGTCAAGCTCACCCTCAGGCATGGCCCCATCGCCAACCTCGACATGCCCGGCATGACCATGGTGTTCAAGGCGAAAACGCCTGAGCTGTTGCAGGGACTCAAGGTGGGCGACAAGGTTAAATTCCGTGCCGAAGAAATCGACGGCGCCTACACGGTGACGGCGATCCAGCCGGCGCCGTAGCGGTTTCTGCGCAGGCACGGCCACGCACTGGGAAGCCCGGCAGGAAGGGTCTGGACAGATGGCATTTTTGTACTAAACAGAAGGCTCCCCCGACGCGGCAGGGTGCCGTGCCGGAGGGTACTTTCACTCAGGAGACCATGATGAAACAGCTGTCCTTGCTGGCATTTTCCCTTTGCGCGGCGCTCGCCCTCCCGGCGCAGGCCGACCACCACATGACGCAGGAGCGGGCCTACGGATACGAGTTGATGAGTTCGCAGGAGCGGACCGAGTATCAGGAGCGCATGCGCGCAGCCAAGACCGAGCAGGAGCGCGAAACCCTGCGGCTGGAACACCACAAGAAAATGCAGGAACGCGCCAAGGCGCAGGGCAAGACCCTGCCCGAGATGCCCCCTGCAGGTCGCGGGCCCGGCATGGGCCCGGGTATGGGACCCGGCGGTGGAATGGGTCCCGGACCCGGCAAGTGAGACCGGGTTCAGGCTGCCGGGGTGGCGTCGAAGTGGAGGGTGGCCCTGAATCCATGGCCGCCCACCGTGCGTGGCAGCCCGTCACCCAGTTCCAGCCGGGCATGTGACAGCGCGGCAATTCGGGCGACGATGGAGAGCCCGAGCCCGCAGCCCTCACCCTCGACCTCGCCGCGCACGAAGCGTGCACTCAAACGTGAGCGCAGGTCCGGTGCGACACCCGATCCGTCGTCGGCCACGCTGAGCGTGCAGCCCGACGGCGTGCGGGTCAGCCGCACCTCGATCTGTGCACCTTCACCGGCATAACGCAGCGCATTGTCGAGCAGATTGCGTAGCGCGATCTGCAGCCAGGCTGCACTGACCGCAACCGTACATCCTTCTGCCACATCGACTGTCAGGTTCTGCTTGCGCTGATGCGCGAGCGGCAACAGCTCGGCACAGACCTGGGCCACCGTGCCTGCCGGGTCCATCGGAGGCGGTGCCGTACCCTGGCTGGCCGGATCGACGCGCGCGAGCGTAAGCAGCTGTTCGACCAGGTGCGTCATGCGGTCGACGCCGGCGATCACCTGGCTCAGCGCGTGCTGCCGGCTGTCGTCCGCCTGCGCACGCAGCGCCACCTGCGCCTGCACTTTCAGGGCTGCCAGCGGGGTGCGCAGCTCGTGCGCGGCATCAGCGGTGAAGCGGCGTTCGTTGTCGAAGGCGTCCCTGACGCGCCGGATCAGCGCATTGAGCGCGCTGCGCAGCGGCGCGATCTCGTTCGGGAGCCGGGCCGTTTCGTCGAGCGGCGCAAGTGCCTGCGCATCGAGCGTGCCGACCTGCCGCGCCACCGCGTCCACCGGCCGCAGCGCGCGTCCGACGACCCACCATACGGCGAGCGCCATCAGCGGCAGCGCCAGCATCGCCGGCAGCAGTAGCGACAGGCCGATTTCGCGCGCCATCCGTTCGCGTGCGACATGGGACTGGCCGACCACCACGCGGTATTCCGCATCGTCATCCTGCACCGCATAAAAACGCCAGCGCTCTCCCTTGACCTGATGCTCGCTGAAGCCGTTCGCCGTTGCCGTTTCGAATCCGGTGTGTCCGGGAGATGTCACCAAAAGCCGTGTCCGGTCATCCTTGTCGAGCCAGACTTCGAATGCAATCGGCACCGGGTAGTGCCGGGCGTGCTCGTGCAGTTCTTTCACGAAATGCTCAACTTCGCCCCCGGCCACGATTGCCAGCAAGGTTTCGCCCACCTGCGTCAGCTGGTTGTCGAGCAGTTCGTCGGCCTCGTGGTGGGCGCGCTGGTAGACCACCAGCGTGGAGAGCAGCCAGATCACGGCCACGGCGCTGGTCAGCAGCCACACCAGTCGGCGGCGCAGCGAGTAGGCGGTGGCTGAACTCATGGGGAGGGCGAAGACGATGCCATGTAGCCGACGCCGCGTACGGTGCGGATCAGCGCGTTGCCGAGCTTCCTGCGCAGATGATGGATGTGGACTTCGAGCGCGTTGCTGTCGACCGCGTCGTTCCAGGTGTAGAGCTGTTCTTCCAGCGTGCGCCGGGTCAGCACGCGGTCGGCGTTTTGCAGCAGCAGATGCAGCAGGTCGAATTCGCGTGGGGTCAATTCGACCGCTTCGCCAGCACGCGTCACCGTGCGCGCCGCCGGGTTGAGTTCGATCTCGCCCAGCGTCAGCAGCGGCTCCGGGCGGCCGTGGGCACGGCGCACCAGCGCGCGCAGGCGCGCGGCGATTTCGTCGAGGTCGAAGGGCTTCAGCACATAGTCGTCGGCACCGAGGTCGAGGCCGCGCACCTTGTCTTCCAGCTGGTCGCGCGCGGTGAGGATCAGCACCGGCGTCGCGTCGTGGCGGCCGCGCAGCCATTGCAGCACCGACAGCCCGTCGCGCTTCGGCAGCCCGAGGTCGAGCACGACGGCGGCAAAGGTTTCGGTGGACAGGGCGGCGACCGCCGCCTCGCCGTCGCGCAGCCAGTCGACCGCGTAGCCGGCCTGCGTCAGCCCGGCCTTGACGCCGTCGCCGAGCAGGCGATCGTCTTCAACCAGCAGGATGCGCATCGCGTCGTTTCATTTGGGAATCCTGACCGTGTCCTCGTCGAATACACCTTTTTCCGCCTGCCGGTGGCAGGCCGCGCAGTTGGCGGCGGAGCCCACCGACGTGCGAGCCCAGGTAGCGCGCGGCACCTCGTCGTGCTTCTTCACGAACCAGCGGGTTTCGGTGATGCGTAGCGGCGCTGCCTTCGTGTCCATGCGTTGCATCACCTTGTCGCCGATCCGGCTGCGGCCGCTGTCGGCGGCGTTGGCTTCGAGAAAGCGCAGGATATCAGCCTGGGTTGCCGGATCAAGGCTGGCGTTCTCACCAAAGTGCTGCTCGAGGCCACCCATCACGCGTCGCCATGAGGATTTGGGCAGCAGCGCGGGCGAATAGGCCAGATGGCAACTGGCGCATTCCTGCTGCCAGTTTTTGTGGGTGAGGCGGGGCATCAGGTCGTCGCCACCGCCGTCGCCGCGCGCCTCGCCGCCCGAGGGCAGCGAAAACGCCAGCAGGCTGAGGGTGCCGACGGTCGCCAGCACGCCGATTCCGCGCAATACGTAGTTCATGCTGTTCTCCTCATTTCAACTGATTCAGCCATGCGATGAAATCGCCCTTTTCCTGCGCGCTGCATTCGCGCGCGAGCACGTCGGTGCAGTTGCGGCGGAACCATTTCTCGACCTTGGCCGCGTCGGTGAATCGTTGTGGGTTGGCGGCCGGCGCCAGCGGCTCGATACGCTTGCCGACGCGGGTCTGCCCCGCCTGCTTTGGACTTGCGGTGTGGCAGCTGGCGCAGCTCTGCTTGGCGCCGTTCTTGCCGGGATGCTCGCCGCGGTAGAGCGCTTCGCCGCGCGCGGGTGACAGCGCGGTCACTGCCACGCCGGCCGCTTGCGCATAGCGCGCCATGAAGTTTGCGGGGCTGTCGGCCAAAGCGTGGGCCGATAGCAGCATCAGCCCTGCCCCTGCAATCCGCTTAATCATGCTGCACCTCCGGCTTGGCATCGAGGTATTGCTTGCCGGTGACCATGCTCTGCGCCACGCGTTCGCCGCGCAGCTGATGGAACACCAGCGCCGCCATGTGCAGGCCGACAAAGCCCAGCATCAGGACAAAGCCGAATTCGTGCGGGTCTTCCGTCAGGTCTTCGACCCAGCCGGCGTTGCCCAGCCAAGCGGCGAGCGGACCGGTGTTGAATTCGCTGGCGGCAAGCCCCAGGCCGGTGACGACCATCAGCGCCATCACGCCGTAGGCAAACAGGTAGGCGAGGCTGGCGATGGGGTCGTGGCCGACGCGATGCGCGCTCGGCAGGCGCAGGCTTTTCAGGCTGGCCTTCCACGTCGCGGGATGCCACAGGTCGCGCCAGCGTGCGCTGGCCGGGCCGACCAGACCCCACAGCAGGCGCGTCAGCAAGGCCACGGTCAGGCCGTAGCCGGCGAGGATGTGCAGGTTCCAGATCGCGCTTTCCCAGGGGCCGTCCTCGAACGCTTCGGCCAGCTGGCTGCTGATGATCAGCGCGACGACGGACAGCGCGATGGCCCAGTGCAGGACCCGCAGCAGCGGGTCGTATACACGGCGGGATTGAATGTTCGAATGCGACATGGTGAGCTCCTTGTGGGATGCGATGTGCTCACTCTAAAGGCGCATCCTTACCGCATCCTTAAGTCACGCGAAAGATCGACGTGCTGCAGCAGGTCGTCGCGCGCGCGGCGTGCGGTGTCTTGATAAATTCCGATCGCGCGTGCCACCAGCGTGTCGGGCTGGGGTGCGGGTGCGGCGAGTTCCTGTTGCGCATTCAGCTGCCAGTCCTCGATCTGGCGGCCGGGGCTCAATACCACCAGTTGATCGGGCGTCAGGTAACCCAGTTTTTGATAGGTGGCGATGAAGGCGCGTCCGGCATCCGGATAGGCGTGCAGCATGCTGCGGCCCATGAAGCGCGTGTGCTCAGGCAGGCCGAGCAAATCGAGCACGGTGGGCACGATGTCGATCTGGCTGGCGAGTCGGGTGTCGGTGTGCGGGGCCAGGTGCGCGGGCGAATACACGATGGCGGGGATGTGATAGTTCTCCGGCGGCAGGCTGGTTCGGCCCTTGCTCGACGCGCAATGGTCGGCCACCAGCACGAACACCGTGTCCTTGAACCAGGGCTTGGTGCGCGCCTGTTCGATGAAGCGGCCCACCGCGTAGTCGGAATATTTCACCGCACCCTGGCGGCCGCGCGGCAGATCGATGCGGCCTTCGGGAAAGGTAAACGGCGTGTGGTTCGACGTCGTCATCAGGTGCATCAGGAAGGGCTTGCCGCTGGCGGCGTCGCGGTCCATCTGCTCCAGCGCGTAGTCGTACAGGTGCTCGTCGGCCACCCCCCAGATGTTGCCGAAGCCGCGATGGCGTTCGGGGAACTGGCCGCGGTCGATCGGCTGGTAATGGTTGCCGGCGAAATAGGCGTCCATGTTGTCGAAGCGCGCGTAGCCACCGTACATGAAGCGGTTGACGTAACCGTGGTCGGCCAGCACCGCGCCCAGGGTTTCCAGGTTCTGGTTGTGCTTGCGCCAGATGATCGAATGCCCGGGCAGCGGCGGGATCGCGAGCGACAGCGCCTCCAGCCCCCGCACGGTGCGGTTGCCGGTGGCGCGCAGGTTGGCGAGGAAAAGGCCCTCTTCGGCCAGGCGATCGAGGTTGGGCGTGAGGCCCTGTGTGTTGCCGCCGTGTGCCGTGTAGCTGGACGACAGGCTTTCCATCGTGACGATGACGACGTTCTTCGGCGGCGTGGCAGACACGATGCGCGGCAGTGTGGAAGCGGGTGTGGCAGAGATCTGCGAGCGCGTCGCGTAAAAATCGAAATAGTCGATCTCGTTGTTGCCGAACGCATAGGCGAAGCTGTAGAGGCCGTTGGCGGAGAGTTCCTTCTGGTATTCATTGGCGCCGTGGCGTGCATCCATCGACCAGGCCGATCCCAGCATGCCTGCCACGGCCACGCTCGCCAGCCACACCCCGACCCGCGTACGCCGTTGCGCACCCGGTGCCGCAGCACGCAGCAGCCAGCCGCGGCTCATCCACACCAGCGCCAGCACGGCAACGGCCAGTCCGCCGAGCAGCGTGCCGACCGGAAAGCTTTCACGGATGTTGCCAACCACTTCCTGCGTATAGACCAGATAGTCGACCGCGATGAAGTTGAAGCGCACGCCGAACTCGTCCCAGAAGAACCATTCGGCCAGCACGCCGAAACCCAGCGCAAAGAAGGTCAGCGCCGCAAGGGCCAGCACCAGTCCGTGCCGCATGCGCCCGGGCTGCCTGCGCGTGCCGAGCGCGCTTTCCAGCAACAACACGGCAGGCAACAGCAGCGCGAGCGACACCAGATCGAACGCCAGCCCGGTGCCGAAAACGCTGATAGCCGAGGCAAGCGTCATCTGTGCAGCGTGCCAGGTCTGCGCCATCAGGACTCCGCGCAGGCCCGTGTGCAGCAACAGGAAGCCCACTGCCAGCCAGGTCGTCAGCGGATACAGCGCGGCAAGGGATCGAAGGCGCGTAGCGGTCGTGGGATACATGGCTGTCCTCATTGAATGGAGGACAGCATCGCATCCAGAACTTAAGGCAGGCTTAAGGATCGATGGGCAGGATGCACCCGTCGCCTGCCACGATGGCAGGGCCGCGCTGCATCCTGCAACGTATCAATCGCGTCATTTTTCACAATATCGTTTAACTCACCTGACAGTGTCGCATTCAAATTTCCGCTTCCTGATGCTCTGGTTCTTCGTCGCGCTGCAGACGATGGCCCCGTTCATCCATGCGCATGCAGGGGCGGTGCAGCTGAATCACGCGGGTTTTCTGCATGGGCACCAGGGCGTGCACGGCGATGCCGCCTGGCACGTGGTGGCAGGGGATGAACGCGGCGCGGAGGTCGAGGTGGCGCAGGGCATGCCTGTGCGCAGCGATACCCCGGCAATGACTGCAGCACCCGCACCGCTTGCCGCAAGCCTGCCGTTGCCACACGCTGCTGCTGCAGCATGCCCCGGCGCAGGCTTGCCGGCGCCTCCTCCGCTACACCTGGCGCTGCCAGACCACACCCTTCCCCACGCTTTAGCGCCGCCCCTGGCCTGATCATCCATCGCGGCGCGTCGCCCGACGCGCCTGCCTGCTGTTTATTTGCATCTGGAGATCAAACATGGCCGCTGGTTTTCTTGCCGCTCGTATTCTTGTTGTCACGATTCTTGTGCCGACGTTGTTCGCCGTTCCCGCTGTCGCGGCGGACGTCCTGCCCCTGTCCGCTGCCCAGAAAAAGAATCTGGGTATTGCCACCGCGGCCGCTGCCGCGCAAACCGCCGGCCCTGCGCTCACCTATCCGGCGCGGGTGACGCTGCCGCCGGCCAGCGTGCGCGTGATCGCTGCGGCAGGCGCCGGGCTGGTGACGCAACTCCACGTGCAGGCGGGCGACACGGTCAAACGCGGCGCCTCGCTCGTCACCCTGTCGATGCCTGGCCTGGCGGATGCACAGAATGCCCTGACGCAGGCTCGGCTGAAATCGAAGCTGGCGGCCAGCAATGCTGCGCGCGACCAAAAACTGTTCGGCGAAGGCCTGATCGCCGAATCACGGCTGCGCGCGACGCAGTCTGAAACCCAGTCTGCGCTCGCCAGTCTGGCGGCGGCGCAGGCGGCCTTTTCCCTGCTCGGCACCGGCAAGGTGTCCGGCAGCGCGATCACGCTCACCGCCCCGATCGCCGGCGTGGTGACAGAAAGTGTTGCCGAGCCCGGCCAGCGGGTGGATGCCGGCATGGCGCTGGTGAAAGTCGCGGACCTGTCGAAACTGGCGCTGGAGATTCCGCTGAGCCCGGCGCAGGCGCGCCAGGTTGCCGTCGGGCAATCCGTCACGGTGGCAGACAGTTCGGCCAGCGGGCGCATCACGGCCCTGCTGCCGCAACTCAACGCCGCGCAAAGCGTGCTGGTGCGCGCCAGCCTCGTCGATCCGCAGAAATTGCTGCGTCCCGGCCAGTCGGTGCAGGCCGCCATCGCCGGTGCGCAGTCGGCCGGCAGCCTGATCGTGCCGGCTGCCGCGCTGGTGTGGAAGGCCGCTGTGCCCCATGTGTTTGTCGAGACCGCACAGGGCTTCACGGCGACGCCGGTGCAGCTCGTCCGCCAGAACGCCAGCCAGGCCGAAATCACCGGCCTTGCCGCCGGCAGCCGCGTCGCCATCAAGGGCGTGGCCGCGCTCAAGGCCCAGTGGCTCGGGGAATGACATGCTGAACATCCTGATCGAATTCGCGCTGGCGCGACGCTGGCTGATGCTGGTGCTCGCGCTGATATTGGCCGGGCTGGGTGTGCGCGCGTTCCAGCAAATTCCCATCGACGCCTTTCCCGACGTCTCGACCACCCAGGTCAAGCTGATCCTGAAGGCGCCCGGCATGACGCCGGAGGAGGTGGAAGCGCGCATCACCCAGCCGGTGGAAACCGAACTGCTGGGCATCCCGAACCAGACCATCCTGCGCAGCCTGTCGAAGAACGCGCTGGTCGACATCACCGTCGACTTCGAGGAAGGCACCGACATCTACTGGGCGCGCCAGCAGGTGGCGGAACGCTTCGCCAATGTGAAAGGCGACTTGCCCGGCAACGTGTCGGGCGGGCTGGCGCCGATTTCCACTCCGCTGTCCGAACTCTTCATGTTCACCGTCGAGGGTCCGCTGTCGCTGGCGGAAAAACGCACCCTGCTCGACTGGACGATACGGCCGCAGCTGCGCGCACTGCCCGGCGTGGCCGACGTCAACACGCTCGGCGGCCGCGTGGCGACCTTTGCTGTGGTTCCCGATCCGGCTGCGCTGGCCGCGCGCGGCGTGAGCTACGGCGAATTGCGCATGGCGCTGGAAAGCAACACTCGCAACGATGGTGCCGGACGCGTCAACGAAGGCGAGGAAACCTGGGTGGTGCGCGTCAACGGCGGCGTCGCGTCGCTCGATGACCTGCGCCACATCGGCATCAAGAGCGTGGCCGGCGTGGTCGTCACGGTGGGCGACGTCGCACGCGTCGAACTGGGCGAGATGACCCGCTACGGCGCGGTGACGCAGGACGGCAAAGGCGAGGCGGTGGAAGGTCTGGTGATCGGACTCAAGGGCGTCAACGCCGGCGTTCTGATCGAGAACGTCAAGTCCAAACTCGCCGAGATTCAGGCCACCCTGCCCCAGGGCGTGACGATCTCGCCGTTCTACGACCGCGCGCAACTGGTCGACCGCGCCGTCGGCACGGTCAGCAAGGCGCTGCTGGAAGCGGCGGTGCTGGTGGTGATCCTGCTGCTGCTATTCCTCGGCAACCTGCGCGCGGCCCTCGTGGTGGCGTTGATTCTGCCGCTGTCGGTGCTGGCGACTTTCGTGCTGATGCGCCAATTCGGGCTGTCGGCCAATCTGATGAGCCTGGGCGGGCTGGCGATCGCGATCGGCTTGCTGGTCGACGCCGCGGTGGTGGTGGTGGAAAACGTCGTCGCGCATCTGGCGCACGATCCGGAGAACACCAGCGAAACACCGCTGCAACGCGTGCTGTGGGCGACGCAGGAAGTCGCCAGCCCGGTGACCTCGGGCATCGCCATCATCGCCATCGTGTTCCTGCCGCTGCTGACGCTGGAAGGGCTGGAAGGAAAACTGTTCGCGCCGGTTGCGCTCACCATCGTGTTCGCCCTGGCCGCCTCGCTGCTGCTCGCGCTCACCGTGATTCCGGTGCTGGCCTCGATGTTGCTGAAGCAGGGCGCGCATACCGACCCGTGGCTGCTGCGCAAGGCACAAGGCCTCTACACACCGCTGCTCGGGCGCGCCCTGGCACGTCCGAAACTCGTGTACGCCACCGCTGGCGTGCTGATGCTGGGGGCGATTGGGGTCTACCCTCTGATCGGCAAGACCTTCATGCCGGTGATGGACGAGGGCGACATCCTGGTGCAGCTGGAGAAGCTGCCGTCGATCAGCCTGGAAGAATCGGTCGCGCAGGACCTGCGGGTGCAGCAGGCGCTGCTGAAGAACGTGCCGGAAATCCGCCGCATCGTCGCGCGCGCCGGCGCCGACGAACTGGGGCTCGATCCGATGAGCCTCAACGACACCGACTCCTTCCTGGTGCTCAAACCGATGGACGAATGGCGCAAACCGGACAAGGAATGGCTGACCGGGGAAATCCGCAGCGTGGTCGATGGCTTCCCGGGCATCGCCTACAACTTCACCCAGCCGATCGACATGCGGGTGTCGGAAATGCTCACCGGTTCGCGCGGCGACGTCGCGATCAAGATTTTCGGCCCCGATCTCGCCACGCTCAACCGGCTGGCCGGTGAGATTTTCGCCGTGGTCGAGACGATACCCGGCGCGTCCGACGTCTACACCCAGCAGAACGAGGGCGCGCAGTATCTGCAAGCGGAAATCGATCGCGATGCGGCCGGCCGCTTTGGCCTCAGTGCCGACGACATCGCCCTGCTGCTGCGCACGCAACTGGAGGGTGAAATCATCGGCACGATCCAGCAGCAGGGGCGGCGGGTTCCGCTGCAGTTGCGCGGACCGCAAGGTTTGCGCGAGTCGCCGGACGCGCTGCAGGCGATCCGCCTGACGCTGGCGGACGGCCGCGAAATCAGCCTCGACCAGGTGGCGCAGCTCAAGCGTACCAACGGCCCGGTCGCGGTGAAGCGCGAGAACGCCGCGCGCTTCACCGTGGTGCAGAGCAACGTCGCCGGGCGCGATCTGGTGAGCTTCGTCACCGACGCACAGGCCGCGGTGGCCGCGCAGGTCAAGCTGCCGCCCGGCTACAGCGTCGCCTGGGGCGGCCAGTTCGAAAACCAGCAGCGTGCCGCGCAACGCCTGATGATCGTGGTGCCGGTGGCGCTGCTGCTGATCGGCTTCCTGCTTTACGTCACCTTCGGCGATGCGCGCCAGGCGCTGTTGGTGATGATGAACGTGCCGCTGGCGCTGATCGGCGGCATCTTCGCGCTGGCGGCGTCGGGCGAGTACCTGTCGGTGCCGGCGTCGGTCGGCTTCATCGCGCTCCTGGGCATCGCGGTGCTGAACGGCGTGGTACTGGTCAGCCATTTCAACCAGCTGCGCAATCAGGGCCTGAGAGGCGACGCCGTGGTGCGGGAAGGCTCGCTGCGCCGTCTGCGCCCGGTACTGATGACGGCCAGCATCGCCGCCTTCGGCCTGGTGCCGCTCTTGTTCGCCAGCGGCCCCGGTTCCGAAATCCAGCGTCCGCTCGCCATCGTCGTCATCGGCGGTCTGGTCAGCGCCACCCTGCTCACGCTGGTGGTGCTGCCGCTGCTGTATCGCCAATTCATTCTGAAAGGAGAACGTGCATGAATGCCGTTCACAAACTGGCCTTCGCACTGGCGCTGGCGTTTGCCGCTCCAGTGCACGCCGATTATTTACCCGATCCCGCCGCCGCCGAAGCCGCCCTATGGGCGTCGCCCATGGTGGCCCAGGCGCGCGGTGAGTTCGCTGCACAAACGCTGAAAAGCCAGGGTCTGCAGCGCGGGCATGCGGAATGGGCGGTGAGCGCGGATGTCGCGCAGCGCCGGATCCAGAGCCCCCTGCGCGAATCCCAAGCCGAATGGGGCGTGGCGCTGTCGCGCCCGCTGCGGCTGCCGGCAGTTGCCGCAGCCGACCGCACGCTTGCCGGCGCGCTGACGGCGCATGCCGAGGCGAATCTCGGCGAAGCCTTGCACGAAAGCGGGCGACAACTGCTGGCGCTGTGGTTCGACTGGCTGAACGAAGCCAGTCAGGCGCAGCTGTGGCAGGCGCAATTTCAGTTGGCAGAGCGGCAGCTTGATGCCGTGAATTCGCGGATCAGGCTCGGCGAGGCGCCGCGTGCCGAACGCGTCAATGCCGAAGCCGCGCTGGCCCAAATCCGCCTGCAGCAGCAACAGGCCGGCCTGCGCATGCAGCAGGCGCACAGCCGCCTGCTGGCGCAGTTTCCTGCCCTGCCTTTGCCGCCGGATCGAGAGCTGCCGCAGCCGGTGCCGCCCGCCGGATCGGCGGATGCGTATGTCGACGCCGTACTGGAACACAACCACGAACTGGCACGCGCGCGCCGTCAGGCCGACGTGCTGCAGGCCGAAGCGTGGCAGCTGGCGAAGCGGCGCAGCGCCGACCCCAGTGTGGGCGTGTTCTACAAGAACGAGGTAGGTGGCGACGAGCATGTGCTGGGCCTCAACGTCGGCCTGACCCTGCCGGGCGCAGCGCGGCGTTATAGCCAGCAGGCGGCCCAACAGTTGAGCGCCACTGCGCAGGATTCCGCGATGCGGCTGGAACAGCGGCTGCGTCAGGAAGCGCGCACCGATTTTGAAACGGCGGCGACGCAGGCTGGAAACTGGGGTCAGGCTGACCGTGCCGCGCAGATGCTGGAGGAAGCTGCGCGCCTCGCTGCCCGGGCCTACAGCCTGGGAGAAGGCGGCCTTGATCAGGTGTTGCTCACGCGCCGGCTGGCACTTGATGGACGCGTCCAGGCACAACAGGCGCAGGTTGCCGCGCTGGCAGCTGACGCCCGGCTGAAACTGGATGCGCACGAACTGTGGCCGCTGGACGTGCATGCGGACGACACGCACGCGCACCCTTGAAAGGGCAAAATCAGGGCGTGGCGGGGGCGGCCGCCGGCGCGGTGGGCGTAGACGCGGCGCCAAGGCTCATTTTCTGCGCCTCTTCCTGCATCGCCGCAATCTGTTCGGGCTTCAGCTGCCACACCAGGCTGTCGCGCGCCTTGGCGGCGGCGTCCACGCCCTGGGCGGCGGCGAGGTTGTACCACAGGTAGGCACGCGCCTTGTCCATCGCCGTGCCGGTGCCATAGCGATAGAGTTCGCCCAGGCTGTATTGCGCGCGCGCATAGCCGCGCAACGCAGGCTTTTCGATCCAGCTGAACGCGGCCTTGTAGTCCTGCACCACGCCGCGCCCCTGCAGGAGTGCGAGCCCATACTGGTATTCCGCTTCGGCCAGCCCCTGTTTGGCCGCCATCGCAAGCCAGCGGGCGGCTTCCGTCTCGTTCTGGACCACCCCGTCGCCTTCGGCGTAGCGCATGCCCATCTGCAATTGTGCTTCCGGATCGCCCTGTTCGGCACGGGTGTGCGGCAGATGATCAGGCAGGGTTGCGGTCGGCTGGGAGGCGTGGCGGTCGCTGGCCAGCCAGGCGGTGAAGCCGACCAGCGCCGCGACGCTCGTCAGCAGCAGTAGCGGCTTGATCGGATTGAACACCCAGAAGCGGTGGTTGCAGGAACGACAGCGCAAGGGTGTCTGAAGCAGGATGCGGCGCACGCCGTTGTGGGCATGCAATGTGCCGCTGCGAATCTTGTCGCTCCCGCATTGTGGGCAGACGAGCGACATGGCGGACCTTAACGCGACTGCGCGACCATATAGTCGACTGCGGCCTTGACGTCGCCATCCGACAACGCGGGGTTGCCGCCCTTGGCTGGCATGGCGCCCTTGCCGCGCAGGCTGGCGGTATAGAGCGCGTCCATGCCTTGCGCCAGGCGCGGCCCCCAGCTGGCGACATCGCCGGTCTTCGGCGCACCCGCCACCCCTTTGTCATGACAGAACGCGCAGGCCTGACGGTAGATCTGTTGGCCATGCACCAGATCGGCCGCAGGCGCGCTGGCCGCCTTGGCTTCAGATTCAGATGCGGGCGCGGCCGGCTTGGGTTGGGCCGGAGCGGGTGTGCTGGGCGCCGCGGCAACGGACGCAGGCGGTGTTTGCGGTGCGGCTTCGGCTTCGCTGGCGTCGGCGGTCACGCTCGGTTCGGCGGTGAACGGCTCGACGGCGGGTGCTTCGATCACCGGCGGCGCCAGTTCCGGCGTGGTTTTCGCGCCATCAGCCACGGTCGTTTCTGCTGCAGGCGGCGCGGCTGTGTCGGACGGTCCACAGGCAAGCAGCGATACAGCTGAGACGACAATCAGTAGCGTGGTGGCGTGGTTCATGTGTCTTCCCTTGCGTAGTGGTTGGGGTGTGTCGTGCGCGCAGCTTACGGCTTCGGGTCGGCAGCCGCTGCAGCAGGCGCCGCCGGCGCAACAGGCGCTGCTGCCGCCGCCGCAGGGGCTGCAGGCGGTTCCGGCGCCTTGTAGTTGGCACCCGCCGAGTTGGCCAGGTAGGCCACCGCACGCGCCATTTCGATATCCGACAAATCGCTGTCGCCGCCGCGCGCGGGCATCTGGCGCAAGCCTTCGATCGCATGCTTCACCAGCGTATCGTAGCCCTGGCCGAGGCGGCCGGCCCAGTCGCCGCGGGCATCGAACTTGGGCGCGCCCAGCGCACCCGAGTCATGGCACGAGGCGCACACGGCGACATAGACTTCCTGGCCGGATTTTTCGACGCGTGGCGCGTTGGCGTCGAGCGCGGCCAGCTTGGCGACCGGCTGAATGCGTTTGAGCGTGGCCTTCTCGGCGGCTTCGCTGGTGGTGTCGGGCTGGTGGCCTTCCTGAATACCGAGCACCAACATGACGATCAGGAAAATGGCCAGCAGCGGCGCGAGCAGTCCGGCAATAACGGAAATGATGACTTCCTGCGGAGTGGCTTGGGTCATCTTGGCGTGCGAATCGGCCATGGAAAATATCCTTAGGGGAGTTGCGTCAAAAGCCGGAATTATAAGGAAAGCCGCCCCCGCAGGAAAGGGCGGCGGGGCGGCCGGGTGGATGGACGCCCCCGAGCAAACCGGCTATGCTTCGCGGTCCCGGGAGCACCGAGCTCCAGGCGCCCGTAGCTCAGCTGGATAGAGTACTGCCCTCCGAAGGCAGGGGTCGTGCGTTCGAATCGCGCCGGGCGCGCCAAATTTCATCGTTCCTGTCCTGTGCCAGCCCTGGTCCCGCAGGGGTTTAATCCCCGCATCGCGGGTTTAAACTGTGCGCTGGCGTTCAATTCGAGTGTTTCAATCATGGCGATACCCACCCCCACCGACATCAAGCTGCATCAGGCTTCGCATAAGCTGGAAATCGCGTTTTCCGACGGTGCGCGCTTCGAGATGCCGTTCGAGTTCCTGCGCGTTTATTCGCCGTCCGCCGAAGTGCGCGGCCATGGTCCCGGGCAGGAAGTGCTGCAGGTCGGCAAGCGCGATGTGCTGATCAATGCCGCCGAGCCGGTCGGCCTGTATGGCATCAATTTCTTTTTCTCCGACGGCCACGACACCGGCATCTATTCCTGGGAATACCTCTACGACCTCGGCGTCAACCAGACCGCGCTGTGGGACGAATACCTGAAGCGCATGGAAGCGGCCGGCGCCTCGCGCGATCCCGGTATCGCCAAGATGTTCGAGCACCGCCCGAAAGCCAAGTGAGCGCCTTGCCATGACGGCCTGCACGGCACACACATGCGCGCCCTCCGGGGCGCGTATTGTTTTGGTGAGCCCCTACGAGCTCGGCCGCCAACCGTTCAATCTGGCGCAGCCGGCCGCGTGGTTCGGGCGGGCCGATATTAGCGTCGCGTGCGTCGACCTGTCGCAGCAAAAACTCGACCCGGCCACGTTCGTCGACGCCGGCTACGTCGCGATCTACCTGGGCATGCACACCGCCACGCGAATCGCCGCTGCAGCGTTGCCGAAAATCCGTGCGCTGGCACCGCACGCGCGCATCGCCGCGTTCGGCCTGTATGCGCCGGTCAACTCGGACTGGCTGAGAACACTGGGCGTGGAAGCGATCTTCGGCGGCGAATCCGAACCCGACCTGCTGGCCTGGGTGCAGACCGGGGTCGCGCCGGCCGACACTGTGGTGCGCCGTGAAAAAATCGACTTCCTGCTGCCCGACCGCAGCGCCCTGCCCGAACTGACGCGCTATGCCAGGCTGATCCTTGCCGACGGCACGGAGAAAACCACCGGCTTTGCTGAAGCCAGCCGCGGCTGCAAGCACCTGTGCCGCCACTGTCCGGTGGTGCCGGTGTACGAGGGAAAATTCCGCGTCGTCCCGGTTGAGACGGTGATCGCCGACATCGCACAGCAAGTGGCTGTGGGCGCTGCGCACATCAGCTTCGGCGACCCCGATTTTCTCAACGGCCCGACCCACGCGCTGAAAATCGCCGAGGCGCTGCACGCGCGTTTTCCCGAGCTGACCTGGGATGCGACGATCAAGGTCGAACACCTGCTGAATCATGCTGAGCTGTTGCCGCGATTCAAGCAATGCGGCCTGCTGTTCATCGTCACCGCGGTCGAGTCGGTCGACGATGCCATTCTTGGCATCCTCGCCAAGGGCCACACCCACGCCGACTTCGAAGCGGCGCTGGCACAGTGCCGCGCGCTCGGCATTGCGCTAGCGCCCACCTTCGTGCCGTTCACCCCGTGGACCACGCTGACGGGCTATCGGGATTTGCTCGCCACGCTGCTGAAGCTCAGGCTGGTCGAGGCGGTGCCGCCGGTGCAGCTGGCGATCCGCCTGCTGGTGCCGCAGGGTTCGTACCTGATGCGGTTGCCGGAATTTGCTGCACGCGTCGGCGCCTTCGACGAGGCCCTGCTGGGCTATCCGTGGCAGGCCGATGACCCGTGCATCGATGCGCTGCAATGCGAGATCATGGCCTGGGTGATGGATGGGGAAAAAGCTGCATTGCCGCGCGCCGACGTGTTCGCCGGGATCTGGGCGCGCACCCATGCCGCGCTGGGTGAGACGGCGCCGCCGCTCGATCCGGCACAGTTTGGCGCCGCCATCCCGCATCACTCGGAGCCGTGGTACTGCTGCGCCGAGCCCACCGAAACCCAGCTCGCCAGTTTTTAAACGCCATGCCACGCCTGCTATTGCTGCTTCCTGCCGCGGGCTACGCCAACCCGGATTTCATTGCCGCCGCTGCGCGGCTCGGCATTGAACTCGTCGCCTGCGCCGACTACTGTCACCGGCTGGCACCCGGCTGGGGCCTGCCGCCCTTGATGAGCGTGCCGTTCGACCAGCCTGCGGCCGCCTTGCCCCAGGTGCTGGCCGCGCTCACGCAGCCGGTCGATGCGGTGCTGGCGGTGGATGACCACGGGCAGGCGCTGGCGGCACAGCTGCGCGTGGCACTCAACTTGCCGGGCAATCCTCCCGAGGCGGTGGCGACGCTGACCGACAAGCTGCGCTTCCGCCAGTTGCAGCAGGCGATCGGCTTGCCGCACCCGGCCTTTGCCGAAATCCGCGACGCCGGGGTGAACACGGCTGCGGTGCCGGATTTTCCGTTGGTGGTGAAAGCCCGCCGCCTGAATGCCAGCCGCGGCGTGGTCCGCGCCGACGATGCCGACCAGCTCGCGCGTGCGCTGAAGCAGGTGCAGCGCATCCGGGACCGCGCCCAGCGCGAGCGGGAGGGGCTGTTGGTCGAGGCCTTCATCCCCGGCGTCGAGATCGCGCTCGACGGCGTGCTGTACGGCGGTGCTTTGCAGGTGCTCGCCGTATTCGACAAGCCCGACCCGCTCGACGGACCCTATTTCGAGGAAACGCTGTTCATCACGCCTTCCCGCCTGCCGCAGGCGACGCAGCGCGAATTCGCCGACGCGGTCGCGCGTGCCTGCGTGGCGGCGGGGGTGACGGAAGGCGCGGTGCATGCCGAAGCACGCATCAATGACGCCGGCGTCTGGCTGCTCGAAATCGCGCCGCGCGGCATCGGCGGCCTGTGCGGCCGGGTGCTGGATGCCACGCTTGGCATGGACTCCGCGGAGATCGTGCTGCGTCACGCCATTGGTCTGCCGCTGCCGATGCAGGCGAACGGCATTGCTGCCGGCGTGATGATGATTCCGATTCCGGCCAGCGGAATCCTGCGCGGTGTCGACGGCCTCGCTGCCGCGCGTGCGGTGCCGCATATCAGCGGCATCGAGATCACGGCGCCGACGGGCCAGCTGGTTGCGCCGCCGCCGGAAGGCGCGGGTTACCTCGGCTTCCTCTTCAGCCGCGCCGCAACCCCCGCGCAAGCCGAGGCTGCGCTGCGCAGTGCCCACGCCGCGCTCGCCGTGCACATCCAGCCTCTGGTCGACGCATGAATATGCTTGAACAGAAACTCGCTGCTGCCATCGGCCGCGCCACCGGCGAGGCGTTTGTGCCTCAGACCACGCGCGCGATGCACGGCGGCGACATCAGCGAAGCGTTCACCCTCAACGATGGCACGCGCACGTTTTTCGTCAAAACCCAACCTGCGCCAAGACCGCCCGCAGGGCGAGTGTCTGGCGGCGTACCCCTTGCGGGTGCTGCTGCACCGCTCGCCATGTTCGAGGCGGAAGCCGCCGGGCTTGCCGAGCTAGCGGCGGCCCACGCGGTGCGGGTCCCGCAGGTGATCTGTCAGGGCATCGCGGAGGGCAGCGCCTACCTTGTGCTCGAATACCTGCCGCTCGACGGACGCGGCGATGCGGCGCTGCTCGGCCGGCAGTTGGCGCAGCAGCACCGTGTCAGTGCCACGCAATTCGGCGGGCCGCACGACAACTGGATCGGCACCACGCCGCAGCCGAATGCCTGGATGGACGACTGGGTCGAATTCTGGCGCGCGCGCCGGCTGGGCTTTCAGCTGGAACGGGCCGCGCGGAACGGGTACGGCGGCGCCCTGCAGCGCGATGGTGAAACGCTGATGGCGCGGCTGGGCGATTTTTTCATGGGCTACCGGCCGCAGCCCGCGCTGTTGCACGGCGATCTGTGGGGCGGCAACCACGGCTTTCTGGCGGATGGAACGCCGGTGATCTTCGATCCCGCGACGTATTACGGTGACCGCGAATGCGACCTCGCGATGAGCGAGCTGTTCGGCGGTTTTGCGCCCGCTTTCTACGCCGCCTACCGTGAGGCCTGGCCGCTCGACGCGGGCTATGCCACGCGCCGGACGCTCTACAATCTGTATCACATTCTCAACCACGCCAATTTGTTTGGCGGCAGCTACGCAGCGCAGGCGCATCGCATGATCCTGCAGCTGCTGGCCGAATTTCGATAGGGCCGTCATGCGTCGTTTGTGGGTACTGCTGGTGATGTTCAGCCTTGCCGCCTGTTCCGGCCTGCCGCTGAATATGCTGGCGCCGCGGGTCAGCGTCGCCACGGTCGACCTCCGGCAATTCGGCGTGCTCGAGCAGCACTTCGACGTGGGCTTGCGGGTGGCCAACCCGAACGATTTCGATCTGACCATCGAAGCGCTGGAGTTCGACCTGGAAGTGAACGGACGCGCGTTTGCCAAAAGCCTGTCACGCGCCGCCACAAAAATCCCGGCGGCATCCAGCGCAGTGCTGCAGATCGACGCGATCATGCAATCGAAAAACCTGATCGAGCAGCTCCGCACGCTGACCCCCGACACGCTGAAGCAGGGTGTGGCCTACCGGATTCGGGGCCGCATCAAGACCGACCAGTTCTCACGCTGGCTGCCGTTCGATCACTCGGGGGTATATGGCGGCGACACGAAGCCGCCCACGGGGCAAACGGTTTAGCCGGCCAGCGCGCGCAGCGTCGGCACCGCAAGACCGAAGGCGTCGGCATGCGTGAGCGCGCGCGCCAGCCGTGCCGGTGCCGAACGGCCGGTGCAGCCGTGGTCGGGATCACCGTCAAAGGCTTCGAGCATGCCGGCGATGAGTTTGTCTCGATCGTGCGCAACGCCGGTCAATGCATCCTGGATGTCCATCACCTCGTATGCCACCTGGCGCGCGAACGCTTCGTGCTGCGCCCACAGCTGCGACACCGTGCCGCCGGTTTTCAGGCCGGCGATGTTGGTGGTGAGGATGTAGACGTTCTTCCGCACCAGTTCGAACAGCAGTTCGTCTCCCGGCGCCACTTCGCGGCACGGCAGGTCGATCGCGGTGAGCGCGCGACACAGCAGCCCGGCACCGGGGCCGGCCACGGGGGAGGCGATCAGGGGCTTGGCGTCGGTGCCCTTTTTCTTTTCAAACCAGACGGAAATGACCGTGGGGTCGGCGTAGCGGTACTGCGCCCAGTCGCGCGGTAGCAATTCGTTCTGGATCAGCGCGACATGCGGCCGCCAGGCGCCGGGCATGGCCGCCAGCACCACGTGCAAATCGTTCTCGGCGACCGCCACCAGCACCAGCGCGGGATCGGGATGCGCGTGCGCGACGGTGAACAGGTCGTCGCCGCGGTTGACCGGCACCACCGTGTGGCCGCTGCGCAGCAGGCCGCCGGCGAATACGCGACCCAATTGCCCCAAGCCGATGACGACGACTTCGCTCATGCCGTGTCTCCTTACTCAAGACCCTTCGAATGCAGGTACTCGTCGTAGCCGCCCATGTAGAACTCGACGCCTTCGGGCGTGATTTCGAGGATGCGGGTGGCGAGGCTGGAGACGAACTGGCGGTCGTGCGAGACGAAAATCAGCGTGCCCTTGAACAGGTCGAGCGCGAGGTTGAGCGACTCGATCGATTCCATGTCCATGTGGTTGGTCGGCTCGTCCATCACCAGCACATTATGCCGGCCGAGCATCAGCTTGCCGTAGAGCATGCGGCCCTTTTCGCCGCCGGACAGCACGCGCACCGATTTCTTGACGTCGTCGCCGGAGAACAGGAGCCGCCCGAGGATGCCGCGCAGCACCTGCTCGTCATCGCCCGGTTGCGTCCACTGGTGCATCCAGTCGGTGAGGTTGAGGTCGCTGTCGAAGTCGCTGACGTGGTCCTGCGAGAAGTAGCCGGCGTTGGCGTTCTCGCTCCAGCGCACTTCGCCGAATTGTGGCGTCAGTTCGCCCATCAAGAGTTTCATCAGCGTCGATTTGCCGACGCCATTGCCGCCAATGACGGCCATTTTCTCGCCGGCTTCGAGTGAAAAACCGAGGTTGGAAAACAGCGGTGCGCCGTCGTAACCGAACTTGAGCGCCTCGACCTCGAGCGCGCGGCGGTGCAGCGCCTTCTCGGGCTCGAAGCGGATGTAGGGGTTCTGCCGCGAACTCGGCTTGAAGTCCTCGATCTTGATCTTGTCGATCATCTTCATGCGGCTGGTGGCCTGGCGCGCCTTCGACTTGTTGGCCGAGAAGCGGCGCACGAATTCCTGCAGTTCGGCGACCTTGTCCTTGGCCTTGGCATTCGCCGATGCCTGGCGTTCCTTGGCCTGGGTCGAGGCCAGCATGTAGTCGTCGTAGTTGCCCGGGTAGACCTTGATGGTGCCGAAGTCGAGGTCGGCCATGTGGGTACAGACCTGGTTCAGAAAGTGGCGGTCGTGCGAGATGACGATGATGGTGGCATTGCTCTCGTTCAACACGTTCTCCAGCCAGCGGATGGTGTTGATGTCGAGGTTGTTGGTCGGCTCGTCGAGCAGCAGGATGTCGGGGTTGGAGAACAGCGCCTGCGTCAACAGCACGCGCAGCTTGAAGCCGGGTGCGATCTGACTCATCGGGCCGTTGTGCTGCTCGGTCGGGATGCCGACGCCCAGCAACAATTGACCGGCGCGCGCCTCGGCGTCGTAGCCGCCCATCTCGCCGAACTTGGCTTCCAGCTCGGCGGCGTGCAGGTAGTCTTCCTCGCTCGCCTCCGGGTTCATGTAGATGGCGTCCTTTTCCTGCATCACGCGCCACATTTCGGCATGGCCCTGCAGCACCACGTCGAGTACGCGCTGGTCCTCGTAGCCGAACTGGTCCTGGCGCAGCCAGGCCATGCGCTCGCCGGGATCGAGCGAGACGTTGCCGGCGGAGGGTTCCAGCTCGCCGGCGAGGATTTTCATGAACGTCGACTTGCCGCAGCCGTTAGCCCCGATCAGGCCATAGCGGTTGCCGTCGCCGAACTTGACGTTGACGTTCTCGAACAGCGGCTTGGCGGCGAATTGCAGGGTGATGCTGGAAGCGGTAAGCACGGGAAATCCTGGGATGCGTCAAAAGCGGCGCATTTTACCACTGCCCGGCAGGCCTGCCCCGGCCTACGGGCGCAGTGCGGGGTGGTCGGCGACCGGATGATCGAGGTGGTAGCCCTGCACCAGATCGACGCCGATCCGGCGCAGCAGGGCGAGCGTCGGGCCGTCCTCGACGTATTCCGCGACCACCGATTTGCCGAGGCCGAGCGCGACGCTGACCATGGCCTGCACGAACACCTGGTTGTCGGGGTCGTTGGGCAGATCGCGGATGAAAATGCCGTCGATCTTGATGGTGTCGACGGCCAGATGCTTGAGGTAGGCGAACGAGGCGAAGCCGACGCCGAAATCGTCGAGACAGACGCCGCAGCCAAGCTGGCGCAGGGCATCGATCATTCGCTGGGCGTCGTGCAGGTCCGACACCGCGGCGGTTTCGGTGATTTCGATGATCAGGCGATCGGGCGCAACCCCGGATTCGCGCAGGGCCTCGCCGATGAACTGCGGCAGGCTGGGTTCGGACAGCGAGCGCCCCGACAGGTTGACCGCCACCGGCGGGATCGCCGGGTTGTCCGCCAGCCTGCGCAAGGCCTCACGCAGGACCCAGTGGTCGATGTCGAGAATGCGGCCGTTTTTTTCCGCCAGCTGGATGAAGTGGGCGGGCATGATGAGCTGCTCGGGGTCGTGCTCGTCACGCATCCGCACCAGCGCTTCCAGATGCGAGAGCGCGCCGTCGTCGGCGCGGTAGATGCCCTGGAAGTGCAGCAGCAGCAGGTCGTTGTCGAGCGCGTTGCTGATGCGCTCGCTCCAGGACAGGCGGTGGCGCATTTCGCTGTCGGCCGCGCTGTCGGCGCGGAACACGCGCCAGGTGTTCTTGCCAGCATCCTTGGCCTGGTACATGGCGATGTCGGCGCGTGCCACCAGGTCGTCGGCGTCGGTGGCGTGGGCCGGAAAGTAGGCAATGCCGAGGCTGGTGGTGACGCGCAGGTTCTGCCCCTCGAAGCGGAACGGAATCTGCGCGATTGCACGCACCACCCGTTCGGCCAGCACTTCGGCCTCGTTGCCGGTCAGGTTCGGGACCAGGATGGCGAATTCATCGCCGCCCAGGCGGGCGAACACTTCGTTGCGCCGCACCAGCGCACTGATTTCGCCGGCCACCCGGATCAGCAGCGCATCGCCGGCGCGGTGGCCGTAGGTGTCGTTGATGCCCTTGAATTCGTCGAGGTCGAAGAACATCACCGCGCACGGTGTCTGGTGACGGTCGCTTTCCAGCATCGCGCGCCCCAGTTCCTGCTGGAAACGGTGGCGGTTGTAGAGCCCGGTGAGCGCGTCGCGCTCGGCCAGGTACACCAGCTGTTCGGCGGTCTGGCGCTCGCGGGTGACGTCCTCGTAAATCCACAGGTGGCCGATAAAACGGCCTTCGCGATCGCGTACCGGATAATCAAGTTCGGTGATGATGCGGCCGTCGGTCATCTGGATTTCAAAGCTGTCCGACAGCTCGTGCGTTTCCAGAACCGACAGCATGTGCCGTGAGAAATGGTCGGGGTGCGACAGCTTGGAGGCAGACTGGGCCAGCACTTCGTTGACCGGCAGGCCGATCAGCGTAGCCTCCGCGTCGATCATCCACATGCGGCTGAAGGCCGGGTTGTGATAGACCACGCGGTTGTCGGCGGCGACGAACAGGATGCCGAGGTTCATCGCCGACAGCAGCGAGACCAGGCGGGCGCGTTCCTGCTCGGTTTCCTCCAGATATTTGCCCTGCAGGCCTTCGGCCGTGCGCAGCTCGGCGATGGCCTGGCGCAGGTTGGCCTCAGTCGCCTTGAGATCGTCGATGCTGTGGATGCTGGCGCGGATGCCCTGGTAGACCCCGCTGTAGTCATGAATCGGCTGCCAGTTCACGGCCGCCCAGAAGTGTCCGCCATCCTTGCGGCACACCCGCAGCGCATAGCCCTGGCCGGAGGTGCCGCGCAGGGCCTGGCGCAACTGGAATTCGGCCGCGGTGCGGTCGTCCGGATGGATGATGTCGGCGGGGAAGTTCATTTTTCCCATGCACTCGCCGACGGTGTGGCCGATCATGCGCTCGACCGACGGGTTCACCCACAGCAGCCGGCCCTCGGGCGACATCCAGAATTCGAGGTCATGGGTGTAGTCGGCTATGGCGTGAAAGCGCGCCTCGTTCTCGCGCGCGCGTTCGACGTTGAAGCGGACCGACTCGGCCATCCGGTTGAAGGTGCCGATCAGCTGGCCGATCTCGTCCTCGCCCTCGCCCGCCAGTTTGACGTCGAGGTCGCCCTGTTCCATCCGCTTGCTGGCGCGTGTCAGTGCGACGAAGCGGCGCACCACGCCGCCGGTCGACAGCGCCAACAGGACGCCGGTCAGCAACAGCGCGGCGGCGGCGACGATGAAACTGTTGCGCAGATAGTGGGCGCGCGCTTCCTGGATGAAACTGCCCGACAGCACCAGGGCCACTTCGCCGTAGCGCTGGCCGCCCGCCTCGACGGGGTGCAGCCGATGAAAATCGTGTGCGTCGCCGCTGACGCCGGTCTGGTGAACGATCTGGTTGTTGCTGTCGCGTACCGCGATCATTTTCAGGCCGTCAGCCTGCAGCAGGGTCTCGATGAGGTCGCGCACGCTGGCGTCGTCCTGCTGCGCCAGCGGCGCCAGCAGGGCCGCCTCGAGGGTGCGCGCAATTTCCTGCATGCGTCGCTCGGCCTGGCTCTGCAAGGTCTGCGTGGTGAGCTGTACGCCATGCACGATCAGCAGGCTGAGCATCACCGCTTCCACGCCGAGCGCGCTAAGGGTGAGCTTGTAGCGCAGCGACAGGCGGCCCAGCCACGCCTTCATTGGTCGGCTGCGCGCAACAGCGTTTGCGCCTCCAATGCATAGGGGCGGAAGGATTCCAGTTCGCGCCCGGTTGCCTCGGCGAAACCGCCGTAGCCGCCGCGCTGCATGAAGGCCTGCCCCTTGGGCGTGGCGGCAAAGCGCAGCAAGCCCTTATGGATGGCCTGCGCCTCGGCGTCGCGCAGGCGCGGGTGGGTGAGGAACATCAGGCTCGACAGCGGCGGCGTCTCGGCGAGCACGCGCAGCTGCCGGCGCAGTTCGGGCTGCATCAGGTTGTAGGGGTGCAGCCCCAGCACCGCGGCATCGGCGCGCCCGTTGATGACCTGCATCGCGGCGTTGAGGTGGGTGCTGAAATCCAGCGTCCGATAATCGTGATCGCGCCGCAGTCCGTGCTCGCCCAGTTGGGCGTGGATGGCCAGCCCCACCAGGGCGAGTGGGTCGGCCGTGGCAAGGGTGCGGCCGCGCAGATCGCCCAGGTCGCGTATCGACGCGTCGTGCCGCACCACCAGCAGGCCGCGCACCGGCTGGGCATATTTGAGCAGCGGTCGGTAGCCGGCTTCCTGGCGCGCCAGGAAGGCCAGATGCGGCGCGGTCAGCACAATGTCGTATTCGCCGCGGTAGGTGCGGTCGGCGAAAGTCTTGAAATCGCGCGCGCTGTAGATGACGACGCGACGCTGCAGGTGTTTTTCCAGACTGTCGGCGAGGGGGCGGTAGGCCTCGACGATCTGCTTGGCCGTCATGTTGGGAAACACCCCCAGCACCAGCGGCTTGTCAGCCGCATGTGCGGATTGCAATGCGCACAGTCCGCACAGTGCGAGCAGCAGCACGCCGGCGGACGGCGTGAGCCAACGTGCAAGGGAGCCGGGAAGGCCTGGCCAGAAAAGAGAAGGGCGCACTGGGTGTCCTTGTCTACAGCATTACAGCGACTTCTGCAGCACTTTGGATTTCCGCTTGTAGTTGTAGAGCGCCTGCTTGCTCTTCGGCAGGTGGTCGGGGCTGCTGTCGACGAAGCCGCGCTCCTCGAACCACTGCTCGGTGCGGGTGGTCAGCACGAACAGCTGTTTGAAGCCGGCCTTCCGGCCCCGTTTCTCGGCCTCGGTCAGCAGCATGTCGCCAAAGCCGCGGCCGCGGAATTCCTTCGAGACGGCGAGGCAGGCGAGTTCGGCGGCCTTTTCCTCGGGAAACGGATACAGCGCGACGCAGCCGGCGATGATGCCGTCGGATTCGAGCACCAGAAAACGTTCGACTTCCATTTCCAGCAGCTCCCGCGAGCGCCGCACCAGGATGCCTTCGCGCTCCAGTGGCTCGATCAGGCCGAGAATGCCGCCGACGTCGTCGATGGTGGCGGTGCGCAGGGTCTCCAGCGGCGCCGGCGTGATCAGCGTGCCGACGCCGTCGCGGGTGAACAGCTCGGACAGCAGCGCGCCGTCCCGGTGGCGGCTGATGAGGTGCGCGCGCTTGACGCCGCCGGTGCAGGCGGTGATCGCGCACGGCAGGTAGTAGGCGACGTCCTCGGGCAGCTTTTTTGCCTTGCTGCGCGTCGACTTTTCCAGCACCTGGCGCGCCTCGTTGACAGTGAGCGTGTTATGGATCGCGCGGCCTGTGTCGGGTACACCTTCGGTGTCCATCAGGAAAATCAGCTTGTCGGCCGCGAGCTCGACCGCCGCCTGCGTGGCGACATCCTCCAGGCTGAGATTGAAGATCTCGCCGGTCGGCGAATAGCCGATCGGCGACAGCAGCACGATGTCGTGCTGGTCGAGCCTTCTCCTGATCGCCGCGGCGTCGATCTTGCGCACTTCACCGGTATGCAACAGGTCGGTGCCGTCGCGCACGCCCAGTGGCATCGCGGTGACGAAGTTGCCCGAAGCGACCCGGATGTCGGCGCCGGCCATCGGCGTGTTGGCCAGCCCCAGCGACAGCAGCGCCTCGATTTCCACCCGCACCGTGCCGGCCGCTTCCTTGACGCAGGCGAGCGCCGTGTCGTCGGTGACGCGCAGGCCGCCCACATAGCGGATCGCGGTGCCGCTTTCATTCAGTCGCGCCTCCACCTGCGGCCGTACGCCGTGGATCAGCACCAGGCGCACGCCCAGGCTGTTCAGCAGGTTGACGTCGTGCGCCAACTGCACGAAGCCACCGTCCGCCACCAGTTCGCCGCCAAAGGCGATGACGAAGGTCTTGCCGCGAAAGCCGTGGATATACGGCGCAGCAGAGCGGAACCAGTGGACGAAATCGGCAGTGTCTTTCAACGGGATGGCCTGATCGGGATTGAACTACGCGAAGGATACAGAAAAATGCCCCGCTTCATGCAGGGCACTGTCAATAGTCAATAGGATTCAAACGGATACGTGGCACATGTCTAGAAATCGCCCCACAGCGTCTGCATCGCGGCCAGCGCGGCCAGCGCCGCGGTCTCGGTGCGCAGCACGCGCGGCCCCAGCCGGACGGGGATGGCGCGTGCGGCATGCAGCGCAGCCATTTCGTCGTCCTCGAATCCGCCTTCGGGACCGGCCACCAGCCAGTCCGGTCCTTCCGGCGGCGGCAGGTCGGCCAGCCGGGCCTCGGCCAGCGGCGACAGGAACAGCAAGCGTCCGCCCGTGTGCTGGCCCAGCCAGTTCGCCAGCGCCAGCGGCGGCGCCACCACCGGCACCTGGTTGCGTCCGCATTGCTCGCAGGCGCTGGCCACCACGCCCTGCCAATGCGCGGTGCGGCGGTCGGCGCGTTCGCCGGTCAGCTTGACCACACTGCGCCGGGCGGAAATCGGCTGGATGGCGATCACTCCCAGCTCCACTGCCTTCTGCAGCGTGTAGTCCATGCGCTCGCCGCTGGAGATGCCCTGCGCCAGCATCACGCGCAAAGTCGATTCGCGCTCGACGTCGGCAAAGCCGGTGATGGCGACCGCCACCTCGTCCTTGTGGATGCGCTCGATGCGCGCCGCGTATTCGCCGCCGCGGCCATTGAACAGCGTGATCGCATCGTCCACCCCCAGTCGCAGCGCGCGCGCGGCGTGACGGGCGGGACCGGGCGGCAGACTGAAGCGGGCGCCCGGCGCGAGCGGCTCATTGAGATAAAAACGTGGCGAAGGCATCGTTGCTATTATGCAGGTGTTGAACAGAAATTCTGCGGAGTGCGTCATGGTGTCCCTTACTACCCCGGTGTGCGATTTTGGCTGGAAAGCCCCCGACTTCAGCCTGCCCGGCGTCGACGGCAAGGTCTGGACGCTCAAGGATCCAATGGGCCCGAACGGCCTGCTGGTGATGTTCATCTGCAACCACTGCCCCTATGTGAAGGCGATCCGCCCTCGGCTGGTGCGCGATCTGGCCGAACTCAAACAGCACGGCATCCACGCCATCGCAATCATGTCGAACGACCCGACCGACTACACGGAGGATTCATTCGACAACATGAAAAAGGTGGCGGCGGAATTCGGCTTTCCCTTCCCCTACGTGATCGACGAAACGCAGGCCGTGGCGAAAGCCTATGGCGCGGTGTGCACGCCGGACTTCTTCGGCTTCAACCGAAAGTTCGAACTGCAGTACCGTGGTCGCTTCGACGAATCGCGCAAGGAAACCGCACCGGAGGGCGTGCGCCGCGATCTCTACGTGGCGATGAAGCACATCGCCCAGACCCAGCGCGGCCCGGCCGAACAGATTCCCAGCATGGGCTGCTCGATCAAATGGAAGGATGCCTGATATGGTCGACCGCCAGCAGCACTGGGAACGCGTCTACCGCAGCCGGACGGCCGACCAGGTCGGCTGGTTCCAGCCGCATGCGGTGTCGTCGCTGCGCCTGATCGAGGACAGCGCGGGCACAGAGGCGTCGATCATCGATGTCGGCGGCGGCGCCTCGGTGCTGGTGGACGATCTGCTCGATGCCGGCTACCGCAATCTGACCGTGCTCGACCTCGCCGAACCGGCGCTGGCCGCCAGCCGCGCGCGGCTGGGCGCGCGCGCCGCGTCGGTGCAGTGGATCGCCGCCGACATCACCCGGGCCGAACTGCCGGCCGCGCAGTACGACGTCTGGCACGACCGCGCGGTGTTCCATTTCCTGACCGACCCGGCCGACCGCGCGCGCTATGTCGCGCAGGTGCTGAAAAGCGTCAAACCCGGCGGCCACGTCATCGTCGCCACCTTCGGTCCCGGCGGACCGCTCCAGTGCTCCGGCCTCGATGTCGTGCGCTACGCGCCCGATGCGCTGCATGCCGAATTCGGCACGCCTTTCCGTCTGCTGCGGCATGAAACCGAAATCCACCTGACGCCGGCCGGGCATCGGCAGGAATTTGTCTACTGTGCTTGCGTGCGAACCTGATCATGCTTGAGGACGTCAAGGCACTGGTTCGCGAAGTTGCCCAGCGCGAGGTCACGCCGCGCTTTCTGAAGGTGGCACACAGCCACAAGGTGGACGGCAGCCTATTCACCGAGGCGGATTCCGAAACCCAGGCGGCGCTGGAGGCCGCGCTGCCGCGGATCGCCGACGTGCCGGTGCTGGGCGAGGAAATGACCGAACAACAGCAGCACGACGCCTGGGCCGCCGGTCGCGACGGACTGTGGTGCGTCGACCCGATCGACGGCACCTCCAATTTCGTCGCCGGCGTGCCGTACTTCGCGGTGTCGGTGGCCTATCTGTACAAGGGCGAACGCCAGCTCGGCGTGGTCTACGATCCGATCGCCGACGAGATGTTTAGCGCCGTGCGCGGCGGCGGCGCGCATCTGAACGGCACGCCGCTGCCCTTGCGCGCGCCGGCCACCGAGCTGCGGCGTGCGCTGGCCGGGGTGGAAATGAAGCGCATCGACCGCGAACTGGCCGGCCGCCTGGCGTCGTGGCCGCCGTACGCCTCGCAGCGCAACTTCGGGGCTTCCACGCTCGACTGGTGCTACACCGCGGCCGGGCGCTTCGATATTTATGTCCACGGCGGGCAAAAACTTTGGGATTACGCCGCCGGTGCACTGATTCTGGAAGAAGCGGGCGGGCAATTGTCCAGCCTGTCGGGCAACTTCGACATCGCCAACATCTGGGAACGCTCGGTGGTGGCCTCGGCCAGCCCTGAACTGTTCAAGTTGTGGCGCGACTGGCTGAAAGCGGCAGGCGCATAAGCTGTCGCAACAGGCAAATAAAAAGAATTTAGCGCATCTATCGTGAGCCGACGCTTGAGCTTGTCGGTTTAAACCCTTGTCGCAGCGTCTCTTTTCCCTGCTTTGGGCACGGCTTGCGGAAGCCTACCCTGCTGACGGATAATCAGGGTTTTTGCATATTCTGCCCAAGCTGCCGCTGCACGGCTTTCCTGGGGCGGACCTGCGACCGTTTTTTACTTAGCTGAAGGGAACGCAATGCCTACCCGTAACGACCTGGCCAATGCCATCCGCGCGCTCGCGATGGATGCGGTTGAGAAAGCCAAATCCGGCCACCCTGGCGCCCCCATGGGCATGGCGGAAATCGCCGAAACGCTGTGGAATCACCACATGCGCCACAACCCGACCAACCCCAAGTGGGCGGACCGCGATCGCTTCGTGCTGTCGAACGGCCATGGCTCGATGCTGATCTACGCACTGCTGCACCTGACCGGTTACGACCTGTCGATGGATGACCTGAAGCAGTTCCGCCAGTTGCATTCCAAGACCCCCGGCCACCCCGAATACGGCTACGCGCCCGGCATCGAAACCACCACCGGCCCGCTCGGCCAGGGCATCACCAATGCCGTCGGCATGGCGATGGCGGAAAAGGTGCTCGCCAACGAATTCAACAAGCCCGACCACACCATCGTCGACCACCACACCTATGTGTTCCTCGGCGACGGCTGCATGAGGGAAGGCATTTCGCACGAAGCCTGTGCGCTGGCCGGCACCTGGAAGCTGAACAAGCTGGTCGCGTTCTGGGACGACAACGGCATCTCGATCGACGGCCACATCGAACACTGGTACACCGACGACACCGCCAAGCGCTTCGAAGCCTACGGCTGGCAGGTGATCCCCAACGTCGACGGTCATGACGTCGTTGCGCTCGAAGCCGCGATCCAGAAGGCCAAGGCCAGCACCGACAAGCCCACCCTGATCTGCTGCAAGACCATCATCGGCAAGGGCTCGCCCAACAAGGCCGGCACCCACGACGTGCACGGCGCGGCGCTGGGCCACGACGAAGTCCTGGCGACCCGCAAGAACATGGGCTGGGACCACGCCGCATTTGAAGTCCCTGCCGACATCTACGCCGGCTGGGATGCCAAGACCAAGGGCCAGGGCCTGGAAACGCTGTGGAACAACAAGTTCGCTGAGTACAAGAAGGCCTACCCGGCCGAGGGCGCCGAGTTCGAGCGCCGCATGAAGGGCGAACTGCCCGCCAACTGGAAGGCACACGTGGCCGAGAAACTGGCCGCGATCAACACCAAGGCCGAGACCGTGGCCACCCGCAAGGCGAGCCAGATCGCGATCAACGCGCTGGCGCCGGCGCTGCCCGAGTTCCTCGGCGGCTCGGCCGACCTGACGGGTTCCAACCTGACCAACTGGGAAGGCTGCCATCCGGTGCGTCACGGCAAGCCCGGCAACTACATCAGCTACGGCGTGCGTGAATTCGGCATGGCCGCGATCATGAACGGCATGGCGCTGCACGGCGGCCTGCTGCCGTTCGGCGGCACCTTCCTGATGTTCTCCGAGTACTCGCGCAACGCCATCCGCATGGCTGCGCTGATGAAGCAGCGCGTGATCCACGTGTTCACGCACGACTCCATCGGCCTCGGCGAAGACGGCCCGACCCACCAGCCGGTGGAACAGACCGCCACGCTGCGCATGATCCCCAACATCGACGTCTGGCGTCCGTGCGACACCGTCGAAACGCTGGTCGGCTGGGCGCACTCGGTCGAGCGCACCGACGGCCCCACCTGCCATATCCTGTCGCGCCAGAACCTGCCGTTCATGCAGCGTGACGCGGCCACGATGGCCAATATCGCCAAGGGCGGCTACGTGCTCAAGGACGCGGCCTCAGCCCGCGCCATCATCATCGCCACCGGCTCCGAAGTCGAGCTGGCGGTGAAGGCGCAGGAAGCGCTGGCGGCAGAAGGCATCGCCGTGCGCGTGGTGTCGATGCCGTCGACCAACACCTTCGATCGCCAGGATGCCGCCTACAAGGCGAGCGTGCTGACCAAGGGCCTGCCGCGCGTCGCCGTCGAAGCCGGTGTCACCGACTTCTGGCGCAAGTACGTGGGTCTGGAAGGCGCCGTGATCGGCATCGACACCTTCGGCGAATCCGCCCCGGCACCGGCGCTGTTCAAGCATTTCGGCATCACCACCGAAGCCGTTGTGGCTGCGGTCAAGGGCGTTCTGTAATTCAGGGGCCAGGGGTCGGGATTCAGGGGTCAGGGAGCGAGTGGCCAAGGGCCGCGCCTTCTTGCACCGCGGGCGTAGCCCGCTCATCCCCTGAATCCTGATCCCTGAATCCTGACCCCTAATAAGATTTTTCACCTCACTGGAGACTGCAAATGGCAATCAAAGTTGGTATTAACGGTTTTGGCCGCATCGGCCGCATGGTGTTCCGCGCTGTGGCGAAGGACTTCCCCGGTATCGAGATTGTGGCGATCAACGACCTGCTCGACCCCGACTATCTGGCTTACATGCTGAAGTACGACTCGGTGCATGGTCGTTTCAATGGCGACATTTCCGTCGATGGCGGCAACATGGTCGTCAATGGCAAGAAAATCCGCCTGACCGCCGAGCGCGATCCTTCCAACCTGAAGTGGAACGAAGTCGGTGCCGACCTCGTGATCGACTGCACCGGCTTCTTCCTGACCACCGAGTCCTGCGAAGCCCATATCAAGGCCGGCGCGAAGAAAGTGGTTCAATCGGCGCCTGCCAAGGATTCCACCCCGATGTTCGTCTACGGCGTGAACCACACCACGTATGCCGGCGAGGCCATCGTTTCGGCGGCTTCCTGCACCACCAACTGCCTGGCCCCCGTGGCCAAGGTGCTGAACGACAACTGGGGCATCAAGCGCGGCCTGATGACCACCGTCCACGCTGCCACCGCCACCCAGAAAACCGTCGACGGCCCGTCTGCCAAAGACTGGCGCGGCGGCCGCGGCATCCTGGAAAACATCATCCCGTCCTCGACTGGCGCTGCCAAGGCCGTCGGCGTGGTTCTGCCCGCACTGAAAGGCAAGCTGACCGGCATGGCGTTCCGCGTGCCGACTTCCGACGTGTCGGTCGTTGACCTGACCGTTGAGCTGAACAAGCCCGCCACCTACGCCGAGATCTGTGCAGCCATGAAGGCCGCTTCCACCGGCGCCATGAAGGGCGTGCTGGGTTACACCGAAGAGAAAGTGGTCTCCACCGACTTCGTCGGCAACAGCGCACCCTCCACCTTCGACGTCGACGCCGGCATCGCGCTGGACGACACCTTCGTCAAAGTCGTGTCCTGGTACGACAACGAGTACGGCTACACCTGCAACATGCTGCGTCTGGTCGAGCACGTAGCCAAGTGAGGATCTAGGGGCTAGGAGTTAGGATTTAGGGAAAAGCGCGGGCGCAGCCCGCACCGCCCCTAGATCCTATTTCCTAAATCCTGGCTCCTTCACCACGGTGAGCCTTAAGGTCTGGCGCGGCTAAACCCCGCGCCAACCCTTAAACCTTACTTTCAGGAGAATCAACAATGGCATTTATCCGCGTCACCGATCTCGATCTGGCAGGCAAACGCGTCTTCATCCGCGCCGACATGAACGTTCCGGTCAAGGACGGCAAGGTCACCTCCGACGCCCGCATCACCGCGTCGATGCGCACCATCGAGCACTGCCTCAAGGCCGGTGCCAAGGTGATGGTCACCTCCCACCTGGGCCGCCCGACCGAAGGCGAATTCAGGGAAGAGGATTCGCTGAAGCCCGTGGTCGACGTGATCGCGCAGAAGCTCGGCAGGAACATCCGCCTGATCCGTGAGTGGACCGACGGCGGCTTCGACGTCGCCGACGGCGAACTGGTGGTGCTGGAAAACTGCCGCGTCAACAAGGGCGAAAAGAAGAACGTCGACGAGACCGCGAAAAAATACGCCGCGCTGTGCGACGTGTTCGTGATGGACGCCTTCGGCACCGCGCACCGCGCCGAAGCCTCGACCCACGGCGTCGCCAAATTCGCGCCGACCGCTGCGGCCGGAATCCTCTTGACCGAAGAGCTCGAAGCGCTGGAGAAGGCGCTGGCCAACCCCGCGCGCCCGATGGTCGCCATCGTCGGCGGCTCCAAGGTTTCCACCAAGCTGACCGTGCTGGAAGCGCTGTCCGAAAAATGCGAACAGCTGGTGGTCGGCGGCGGCATCGCCAACACCTTCCTCAAGGCCACCGGCCACAACGTCGGCAAGTCGCTGTGCGAGGACGACCTGGTGCCGACCGCGCAGGCGCTGATCGAGAAGATGACCGCGCGCGGGGCGACCATCCCGATCGCCGTCGACGTGGTGTGCGGCAAGCAGTTCGACGCCAACGAACCCGCCGTGCTGAAGGATGCCGGTGACGTTGCCGACGACGACATGATTTTCGACATCGGCCCGAAGAGCGCGCAGGAACTTGCCGACATCATCATGAAGGCCGGCACCGTGGTGTGGAACGGCCCGGTCGGCGTATTCGAGTTCGACCAGTTCGGCGAAGGCACCAAGACCATCGCGATGGCAATCGCCAACACCAATGCCTTCACCCTGGCCGGCGGCGGCGACACGATCGCCGCGATCCAGAAATACGACATCTACGACAAGGTGAGCTACATCTCCACCGCTGGCGGCGCCTTCCTCGAATACCTCGAAGGCAAGGTCCTGCCCGCCGTGGCGATTCTGGAGGAGCGGGCGCAGTAAGGGATCAGGAACCAGGGGCCAGGATTCAGGGAAAAGCGCGGGCGCAGCCCGCTCCACCCCTAGCCCCTAAATCCTAGATCCTAGTCCCTCCATCAACACCTACGCCCACCACCCACACAATGATCCGCAGAACCAAAATCGTCGCCACACTCGGCCCCGCCTGTTCCGATGCCAAAACCCTGGACCGGATGATGGAGGCGGGCATCGACGTGGTGCGCCTCAACTTTTCCCATGGCACCGCACAGGATCACATCGACCGTGCCGAGCTGGTGCGTTCGCTCGCCCGCACACGCGGTCGCGCAGTCGGCGTGCTGGTCGACCTGCAGGGTCCGAAAATCCGCATCGGCAAGTTCAAGGACGGCAAGATCACGCTGGCCAAGGGCGACCGCTTCGTGCTCGATGCAGCGTGCGCGCTGGGCGACCAGACCCGCGTCGGCCTCGACTACAAGGAGCTGCCGAACGACGTCAGCCGCGGCGTGACGCTGTTGCTGGACGACGGCCGCATCGAATTCTGGGTCGAGGAAGTCAAGGGCACGGAAATCATCTGTCAGGTGGTGCAGGGCGGCGTGCTGTCCAATAACAAGGGCATCAACCGCAAGGGCGGCGGCCTGTCGGCGTCCGCGCTGACCGAAAAGGACATCGAGGACATCAAGACCGCCGCTGCGCTGAACGCGGACTATCTGGCAGTGTCGTTCCCGCGCTGCGGCGCCGACATGCGGCAGGCGCGTGAACTGCTCCGCGCGGCCGGCGGCAAGAGCCAGCTGATCGCGAAGATCGAGCGTACCGAAGCGATCGAACACCTGGAAGAAATCCTCGAAGCGTCCGACGCCATCATGGTGGCGCGCGGCGACCTCGGTGTGGAAGTTGGCGATGCCGCAGTGCCTGCGCTGCAGAAGCGCATGATCCGCATGGCGCTGGAACGCAACAAGGTCGTCATCACCGCGACCCAGATGATGGAATCGATGATTTCCAGCCCGATTCCGACCCGCGCCGAAGTCTCCGACGTCGCCAACGCGGTGCTCGACGGCACCGACGCGGTGATGCTGTCGGCCGAAACCGCGGCCGGCCAGTTCCCGGTCGAGGCGGTACAGGCGATGGACCGCGTCTGCCTGGAAGCGGAGAAGGAAGCCGAGCCGGGATTTGCCAAACAGCGGCTCGACCACAGCTTCCTGCGCGCCGACGAAGCGATCGCGATGTCGGCCGTGTTCACCTCGGTGCACCTCAACATTAAGGCGATCGCAGCACTCACCGAGTCCGGCAACACCTGTCTGTGGATGAGCCGGCTGTCCACCCGCGTGCCGATCTACGCCTTGACACCCGAGGTGCAAACCCGTAGAAAAGTCACTCTTTTCCGCGGCGTCTACCCGATCAACCTGAAAACGGGCACCAAGGAGCGCGATGCCCTGCTGGCGGAAGCCGAAGAAGAGTTGCGGCGGCGCGGCGCGGTGCGCGACGGCGACCTGATTCTGCTGACCATCGGCGAACCGATCGGCCAGTCGGGCGGTACCAACACCATGAAAATCGTTCGCGTAGGCGATGCGAAAAAAACCTGATTCTGAAATAGCAACACGCTGAATATTCTTAACCTAGGAGAGTGTAAATGGCCCTGATTTCCCTTCGTCAACTGCTCGACCATGCCGCCGAAAACGGCTATGGCCTGCCCGCGTTCAACGTCAACAACATGGAGCAGGTGCATGCCATCATGCAGGCCGCCGCTGCCGTCGATTCGCCGGTGATCCTGCAGGGTTCCGCCGGTGCGCGTTCCTACGCGGGCGAGCCCTTCCTGCGCCACCTCATCCTGGCGGCGATCGAAATGTATCCGCAGATCCCCGTCTGCATGCACCAGGACCACGGCGCATCGCCGAGCATCTGCTTCCGCTCTATCCAGTCCGGCTTTTCGTCGGTGATGATGGACGGCTCGCTGAAGGAAGACGGCAAGACGCCCGCTTCCTACGAATACAACGTGGAGACCACGCGCAAGGTATCCGAACTGGCGCACGCCTGTGGCGTGTCGGTCGAAGGCGAACTCGGCTGCCTCGGCTCGCTGGAAACCGGCATGGCCGGTGAGGAAGACGGTCACGGTGCCGAAGGTGCACTGGATCACTCGATGCTGCTGACCGATCCCGACGAGGCTGCCGACTTCGTGAAAAAGACCCATGTCGACGCGCTTGCCATCGCCATCGGCACCTCGCACGGCGCCTACAAGTTCACCCGTCCGCCCACCGGCGACATCCTCGCGATCGACCGTGTCAAGGCGATCCATGCGCGCATTCCCAATACCCACCTGGTGATGCACGGCTCGTCGGCGGTGCCGCAGGAATGGCTGGCCATCATCAACAGCTTCGGCGGCGACATGGGCGAGACCTATGGCGTGCCGGTGGCGGAAATCGTCGAAGGCATCAAGCATGGCGTGCGCAAGGTCAACATCGACACCGACCTGCGCATGGCGTCCACCGGTGCCATCCGCAAGCACCTTGCCGAGAACAAGTCCAACTTCGACCCGCGCAAATTCCTCAAGGAAGCCACCAAGGGCATGAGCGACATTTGCCGGAATCGCTACGAAGCCTTTGGCGCCGCCGGCCAGGCCAGCAAGATCAAGAAGGTCTTCAACCTGGAAGAAATGCAGAAGCGCTATGACAAGGGCGAACTGGATCCCAAGGTCAACTGATCACCCGGGCTTTACGAAGAAGGGGCGCTGTGGCGCCCCTTTTTTAATGCACCCGCGGGGAGTTGCGGACAACACGGGAGCGAATATAATTTTAACCGGACGACAATATCCGTTAATGGAGAACTCACATGAAATACACGGCTGTTTTGATTGCGCTCGCCATGCCCCTGCTTGGGGCACCGGCCCATGCCAGCCCCGAACTGGCGGCCAAGAGCAAGTGCATGGCCTGCCACCAGGTCGATAAAAAGGCACTGGGTCCCTCGTTCAAGGACATTGCCGCCAAATACAAGGGCAACAGCACTGCCGAGGCCACGCTGGTCGACAGCATGCTGAAAGGCGCCAAGGGCAAGTGGGGAAAAATCCCGATGCCGCCGCAGAAAATTGCGCCGGTGGATGCACAGAAGCTGACGCGCTGGATCCTGACGCTGTAAGGCGTCAGGCAAATCGCTAGCCGAGCATCGCCTTCAACGCGGCCAGGCGGTCGCTGCCGCTGGACTTGGTGTCAGCGTCCGCCGGGCGGTCGGGCATGCGCACGTCGTCGCCCAGTTCGTCGATGAAGCGCGACGGCTCACAGCCCACCGTCTCGCGGGCGCGCTTGCGGCGCGCGCAATACGACAGCGTGAGCGATTTTTTGGCGCGGGTGACGCCGACATACATCAGGCGGCGCTCTTCCTCCAGCCGTCCTTCGTCGACCGCGTCGCGGTGCGGCAGGATGTTTTCTTCGATGCCGACCAGGAACACATGACCGAACTCCAGCCCCTTCGCGGCGTGCAGCGTCGATAGCCGCACCGCGTCGGGCTCGGTTTCGTCGCGCCCTTCCAGCAGCGTGATCAGCGCAATGGTCTGGGTCAGCTGCAGCAGGTTCTTCTCGTCCTCTTCGCCTTTCTTCGCGATCCAGGCGGCGAACTCCAGCACGTTGTCCCACTTCGACTGCGCCGCGCGCTGGTCGTCCTGGTCGAACAGGTAGACCTCGTAGTCGATCGACTTCAGCAGATCGTTCAACACATCGCCCGCCGGTTCACGGACCACCCGTTCCTCGAAACGGTTGATGAACTGACAGAACTCGACCAGCGGCGCCAGATGGCGCTCGCCGATCTGCGACGAGGCGGCGGCGGAAAACACCGCCTCGAACAGGCTGACGTGCAGCGTGGCGGCGACCTGGCCGAGCTTTTCCAGCGTTGCCGCACCGATGCCGCGCTTGGGTGTGGTCCCCGCGCGGATGAAGGCCGGGTCGTCGTCGCTGTTGGCGATCAGGCGCAGGTAGGCGATCACGTCCTTGATTTCGCTGCGGTCGAAAAAGGACTGTCCGCCGGACAACTGGTACGGCACTTTCTCGTTCCTCAGCGCCTGCTCGAACACCCGCGCCTGGTAGTTGCCGCGATACAGGATCGCGTAGTCGCGCCACTCGGTGCGGTGCTGAAACTTGTGCGACAACAGGCGCATCACCACCGATTCGGCCTCGTGCGCGTCGTCCTTCGTCGGCATCACCTGGATCGCGTCGCCGTGGCCTAGGTCGCTCCACAGGCGCTTTTCAAACAGCTTGGGATTGTTGGAAATCAGGCTGTTGGCGGCCTTCAGGATGCGGATGGTCGAACGGTAGTTCTGCTCCAGCTTCACCACATGCAGGTGCGGGTAATCCTCGTTCAACTGCCGCAGGTTGTCGGCTGACGCGCCGCGCCAGCCGTAGATCGCCTGGTCGTCGTCGCCGACCGCGGTGAAGGCCGCGCGCACGCCGGTGAGCTTTTGCAGCAGCCGGTACTGCGCTACGTTGGTGTCCTGGTATTCGTCGATCAGGATGTGGCGCAGGCGGTTCTGCCACTTTTCGCGCAGCTCGGCATGGGTATCAAGCAGCTCGGCCGGAAGGCGGATCAGGTCGTCGAAATCGACTGCCTGGTAGGCGCGCAGCGTCGCGTCGTAGCGGTCGTAGATCTTGGCGTAGGCACGCGCGTTGTCATCCTCCGCCGTTTGCAATGCGATGGCGGGCGACTTCAGCTCGTTCTTCCACAGCGAGATGCGCGACACCGCGCGGCGGATTTCCTGCTTGTCGGTGGTCTTCAGGATTTCGGAGACGATGCCGGCGGCGTCGGCCGAATCGAGGATGGAAAAGGCCGGCTTCAGCTCGGCGAACTTCGCATCCTCGCGCAGCATCCTCAAGCCCATCGAGTGGAAAGTGGTGACGATCAGGCCCTTGGTGTTGACGTTCTGGGTCAGCTTGGCGGCGCGCTCCTGCATTTCGCGCGCAGCCTTGTTGGTGAAGGTGATCGCGGCGATCGAGCTGGGCTTGTAGCCGCACTCCCCAATTAAATAGGCGATCTTGTGGGTGATCACGCGCGTCTTGCCTGAACCGGCGCCGGCCAGCACCAGCAAGGGGCCGTCGAGGTACTTCGCCGCCTCGCGCTGCGGCGGGTTGAGCGCGGAGAGCAGGCTCATGCCGCGCCGAATTCGCGGTTCAGGTAGGCATCGATGGCGTCGGATTCATACAGCCAGGTCTGCTTGCCGTCGGCGTCGGTGATCAGCAGGCAGGGCACCTGCGGCTTGCCGCCGCCGGCGAGCAGCGCGGCGCGGTGGGTTTCGTCGCTGCGGGCGTTGCGCAGTTCGATATTCAATGACAGCCGCCGCATCGCGCGCCGGACCTTGATGCAGAAGGGGCAGGTGGGGAAATGGTAGAGCGCGAGGCTGCGCGTGCGGGCGTCGACCGCTTCCTGCTCGGCGGGCGGTCGCACTACGCCCTTGGGACGGGTGAGCCAGTTGCCCAGCAGCAGGAAAGGCCCGAGCACGGCGCGCAGGGTTCTGAAAAACAGGCGGACAACGACTTTCATGGCGGGGATTCAGGCGAGGGTGTCACGTGGAGGTCAGGCGGGGGCGCTATGATTCGGGCAGCGCACAAACGAATCCGTATTTTATATGCCTACCTATGCCATTGGCGATCTTCAGGGCTGCCAGACTCCCCTGCTGCGCCTGCTGGACACCCTGAAATTCGACCCGGCGGCCGACCGGCTGTGGTTTGTCGGCGATCTGGTCAACCGCGGGCCGGAATCGCTCGACGTGCTGCGTTTCATCAAAAACCTGGGCGATGCCGCCATTTGCGTGCTCGGCAATCACGACCTGCATCTGCTGGCGCTGGCCGAAGGCTTTGGCCGGGTGCACAAGGGCGACACGCTCGATGCCATTCTGGCGGCGCCCGACCGCGATGCGCTGCTGACCTGGCTGCGCCATCGCAAGCTGGCCTGGCGAGAGGGCGCGGTGCTGATGGTGCATGCGGGCGTGCTGCCGGACTGGACGGCGGACGACACGCTGCAGCGCGCGGCCGAGGCCGAAGCCGCGCTGCAGGGGCCGCACTATCGGGATTTTTTCGCGCAGATGTATGGCAACGCGCCGGTGGCCTGGAATGACGATTTGCAGGGTGTCGAGCGCCTGCGGGTCATCGTCAACGCCTTCACCCGGCTGCGCTACTGTTCGGCCGACGGCGAGATGGAGTTCCACCACAAGGGCGCGCCCGGCACGCAGCCAGCCGGCTGGCTGCCGTGGTTCGCGGTGCCGGGACGCCGCAGCGCCGACGCAACCGTCGTCATCGGCCACTGGTCGACGTTGGGGTTGATCAACCGCCCCGATCTGATTGCGCTGGATACCGGCTGCCTGTGGGGCGGCCGCCTGACTGCGGTCAGCCTGGAGGATCGGCAGGTGTTCGCGGTGCCGTGTCCGCAGCAGTCGCGTCCGAAATCCTGAAGCCCAGCAGACGGGCGGTCGCCGCTTCGGCCTGTGCCGCCAGTTCGCGCCGGTGGCCGTTCGGCAGGATCGGTTCGCCAAACTGCAGTTCGGCGATGAGTCCGGGTTCGCTGACGATATTCTTCAGGCTCTGCCACATGCTGATCTCGTCGATGTAGGCGGACGCCGCGGTGTGGTTTCCGTCCAGCGTGCGGTAGCGCAGCGCCGCCGGCACCACCGGGCAGTTCAGTTGCACCGCCGGCTGCAGCAGCGACGGCATGAAGCGACGCAGCGCGCGTCCGTCGCTGGTGGTGCCTTCGGGAAACACCGCGACCCAGGCGCCGTCCTGCATCAGGTCGCGCATTTCGGTGTTGATGCGCGCGGTGTCGGCGCGGCGGCCGCGCTCGATGAACAGCGTGCCGGTTTTCTTCGCCAGCCAGCCCGCCACCGGCCAGTTGCGCACCTCGGCCTTGGACACGAAATGCACCCGCTGGGCGGCGTAGATCAAATAAATGTCCAGCCACGACACGTGGTTGCACACCAGCAGCGCGCCGCTCGGCAGGCGCGGCGCGGGCGCCAGCTGGGCGCGCACGCCAAGCACCCGCAGCAGGCGCCGTGCCCACGCCATGATGAAACGGTCGCGCTGCGCGGTCTTCAGCAGCGGAAACGCCAGCCCGGCCGCCGCCACACCCCATGCGAGGTGCAGCATCAGCATACCGATGCGAAAGTTGCGGCGTAGCGAAACGGGAAAATGGGCAAGGCTCACCCGCCCATTGTAAAGCTCAAGCGATGAAGCGGCGGGCATAGCTGCGGTTGAGCTGCGCCATCGGCAGCAGCATCAGCAGGTCGGCCGTGTTGAAGTCGGGATCCCAGGCCGGCTCGCCGCACACCATCGCGCCCAGCCGGGTATAGCCCTTGATCAGCGGCGGCAGCGCGGCCGCCTGGCCGTCGTCGAGCGACTCGACCGGCAGGCGGGTACGCGGTGTGACATGCCATTCGATCGGGGCCAGATGGCTCTGGATGAGCTGGCGATGCACGCTGGCGGCAATGTGGCCGCCGTCGGCCATGCCGATGCTGGCGCAGCCGACGATGGTTTCATAGCCGTAGCGCGTCATGTAGTCGGCCAGACCGATCCACAGGCGCGCGATGACGGCACCGCTGCGGTGTGCCGGATGCACGCAGGAGCGGCCCAGTTCGGCCATGCGCGGGCGCAGGAAATTGAGCCGGGTGAGGTCGAATTCCTGCTCGGCATAGTAGCTGCCGACGCGCTGCGCGGCTTCGGGCGGCAGAATGCGATAGGTGCCGACGACTTCGCCGCTGGCGAGATCGCGCACCAGCAGGTGATCGCAGAAGGGGTCGTACAGATCGATGTCGTGGCCCGGCACAACGGTCGACAGGCGGGCGCCCAGTTCCTCGGCAAATACGGTGTAACGCAGGCGCTGCGCTTCGCGGATTTCGCAGTCGTCCACCGCCAGCGAGACGTGATAGCGGGCGGCAGGGGCAGATCGAACAGGGCTGCGGAGTTCAAGCATGGGGCACTCCCATTGATGGAATGCGCCCAGCTTAGGGACGGGGTGTTAATGCCCAGTGACGGCCGGATTGCGAAACGGTGACGCCGGCTTGCGGCGCGGCGGAATTATTGCGTCACCCGGGTGACGCCGCCGCCCGACAGGATGCGCACGCGATCGCCCACCCGGAATTCCTGATCGGCCGCCTGGGTGACGGCGATCATCCGTCCCGAATCGAGCTTGACCGTGATTTCCACGCCCTTTTGGCGGGTCACCGCCTCTTCCGCAGCCGCGCCGCCCAGCCCGCCGAGCACGGCGCCGACGGTGGCGCCCACCACGCGGCCACTGCCACCGCCGACGGTGCTGCCGGCCACGCCACCAGCCACGGCGCCGGCACCGGCGCCAATCGGCGTCTTGGTGCCTTCGATCCGCACCTCGCGCACCGACTCCACCACGCCCATTTGCACCTCCTGCACGCCGCGGGTCTGAGCGCGGCTGTAGTCCTTGCTGCCGGTGCCGGCAGCGCAGCCGCCGAGCGCAACCAAAGCCGCAGCGAACAGCGTGACACTTACGATTTCAATGGATTTTTTCATGATGGCATTCCTGCGGTTGGGTTCACTCACTATAGGCAACGCCATCGCCCAAGGGTTCAGAAAGTCTTGCCGAACGCGTCCTTCATCCGGTCGGCGATGTCTTCCCGCGTCGGCGCATGGTTCTGGCCGCCGCGGTGTTCGATCTTGATCGCGCCCATCACGCTTGCCAGCTGGCCGGCGGTTTCCCAGTCGAGTCCGCGGGTGATGCCGTACAGGATGCCGCTGCGGTAGGCGTCGCCGCATCCGGTGGGGTCGAGGATTGCGGCCGGGCGCGCCGCCGCGATGGCGATCTCGCGGCCGGCCGTGTGGATCACCGAGCCTTCGGCCCCGCGCGTCACGATCAGCGCCTCGACGTGGCGTGCCAGCGTGGCGAGGTTTTCGCCGGTGCGGCTTTGCAGCAGCTCGGCCTCGTAGTCATTGAGGATCACATAGCGCGACTTGTGCACGCATTCCAGCAACTCCTCGCCGGAGAACAGCGGCATGCCCTGGCCGGGGTCGAACACGCACGGCACGCCGGCGTCGTGAAAGCCGCGCACGTGGCGCAGCATGCCGTCGCGGCCGTCCGGTGCGACGATGCCCAGCTGGACGTCGGGCACCTGGCGCACGTCGTTCTCGTGCGAGAAGTTCATTGCGCCGGGGTGAAAGGCGGTGATCTGGTTGTCGGCAAGATCCGTGGTGATGAACGCCTGCGCGGTGTAGGTGCCGGCGACATGGCGGATGTAGTCGCGCGAAATCGCATGGGCGTCGAGGCGTTCGGCGTAGGCGCCGAAGTCGTCGCCGACCGTTGCCATGATCAGCGGCTCGCCGCCCAGCAGCTTGAGGTTGTACGCGATGTTGCCGGCGCAGCCGCCGTACTCGCGCCGCATCTCCGGCACCAGGAAGGACACGTTCAGCATGTGGATCTTGTCCGGCAGGATGTGATGCTTGAAATGATCCTGGAACACCATGATGGAGTCGAAGGCGAGGGAACCGCAGATAAGGGTGCGCATGAGCGTAGGCCTGGGTGACAGTGTGGATTGAAAACGACAGCGCGAATTATACGCAGGCCGCCCTGTCCGCGATTCACGCAAGATTCACGCGTTTGACCGCATCCGGTCATGCTGCGCGGCCATGCTGCGCGCATGAAAGCTGGACGCACTGCATATTACTGGGCGGTTCCTGCGGTCCTGTTTGCCGGCGACGCGCTGGCATGGGGGCTCTACACCCATGTGTATTTCGCCCAGCTCCTGGTGTGGGCGGTGCCGCTGCTGGACCCCGCCCTGCACCGCGCGGTGCGGCGCTTTCCGCACCGCCTGATGGCGGGCGCCTGCCTGCCCGACCTGGCGCTGGTCGGCGCCACCGCGCGCACCCACGCGTTCGACGACAGCCATCGCTGGATCACCGCCCATACGCTGCTCGACGCGGCGCACGACGACGAATCGCGCGCCTGCGCCGTCGGCGCAATCAGCCACCTGTGGGTCGACATCATCGCGCACAACCATTTCGTTCCCGCCCACGAACACCTGTGGTGGAACATCCCGCTGCTGACGCACGCCGCATCGGAATGGGCAATGGACCGCCATATCGCGCAGCACCTGTTCCGCCCGCCCGCCCGGTTGCTGCAGGCCGACGACTGGCTAGTCGACTATGTGTCGCGCAACTTCGGCTGCACGCCTGCAGCCAGCCGCCGCGCCATGCGCCAGTTGGCCGGCGCCGAGGCCCTGCTGCGGCACAGCCGCCTGCCCAACATGCTGCACGGCATGGGGCGCCTGTTCGACCGCAGGCTGGCCTCGCGCTTCGATTACTACCTGCAGGAAGTGACGGCACGCCTGCCGCAGATCAACCGCGTGCTCGCCGGCGAAGCCCCGGCCTGGCTGCCGGATTGCCCGCCGGTGGCCGTGGCCCGCGACCGCATCGCCGCGCATGCCCCGGAGCTGGTGGCGTGCCGCTTGCCGCTGCCGGGGGATTTGTTTGAGAGTGAAGTGCCGCCGATTTTGCGGCGGGCGGCTTGATGCCTGCTTGCGAGACCGCGGGGTGAGCGGTTGAAAGGGTTCAGCCCTGAGGGAATCTGAACACGGATATTGATGGACGCTCTCGACCCAAAGCGGATATAGCAAGAAGGCGAAAGCAGACGGTCAGCGATCGAGATAGTCCGCGTCGGTGTGATGCGTTGGCATTACCAGTAAGCAGGATCGTCGAATTCCTGTACGCACGCAGGACGGCTTTTCAGGATTGGGATAGTCTCTCCCGATAAGGGCTGGCCAAGCCAACCTTCTGGCGTTGATAGTGGCAGCGGAGCCCGGATCACATCCTCCGATAATGCCCGAAACCCAACCTTGGAGTAGAAGGCAGGATCGCCATACGTGACAACCAGCGTTGTGGAGCGATTTTTCAACTCGTCCAGTCCAAATCTGATCAATGCCTGCCCAATACCCCTTCCCTGATGGGCGGTGCTGACTGCAACTGGAGCGAGCATGAAGGCTTCGATGGGCTCATCGAATCGAAGTCGAGTAAAGAAGATTGCCCCAATCATTGCCCCGTCTGCAAAGGCACCAATACAGATAATTTCCTGATTGTCGATGCGTGCAGCCAGCGCAGAGGCAAGGCTGCCAATCAGTCTCCCTTCTTGATCCCCTTCAGATGACGAAAATACTGCAGTGAACAGGCTTGTCAGTTCTTCCTTGCTGTTGTTATCGAGAATCCTGAAATTCATGCTTCGTCCTGAAATGGGCTCACACTGACAATATCGCAGCATAGCCGAGAGGTGCCACGGCAGCTTTACGGCTTGGAAGTGAACTTCCGCTTCTGGCCGGTTGCTGCCACTAAATGCCAAAACCGCACCAACAGAGAAATCGGGTTTCTACAGAAGTGCCAGCGTCAGCGCAGCGATCGTTCCGCCCAGCAACGCGCCCACGGCGACATCGCTGACATAGTGCAGCCCCAGCACCAGGCGCGAGGCCGCGACCAGCGCGGTGAACGGCCACACCAGCCAGCCGAGCGGGGGGTAGTAGGCGGTGACGACGAGGCTGAACACCACGGCGTGCAGGGTGTGGCCGGAGGGGAAGCTGAAGCGGTCGAGCGGTGCGCTCAGGCAGCAGATGGTGGGGCACACTTGATAGGGCCGCGGCCGTTCGGTGGCGCCTTTCAGCCACTTGTAGATCAGCGTGCCGGTGAGTCCCGCCACGATCATGTGCAGCACCGCCGGCAGCGCGTCCAGGCCGTGCCAGGCGATCAGTGCGCCCATCAATGCATACCAGAACACACCGTCGCCGAGCCGGCTGGCAAGCCGCAGCAGGCCGACCTCCCAGTCGGGCAGGCGCACGCCGTTCATGCGCGCCAGCCACGCGTGTTCGCATGCGGCCAGCCGATTGAGGCCGTGGTGGGCAGCAAGACTGAGGCGGTCGCGTTGCATGCTGGACAGCCGTTATCCGGTGCGGGCGACGGTGGGCCAGTCAGCCGCATCGTCGGTTGCCGACTGGGTCTGGGCGAGCCGCAGCAGCACCCGCTCGAAGCTGTCGATAATGGCGTCCCACGACAAGTGTGCCGCGCGCGCCGCCGCCGCGGTGCCGAGGCGGCGCTGCAGGTCGGGGTGCGGGGCCAGCGAGACGGCCTGGACGATGAAGCCGGATTCGTCCTCGGGCGGCGCCTTGAGGCCGTTTTCGCCGTGGCGGATGACCTCCTCGGCGGCGGCGCAGTCGTAGGCCACGACCGCGAGGCCCGAGGCCATGGCCTCGATGGTTACGTTGCCCCAGGTTTCGGTCAGGCTGGGAAACAGGAAGACATCACCGGATGCGTAATGCGCGGCCAGCGACTCGCCGATGCGGGTGCCGCAGAAGATTGCGTCTTGGCGTTTGGCCTGCCAGCTGGCGCGCTCGGGGCCGTCGCCCACCAGCACCATGCGGCAGGCGGGATTTGCTTCGCGCATGGCGTCGAAGGCGCGAAACACCAGCGCCAGATTTTTTTCGGCGGCCAGGCGGCCCACGTACAGCACCACGGTTTCGTCTTCGCGCACGCCCCACTGTGCACGCAGGGCGGCGTCGCGGCGGCCGGGATTAAACAGCTGGGTGTCGACCCCGCGCCCGATGATCTCGATGTTGTCGTAGCCATAACCGAGCAGTTCGCGGCGGATGCCTTCGGTCGGCACCAGCGTGACGGCGGCTTTGTTGTGAAACTTGCGCAGGTAGGCAACGATGGCACGGCGCAGCAGGCCAAAGCCGTAGTGGCTGCTGTAGCTGTGAAAATTGGTGTGGAAATCGCTCGCCACCGGCAGCCGCAGCTTGTTGGCCGCGGCCAGCGCCGACCAGCCGAGCGGGCCTTCGGTGGCGATCTGTACCACGTCGGGCCGCTGGCGGGTCCACAGCCGGGTTAGCGCGGCCTTGGCCGGCAGGCCCATTTTCAGCCCTTCGTAGCGCGGCAGCGCAATGCCCTGCTGCAGGTGTTCGCTGAGGGTGGCGGTGGGTTGCGGCTGGTCGCCGGCGTTCTGGCGCGGGCGGATCAGCTGCACCTGGTGGTTGCGCACCTGCAGGCCGTTGACCAGGCGGCCGAGCGTCATCGCCACGCCGTTGACTTCGGGCGGGTAGGTCTCGGTCACCACCGCAATGCGCAGCTGCGGGCGGATCGAGGGCAGGGTCTGGCAAGTGAGCACGGCTGCATCCATGGGCGCAGCATGCGCCCGCCATGCGACAGAAAAATGAAGCCGGGGTGACGCTTTGGTGAAAGCCGCCGATCAGGCGGCGAACGGCAGGGCGTCGTGTGCGACGGCGCGCAGCATCAGGATGTCGCGGTAGGCATGCGGCTCGAAACCGATCCGGGTGCCGCCGCGATCGTCGTAGATCAGGTCGTGCAGGAAGGCGTCGAGCTCGGGGGTGTTCCACACCTCCACCAGCTTTTCCAGCAGATGCGGATAGGCTTCCAGTCCCTGGCTCGATTCGCCGTCCTGCGACGCCGGATGCGCGGACAAATTGACGTTGAAGTAGCGACGGCATTCCGCGCTCGCGGCCGTGTAGGCCTCGGCATTGCCGTTGCGGTGCAGCAGGTCGAGCAGCAGCAGCCAGGGCACCGGGGATTCGGTCGGCGCCTCGCGCAGGTGTTCCTGCAGCAGGTGGATGGCGAGGTCGCTGTGGCCGTGCGCCATGTACACCTCGGCCTGGTCGAGGATGTCTTCCTTGACCTCGGTATCCTCGACCCGCGGCGGTGCCGCAATCTCCGCCATGCGCGCGGGCGCATGGGCGTCGTTTTCCGGCAGCGTGTTCATGTCCGACAGGGTCGGCGGCGGCGTGTCATCAGGCTGCGTCCAGGGATTGAGGTCCAGCTGGGTGTCGCGGGCGGGCGTGCGGCTGCGACGACGCAACCAGGCGACCAGGAAGAGGCTGCCGACGAGCAGGCCGACGAGCAGCAGCGCCAGCGGCCAGCGCGCGGGCCCGGTGGCGGGCGGCGGTGCGGCCACTGCTGCGGGGGTACTACGAGCCTCGAGCTCGGCATTGCGTCGCTGCAGGGCGAGCAACTGCGATTCCAGATGCGCGAGCCGGCGCGAAAGTGCGGTGGTTTCGTCGGAAAGCTCGGTCTCGGTCAGCGGCCGCTCGGCAATCGGGCGCGCGGGATCTGGCAGGTTGCTGTCCAAACGCAGGGCAAAGGGCCGTTCGGCGGTGGACTGCGGGCTGCGCCGGCCCGACAGCACCAGGCGCGGTGCGGGTTCGTCGCGTGGGGCCTGCTGCGCGCGCGGCGCGGGCGGCGGGCGCGGGGTGCTGGCGCGTGCAGGCGGAGCCGGTCGCGCGGGTGCCTGCATGGCCGGGGCGGCGCGTGGGGCGGGCGGCGCGGTGGCTTGCACCGGCGCGGGGGCCGGCGCTGCCGCGCCGGTCTGCGCGAGGCGGGCCGGGTCCGGCGGGTCGAGCAGGATCACGTATTCGCGTTGCAGGCGCGTTTCGCAGTCGGCCACCAGCACGAACTGCGCGATGGGGTCGTGGATGGACTGGCGGGTGCGGATATGCAGCACGGCCTGATCGCCGCTGCGCTGCAGGCTCAGTTCCGTGCGCGGCGGCGGCGCGATGGCGCCGGTGCCGGCCTCGAGCTTGAAGCAGTCTGCGGGGAGATCGGCGCCAGCATCGAGCACCACCACGGTGGCGTGCAGCGGCTGCCCGAGGAAGGAACGCACGTTCAGCTCGCCCAGCCCGAGGGCTGCGGCAGCACCGGCATGGCAAAGACCCAGCAGGAGGCAGACGGTTTTGACGTTCACGCGATCATGAATCAGAGGAAATATCTTGTGTTCCGGCTATTTGCGCCGGAACTTTAATATCAGTGTTGAAGAATCGCACCATATTGGCACGGTTCCCGGGCTGTGTCAGCCCAGCACCACCAATCCCCATATCACCACGACGTTGACGAGCGCGATCATCACCGCTGCGCTGCCCATGTCCTTGGCGCGCTTAATGAGCAGATGGTGCTCAAGCGAAATGCGATCGACTGCCGCCTCGACCGCGGAATTCAGCAGTTCGACGATCAATACCCCCAGCACCGCACCGATCATCAGCGCCCGCTCGATACCGGTTTCGCCGAGAAACAGCGCGAGTGGAATCAGCAACAGCGCGAGGAAGACTTCCTGGCGGAAGGCATCCTCAAAACGGAACGCCGCGGTCAGCCCGGCCCATGAATAGCCGGCGGCATTCAGCACACGCTGCAGACCGGTTTTGCCCTTGTACGGGCTTTCAGTCGGGGTGGGCGCGGCGTTTGCCCCCTGCCCCGCTGGCGCATCAGGCGAATTGGGGAGAGGGAGCGCAGCCTTGGGATCAGTCATGCGGCGGGCTTGTACGCGAGGTCGAGTTCGCGCGCGGCCTTGACGTCGTCGAGGCGCCGCACCGGCAGGCTGTAAGGTGCGCCCTTGACCAGCTCGGGATTGGTTTCGGCTTCGTGCTTGATTCTGATCATCGCGTCGATGAAGCCGTCGAGCGTCTCGCGGCTCTCGGTTTCGGTCGGCTCGATCAGCAGGCACTCCGGCACCAGCAACGGAAAATAGGTGGTCGGCGCGTGGTAGCCGTAGTCGAGGAGGCGCTTGGCGAAGTCCATCGCGGAGACGCCGGTGGCGTCCTTCAGCTTCTTCAGCGTGACGATGAATTCGTGGCTGGCGCGGCGCGTCGGGTAGGCGAGGTCGAAGCCGGCGTCGCGCAGTTTTGCCATCAGGTAGTTGGCGTTGAGCGTGGCGTATTCGGCGACGCGCAGCATGCCCTCGCCACCCAGCAGGCGGGCGTAGATGTAGGCGCGCATCAGCACGCCGGCGTTGCCCATGTTGGCGCTCATGCGGCCGATCGACTGCGGCAGGTCGGTCTCGGTCGCCAGCCGGTAGGCGCCGTTTTCATTCAGCACCAGCGGAATTGGCATGAAAGGCAGCAGCCGCGTCGACACCCCCACCGGACCCGCGCCCGGTCCGCCGCCGCCGTGCGGGGTGGAAAAGGTCTTGTGCAGGTTCATGTGGATGACGTCGAACCCCATGTCGCCGGGGCGCACCTTGCCGAGAATGGCGTTGAGGTTGGCGCCGTCGTAATACGACAGGCCGCCGGCGTCGTGGACGATCTTCTGGATTTCGGAAATCGTCTTCTCGAACACGCCGAGCGTCGACGGGTTGGTCAGCATCAACCCGGCAGTCTGCGGACCGACTGCGGCCTTCAGCGCGTCGAGGTTGACCGCGCCGGTGGCGTCGGTCGGGATTTCCTTGACCGTGTAGCCGCACATGGTCGCGGTCGCCGGGTTGGTGCCGTGCGCCGCGTCCGGCACGATGATCTCGCGCCGCGCGGTGTCGCCGCGCGCGTCGTGATAGGCACGGATCATCGCCACCCCGGCAAACTCGCCGTGCGCGCCCGCCATCGGCGCCATCGACACGCCGGCCATGCCGGTCACGTCCTTCAGCATTTCCTGCAGCTCGAACATGCTGGCGAGGAAACCCTGTCCGGTCTCGTCCGGGCTCGCCGGATGGCGCGCCAGAAACTGCGGCAACATCGCCAGCGAATTGCATGCGCGCGGGTTGTACTTCATCGTGCACGAACCGAGCGGGTAGAACTGCGTGTCGATCGAGAAGTTCTTTTGGCTCAATCGCGTGTAGTGGCGCACCACATCGAGCTCGGAAACTTCCGGCAAGCCTGGTGCGTCCTTGCGGCACAGCGCGGCAGGCAAGTCATCGAGGTTGCCGCCGGCAGCGGGCAACTGGGCGGCAGCGGTGCGGCCGGGACGGGAATGGTCGAATATCAGCATGGTTCGTAGGGGCTAGGAGTTAGGATCTAGGGACTAGGGTTGTGGGGGCGGAGGAGATCGGGGGGCGCGGCGTAGCCGCTCATCCCCTAGCTCCTAGCCCCTAATTCCTAGCTCCTCAAAGCGCTGCCAGCGCGGCGTCGTAATTCGGCTCCTGCTTGATCTCGGGAACGAGTTCCGCGTGCAGCACCTTGTTGTTCTCATCGAGCACGACCACGGCGCGCGCGGTGATGCCGGCGAGCGGGCCGCTGGTGATGGCGACGCCGTAGTTCTTCATGAACTCGGCGCCGCCGCGCATGGTCGACAGTGTCACCACGTTGTTGGTGCCTTCGGCGCCGCAGAAGCGGCTCATCGCGAACGGCAGGTCGGCGGCGATGATCAGCACCACCGTGTTGCCGACTGCGGCGTCGTTGAATTTCTTGGTCGAGGTCGCGCACACCGGGGTATCCAGGCTGGGCACGATGTTGAGGATTTTCTTCTTGCCGGCGAAATCGGCCAGCGAGACGTCGGCCAGGTCCTTGTTGACCAGCTTGAAGTCGGGGGCGGTGTCGCCGACCTTGGGGAAGGTGCCGGACACGTCGATCGGGTTGCCTGCCAGAGTCACTGCCATGTTTGCTCTCCTTGAATGAATCGGTCAAATGCCGGACGCGAACGATCGCGCCCGCTGCATTGCATACCTGCTAACTGTCTTGCTGATCATAGCGAGTCAGGTGCTCGTCGATATTCTCGCGCAACATTTTTTCGTACTGGTCCATGAAATAGGTGATTGCGGCTTCCTTCTCCACAATCAGCTGCGCCTTGTTCTCAGCGGCCGCCGCGATCACGAAGGCGTTGAAACGCGCTGCCGCAAACAGCGCAGCTGCACTCACCCGACTGGGTTTCTCCGCGTTCAGCTGGGTGTTGGCCAGTGCGATATACGCATCGGCCATGTCATAGAACGGTTTGTCGCGCTGTACGTCGCTCATTTGGGTTCCTTAACTCTTGTACGCGCACGGCGGCGCTTCACGGCGTTTGGACAGGATACGTTCCAATTGTTGCGCGTAGAGGTCAAGGTCCGCCGCGGTTTTGGTTTCGGTGACGCAGACGAGGATGGCCTGGCCGAGCTCGGGATACCAGCCGGAAATGTCCAGCCCGCCGAGGATGCCTTGCGCACGCAGCGCGCGCAGCACGTCTTTCGCGTTGTCGTTGAGTTTCAGCACGACTTCGTGGAAGAAGGGGCTGGCAAACGCGCGCGTCACGCCCGGAATCGCGGCCAGCTTGTCAGCCAGGGCCACGGTGCCGCCATGGCTGGCGGAGGCCACCTTCGCCAAACCCTGCGGACCCAGCAGCGCCATGTATTGCGTCGCCGCGGTGACGACCAGGCCCTGGTTGGTGCAGATGTTCGAGGTGGCCTTGGAGCGGCGGATGTGCTGCTCGCGCGCCTGCAGCGTCAACGCGAAGCCGGGCTTGCCATCCAGATCAACCGTCCGCCCGACGATGCGGCCCGGCATCTGCCGCACGAAGTCCTGGCGGCAGCACATGAAGCCGAAATAGGGACCACCGGAGGCCATCGGCGCACCGAGCGGCTGGCCTTCGCCCACCGCGATGTCGGCACCGGTCTGCCCCCACTTGCCGGGCGCTTCCAGCACCGCGAGCGTGGTCGGGTTCACCAGTGCGATCGCCAGCGCGCCTTTGTCATGCGCCCAGTCGGTCATCCCATGCACGTCTTCCAGCACGCCGAAGAAGTTGGGCTGCGGAATCACCAGGCCGGCGAAGCTGCCGGGGTCGGCCGGCAGCACCGTTTGACCCGTCGCAGCGTCATAGTCGAGCTCGACCAGTTCGATGCCCTGGTTCTTCACGGTCGTGTTGACCACGCGGCGGTAGATCGGGTGCACGCTCTTCGGCACCAGCACGCGGCGCGAGGTCTTGTGCGAACGCACCGCCATCAGCACCGCCTCGGCCAGCGCGGAGGCGCCGTCGTAGAGCGACGCATTCGACACGTCGAGCCCGGTCAGCCGCGTCATCATGGTCTGGTATTCGTAGATCAGCTGCAGCGTGCCTTGCGAGGCCTCGGCCTGATACGGCGTGTAGGCGGAATAGAACTCGCCGCGCGTGGTGATCTGCCAGATCGCCGCCGGGATGTGGTGCTCGTAGACGCCGGCGCCGATGAAGTTGGACCAGAAGCCGTCGGCCGACGCGCGTTCCTGCATCAGCCGCGTGACCGCCATTTCCGGAAGCCCAGCGGGCACGTCCTTGAGTTTGCCCGTCTTCAGCGCGGGCGGGATTTCGTCGAACAGCGTCTCGATGCTGGCGGCGCCGATGGCGCCGAGCATGGCGGAGACGTCTGCTTCAGTGTGGGGAATGAAAGGCATTTGGGCAGGGGTCAGGATTCAGGGATCAGGATTCAGGGGGAGGATTCAGTGCCCGGTTTCAGGTATGGCGCGGCGCAGCCGCACAGTCCCTGATCCCTGGCCCCTGAATCCTGGCCCCTTAATGTGCTTCCGACTCGACCAGCTTCTGGTACGCAGCCGCGTCCAGCAGACCGGCGACGTCGCCGGGGTTGGCCGGCTTCAGCTTGAACATCCACGCGCTGTAGGCGTCCTTGTTCACCGATTCGGGGCTGGCTTCGACGTCGTTGTTGGCGGCGACGACTTCACCGGCGACGGGGGCGTAGACGTCGGACGCGGCTTTCACCGACTCGACCACCGCGCATTCCTCGCCCTTGGCGAGCGCGCGACCGGCGGCGGGGTTCTCGATGAACACCATGTCGCCGAGCAGGTCCTGCGCGTGGTGGGTGATGCCGATGGTCAACGTGCCGTCTGCTTCGACGCGCACCCATTCGTGGCTGGGGGTGTATTTGAGGTCTGCGGGGATGTTCATGCTTTCTCCAGGATCTAGGAATTAGGATCTAGAGGCTAGGGAAGGGGTGCCGAATCAGGAGCGCGGCGAAGCCGCACGTTCCCTAGATCCTAGCCCCTAGATCCTAGCCCCCCAAAATTAAATCAAAACTTTACCGTTACGCACAAACGGATACTTCACTACCTTCGCGCGCAGTTTCTTGTCGCGAATCTCGACCTCAACCTCCGCGCCCGGCGCGATGCCGAGCGGGATGCGGGCGAGCGCGATCGATTGCTGCATCGTAGGCGAAAACGTGCCGGAGGTGATTTCGCCGTCGCCGTTTTTGGTGTGGACCGTCTGGTGACTGCGCAGCACGCCCTTGTCCAGCAGGATCAGGCCGGCGAGCTGTTTCGTCACTTCACTTTTTTCCAGCGCGGCGCGGCCGACGAAGTCGCGTTCGGTCTTCATATCCACCGTCCAGGCGAGGCCGGATTCCAGCGGGCTGGTCGTTTCGTCCATGTCCTGGCCGTAGAGGTTCATACCGGCTTCAAGGCGCAGGGTGTCGCGCGCGCCGAGGCCGATCGGCTTGCCGCCGGCTTCCATCAGCGCTTTCCAGAAGAAGGGCGCGGACTTTGCCAGCACCATCACTTCGTAGCCGTCTTCGCCGGTGTAGCCGGTGCGGGCAATGAACATCTCGCCCATGGCCGCGGCGTTGAAAGGCTTGAGACTGACGGTGATGCTGTCGACGCCGGGTAGCGCCTCGTTCAGTGCCTGCGTGGCATTCGGGCCCTGGATCGCGATCATCGCGAGGTCGCGGCGCGGGGTGAGCGTCAGGCCCATGCCCCAGTCGGCGTTCATTTTTTCCATCCACGCCAGGTCCTTTTCCGCGGTGCCGGCGTTGACCACCAGGCGGAACCAGTTCTCGTCCATGAAATAGATGATGAGGTCGTCGATGACGCCGCCGCCTTCGTTCAGCATGCAGGAATACAGCGCCTTGCCGGACACCTGCAGCTTGTCGACGTTGTTGGCCACCAGGCGGCGCAAAAATGCCCGCACGTTGGCGCCCTTGATGTCCAGCGGCAGCATGTGGGAGACGTCGAACAGGCCGCAGCCCGAACGCACCGTGTGGTGCTCTTCGATCTGCGAGCCGTAGTTGACCGGCATGTCCCAGCCGCCGAAATCGACCATCTTGGCGCCGAGTTCGCGGTGGGTGGCATTGAGCGGAGTGTGCTTGAGGTCGGACATGGGGCACCAAAAATAAAAAAGGGTGAAGCGCGGATTCGCTTCACCCCTCTGTCCTTGGTACCTGAGAGATTACAGCCGGCTGTTTGACCAGCGGGCCGCTGCCCCTTCGGTGGCGATCGAGAAGACCGCGCTCTCCAGAGTTTTTTCCAGGGATTGCCTGGGGGTTGCGGTCCTTTTGCCTGAGCGATTCCGGGTGAATTGCGCCTTCGGCGGCGTGTCTGGCACGCGCTCTCCCGCAACGGGAGCCGGAACTATACCGAAGAAGCGAGCGCCCAGCCAGCCCCGTTCATCCGGCCGCGGGGACTCAATACACCAGCTGCAAATCGAAGCCCATCGGCGTCAGATCCTGCACGGTCAGCGGCAGGCTCAAGGGCTGCTCGCTGCGCGGAGGGATGCCGGCGGCGATGCGCGGCGTATCGCCCAGGTATTCGCTGGGGGCGAAGCTGCGGCGTGCCAGCGCGCGGCTGCGCTGGTCGGTAAGCGTGAGCACCAGCACCGGCCAGGCCTGGGCCTGGCCGGCGCGGTTGCCGAGGGTCAGCGAGAGCACCAGGTTGCCGTTCGGCTCGATTTGCAGGTCGGAACCGATGATCTGCAGCTGCGCCAGCTTTTTCGGCAGCGAGAGCGTGCAGCCCAGTGCGGCGCAGGCCTGCTCCAGCGCGGGCCGGGTCTGTGGCCACTGGCTGACCAGGGTGTCGCGCAGGAAATAGGTGGCCTGCGCGGCCAGCATCAGCAGGAGCACCAGACTGGCCGCGACCCACAGCCCGGTGCGGGCCCGCCGCGACGTAGTCGGAATGAACGCGCTGCCCGGCACGGCGGGGCGCATCTGCGGTTGCGCGTATTCGACCTGCGCCATCACCGGCCGGGCCGGCGGCGTGGTTTCGGCCAGCGGCCCCGACCACTGGTGCGGCGGGTACACCGGCGGCATCGTGGATTGGCCCGGGATCTGCGGCAGCGGACCGGGATCGTCGTCGGCCGGTGGCTGGTCGGGGTCGATCAGGATGATCGACGACAGGTCGGGCGCAGCCTCGCGCTGGGTGATGCCGACGGGCGTCGCCGCTTCGGTGTCTGTTTCCGGCACCGCGTCGGCGGGCAGGGCATCAGCTGTTTCCTCGGCAACGGGCGCGAGCGGGGTGTCGACGACCGGCTCGGGCAGGGCCGCTTCGGCCTCGACCGGTGCAGGCAGGCTGGGCTCGGGCGGCGGCAGCGGCGAGCCATCTGCATACAATAGGCTGGGGCGGGCGTCGAACGCCGCGCCGCACACGCTGCACTGCACCCAGCCCTGCGCGGCGTCGAGCTGGTCCGCGCCGAGGCGGAACACGCTGACGCAGTGTGGACAGGTGGTGCGGTAGTTCATCGCTTGACGCCCGCCAGGCGCACCCAGCCCTCGTCGAGTTCGGGCGGGTCGAAGTCAATGCTGTCACGGTAGACCGCCATCACATCGTCGGCCTGCTCGGCCAGAATGCCGGACAGCACCAGCTGGCCGCCGCACCGTACCCGGCCGGTCAGCAACGGCGCCATGCCCTTGAGCGGATTGGTGAGGATGTTGGCGACGACCAGGTCGTACTGGCCGGGCGCCAGTTCGCCCGGCAGGCAGAAGTGCGCCGGCACTTCATTCAGCGTGGCGTTGTCGTGCGAGGCGGTCACGGCTTGGTTGTCGATGTCGACGCCGTCGACCCGCGCTGCGCCGAGCTTGGCGGCGGCAATGGCGAGAATGCCGGAGCCGCAGCCGTAGTCGAGCAGGGTTTCGCCGCCCTGCAGATGGGCGTCGAGCCATCGCAGGCACAGCCGCGTGGTGGGATGGCTGCCGGTACCGAAGGCGAGGCCGGGGTCGAGCTTGAGGTTGATTGCGTGCGGGTCGGGCGCGTTGTGCCAGGTCGGCACGATCCACAACCGCGGCGAGATCGGAATGGGGTCGAACTGCGACTGGGTCAGGCGCACCCAGTCCTGCTCTTCGACGGTTTCGACCGTGTAGTCGGTGGGCACGGGGATGCCGGCGAGGTTTGCCGCGGCAGCCAGCGTTGCTGCCACGTCGGCTTCTGCGCTGAGCAGCGCGATCGCGATGCTGTGCGGCCACAATTCGGCCGTCGGGTGGTCGGGCTCGCCGAACAACGGCGTTTCATCGGCCGTACCGGCGTCGGCATCTTCCAGCGACACCGACAGCGCACCGGCTTCCACCAGCGCGTCGGACAGCGGCTCAGCCTGCTTGGAATCGACGAGGATGCGGACGGATTGCCAGGGCATGTCAGGGGTCAGGATTCAGGGGCTAGGGGTCAGGGGGTTTTGTGCGGCTGCGCCGCGGCTTCTTTGAACAAGACAAGGTGTGTCATGGTTTTTCCCTGACTCCTGAATCCTGGCCCCTGAATCCTAGCCAACCTTCTCCCCCGCCAGCTTGTGTTCCAGATAGTGAATGCTGGTGCCGCCGGCGATGAAAGCGGCGTCGTGCATCAGGTCCTGGTGCAGCGGGATGTTGCTGTGGATGCCTTCGACCACCATTTCCATCAGTGCACCGCGCATGCGGGCGATGGCCTGGTCGCGGGTGTCGCCGTAGGCGATCACCTTGCCGATCATCGAATCGTAATGGGGTGGCACGTAATAGCCGTGGTAGACGTGCGAATCGACGCGGATGCCGGGGCCGCCCGCAGCGTGGTAGTTGGTGAGCTTGCCGGGGCTGGGCACGAAGGTGGACGGATGCTCTGCGTTGATGCGGCACTCGATGGCATGGCCGCGGAAGCGGATGTCCTTTTGCTTCCAGGGTAGTTTTTCGCCGGCAGCAACGCGGATTTGCGTCTGCACAATGTCGATGCCGGTGATGAGTTCGGTCACCGGGTGCTCGACCTGCACGCGGGTGTTCATCTCGATGAAATAGAACTCGCCGTTCTCATACAGGAACTCGAAGGTGCCGGCGCCGCGGTAGCCGATCTTGCGGCAGGCTTCGGCACAGCGTTCGCCGATCTTGTCGCGCAGCTTGGGGTCAAGTCCGGGTGCGGGCGCTTCTTCCAGCACTTTCTGGTGGCGGCGTTGCATCGAGCAGTCGCGCTCGCCCAGGTGCACCGCGTTGCCGTGCTCGTCGGCGAGGATCTGGATTTCGATGTGGCGGGGCGTCTGCAGGAATTTTTCCATGTAGACCATCGGGTTGCCGAAGGCTGCCCCGGCTTCGGTCTTGGTCATGGTCACCGCGTTCAGCAGTGCGGCCTCGGTGTGCACCACGCGCATGCCGCGTCCGCCGCCGCCGCCGGCGGCCTTGATGATGACCGGGTAGCCGACGTGGTTGGCGGTTTTGATGATTTCCGCGGGGTCGTCCGACAGTGCACCCTCGGAGCCGGGCACGCACGGCACGCGGGCTTCGAGCATCGCGTGCTTGGCGGCAACCTTGTCGCCCATCAGGCGGATGTTGTCGGGGCGCGGGCCGATGAAGGTGAAGCCGGACGACTCCACGCGCTCGGCAAAGTCGGCGTTTTCCGACAGGAAGCCGTAGCCGGGGTGGATGGCTTCGGCGTCGGTGACTTCGGCGGCGGCGATGATCGACGGCACATGCAGATAGCTTTGCGCCGACGGCGCCGGGCCGATGCACACCGATTCGTCGGCCAGCTTGACGTACTTGGCGTCGCGGTCGGCCTCGGAATAGACGGCGACGGTCTTGATGCCCATTTCGCGGCAGGCGCGCTGGATCCTCAAGGCGATTTCGCCGCGGTTGGCGATCAGGATTTTTTCAAACATGGTTTTTGAGGGGTCAGGGGTCAGGATTCAGGATTCAGGGGATGAGCGGCTTTGCCACGTCATTTGAATAAGGCGCAAAGCACCTCCCCTGATCCCTGGCCCCTGATCCCTGACTCCTTCCTCAGGCAATCACAAACAAGGGCTCGCCGTACTCAACCGGCTGGCCGTTTTCAACCAGGATGGCCTTGATGACGCCGCCCTGATCCGATTCGATTTCGTTCAGCAGCTTCATCGCTTCGATGATGCATATCGTGTCGCCGGCATTCACGCTCTGGCCGACTTCGGCAAAGTTCTTCGAGCCTGGCGCCGGCGCGCGGTAGAAGGTGCCGACCATCGGCGAACGCACGACGTGGCCTTCGGGCATGGCGTCTTCCGCCGGAAGGGCAGCCACCGGTGCTGCAGCTGCCGGGGCGGGCGCATGCATCATCTGCGGGGCGTGGTGCATCATCATCTGCGCACCGGCAATGCTCTTGGCGATGCGGACCTTTTCTTCGCCTTCGGTGATTTCCAGCTCGGCGATGCCGGAGGCTTCGACCAGGTCAATGAGCTTTTTCAGTTTTCTGAGATCCATGGGGGGTCCTGTCGTGGAGATGTCGCAGCGCGTATTCCAGTGCCAGTTCGTAGCCCTGGGCGCCGAGCCCGGAGATCACGCCGACCGCGAGATCTGAAAAATACGAATGATGGCGGAAGGTTTCGCGCGCGTGGATGTTGGAAAGATGCACTTCGATGAACGGGATGGCCACCGCGGCCAGCGCATCGCGCAGGGCGACGCTGGTGTGGGTGTAACCCGCCGGATTGACGAGGATGAAGTCGACGTGATCGTGTGCCGCCTGATGAATGCGGTCGATCAGTGCGCCTTCGTGGTTGTTCTGGAAGACGTCGATCTGCACGCCGGCCGCGTCGCCGCGGGCACTCAGCGCCCGGTTGACGTCGTCGAGCGTGGCGAGTCCGTAGTGTTTGGGTTCGCGGCTGCCCAGCAGATTGAGGTTGGGGCCGTGCAGCACCAGCACGTGCGGGCGCAGACTGGATACCGATTTGGTCGCGGAGCGGCCGGTTCGCTTGGTCGTCATGGCGGCGAGTTTGCCGTAAATGGGGGTTAATTGTCTAGATATTGACGCTAAATCACAACTATGCGCCGAATTTCCGCAAAGTGGCGTCGAGCGTGGCGCGCGGCAGCCGTCCAAGGTGGGCCAGAACGACCTGGCCGTCGCGATCGAGCACGATCGTGAAGGGCAGGGCCCCACTCGGGTTGCCCAGCGCGCGTGCGAGGCTGTGGGCGGCGCCCTCACCGATCAGGATCGGGTAACTGACCGGCATCTGCTGCAGAAACTGCGCGACGCTGGCCGCATTGTCGATCGCGATGCCGACAAATTCGACGCCGTTGGCGCGATGTTCGGTGCGCAAGGCGTCAAAATCCGGCATTTCCTCCCGGCACGGCGCGCACCAGCTGGCCCAGAAATTCAGCACCAGCGGCTGGCCGCGCCATTGCGAGAGCGGCTGGGTGCGGCCCTGCAGATCCGGATACGCGAGTTGCCACATCCCGCTGACCGCGCTGGCCTCGGCTGGCTGCGGGGCGTAGCGCGACTGTGCCAGCCAGGCACCGGCAGCGAGCGCAAGCAGCGCGAGGGGGAAGAGGTAAAACCATTTTTTCAGCATGCGCTCTCGCCGGGAAGCATTCGCCGCCCCTGCGGGCGGCGAATTCAGGCGTTTCTGGACACGAACGTGACGGGCTACGGCTTACAGTTCGCCGTAGGAATGCAGGCCCGACAGGAACATGTTGACGCCGATGAAGGCGAAGGTGGTGATGAACAGGCCGACCACCGCCCACCAGGCCAGCAGCGGGCCGCGCAGGCCCTTGACCAGACGGATGTGCAACCAGGCGGCGTAGTTCAGCCACACGATCAGCGCCCAGGTTTCCTTCGGGTCCCACGACCAGTAGCCACCCCAGGCTTCGGCCGCCCACATCGCGCCGAGGATGGTGGCGATGGTGAAGAAGGCGAAGCCGATCGCGATCGACTTGTACATCACGTCGTCGAGCACCTCGAGCTTGGGCAGGCGACTGGCGAGAATGCCGCGCGAGGCCAGCAGGTAGGCGCCGCCCAGCATGGCGGCGATCGAGAAGCCGCCGTAGCCAACAAAGTTGGCGGGCACGTGGATCTTCATCCACCACGACTGCAAGGCCGGCACCAGCGGCTGGATTTCATGCGCGCCGCGGTCGAAGGTGTACCAGAGAATGAAGGCAACTGCGGCCGAGATGACGAGCAGCACGAAGGCGCCCATCTGGCGTGCCTGCGAGCGCGCCTCGTAATAGAGGTACATCATCGCGGTGACAAGGCAGAACAGCACGAACACCTCGTACAGGTTCGACACCGGGATGTGGCCGATGTCCGGGCCGATCTGGTGCGACTCGTACCAGCGCACCATCAGGCCGGTCCAGCCGAAGGTGACGGCCGCCCAGGTCAGCGCGGTGCCGGTCTTCAGCATAAAGTCCGAGCGGGCCAGCAGCCCGGCCCAGTAGGCGACAGTGGCGAACGCGAACAGTGCACACATCCACATGATCGCGGCCTGGCTGGAGATCAGGTATTTGAGGAAGAAGGTTTCTTCCATCCGTGCGAGGTTGCCGTCGTAGAGGCTGAGCGCGAACAGGCTCAGCGCGCCGACGACCAGGAAGAGCGGCCGGAACGGTTTCCAGAACCAGCCGCCCATCACCAGCGACGGGATGGTGGCGAGCAGAATGCTCTTCTCGTAGCCATCCATGAAGTCGCCGTAGCGGGCGAAGGCTGCGATGCCGCCGGCCACGACGATGGCGGCGAACAGCCAGTCGAACCAGGACAGGCGTTTGAACAGCGGGGCGGGTTGATTGAGTGCAAGTTCCATGTCTGTAGAGCCTCCGGATTACTTGACAAGCGTGTCGAGCGCTTGCGAATGCTGGACGAATTCTTTTTCGAAATCGATGGTATGTTTGGCCGACGACATCGCCAGCAGCGCGTGGCCCGGCTTGATGCGCAGCCAGATCCGGCGTTCGCGCACATAAAGCATGAAGAATACGCCGAGCGTCAGCAAAAGCGAACCCAGGTAGACGATGTTCTGACCGGGCGAGCGGGTCAGCTGCAGGCCGCTGGCCTTGACCTCGTCGAACTGCATTAGTTGCAGATAGATCGGTGCGCCATAGACGAACAGGTCGCTCACGCTGTTGAGCGTGTCGCGCACCAGCCAGCCGGTGGCGTCGTCGGGCGCACGCGGCGGCAACCCGGCTTCGCGGTTGGCAATCTGCAGCGCTTCGAAGGCGGCCAGCTCGAGAATGCGCAGATAGGTGCCGGCAGCCCGTTCACCATCGGATTCGGGCACCCGCTCCTCGATGAAGCGGCCCAGCGACTGGAAGCCGCCCTCGGCGAACATGGCCAGCACCTGCGCCGCGCTGAACTTCAGCTTGTCCTCGATTTCGGTGCCCCAGGCCTCCTGTGGCAGCGCCTGGCGCGCGAAGCGGGCGGCGATCTCGGGGTGCTGTTCCTTGTTCAGCAACACGCCGCGCAGGCGCATGTAGCTGTCGATGCTGCCGTCGGCATCGAGCGGCATGCGCAGGTAGCGGAAGTCGTCCGTGGGTGTTTCGCGCACGCCCGACATCAGGAACCAGCGGCCCTCCAGCTCGAGCGGCAGCATGTAGTTGGAAAACTCGCGTGCCTGTCCACGCGCATCGCGCAGCTTGTACTGAAAGCTCGGACCGACGTTGCGCAGGTGCCGGTTGTCGCTGACCGGGCTGCCGCCGAGCACGCTCATGCTGTCGCGAGGCGTCTCGATTTCGCCGCCCATGTTTTCGATGTTGAAAGGGCGGAAATCGTTGAACTCGAGCGTGTAATCGCCGGCCGTGCTGGTCAAGGTGCTGTTCTGGTGAACCGTGCCTTCGAGGGGGAATTCTGAGGCCGTCGGGGCGAACAGGTTCCAGCCGCGCAGCGTCAGGCGGGTACCGCCGTCGGCGAAGCTCGCCTGATAGATGGCGACGCCGTCGTGGATCAGCGGGTGATTGACCTCGATCGTCGCTTCGCGGATCTTGTTGCCGGCGTGGTCGAACAGTTCGACGTCGCTCTCGAAGCTTTTCGGTTGTCCGGTGCTGTAGTGCTCGATGCGGAATTCCTTCAGCGCCACCACGAACGGCAGTTCCTGCACCAGATAGCCGTCGGCCACGTTGAGGAAAGCCACGTCGGCGCTGGAGCCTTCGGGAATCTGCACGCTGCCGCGGAACGACGGATTGGACGGGGTCAGGCGCGAAATCGCCGGCACCTGGCTTTGCGGAATGTCGCGCGTTTCGATCTTCTTGTAGCCCAGCACCTGCTGCGCCTTGAAAATTAGGTTGCCGTCCATCAGACCGCCGATGCAGATGATCACGATGGCCGCGTGCGCCAGGAAATAGCCGAGGCGGTTCCAGCTCCCGGCCTTGGCGGCGAGCAGCACGCCGCCCTCGCGCGGCACGTTTTTCACCTTGTAGCCCTGGCCTTCCAGGTAGCGCTGCGCGCTGGCGGCAAGTGCTTCTGGGGTTTGTTCGGTGGGCGCTTCGTGCTTGTGCTTGAACGCATTCAGCGACTGGTCGCTGACGTGCTCGCGGAAGCTTTTCATTTCGCGCGCGAAGTTCGGCGCGTTGCGCCAGATGCAGACGCTGACGGATGCGACGAGGAAGGTCAGGATGACCAGAAACCACAGCGCATGGTAGACGTCGTACAGCCCCAGTTTCTCGAATACCTGGAACCAGAACGGCCCGAGCTGGATGAGGTAGTTGGCGTAGGGCTCGGACTGCTTCAGCACGGTGCCGATGATGGACGCGATCGCAAGGATGGACAGCAGGCTGATCGCAAAGCGCATCGAGCTCAACAGCTCGAACAGGGACTTGCCAAAGGAGTGGGAAGCAGTGGTCATGGAGGGCAACAATAAAAAAGGGTGACACCTGTCACCCTTCTATCGACTCAGGGATGGCCAACAAGTTTACCCGAAGGTGCCGATCGTGACTGCAAAGCCGGCTAGTCCGAATGAACCCTGCTTCCCCAACGGGCGCGCGCCCGGCTAGAAAGCGTGAGCGGTCACCCCGTTCAGCGCAGGCCCTGGATATAGGCGGCCACGGCCTTCATCTCAGCATCGGTCATCTTGGCGGCGATGCTGCGCATCATCCGGGCGCCGTCGTTGGCACGGGCCTCGACGCGGAAGGCGTTCAGCTGCGTGTAGGTGTATTCCGCATGCTGACCGGCCAGGCGCGGGAACTGGACGGGGATGCCCTTGCCCTGAGCGCCGTGGCACGAAGCGCAAGCCGGCACGCCGGTGCCTTGCACGCCGCCGCGGTAGATTTTCTGGCCGATCAGCGCCAGCTCCTGGTCCTTGGCGGTCGCCGGCTTGGGCTGCTGGGCGCTAAAGTAGGCGGCCAGATTCTGCATATCCTGTGGGCTGAGGGTGCTGACAATGCCGCTCATCACCGGGTTCTTGCGCGCGCCAGACTTGTAATCGGTGAGCTGCTTGTGAATGTATTCCGCATTGAGCCCGGCCAGCTTGGGATTGGCCGCCGCGGCGCTGTTGCCGTCTGCCGCGTGGCAGGCCGCACATACTTGAGTGACGATGCTTTCGGCCGCCTTGGGGTCGCCTTTGACCGCAGTGGGGTTGGCGTAGGCGGAGGTGGTTGCGAGGAGTGCAACCAGAGAGACGACGAGTTTCATCAAAAGCTCCTGAAGCTTGCAAAACTTGGGAAAACGGGTAGTTTAGCGGTAACTAATATGACTGCCAAGCCCGTGCTTAATCGCGCCCAATTCCATACATCGGTCGCCCAGCTGCGCGATTTGCCCTACAGCCAGGCGGAAATCGCGTTCGCCGGCCGGTCCAATGCCGGAAAGTCGAGCGCAATCAATCTGTTGACGCGAATCAATCGCCTCGCCTACACGTCCAAAACGCCGGGACGCACGCAGCTTATCAACTTTTTCGCGCTGGACCCCGATATTTATCTGGTTGATCTGCCGGGCTACGGTTATGCCAAAGTGCCGCCCGCAGTGAAAGCAAAGTGGGAAACCCTGCTGTCGCGCTATCTGCAGGAGCGTGACGCGTTGCGGGGTCTGGTGCTGATCATGGATGCGCGCCACCCGCTCACCCCGCTGGACCGGCAGATGCTGGACTGGTTTACCCCTACCGGCAAGCCGGTGCACATTTTGCTGTCGAAGGCCGACAAGCTTTCCAACAGCGAAAAAGCGTTGACCTTGCGCAAGGTCAAGCAGGAAATCGCCGCGCGCGACGGCGTCAGCGTGCAGCTGTTTTCCAGCCTGTCGCGCCAGGGTGCCGACGAGGCGGCTGCACTGATCGAGGGCTGGTTTGCGCAGTCGCGGCAGCCCGATACCCAGAGCGCCGGATGAACAATCCGGCCGCCAGAATAAAAAAGCCCCGACCAAGGGAGGGATCGGGGCTAAAAATGCCTTAAGGGGATTAAGGCATCCCGCTCAGGGAGGAGAAGCGGGAGACGATGCAAAGATCGTCTGCTTAGTAGAGTAGACCCCCTTGGGTAAAGTTCCATACGCTTTCAATTGGAGAAGTTCGTGAGTCTGCCATTCGCTTCATTCCCCGCATCCCGTATGCGCCGCATGCGCCGCGACGACTTTTCGCGTCGCCTGATGCGTGAGCACACACTTACGTCAAATGATTTGATCTATCCGGTGTTTGTGCTGGATGGATCGAAGCGTCGTGAGGCGGTGGCATCAATGCCCGGGGTCGAGCGGCTGTCGATCGACCTCCTGCTGCCGGTGGCCGAGGAGTGCGTGCAACTGGGGATTCCGGCGCTGGCGCTGTTTCCGGTGATCGACACGGCACTGAAGACCCTGGGCGCCGAAGAGGCACTCAATCCGGACGGCCTGGTCCCGCGCACCGTGGCGGCGCTGAAAAACCATTTTCCTGGGCTGGGTATCATCACCGACATTGCGCTCGATCCCTACACCAGCCACGGCCAGGATGGCCTGATCGACGACACCGGCTACGTGCTGAACGACGAGACCGTCGCCGTGCTGGCGCAGCAGGCGGTGGTGCACGCCCAGGCTGGCGCCGACATCGTCGCCCCATCCGACATGATGGATGGCCGTGTTGCCGCGCTGCGCGCTGCGCTGGAAGGCAGCGGTCACATTCACACCCGCATCCTGGCCTATGCGGCCAAGTACGCCTCCAGTTTCTATGGCCCGTTTCGCGACGCGGTCGGCTCCGCCGCCAACCTCGGCAAGGGCAATAAATATACCTATCAAATGGACCCTGCCAACAGCGATGAAGCCCTGTGGGAGGTTGGCATGGACCTGCAGGAAGGCGCCGACATGGTCATGATCAAGCCGGGCATGCCCTATCTGGATGTCATTCGCCGCGTCAAGGATGCCTACGGTGCGCCCACCTATGCCTATCAGGTGAGTGGGGAATACGCTATGTTGAAAGCTGCAGCGCAGAACGGCTGGCTGGATGAGAAGGCGTGTGTGATGGAAGCGTTGTTGGCTTTCAAGCGTGCTGGCGCGGATGGTGTGCTGACGTATTTCGCTAGGGATGCGGCGCGTTTCCTGAAATGAAAATGTAAAAGAAGTAAATTGCATCATGCGTCAAGTTTTGCACGGTGGCTGCCGAAATATTGATTGTTAGCAGCCAATCTCCAGCAGGTAAACGGACCCCGCGCGATCAGACCGTGCTCACCCCGCAGGACTATGCCCACCATTCCAAAACTTCCATTCGGCATCAAAAACCGTCGCCAGGACCCAGACGAATGGGACAAGACGATTGTTGCCTTTCAGTCGCCCTACCGGCTGAAGGACCTGTGCCTCGACCAGAGCAAGGCGCAGGACGAGGAGATGACCCGCGTCAGCCGTCAGGAATTCAAGGTGCGTCTGGCGACGACGGACGACCGGCGCAAGTCCGCCAGCCTGCTGATTGAAAAGATGTACAGCTGGCGCGGGTATGAAAGCGATAGCCTGAATCACGACCCCAACCGGATCACCCTGGTGGCTTACCAGGAGAACATCGTGGCCGGGACGGTGACACTGGGACTGGACAGCCATAAAGGGCTGGTGGTGGACGAGTTGTACAAGGAGGAGGTCGACACGCTTCGGGCTCAAGGCCGAAGAATTGCCGAGTTGACCAAGCTGGCCGTGGATGAAAGTGCAGCCTCCAAATCGGTCCTGGCTGCGCTGTTTCATATTGCCTTCATCTATGCTTTCCACATCCACAAGTACACAGACTTTGTGATCGAGGTGAACCCGCGCCATGTGTTCTTCTACAAGCGGATGCTGGGATTCGAACTGCTCGGGCATGAGCGGATGTGCCCCCGGGTCAACGCACCGGCCGTCCTGCTGCATCTGGACCTGAGTTATATCGAGCAGAAAATCGCCACGCTGGGGGGCGCGTTGCCGCCGCCACCCGGAGAAAAGTCGCTCTATCCCTACGGATTTTCAAAAGAGGATGAACTGGGTATCGCGCAACGCCTTCAAGGCGGCTAGGAATTGGCTTCACCGAGGCTTGGTGCAACGCGCGGCCAGTTTGACTGCAAACAATGCAAGCCCTTGTCCGCATGCGCCGATCCATACGTTGGCGCAGCCCCCTGAGAGCAGGATGCAATGAAAAAATGTAAGCAATGCCTGTTGCCGGCGGCCGTGCCCGGCTCGCAGATCGGTCCCGATGGCGTGTGCGGTTTTTGTCGCGCGCCCGCTGCCGAACGGGCATCGGTCCAGCCCAACCCGGCCCATCGTGACGATCTGGAGCAGACCCTGCGCGCCGCCCACGGGGGGACGGGTCGTGGCCAGTATGATTGCCTGGTTCCGCTCAGCGGTGGCAAGGACAGCATCTATCTGCTGCACAAGCTGAAGGTCGAGTATGGCCTGCGCGTGCTGGCGTACACCACCAACATCGATCTGCCGGAGGTGGCCTGGAGCAATATCCGCACCGCGCTGGCCCGCCTCGACATCGACCACGAAGTCTTCAACCCGGCGCCTGCGTTCATCAGAAAACTGTTCCGCTACCTGCTGCAAAACCAGGAAGCGCGCGGTGCCGTCTACACGGTGTCCTATGTCTATGCGCCGCTGTTCGAGGGCGATGCCATTCGCCTGGCGATCGAGAAAGACATTCCGCTGATTCTTGCCGGCTATTCGCCCGGTCAGCCCGAACCAGAGCGCATGCTGTACGAGTTTTCTCCCGAGCTCATCCGCGCGGAAGACTGGACGCCACCCCAACTCAAGACCTGCGGCGCGTTCACCGACGATGAGTTGAGGCGCTTCTACAATCCGCTTGAAATGCCCGCAGATACGCGCTTTCCACGCTATCTTGCGCCATTCCACGCGTGGGATTACGACCAGGACGAGGTCATGCGCAAGGTCGCCGAACTCGGCCTCGTCAAGCGCGGCCGCCATGCCAGCCCGATCGTCAGCAACTATCCGATCAACTGGCTGATGATGTATTCCGACCTCAAGCATTTCGGCTACAACCCGTATGCCCCGGAGTTTGCCGCGCTGATACGCGAAGGCAAGGCCAGCCTGAACCACTGGCGGATCATGGCGCCATTGGTCGACTTCATGATCCGGCGCAAGGTCCTGCTTGGCCGCGACGTCAGCCGCAGCCAGCAATGGCTCGACCTGACCGACGACGACCTGCGCATCAACCTGCCCGAAGGGGCGTATGACCCGCCCCTCCTGCGCCGGCAGGCACGCGATGCCGGCCGGGCCTGACAGCGTCCCCAACTGGCTTGCGGCACGCGCCGCACAGTCGCCGCAGCAACCGGCCTACTGGCAGCGCACGTCCGCAGGCGACTGGACAAGCGTCAACTGGGGCGAGGTGCAGGACCGCGTCCAGACGCTGGCCGCGCACCTGCTGCGCTTGGGCCTGCGTGCCGGCGACCGCGTCGCCATCATGATGCCGACGGTGCCCGAGTGGGAATACTGCCACTTGGCCGTGCTGGCTGCAGGCGGCGTGGTGGTCGGCATCGACGCCCACGATGCGCCCGAAAATACCCGCCACATCCTGCACACCGTTCGGCCGCGCGCGCTCTGCCTGGCAGCAGGCGAACAGCTCGAATCGCTGAAAGCGCTGATGCCCGAGCCGCCGGACATCGTGGTGACGCTGGATGCGGACAACGCGCCCGGCATCACATCGCTCCCCTGCCTGCTCACGGCCGCCTGCGATCCGGTGCAGCCTCTGCCGGAGGTGAGTCCAGACCAGACGGCGACCCTCGTTTTCACTTCGGGCAGCACCGGCCAGCCCAAAGGCATCGCCTATACTCATGGACAGCTCTGCCTGGCGGCTGAGGCCATCCTCAGCCGTTTCCCGTCCATTCAGGCCGACGCCCGGCTGGCGTGCTGGCTGCCGCTGTCCAACCTGTTCCAGCGCATCATCAACCTGTGTGCACTCAAACGCGGCACCCAGTGCTACTTCGTCGATTCGCCGGCCGACATCGTCAAGCGGCTGCCGGAAATCCGTCCTGCACTGTTCATCGGCGTGCCGCGTTTTTACGAAAAGCTGCATGCGGGCATCGAGGCCGAAATCGCGCGCCAATCCTGGCTGGCCAGGCAGGCAGTTCGCGTAGCCTGGCGCATCGGCGAGCGTTTTCAGCGGACGCGGCGAGCGGGCGGGTCGCCCGTCTGGTGGAGCGTTGCGGCGCATGCGCTCGCCGACCGGCTTGTCTTGCAGAAGCTGCGCCACCTGATGGGACCGGACCTGAAGTTCATGGTCAGCGGCTCGGCGCCGATGCCGCCCTGGCTGCTGGACAAATTGCATGGTTTGGGCTGGCTGGTGCTGGAAGCCTATGGCATCAGCGAGTGCGTCGTGCCGATCGCCAACAACACGCTCGAAGCCTACCGTTTCGGCAGCGTCGGCCGGCCGCTGCCGGACAACGTACTCAAGCTGGCCGATGACGGAGAAGTGCTGGTGCGCGGGCCGGGCGTTTTCACGGGCTACTACGGCCAGGCGGACGCCGACACCCCGCTCGACGCCGATGGTTACCTGCATACCGGGGATCTTGCGCGCCTCGATGCAGACGGGTTTTTGTGGCTCACCGGGCGCAAGTCCGAAGTATTTAAGACCTCGACCGGGCGGCGCATCGCGCCGGTGCCGATCGAGTCGGCGCTGAGGCAATTGCCCTATGTGGAACATGCCGTGGTGTTCGGGCGCAACCGGCCGGTTGCGGTCGTCCTGCTCAGCGTGACCCCGCAACCGGTCGGCTTCACCGCACCCTTGTCCAGCGAGACACTGCGCCGCATCGGTGATGACATCGCCGCTGCCTGCGCCCCGTTCCCTGCTTATCAAAGGCCTGCGGGCGCGCTGGTGAGCCCGCGCGGTTTCAGCATCGCCGCCGGCGAACTGACCAGCAATCTGAAGCTCAGGCGCAATGCCATCGAGACCCTCAACGAGCGCGAAATCGACGCGCTGTATGCACAGCTCGCCGATTCAACCGATCATTCCCGCTGCCTGATCCAGGAGATTGCATGAGCGTTTATTTTCTAACCGGCGGCACCGGTGCGGTGGGCAGCTCGATCGTGCCGCTGCTGCTGGCCGATCCCGACACCGAAGTCAGGTTGTTATTGCGCGCCGAGTCGGATGCTGCCCTGGCGGAGCGCATGCAATCTCTGGCCGGCTATTGGGGCTGGGCCGAATCGTCTGAGCAGCGCGCACGGGTCAAGGCCTACCGGGGCGATGCTGCCGTAGCGAATTTCAATTTGCCGGATGACCAGTACGCGGAGCTGGTCGGGGCGTGCACGCATCTCATCCACAGCGCCGGGACGGTCCGCATGAATTTGTCGATCGAGGATGCGCGTCGCTCCGCGGTCGGGTCCGCCCAGGCAACCGTTGATTTCGCCCGCCGGCTGGCTGCCGCAGGGCGACTGCGCAAGTTCGACTATGTCAGCACTGTCGGCGTCGCCGGCAAACGCCCCGGCGCCCTGCCCGAGATCTGGATGGACGAGCCGCGCGCGTTTCACAACACCTATGAGCAGGCCAAGGCCGAAGCCGAGGAAATTATCCGCCGCGCCATCGTCGACGAAGGGCTGCCGGTCACCGTGCACCGCCCGAGCATGGTGATCGGTGATGCGCGCGACGGTCGCATCATCCATTTCCAGATTTTCTATTTCATCTGCGAATTCCTGTCCGGCTGCAAGACGCGGGGCCTGTATCCGGATTTCGGCGAGGTCAGGCTCGACGTCATTCCCGCCAACTGGGTGGCCGAAGCCATCGTCGCCGCCAGCCGCGATCCGCAGACAGCGGGGCGCATCTTTCATTTGTGCAGCGGCCCGGAGCAGGCGCCGCGGCTGGAAGAACTCAAGGCGTTGGTGCGCACCGCCTTCACCACCCACGGCATGCGCGTACCCCTCGGCATTCGCATGCCGCGCGGCGTATTTGCCGCGCTTGCCCGGGTGGCCGCCCGTCTGGCGCCGCCTTCCCAGCGCAAGGCTTTGTCCACCCTGCCCATCTATCTCGATTACCTGGCCGACCGGCAGGGCTTCGACAACGCGGCGTATACCGGCTGGCTGGCCAGCCGCGGCCTGCGTCTTCCGCTGGCCGCAGACTACTTGCCGCGGGTGCTGGGTTATTACCTGGACAAGCGCTACCCGCCCGACACCGAGGCGTAAAGCGTTCCGCGCCAGGGCGGGAGGGGGTGTGTCGGCACGCTCAGTCGCGCGGCGGCGTGCCGTAGCGTCCGGGGGCGATCAGGTTCTGCGGGTCGAGCGCCTGCTTCAGTGTCGCCAGCATGTCCTTTGCGACTGGATTTGAGTCCAGCGCCCCGGTCATGCTCATGGTCGTCGTGCGGTAGGTCGGATAGCCCTGCGCGAGGAAGGCATCGTGCATTTCCTGGTACCAGGCCCGCGCGCGTTCGGCTTCGGCTTCGTCCTTGCGCTCGTAGAACACCCCCGCCAGCACGATCACCGAGCGGGCGCTTTCGACGATCACCTCGACGAAGAAATCGAACTCGTGGCGGGCGAAGATGGGCTTGGCCAGCTCAAGCGCTTGCGTCACGTGGGTGGAGGTGAACGGCACCACCGGGCCGATCCAGACAAACCCGCACTGGTCGCGCGCCGGGTCGATATCGGTGGACGGCTTCTCCTGGTGCGACTTGAAATACGCCTGGCGGACGAAGTGGTCGGTGGGGATGCCGCGAAACAGATTGATCGCCGGAACCATCGCCTCGTAGAACGAATCGGCCTTGCCCAGCAGCCGGTTGCCCCAGCGTGCTGCCAGACGAAAAACCCGGCCCTTCCACTTGTCCTGGACCGAGGCGCCGACGAAGCGTATCAAGCCGTAGCGTCCCAGCGTCTGCTTGATGGCGCGCTTCTGGAAGCGGATTTCCTCCGGACTGCCGTACAGGCCGCAGCCGAAGGTCCAGCGCGCCACCCCATATTTTTTTCGCCAAGCGGCGGCAGCGTCCTCGCTTAAATTGCGCGCGCCTTCCAGCAGGTCATGCGGGTACTGGGAAAAAATGCACATCATGGCAAAGTCGTTGGCCAAGTGCGGCCGCGCACGTAGCGCGCCCTGGAATACCAGCTTGCGCAGGTCGTCGATGAACGGTCCGAACTGCGCTTCCGTGGCGGTGTATTCGAAGGCGGCGAAGTCGAAGCGCTCGGGCGCCGGCATCAGCCAGATGCCCGACTGCACCACGATGCCGAGGTTGGATTGGGCGAACAGCCCATCCAGATAAGGTCCCACCCCCCATTTATAAGTATGGCGGATCTGGTTGTTGCCGGCGGGGCCGCCGCCGGTTTCCAGAAGTTGTCCGTCCGGCAGCACCACGTCCATGCCGCACAGGCAGCCAAAGTGGTCGGCATAGGGCGTGAGCCCCCGGCCCTTGTCGAGTGCATTGCCCAGCACGCTGGCATATTGCGTGGTGCCCGCCGTGTCGGCCCAGAAGCCCGATCCGTGTTCTTTCAGGTAATCGTTCAACTGCTTGTAGGTGACCCCCGGCTCGATCACCGCATAGCCCAGTTCTTCATCCACCTGCAGGATGCGGTTCATGCGTGAAAGGATCAGGGTGATTCCACCCGGGTAGCAGGCCGTTCTTTCTCCATACCCCCAGTTCTTGCCGGTGCTCACCGGCCAGACAGGCACGTCGAATTCGCGGGCAAGCTGCATCACCGCCTGCACCTGCCCGGCATTGGCCGGATACACCACGACGGCGGGCAACTCGCGGTAGGGGATGCAGGTGCGCGAGGCCACCTCCAGCTGGCCGGGCTCGCTCAGCACATTGTCAGGCCCCAGGTGCGCCTGGAGCTTTTCGAGCAGGCCTGCAGGGAGCGGTGTGGCGGTCATGTATGGGTCCGGGTCAGGCGAGTTGGCCCATTCTAGCCCGTGGGCCACGGCGGTGTAAGGGCTTGCGCAGGGTGCCCTGTTGCGCCCATAAAAAAGCCCCTCCAACTGGAGGGGCTTGGCGTGCGATCAGCCCGGGGGCTGTCGGGTAGCCGAGTCTTAAGCGCGCTTCTTGTTGCGGCGAGCGATGCCCAGACCGAGCAGGCCGATACCCAGAAGGGCGAGGGCTGCGGGTTCCGGGACGACCGTCGCGCCGCGGGTGTTCAGCGTGCCCTGCAGACACCATGCGCCGGGAGCAGCCTGACCCGTTGCGCAACCTGCGGCGAAGCCGTCGGCGACGTCTTCGGGGTTCAGGACGAAGTTGTTGCTCGACGAGGTCAGCACGATGTCGGCGAAACCGCCGAGGTTGTCAGCGATGGAGTTGCCATCCAGGTAGGCTGCGACCGAAGCCAGACCGAACACAGCGCTAATGTCGACATCAACCATGCCCTGGCCGTTCTGGGTCAGCGTGGCGCCCGTCAGGGTGCCGTTGCCGTTCAGCGTCTGGGTGGCATTGAAGCCCACCGGGTTCACCACGTTGAAGATCGGATCGGCAAAGGTATGGCCGAGCAGGCGAACCCAAGGCGTCATGCCCTGGATGGTCGCAACGTTGGTCGGCGAGTTCTGGTCGAACATGTTCAACTGGGGGCCCGCGTTGTAATAGATGTCAATTACGCCGCCGGTGAACTGAACCCCTGCGCCGTTGAAGGCGGAGACGGTGTAATTGGAAAAGTGGTAATACAGCGAGCAGCTGCCGACTGCGCAGTAATTGTTCGAGCCGTTGATGGTGGAGATGACGCCGTAACCCTGCAGCGACTGGCCGACACCGTTGACGAAGGTTTCGGCGAGCGTTGCCGTTTCAATGTGGACGGTACTGCCCAGTGCGCCGAAGTTGATGCCGCCAACGACGACGGCGGCGGCGGGTGCGGAAGCTGCGATTCCAAGTGCGGCAACTGCAGCGGTGATGATTTTGTTCATGGTATGAGCCCTCGTTAGTAAATTTCCAAAAGCCTTGGCTTTCCGGCTTGCCTAACACTAAGCAACAGCTGTGCCAGACCGAGGGTGTGTCTATAAAAAAACCATTAATTCAATGACTTGTTTCGTTGTTTTGCCGTCCGGGCATGCGCTATGCAGGCCCTTCAATCCATCATGTGTAAAGTTTTTCGACACGAATCAAACTCTGCATTGCGATGCACGGGTCGAGCTCCCTGCGTGCCCGTTCTGGCAAGGGGCGTGGGCGCTGCAATTACCGATGGGGGCTTGCCGACACGGGCGGGCGGATTCTGACAGGCCCGCCAGAAGGGGTCGGATTTCTTTACACATGCTTCATCCAGCCGGGCTTTAGCGAGCGGGCGCGACCGGGTCAAAGCCGCTTGAGCAGTTGCCTGGCGGCGTCGGCCTCGGCTGCAGGGAGTTGGGGGAATTCCCTGAGCACGAATTCGAGCTCCTGGCGTGCCTGGGCCCGATTGCCGCTGCGGGCCAGGGCGACGGCATGGTGGTAGCGAATCATGCCCGCCTTGGGCGCGGCGGCGGCGGCCTTGCCCAGGAGCTCGAGGCCACGCGCTGATTTCCCCTGTTCAACCAGCAGCCAGCCCACGGTGTCCTGGATCGCCGGATTGTCCGGCGCGAGTTTCAGGGCCTGTTCGGCGGTGCCCAGGGCGCGGGGGTCTTTCTGCCGTTGATAGAGGCTGGCCAAGTTGTTGAGGACCAGAGCGTTGTCAGGATGTTGCCGCTGGATGGCCTCATATTGGGCAATGGCGTCCTGGATCCGGCCCGCAAACATGTAGTACTCGGCGGCGTGGTTGCGCACGGCCATGTCGTCGGGATGCTGTTTGAGCCAGTCGTTCAGGCGTTGCCCGGCGGCCTGGGTGTTGCCGGCCAGAATATGGGCGCGGTGCAGTTTGGTCAGGCCCGCCGATCCGGCGCCTTTATCCAGCGAGGTCTCATAGGACTGAATGGCCTGCGGCAGGCGCTTCTGGTCAAGATGAACGTCGCCTTCGCGATCGTAGCCCAGCGGCAAGGCGGGGAATTGTGTCTGGATCTGGCGGGCGATTCTCAGGGCGACTTCAGGGTTTTTGTCGGACAGCTCAAGACTCAGCAGGGCATCTTGGCTTTGCAGATGGTCGGGTTTGAGTTGCAGGGCTTTCTGCAGCGAGACGCGGGCGGCGGCCAGATCTCTGTTTGCGACCTGCGCCATGGCAAGACGCATGAACGCATCGGGGGACCGGCTGGCCTTTTTGGTTGACAGGGTGTATGTGGTGATCGCGTTGGCGATGTCGCCGGTCGTCAGTTGGGTGCTTGCCAGCAGGTTGAGCGCTTCGGGGTTGTCCGGATTGGCGTTGACGGCCTCGCGCGCCGTGGCGAGCGCGCCGTTGACGTCCCCCTTGGCGAGCCGATGGCGGGCCAGGCCGGCGTACGGCTGCAGGGCTTGCGGATGGGCTTTCGCGGCTTTTTCAAGCCAGCTCACATGCGCTGTTTCATCCTTTTCCCCCAGGCTGATGTCCGCTAGGGAGAGCATGGCCTGCATGTGATTGGGCTCGGCTTTGAGGATGCCTTCGTAGCGTTTGCGCGCGCTGGCCGTCCGTCCCGCCGCCAGGTCCAGCCGGGCGAGACTGTCCGCGGCGGGGAAGAATTTCGGGTCGATTTTCAGGGCCTGTTCAAAGCTGTCGCGTGCCTTGGCATGGTCGTTCTTGCCGAGATAGGCGGTGCCACGATAACTCCACACCAGCGGGTTTTTCGGCTGTTTCTTCTCCAGGGCGGCGATGCTGGACAGCGCGGCGTCAAATTGTCGCTTGCTGAGCTGGTTGAGGATGATCAGGGTGTCTGCCCGGCTGCCCGCGTCTTCCATGTCGGCGGCTGACTGCAAGTCGGCCATGGCGCGCTGGTCGCCCTGGGCCAGTCGGGCCAGGCCCAGTTCCGTGCGTATCGCTGCACTGTCGGGGTTGAGGTTGACGGCGGTTTCAAAAAGACGGGCGGCCCCGGCATAGTCCTGTCTCGCCAGGGCGATTTCTCCGGCGATAGTGTAGAAGCCGGCATCCGCGGTCTTCGCGAAATCGATCGGTGCCAGGGTTTTCTCGGCATCCTCCGGCCGCCCCAGGCGCAATTGGGTGGCCGCCAGCATTTTGAGCGCGGCGCTGTTTTCCGGCGCTGCACGGGCCACCTTGTTGAGGTGCAGCTCGGCGGTCTGCAAGTTGCCCAGGGCAAATTCGATATGCCCGCCCAGCAACAGGGCGGGCAGGGCGTTGGGGGCGATTTTCAGGGCTTCCTGGAGGGCATTGCGGGCCTCGGGATATTTTTTCTCCTTGTAGTGGTACATGGCCTGCAGGTAGTGGACGGCAAGCGATTGGGGGAAATGCTTGCGGAGGGTCTGGATGTCGGCCTCGGCGAGTTCCATTCGGTCCATTTTGATGTGGGTGGTCGCCCGGTTTTGCAGAGCTTCCAGATTCTGGGGTTCGAGCTTCAGTGCGCTGGAATAGGCGGCCACGGCACCTGCGTCGTCCTGCCTGATCTGTGCGAGATCGCCCACATAAACCCAGGTCCTGGCTTGCCTGTCCTGGATCTTGAGCGCGGCATCGAGCCATTCCTGGGCTTTGGCCGTATCGCGCTCGGCCAGTGCGCATTGCGCCAGCCCCCAGTAGGTCGCCGGGTTGTCGGCGCTGATGCCGAGCGATTGCTGGTAGAGGTTGCAGGCATCTTTCAGGCTGCCCTGCCTGCGCATGGCATCGGCCCGAATCTGCAGAATGCGTGCGAGATTGAGCTGGGACGTCTGGTCTCCGGCCTGGATTTCATCCAGCACGCGTGCGTACTCGCCCATCAACAGCAAGGCTTCGCCGAGATGGGGCTTGATGGATTCGCGGTTGACCCCGAGCTTGACGGCCTGGGTGAGCTCCTTTTCGGCTTCGGCGCCCATGTCCAGCTTCAGATAAATCTGCCCCAGCAACAGTCTGGCCTGCGCGCTGTCGGGGTTTTTCTGGATGGCGTTTTTCAGCTCGAGAACGCTGCCCCGGGGATTGCCCTTGTCCTCGAAGTCCTTGGCCCGCTCGATGTGCTCCTGTTCGGTGAGGCTGGCGGTGCGGTCGCATCCGGAAAGCGTCACGGATGCGGCGAAGGCCAGGGCGATGGCCAGGGCGACGGGGTGTTGGGTCATCTATACATACTCCACTCATTGAGGCGGTTTTCAGCCGGCCTTCGACGTTGAACAGGGCGACTCAAGCGGCCTGGCGGCGATCAGGGCGTCCGGATTGCCGTGCGGTGCCCGCAATACGCGCGCGTATTTACCATTTTGCCCTGTGCGATTTTTCAAGCTTACCGCGCTTTGCTCTGCAGCTGCTTGAGCAGGGCGCGCGCTTCTGGCTCCTGGGGGAATGCTACGCCACTCGCCAGCAAACGTTCGAGCTCGCGTTGTGCGCGGGCGCGGTCGCCGCTCTGCGCGTAGGCCGAGGCGAGATGCCACTGGATATCGGCCGCATCGGGCGTCTTGCTCAGGGCTTGCTGCAGCAACTTGATGCCGCGTTCGTGCTGGCCCTGTCGCACCAGAATCCAGCCGAGGGTGTCGAGCACGGCAGCGCTGTCGGGCTGGAGCTTGAGTGCCTTCTCGGCGTAGCCCAGCGCGCGCTTGTCGCCGGACTCGGCGAGCGCCCAGGCCAGGTTGTTGAGCACCAGCAGGTTGCCCGGGTTGCTCTGGTCGAGAATGAGGTAATGCGCGGCAGCGGCCGGATACTGCTTGCGCAGGATCAATTGTTCGGCCAGCGCGATGCGGGTGCCGGCATCCTGCGGGTTGCGCTGCAGCCAGTCGGCGAGACGCTTTTCGCCTTCTTCGGCGCGCTGAAGCGCGTTCAGGGGCTGCATCTGGCGCAGCAACAGCGCGCCGGAGGGTGCTAGTTTGTGGGCGCGCTCGAAGGCGGCGAGCGCGGCGGGATGATCCTTGCGGGCCAGCGCTGCATCGCCCTCAAGTATGTAGCCGGCTGCGCCGTCGGGCTGCTGTTTCTGCACCTGGCGCGCGATCCGTTGGGCCTCGTCGTGACGGCCGGACTGGATTTCGACATGGCCGAGCATCATCTGCGCGTCGAGTGAGTCGGGCTGGACGCGCAAGGCGTCCAGCAGCGATTTGCGCGCGCCGGGCAGGTCCTTGGCGGCGACCTGCACGGCGGCGAGCTTGATCAGCGGCATGGCCTGGCCGGGCAGACGCTCGACCAGGGAGCGATAGCTGCCCTGCGCATTGGCCGTATCGCCCAGCGCCAGCTGGACGCTGCCGAGCAGATCGAGTGCAGCCGGATGATCGGGATTGGCGTTGAGCGCTTCGCGCGCCAGCGCGAGAGCCTTGTTGCGCTCGCCCTGGCCGAGCAAATGGCGCGCCAGCGCCAGCCGGGGCGGCAGCGCCTGCGGATGGGCGGCGGCGGCTTTTTCGAGCCAGCCGACATAGGCTTTTTCGTCCCGCTCGCGCATCGCGGAATCGGCCATCGCGAGCATGGCGTTCAGATGCTTGGGATCGGCCTTGAGTATGCCCTCGAAGCGCTGGCGGGCCGCATCCGGGCGATTGTCCTTGAGATCAAGCTGGGCCAGATTGGCAGCGGCCGGGTAAAACGCCGGGTCGAGCTTGAGCGCCTGACCGAAGCTGTCGCGGGCGCGGGCGGGATCCTGCTTGCCGATATAGGCGCCGCCGCGATAGTTCCAGGTGAGCGGGTTGGCGCCCTGCTTTTTTTCCAGTGCGGCGATGCTGGTCAGCGCGGCGTCAAACTGCTTCTGCTTCAGCTGGTTCAGAATGAGCAGCGTCTCGGCGCGGTTGCCAGTGCCCTCGTTTTCCATCGCGGCGGCCGCCTGGAGGTCGTCCATGGCGCGGCTGTCGCCCTGTGCGAGCCGGGAAATGGCAAGTTCGGTGCGCAGCGCGGCGCTGTCCGGATTGCGCTGGGCGGCATCCTCGAAGTAGGCCGCGGCCTGCGCATAGTCCTTGCGCGCGAGTGCGATTTCGCCGGCCACGGTGAGCACGCCGACGTCTTCGCCGGCCCCCTTGAGTGCGGGCGCCAGCGTGCGTGCCGCATCGTCGGTGCGGCCGAGGCGCAATTGCGTGGCCGCCAGCAGGCGCACGGCATAGAGGTTGTTCGGCGCGGCTTTCAACACCTTGTTGAGGTGGGTTTCGGCGGTTTGCAGGTTGCCGAGCGCGTACTCGACTGCGCCCGCCAGCAGCAGCGCGGGGCCGTAGTCAGGTGCGGCCTTGAGCACGGCCGCGAGGTGGTCGCGCGCGCGCGGAATTTTCTTTTCCTGAAAGTCGATCACGGCCTCGGTATAGCGCGCCTGCAGGTTGCCGGGCCGCGTCTTGAGTGCGGCGTCGACTTCCTTGCGGGCGTCTTCGAGCCGGCCGTCTGCGATGGCAAGGTCTGCCAGCGCGAGGCGGGCGGCAACATTGCGCGGATCGATGCGAAGGATTTCCTGATAGACCGCAGCGGCCTCGTTGGGCTGCTGGGTGGCGCGCAGCAGCGAGCCTTTCAGATGCAGGCTGTCGCGGTGGCCGGCGTCGATGCGCAAGGCCTCGTCGAGGGCCTGCTGTGCCTTGGCGACGTCATTGTCGGCCAGCGCCAGGTGCGCCAGTGCCAGATGGACATCGGCGTTGCCGGGCGCGGTGTCGAGCGCGTGCTGCAGGGTCTTGCGTGCGTCGTCCTTGCGGTTCAGACCGAGCTCGGCGGTGGCGCGCAGCGCGTTCAGGGTGGCGGCATCGGCATCGCTGCCGGCGGATGCGGGCACTTCGTCGAGCACGCGCTGGAAGTCGCGTTGCCCCAGCAGGGTGCGGGCGATCATCGCGTTGGCGGCATTTTCCGCGTAGCCGGCCTGGCGGGCACGGCGGAATTCCTTTTCGGCGCTGGCGAGCTCAAGCTGCTCGAAATACAGCGTGCCCAGCTCGAAACGCGCCTCGGCATTGTTTTCATCCTGCGCGAGGGCATTCTTGAGCTGGATGATCGCCGCCTTGTGGTCGCCCGACGCCACCAGCGTCCGGGCTTCGTTCACCAGGGCGGTACTGTCCTGGCGGTCGCAGGCGCTCAGCAGCCCGGCGCCGAGGAACAGAAACACCAGCAGTCGTGACGTGGAAACGGGGTGGATCATGAAGCCTCCGAAAGATGATCTGAGTGTAGAACGCAGGGCGCCCTGAATTATTTCATTCCGATTTTTGCCATCAGGTCGTACAGGGTGGGCCGGGTGACCCCGAGCAATTCGGCGGCCTGGGCGATGTTGCCCTCGCTGTGGGCGAGCGCCCGGCTCACGGCCAGACGTTCGGCGTGTTCGCGTGCCTGGCGCAGGTTGAACGGCTGCAGTTCGGTCGGGCCGTCATCGAGTCCGAGGTCGGCGGCGGTGATCTGGGTACCGTCCGCCATGATGGTGGCGCGCTTGATCATGTTTTCCATTTCGCGCACGTTGCCGGGCCAGCCATGGCCTTCGAGCGCTGCCAATGCGTCGGCGGTGAAACCCTTGATTCCACGCCCCATCTCGCGCGCGTTGCGTTCCAGAAAGGCCTGCGCCAGCAGCACGGCGTCGCCGGCACGCTCGCGCAGCGGCGGAATCTGAATGGCGATTTCGGACAGCCGGTAGTACAGGTCTTCGCGGAATCCGCCTTCGCGGATCATGCCGGCAAGGTCGCGGTGGGTGGCGCAGACTACGCGCACGTCGACCGGGATTTCGCCGCGGCCGCCGAGGCGCTCGATCACGCGCTCCTGCAAAAAGCGCAGCAGCTTGGCCTGCAACGGCATCGGCAGGTCGCCGATTTCATCGAGGAAGAGCGTGCCTTCGTTGGCATACTCGATCTTGCCGATGGTTTGCTTGGCCGCGCCGGTGAAGGCGCCCTTTTCGTAACCGAACAGTTCGGATTCCAGCAGGGTGTCGGGAATCGCCGCGCAGTTGATGGCGACAAATCGCTTGCCGACGCGCGGCGACAGTTCGTGCACGCCGCGCGCCAGTACTTCCTTGCCGGTGCCGGACTCGCCGAGCAGCAGCACGGTGGCGTTGGCGGGCGCGACTTTTTCAACGGTGCGGCAGACTTTCAGCATCGATTCGCTGCTGGTGATCAGACCGGACAGGGCGGAACCGCCCTTCTGGTTGAGCAGTAGGCGGTTCTCAACTTCGAGCGTGTGCACGTGCAGCGCGCGGGCGATCATCAGCGCGAGCACATCGGGGTCGAAGGGTTTCTGGAAAAAATCGTAGGCGCCGAGCTGAATGGCCTTGACCGCATTGCTGCGATCGAGGTTGCCGGTGACGACGATGACCTTGGTGACGGGCGCCAGCGACAGGATCTGCTGCAGTGCGGCCAGCCCTTCGCTGGCGCCGTCGGCGTCGGGCGGCAGGCCGAGGTCGAGCAATACCACCGCGGGTTCGTGGCGGCGCAGCTGGGCGATCGCGCTGTCGCGGTCGGCGGCCAGCACCAGCTCGTAGTCGCCGAGGCTCCATTTCAGTTGCTTTTGCAGGCCGGGATCGTCTTCCACCAGCAGGATTTTTTGTTTGGCGTCGCTCATGCGGCGTCTCCTCCAACGTCTAAATTATTTTCCAGCGGCAGGCTGATACGGAAGCGGGTGCCACGCCCCGGCGCGCTGTCGACGTCGAGCTGCCCGCCTAGCGCGCGGACGGTTTCGCGGCATTCATAGGCACCGATGCCCATGCCGGCACCCTTGGTCGAATCGAAGGGCTGAAACAGGCGGGTGCGGATGAATTCATCCTCCATGCCGCTGCCGGTGTCAGTGATTTCAATGATTGCCTGCGCGCTATCCTCGAAGCCGCGCAGTGTGACCTGACCGCTCGGCGGCGTGGCCTCCAGCGCATTTTGCAGCAAATGACCGATGGCGCGGGTGAGCCGTTCACGTTCGGCGCGCACGCGCAGGCTGGCGGGCGGCAGTTCCACGATCGGGCGCAGCTTGAATGCCTGCTTGCTGGCGACGGCGTCGGCCAGGATGTCCGCCAGCGCCACCGATTGTGCCTGCGCTTCACCACTGCCGCGCCGCAGCTGGGCGAGCACCTTGTTCATTCGGGCCACGGCGTTTTCCACCGTGCCCAGCATATCGGCCTGGAACTCGGGGTTGTCCTTGTGCTTTTCGGCGTTGGCCAGCAGCAGGGACAGCTGGGCGACCAGGTTTTTTAGGTCGTGGATGATGAAGGTGGTGGTGCGGTTGAACGACTCGAACTGGCGCGCCACGATGAGCTGGTTGGCGGCGCGCATCTGCGCCAGGTTGGCGGCGGCCTGACGCGATGCGACCTTGAGCAGGTCGCTGACTTCCCAGTTGAAGCTGACCTTGCCGAGTGAATGCTTGAGCACCACGAAGCCGAGCAGTTCGTCGTGCAGCATCAGCGGCACCACCAGCCAGGCGTCGCCGGCCTGCTGGATCCACGCCGGGGTATCGAGGTCACCATAGAGGTCGCGGCGGGTCTTCATTTCGTCGAGGTCGACCACCCACTGCTTGTCCGCCAGCCAGCGGGCGAAAGGCGAATCGGCCGGCTCGGCGCCGTTGAGGTCGGCCCAGTTCCAGTGGCTGGCGCGCAGGAAGCCGGCGTTGCCTTCGCGCATCCACAGCGCGCCGCCGGGGCTTTCCACCAGTCGGGCGAGCGCCTCGACCGTGCGTTCGCACAGTTGCTCGCCGGGCTGGCCTTCAGTGAGGGTGCGGGTGAACTTGAGCCACTCTTCGCGGTAGTCGTAGCGGTAGCTGAAAAAATGCTTCGATAAAAACACCCGCAACCGTGCACGCAGGGTGCCGGAGAACATCAGCAGCACCAGCAGCATGGCTGCAGCAAAGATGAACACGGTCTGCACCACGTCGCCCCACTCGCCGCCGAACAGGCGCAGGTAGTAGCCGGCGCCCGCCATCAGCAGCAGGTAGATGCCCGCGCCCAGCAGGCTGGCGGTGTGGAAGACCATGCTGCGCGACAGCCCGACCGGCGCCGACCACTCCGGATTGCGCGCGGCGGACACCGCAATCAGCGGTGTCACCAGCGCCGCGACATAGCCACGCGCCGCCCATACCTGGGCGTCGAGCGCATTGAACAGCGCGGCGTTGGCATAAAGATAAAAGTCGTAAACGAACAGTCCCCCCAGCCCGAGGCATAGGAACTTGATCGCCCAGCGGTCTTCCAGGCGGGTGCTGCGGTACACCTGTTCAATCAGCACCAGCCCCAGCACGGTAAGCAGGACCCGCCCCAAGTGGTTTGCCCACTGCGCGAGCACCGGCAGGTCGGGTGCGATGAGCGGCGCCACGCCGGCGAGCAGCAGGCCGCCGACGAGCACGATGGCGAGCGCACGGATCAGGCGCAACGGCGCCGGCAGAGCGCTGCCGGGCGGCAGCCGCAGCCGCAGGATGTACAGCAGCAGCGCGAGCCAGGCGCCGTTGCGCGCCACTTCGGCAGCGAGTTCCAGGCGAACGGGCAAGATGCCCCAAGTGGCTGCGGCCGCCAACGCGCCCCAGAGGGCGCTCAGTCCGGCGGCGAGCACCAGCAGCCGGCCCTGCGGACGCTGCTGCCAACTGGCGACGATGAGTCCGGACAAGCCGAGGTAAGCCAGCATGGCCAGGCCATAACCGATCGCAGCGAGGAGAAGCAGGGTGTCGGTCATGGTCGGTTGCGAACAGGCGCGCTCAGCGCACGCCTTTCCCCCACAACACGACTTGCGCGGTTTGGAACAGGATCATCAGGTCGAGGAACAGGCTGTGATTCTTGACGTAATAGAGGTCGTACTGCAGCTTGTGCATGGCGTCCTCGTCGGTAGCGCCGTAGGCATAGCGCACCTGTGCCCAGCCGGTGATGCCGGGTTTGACGGTGTGGCGCACGCCGTAATAGGGGATTTTCTGGGTCAGGTCCTGCACGAAATAGGGGCGTTCGGGGCGCGGGCCGACGAAGCTCATGTCGCCGAAAAACACGTTGAAAATCTGCGGCAGTTCGTCGATGCGGGTGCGCCGGATGAAGCGTCCGGTGAGCGTGACCCGGCTGTCGTTCTGCCCGGCCCAGCGCGGCTTGCCGTCTTTTTCGGCGTCGACGCCCATGCTGCGGAACTTGAGAATGGTGAAGTTGTTGCCGCCCTGCCCCACGCGCTCCTGACGGTAGAGCACGGGACCAGGGCTTTCCAGCTTGATCAGCAGCGCGGCGAGCGCCATGATCGGCAGGGTGACGAGCAGCATGGCCGCACTGACCAGCAGGTCGAACAGGCGCTTGATGGTGTCGCGCACGATGCCCTGATGGAAGCCCTCGGCCAGGATCATCCAGCTGGCGTTCATCGAGTCGATCTGAAGATGGCCGTTTTCGCGCTCGAAAAAGTTGGACAGTTCGAGCACGCGGATGCCGCGCAGCTTGCAGCGGAGCAGGTCCTGCACCGGCAGGCCGCCGCTGCGGCGGTCGCGTACGGCCAGCACGATTTCGCTGATTTGCAGGCGTGCCGCCAGCTCGGGCAGGGCCTCGTCGCTGTCGAGAATCCGGGCATGATCGACGAAATGATGACTGCCGCCCATCGGCAGGTAGCCGACGACCTGGACGTTGGTGGCGTTGCCGCGCTTGGCCAGCAGCGCCTCGATGTGGGCGGCGCGGCTGCCGGTGCCGACGACCAGGGCGCGTGTTTTCAGTGCGCCCGCCCGCACCCAGCGGATGAACAGGGCGCGGCTCAGCAGGATGCCGAGCAGGGCCAGGCCGAATGACAGCAGGAAGGCGCCGCGACCGACCAGCAGATCGGGAAAGAAATAGAACAGCAGGCTCATGGATACCAGGCCGAGGCCGAAGCTCAGGCCGAGCCGCTGCAGCAGGGCGCGCACGCCGCCCTGCCATTCGAGGTCGTAGAGGCCGCTCGCGGTCATCAGGCTCAGCATGACGACGGTGAAGGTCAGCGCCTTGGGGAACAGTGGCGAGAGGAGTTCCGGCACCACGCCGCTTTCGAGAAAGCGCGCGCTGACGCCTGCGTAGATGGCGCCACCGAGGATCAGCGCCTCGATCAGCACCAGCAGCAGCAGATTCAGGGGCACGTAGTGCCGGAAAAAACGGATCATGGTCGTCTACCGTTATGAACCACAGTCAGTCCGACCTGCATCTTCCATGCCAGGGATGCGGTCAAACCAGCGTCCTCACCTGCGCCAGCCGCGCACGCCGCGGCAGGCCGTCGGGCTGCTGGCGTTTCATGCTGCGCAGTTCGGCGGCGGGGTAAACGATGATTTCGACTGCCGCGCGCGGATCGTCGAGGAGAAAACGGGGATAGACGCGGCCCGGCGCGTCAGCGGCGCGGTATTCGGCAGCCTGATAGGGGGTGCCAAGCCGCATCAGCAGAAAATCGACCTCTTTTTGCTGGTCGGTGAAAAGCTGCAGGCTGATGCCGGTGTGGCGTCCGGCGGTGCCGTTGAGCACCGAGCCGGTCAGGTGCGGGTCGAAGTCGGCCAGCCGTTCCATGTATTCGATCGCGACCTGTCGCAACAGCGCCAGCTGCGTGCGGGTCTCGTCGGCCTGGTAAAGCGCCTGGTAGCTGCGCAGCGCCTCTTCGATCTGCTGGTTGTCGGGCAGGTTGCCGCTGTCGGGTGCGCCGAGTTGGCGCGCCGCCTTGCGCTTGGCGCTGCCATAGTCGAGGCTGCCGTCCTCGGCCAGGATGCGCGCCGCCGCATGCGCAATGCGGCGGCGCATGTCCTGGTGCTTCATGGCTGGGTGTCCCATGCGGAGGCGGCGGGCTCGACCGGTGCGGCGGGTGCGTCCGGCTCTCCCCAGTCGTTGACAGGGGCGTCGGGTGGCGGAAATTCCTGATAGAAGTATTCCGTCATGGCGGGCGCGCCTTCGCCCAGCACGCTGTTCAGGAAGGTGTCCAACACCCCCTCGGGCTTGCGGGTGCCGGTGGCCGGGTCGATCTTGACCGAAATAATGCCGGCCGGCATGTCCCAACCGCGTTGCGGCGCGCCCTTGAGGGCGGTGCCCATGAAATTCATCCAGATCGGCAGGGCCGACTGCGATCCGGTCTCGCGACGTCCCATCGAGCGCGGCTGGTCGAAGCCCATCCAGGCGATCGCCACCAGATCGGGGTTGTAGCCGGCAAACCAGGTGTCGCGCGCGTCGTTGGTGGTGCCGGTCTTGCCGGCGATGTCCTTGCGGCCGAGCTGGCCAGCCTGGGCAGCGGTACCGCTGCGCGTCACGTCCTGCATCATGTTGGTCATCAACCAGGCGTTGCGCGGGTCGATCACGCGCGGCGCGTTGCTGCCCACCTGCTGCGGGCTGGCCTGCATCAGCAGACGGCCATCCTTGTCGTAGACCTTGTCGATCAGATAGGGGTTGACGCTGTAGCCGCCATTGGAAAACACGCCGTAGGCTGCAGCCATCTGGAGCGGGGTGACGCTGCCGGCGCCCAGCGCCATCGTGAGGTAGGGCGGATGGCGCGCCGGGTCGAAGCCGAAGCGGCGGATATAGTCGCGTGCGTAGTACGGGCCGATACCCTGCAGGATGCGCACCGACACCAGGTTGAGCGATTTGGTCAGCGCACTGCGCAGGCGCACCGGGCCGCTGGTGCTGCCGTCGTAGTTCTTGGGCTCCCAGAGGGTGCCGCCGGTTTCCTCCGCACTGATCGACAGCGGCGCGTCGTTGATCAATGTGGCCGGGGTATAGCCTTTTTCCAGCGCGGCGGAATAGATGAAGGGCTTGAAACTCGATCCCGGCTGCCGCCAGGCCTGCGTCACCCGATTGAATTTGTTGCGATTGAAGTCAAATCCGCCGACCAGCGCGGTAATGGCGCCGTCTTTTGAATTCAGCGCGACCAGCGCGGCCTCCACCTCGGGCAGCTGCGTCAAGCGCCATGCGGCCCCCACCGCCTGCACGCGCACCACGGCGCCGGGCCCGAGTTGTCGCCCCTTCTTGCCGGTGGTCCAGCCCGCCACCCAGCGCAGCGAGGCGTCGGCAATGTCCACGGTTTTGCCGTCCTGCAGCCGGGCCTGGATCAGCTTGGGTGACACGCTGGTCACGACGGCTGGCTCCATGCCGCTGACCGGGCGCAGGTCTTCCAGCGCGCTGGCGATCGCCGTCTCGCGCTGGGTCTTGTCCGCGGGCAGGGTGATCTGTGCTTCCGGTCCGCGGTAGCCATAGCGCCGGTCGTAGTCGGCGATACCCTGCCAGACCGCGCGGTTGGCGGCGAGCTGCGCGCTGCGCTGCAGCGTGGTGACGGCCTTGAAGCCGGAGCTGTAGATGGCTTCGCCATATTTCTCGAACAGCGTCTGGCGCACCATTTCGGCGGCATGGTCGGCTGCGACCTCGGCTTGCGGGCGCGTCTGGCGGATCACGAGCTTCTGTTTGACCGCTGCGGACCAGGTCGGCTGGTCGATGAATCTGAGCGTGCGCATGCGGCCCAGCACATATTCCTGCCGCGCCTTGGCGCGCGGGAAGTTGACCACCGGGTTGTAGCGCGAGGGCGCCTTGGGCAGCCCCGCCAGCATGGCGAACTCGGCCAGCGACAAGGCTTTCATCGGCTTGCCGAAGTAAGTGCGCGCTGCCGCCTCGAAGCCGTAGGCACGCTGGCCGAGATAAATCTGGTTGATATAGAGTTCGAGGATTTTGTCCTTCGACAGGTTGTGTTCGATTTTCATCGCCAGCATGGCTTCGGACAGCTTGCGGGTGAAGGTCTTTTCGTTCGACAGGAAGAAATTGCGCGCCACCTGCATGGTGATGGTGGAGGCGCCTTCCTTGGCGCCGCCGGACAGCAGGTTGGAGCCTGCCGCGCGCAGCACGCCGAGGGTATCGACGCCGCCGTGGGTGTAGAAGCGCTCGTCCTCGGCGGCGATGATGGCCTGTTTCATGTAGTCCGGCACCTGCTCGATGGCGATGAAGGCGCGGCGCTCCTCGCCGAACTCGCCAATCAGCGCCCCATCGGCGGTGTAAACACGCAACGGCAGCTTGGGCTTGTAATCGGTGAGTGACTCAAGCGGCGGCAGGTTGGGGTAAATCAGTGCGGCTGCCAGCCCGGCCAGCGCCGTGCTGACCACGCCGAGGCTGACGATCAGCGCCAGCGCGTAGTGCCACCATTTTGAAAACATCCCGTTCCTTAATTCAAAAGTGTGCCTAAAGTTTCCGACGATTATAGGCGTTAGTGGTGTTGGAAATTGGACACATGTGTTCAACTCTTGCGGTGTGGTGAGAAAAAAACTGTTAAAAACCGTGTGTTGTTGCTAGCATCTAAAAAAGATAACAACAAAAAGCGCCAACTCACAGAAGCGTAAAGGAAAACTCTTGCACCTGAATATTAATCTGGACTGGCTCTCTGCCAAAGGCCTGCCCATCCTGGGGCTCGATATCAGCACGACCGCGGTCAAGTTGGTGGAGCTGTCCGATGCCGGCAAGGGCATGCTGAGGGTGGAGCGCTATGTGATTGAGCCCTTGCCCAAGGATGCGGTGACGGACGGCAACATCGCCAATCTCGATCAGGTCGCCGACACCTTGCGCACCGCATGGAAGAACATGAACACGCGGACCCGGAACGTGGCGCTGGCGCTGCCGTCCTCCGCGGTCATCACCAAAAAGATTCTGGCGCCGGCCAGCCTCAGCGGTCTCGACCTGGAAAACCAGGTGGAGGCCGAGGCCAATCAGGTTATTCCCTTCTCGCTCGACGAGGTGAATCTGGATTTTCAGGTGCTCGGCGAATCGCCTGCCAGCCCGGACGATGTGCAGATCCTGCTCGCCGCCGCACGCAAGGAAAAGGTCGAGGACCGCGTCGCCGCCGTGGAGGCTGCCGGTCTCAAGGCGCTGGTGATGGATGTCGAATCCTTTGCGACCCAGACCGCCTACGAGCAGATCGCGCATCAATTGCCCAACAGCGGCGACGGCCAGACCGTGGCGATCATCGATGTGGGCGCGCAAAACATGCACATCAACATCCTCAACAACAACGAGTCGGTGTATCTGCGCGAACACGGCTTCGGCGGCAACCAGCTCAACAATGAAATTTCGCGCCGCTACGGCATGACCAGCGAAGAAGCCGAAAATGCCAAGCGCCGCGGCACGCTGCCGGAAAGCTATGACGTCGAGGTGCTGCAGCCCTACAGCGAGACGCTGGCGATGGAAATCGGCCGCGCCCTGCAACTGTTCACCACATCCACCCAGTACCGCAAGGTCGATCAGATCCTGCTGGCCGGTGGGGGCGCCATGATTCCGGGTATCGATGAGGTCGTCGCCCAGCGCACCGGCACGCCGGCCATGGTCGTCAACCCGTTTGCCAGCATGGCAGTCGGTTCCAAGATCCGGCCGCAGGCGTTGACCGCCGACGCGCCTTCCCTGTTTGTCGCCTGCGGCCTTGCCATGCGGAGGTTTGACCCCCAATGATCCGCATTAACCTGCTCCCCCACCGTGAACTGGCACGCGCCGCGCGCCGGCGTCAGTTCAATATTCTGCTCGGCATTGCTGTCGTCGCCGGCGTGGTTGCTGTCGTGATCGGGCACAGCCTGATCGCGGCGCGTCAGTCCACGCAGGAGGCACGCAATGCCTTCCTCGAACAGGAAATTGCCCGCCTCGACAGCCAGATCGGCGAAATCAAGAAAATACGCGAGCAGACCCAGGCGCTGCTGGAACGCAAGCAGGTCGTCGAGACGCTGCAATCCAACCGGACCGAAGTCGTTCATCTGTTCGACCAGATGATCCGCCTGCTGCCCGAGGGTCTGTATCTCAAATCGTTCAAGCAGGACGGCCGGGTGATCACCCTCACTGGCTACACCCAGTCAAGCGCGCGCGTCTCCACACTGATGCGCAATCTGGAGAGTTCGCCCTGGTTTGAATCGGCCGGATTGGTCGAAATCAAGGCGGTCACGGTGAACAATCTGCGTGCCAACGAATTCGTGCTGACGGTCAGGCAGATCCAGCAGCAAACCGATGACGCGAACAAGGAAGGGGGCAAGGCATGACCCTTGACGAACTCAACAAGCTGGATCTGAAAACGCTGGCCGACTGGCCGTTGCCGACCAAGCTGGTGGCGCTGGTGGTGCTTTTCGTGGCGATCGTGGCGGCAGGCTGGTGGTTTGACTGGCGCGGCGGCATGGAGACCCTGGACGCATCCAAGCAGAAGGAAACCGAGTTGCGCAGCGTATTTGCGACCAAGAAGAATCAGGCCGTCAATCTGGAAGCGTATACCAAGCAGCTGGCCGACATCGAGCAGGCCTTCGGCGCGCTGTTGAAGCAACTGCCCAACAAGCAGGAAATGGATGCGCTGATCACCGATGTCAACCAGGCCGGTCTGGGACGCGGCCTGCAGTTTGACCTGTTCAGGCCGGATGCCGAAGCCGTGACCGAGTTCTATGCCGAGACGCCCATCACCGTTAAGGTTACCGGCGGTTATCACGACATCGCCGCCTTCGTCAGCGACGTCTCCAAGCTGTCGCGTATCGTGACTTTGCAGAATATCTCCCTGGCACCGGCCAAGGAGGGTGTGCTCAATATGGATGCGGTCGTCAAAACCTACCGTTACCTGGACGACGAAGAAGTCATCGCCCGCAAGCAGCAAACCAAGGAGCAGCCAAAATGAAGCGACTGCCCACTTTAGTTCTCGTGCTGGGGCTGGCAGGTTGCGGCGGCGGCAACATGCAGGACCTGCAAACCTTCGTCGCCGAAACCGGCAAGGACATGCAAGGCAAGATCGAGCCGCTGCCGGAAGTCAAGGTGTACGAACCATTCAGCTATAACGCCTTTGACCTGCCCGACCCGTTCAAGCCGAGAAAACTCTCGACCGGAGGCGGCGGCGGTATGCAGCCCGACTTCAATCGTCCGAAGGAGCCGCTGGAGTCTTTCTCCCTTGAGACCTTGAAAATGGTCGGCATGCTGTCCAAACAAGGCGTGATTCATGCCGTGATCAAAACGCCGGACAACGCGATCTACCACGTTAAAAAGGGCAACTATGCAGGCCAGAACTTTGGCCTCATCACACAGATCACCGACAGCGAGGTGAGTCTGCGTGAGATTGTCCAGGATAGCGCCGGGGACTGGTCCGAGCGCACCAGCGCCCTGATTCTGCAGGAATGATTCGTAGCACTGAATTTTAAAGAGGCTGACATGAACGCATTGCCCAAAATCACAGTTCGTAGCATTGCCCGGGACATGACCCGTTACCTGTTTGGAGCCACGCTCCTGACCGGGCTGATGCTGTCTTATTCAGTGCGCGCCGCCGACCTGCCGCCGACCGCAAACACGGTGCAGCAGGTCGAGACCACGACGTTACCGGGCGGCAAGGTGGTCGTCCGCGTCACGCTCAAGAATGCGCTGACCGCCACCCCTGCCGGCTTCAGCGTCGGCAACCCGCCGCGCATCGCGCTGGACCTGCCGAACACCGGCAATGCACTGGGGCGCAATACGGTCGAATCCAACCTGGGCCCGCTGTCGAGCGTCAACGTGGTGCAGGCGGGCACACGCACGCGTCTGGTGCTGAACCTGAACAAGTCGGTCGAGTACGACACCACCCTTGACGGCAAACAATTGCTGATCGCACTGGGCGATGTCGGCGCAGGCACCGCGCCAGTCAATGCCAGCCCGCGCTTTGCCGAGGCAACGCCCGGCGCCGCACGCCACAGCATTCGCGATGTCGACTTCCGGCGCGGCGCGACCGGCGAGGGTCGCATCGTGACGACGCTTTCCGACGCGCAGGCGGGCATCAATATTCGCCAGCAGGCCAATGGCGTGGTCGTCGATTTCATCGGCACCGAGTTGCCCAGAGCCTTGCAGCGTCGCCTCGACGTGGCTGACTTCGGTACGCCGGTGCAGTTTATCGAGACCTACACGCTCGGCAACAACACCCGGATGGTGATCCAGCCCAAGGGCGGCTGGGAATACGCGGCCTATCAGGCGGACAACAGCTTTATTGTCGAAGTGAAGCAGAGCGATGACGCGCAGAAGAAAACCGCAGACGGCCGGGTGAAATATGTGGGCGAGAAACTCTCGCTCAATTTCCAGAACGTCGAGGTGCGCTCGGTGCTTCAGGTCATCGCCGATTTCACCGGCCTCAATATTGTTGCAAGCGACACGGTGACCGGCAATCTGACTCTGCGCCTGAAAGACGTGCCATGGGATCAGGCACTCGATCTCATCATGCAAACCCGTGGGCTCGACAAGCGCCAGAACGGCAATGTGGTCTGGATTGCGCCCAAGGACGAATTGCTGACTAAAGAGAAACTCGAGTTCGAGGCCAGGTCGGCCGTGGCGGATCTGGAGCCTTTGACGACGGACTATATTCAGCTCAATTACATGCGGGCGGATGAAGCAAAATCCATGTTGTATGGCGCCGCCGGGACGGCCCAGAACGCTGCGGGTGATGCAGTGAACTGTTCGGCTCAGGCGCAGGGTTTAAGTGGGACGGCAGCCCAGGCCTCGCAGCAGACGGGAGGGGATGCAGACCAGAAAGTCCTGACCAAACGGGGGCGGGCGACGTTTGAACTCAAAACGAATACGCTGATCGTTACCGATACCGCACGCAAGATTCAGGACGTTCGTGAACTCCTCGCGCGTCTCGATGTGCCTGCACGTCAAGTCATGATCGAGGCACGGGTTGTGATTGCAGACAGCAACTGGAGTCGGGATCTGGGCGTTCGTCTTGGCACCCGACTGTTCAAGGATATAGGTCGGGAAAGAGTTGGGGTTGGCGGCACACTGAACGAATCCGCCAGTATTGCTGCGGGAGGGTCACCGACGGTCACGCCTCAAGTCAATCTGGGCGTTGCAAATGCGGTGGGACAGATTGCCTTGTCATTGCTGAACCCCAATAACGGCAACTTGCTAAGCCTGGAACTGACTGCGATGGAGGCTGATAACCGCGGCAAGATTTTGTCGAACCCGCGTGTGATGACGACGAATCAGAAGCCGGCAGTGATACTGAACGGTACGCAGATCCCCTTTGTGACGCCCGGATCTGCCAACGCACCTGCTACCGTGTCTTTCAAGGATGTGTTCCTTTGCCTGCTGGTTGATCCGCAAATCCTGAATAACGATTCGCTGATCATGACTGTGGAAGTGCAGAAGGACGCACAGGATGCAGGCGGGAGTGTGACGACAGGCGGCTTCACGGTTCCCGCAATTGCGACCCGCCGCATCAAAACCCAGGTTCGGGTGAACAACGGTGAAACCCTGGTGTTGGGCGGCATCTTCGACCAGACCGAATTGAATAACGTCAATAAGGTGCCATTCCTCGGCGATGTGCCATTCCTCGGCAACCTGTTCAAGCAAACATCGAAGCAGGACCAGAAGACTGAACTGATCGTGTTCATTACGCCGCGCATCCTCGACGAGCGCCTGACGCTGCGCTGATCGCGGCAGATCGTAAAAAGCGCGGGCGTGTCCCGCGCTTTTTTTCGTCTGCCGCTTGCCGCGCCCAGCCGGCTTCCCTCCATTAGAATGGCGCCATGAGCAAGCGCGACAATCTTTACCTCGTCGGCCTGATGGGAGCCGGCAAGACCACGGTGGGCCGGCTTCTGGCCCGGCACTATGGGTGCACGTTCCATGATTCGGACCATGAGATCGAGGCACGCACCGGGGTCAAGATTCCGGTCATCTTCGAAATCGAGGGTGAAGCGGGATTCCGCCGCCGCGAGGAGACGGCGATTGCCGAGTTGACGGCGTTGTCCGGAATCGTGCTGGCCACCGGCGGGGGCGTGGTGTTGTCGGCGGCCAACCGCGAACGCCTGAAGCAAAGCGGCGTGGTCATTTATTTGCGCGGTACGCCCGAACACCTGTACGAGCGCACGCGGCATGACCGCAACCGTCCCTTGCTGCAAACGGACAACCCGCTCGACACCTTGCGCGAGCTGTATCGCCAGCGCGATCCGCTGTATCGCGAGATTGCCGACATTGTGGTCGACACCGGGCGGCAGAGCGTGTCCGGCATGACGCGCGTGCTGTGCGGCAAGCTGGATCTGTTGCGCAGCGGGCTGCCCGTGACTGGCACGGAGTGAGCATGCTGCGTCTGGCCTGCGCAGGGATGCTGTGCATGCTGGCCGACGGCGTCGCGGCGGCGGAATATCGGGCGGGGGCGGACGATTATCGTGAGCACCTGCGTCGCCTGCAGCCGGGAGATCGGTTGCTGCTGGCGCCGGGCGATTATCTGCAGGGCTTGCCGCTGCACCATCTTTCCGGGCAGGCCGGCGAGCCGATCGTCATCGAAGCGGCTGACCCTGCCGCGCCGCCCCGCTTCATCGCGCGGCCGCGCGCCAATACCGTCAGCCTGATCAATGTGCGTCATCTGGTGGTGCGTCATCTGGTGCTCGATGGCCGCAACCTGCCGGTCGATGCGGTCAAGGCCGAAGGCCACAGCCGCTATGCCGACTTCATCACGCTGGAACATCTGCATATCCATGACCATGCCGCGTCGCAGCAGAATGTGGGCATTTCCACCAAATGCCCGGCGTACGGCTGGGTGGTCCGCAACAACCGCATCGAGCGTGTCGGCACTGGCATGTATTTCGGCGATTCGGACGGCAGCGATCCCTTCGTCGGCGGCCTCATCGAGGGCAATCACGTCAGCGCGACGCTGGGCTACAACCTGCAGATCAAGCACCAGACCGGACGTACACCGGAATACGCGGGCCGCCACGACACGCTGATTCGCCACAACGTATTTTCCAAGCAGGACACCACGCCCGGCCCGCTCGCGCGTCCCAACGTCCTGCTCGGCCATGTCCCAGTTTCGGGCCCGGGCAGCGAGGATCGCTATCTGGTCTACGGCAACCTGTTTCTGCACAATCCGAGCGAAGCGCTGCTGCAGGCAGAGGGGCGAGTGGCGGTGTACGACAATGTGTTCATCAACGGCGGCGGCGATGCGATTCGCATCCAGCCGCACAACGACGTGCCGCGCGAGATGATGATTTTCTCCAATACGGTGCTGGCATCGGGCACCGGCATCCAGGTGCGGCAGCGCGAGGGCACGGCGTATCGACAGCGTGTGGTCATGAATCTGATTGCCGCGGCCACGCCTATCCTGGGCGGTGAGGCGGCCCACAACCTTTCCCTGGCTTATCAGCACGATCTGTTGCCTGTCGCCCCGGCCAGGCTGACGCAGCGCCTGTTGGCGCGCGGCCAGGCAGGGCCGCACGCCCCGGCGCCGCTGATGCACGAACTGGCAGCCTATCCCGATTGGCAACGCAGCTCGCGTCCCGGCGCACACATGACTTCCGCCTTGCTGCCCGCGCCTAACGCGGCAACGCCCTGATGAGTGCCAGCGATACCGCCTCCCGCCGGCTGCTATGGTCGGCTGCGCTGGTTTATACCGCGTTCGTCGTGTACGGCAGCCTGGTGCCGCTGGAATACCGCTTCATCCCCTGGGATGAAGCGGTGGCGCGTTTCAGTGCGATTCCCTTTCTGCGACTGGGCATCGGTTCGCGCGCCGACTGGGTGGCCAACCTGCTGCTGTTCATCCCGCTGACCTTCCTGTGGATGGGCGTCCTGAGCGCCGGTGCCGGCCGTGTGGGCACCGTGCTGATCACCCTGCTGCTGATTCCCGCGGCCGCTGCACTGAGTGTCGGCATCGAGTTCACCCAGCTGTTCTTTCCGCAGCGCACGGTGTCGCAAAACGACATCTTTGCCGAAACCCTGGGCGGCATCCTCGGGGTGCTGGTCTGGTGGGGGGCCGGCAGACGGTTTCTCGAATGGCTGCATTCCTGGCAGCAGTCACATGCCCGCGCCGCCCTTGCCGAGCGGCTGGCCTGGGTATATCTCGCCGGCGTGCTGGTCTACAACGTGCTACCGCTCGACCTCACCATCAGCCTGGTCGAGATTTTTCATCAGTGGCGCGACGGCAAGGTCAATTTGATTCCTTTCGGCAGCCTGCCGGACGATGCCGCCGAGGCGCTGTACGAAATCGCCACCGACGCGCTGATCTGGGTGCCGCTGGCCTTGATGTGGCGACTCGACGGAACGCACAGCGCCTGGCGCGTGTGGGGCATGACATTCGCTGCGGCCGCCTTGCTGGAGTTCCTGCAGTTGTTCGTCTATTCGCGGGTCAGCGACGTCACCGACCTGATCACCGCCGCCGCCGGCGCAGCGCTGGGCACGTGGGTGGGGGGCCGCCTGGCCGCGCGCGTGGCCCCGACCAGCACGATGCCGGCGTGGTCGGCCTGGCTGCCGTTTGCGCTGGCAGCAGCCTGGGTGCTGCTGCTGGGCGTGGTGTTCTGGTTCCCTTTTGATTTTCAGACGGACGGTGCCTTCATCAAAAGCCGGCTCGACTTCGTGCAGCGTGTGCCGTTCGAGGTGTATTACTTCGGCACGGAATTTCGTGCCATCACCGAAGTACTTCGCAAAACCCTCTTCTTCGCGCCACTGGGCGGGTTGCTGGCGTGGGGCGTGGCGCGCCAGCCGTGGCGCTGGCGCGGCCCGTTGTTCGCGCTGGCGATGCTGGTGCTGGCGGGACTGCCCGCCGTGATCGAAGGCGGGCAGTTGATGCTGCCGCACAAGATCGTCGACCTCACCGACTGGCTGCTGGCCTGGCTGGGTGGCCTGGCGGGCTATGCGGTGGCGCGGCATCTGCTGCGCGCACCGCGCCATGCACCGGTACGCTCCGTGGCCAAAGTGGAGAAGCATGAGAATCCGGTAGCCGACGTTGTATCCGCCGCACCCCTTTCACGCTGGCACCTGCCGCTGATGCTGGGCGGCCTGAGTCTGCTGTTCTGGATGGCGTCGCAGGCTGCGTTCGTGCCGTACAACGTGCGTGAACTGTTCCGGCCGGAGGCGGCCTGGCTGTCGGCGCTGCTGCTTGCGCTGGCGTGCATCTGGCTGGCCGTGTGGCCAGTGTGGCTGGCGCGCCGCCGGGTCTCCGGCCGTATCCGGCTGCTTCAGTTGCCGGTGGGGTTGTTGGCCTACGGTGCGCTGGCTTTTCTGCTGCTGCGCGCCGCCGTGCCGGAGGAAAGCCTGTTCGATCTGGTGGGCAGCCCGGTCCTCGACTGGCCGCGCTGGCTGGAACTCGGGCTGCGCTGGATCGCGCTGGCTGCCATCCCCGGCACGCTGCTGTACCTCGCCACGCAAACCGTCCGTCGCTGGCGCGGGCGGCGACTCGGTGCCTTGCATTTCTGGGCTGTGCTGCCGCCGCTGGCGCTGGCGTATTGGGGGGTGGTGGCGCAGGCTGCAACCGACAACCTGACCGAGCTCATCGCCACGCCGCAACCACTGGCGTTTGCGCTGCTGTGTGCCGGCTTGTATGCGGTATTCGTTGCGGCCGCATTGCTGGCTTCGCCTGCCGGCACGGCGCAGCGCCTTGCACGATGGGCCGGCGTGGCGCTGTCGCTGCCGCTCACGGCCGTGTGTTTCCACTTCGGTCTGGCCGGCGAAATCGACAAGTACGGCCAGCAGTTTTCGGCCCTGCAGTTCCTGCTGAGCAGCGATCGCCAGCATTACGCATCGCTGCCCGCCATCTGGCTGCGTTACGCCGTGCTGCATGGGCTTGTCATTGCAGCACTTGCCTCCCTACAATGGCCGCACTTCCGCGCCGCTCAACGACATTCTGCCCATGCCTCTCATTGATGTTTTCAACGGCGACGCCGACGGTCTCTGCGCGCTGCACCAGCTGCGTCTGGCCGACCCCGCCGAGTCCGAACTGGTCACCGGACCCAAGCGCGACATTAGCCTGCTGAAACGGGTCAAAGCCCAGCCGGGCGACCGTGTCACCGTGCTGGATATCGCGCTGTCAAAGAATCGCGACGCGCTCGACCGGCTGCTCGCTGCCGGCGTGAAGGTGCGTTACTTCGACCATCACCAGCCGGGCGACATTCCGGCGCATCCGAATTTCGAAGCGCATATCGATACCGATGCCAACGTCTGCACCAGCCTGCTGGTGAACCGGCATCTACAGGACCGGCATCTGGCGTGGGCGGTCACTGCCGCGTTCGGCGACAACCTGGCCAATGCTGCGCGCGCCGCAGCGGTGCCTCTTGATTTGTCCGCTGACCAGCTGGCGCAATTGCAATCGCTCGGCGAATGCCTCAACTACAATGGCTATGGTGACACGCTCGATGATCTGTTTTTCGATCCGGCCGAGCTCTATCGCCTGATGCGCCCATTTGCCGATCCCTTCGCCTTCATCGCCGAGTCGCCGGCCTATCAAACGCTGAATGCCGGCTACCAGGCGGACATGGCGCGTGCGGAGGCCGTCAGCGCGATGGACGCGCGTGCTTCCGGGCGCGTCTTCATGCTCCCGGCCGAGAAGTGGGCGCGGCGGATTTCCGGCGTGTTCGGCAATCAGCTGGCTGTCGAATCGCCCGCACAGGCCCATGCGGTGCTCACCGCAAAGCCGGAGGGCGGCTATGTTGTCAGCGTGCGTGCGCCGCTGAATGCCAAGTCCGGCGCCGATGAGCTGTGCAGCCAGTTCGACACCGGCGGCGGGCGCAAGGCCGCCGCCGGCATCAATCACCTGCCCGAATCCGGGCTTGGCCGATTTATTGCTAGTTTCTACGACATTTATAAATAGTCTTGCGGTCTTTCCCGGAGCTGAATGTGAATCAACCCATCGCGCCCTACGGCGGCACCCTGGTCAGCCTGATCGATCCCGCGCGCGGTGATGCGCTCAGACAGGAAGCCCTGAGTTTGCCCTCGCTCGACCTCGACTGGCAGCAGCAGTGCGAACTCGAGATGCTGATGTCCGGCGCCTATTCGCCGCTGACCGGCTTCATGACACAAGCCCAGTGCGCGCGCGTTGACGCCGAGCGGCAACTCGACGACGGCACGTTCTGGCCCCTGCCGATTACGCTTTCCAGCCCGCAAAAAAACGCTGCCGAACTGAAGCCCGGTGACCGCGTTGCATTGCGTGACGGCGAGGGCTTCATGCTGGCCGTGCTCAGCGTCAGCGATGTCTGGCAGGACGGCGCGCGCTGGCACCTCGGCGGCGCGATCGAAGGCGCCGCGCTGCCGCCCCATCCCGATTTCGCCAGCCTGCGCGCCACGCCGGCCGAGTTGCGCGCGCTGTTCGCCCGCCGTGGCTGGGGCCGCGTGGTGGCCTGGCAGGCCCGCCAGCCAATGCATCGCGCGCAGTTCGAGTTTTGCCTGAAAAGCGCGATCGAAAATGAGGCCAACCTGCTGCTGCATCCGCAGGTGGGCGGGGATATCACCGATGCGCCTGCGTATTTCGGGCTGGTGCGCAGCTTCCTCGCAGTCCGCGACCGCTTTCCGTCTGCCAGCACCCAGTTGTCGCTGCTGCCGTCGCCGCCGCGCGAAGCCAGCGCACTTGCCCTGCTGCTGCGCGCCATCGTCGCGCGCAATTATGGCTGCAGCCTGCTGATTGCGGGCGGTGAACATCTGTCGGACGGCACCTGCCGCCGCGGTGAAGATCTCACCCAGACCCATGCCGAGCTGCCCATTGCCGAGTGGGCCGACAGGATTGGCGTGCAGCTGATTGCCTACCCGCGCATGGTGTATGTGGAGGATCGCGCCGAACATCTGCCTGAATTCGATGCGCCTGCCGGCGCGCGTCTGCTGACACTCAGCGGCGAGGAATTCCATCGCCGCATGCGTGCCGGCCTGAAAATCCCCGACTGGTACAGTTTCCCCGAAGTGCTCGCCGAGCTGCATCGGCAGAGTCCGCCGCGCGAACGCCAGGGCTTCACCGTGTTTTTTACCGGCCTGTCGGGCTCGGGCAAGTCGACGCTGGCGCGCGCGCTGACTGCGCGCTTGATGGAAATGGGCGGTCGCTCCGTCACCCTGCTCGACGGTGACATCGTGCGCCGCCACCTGTCATCCGAGCTCGGCTTCTCCAAGGCGCATCGCGACATCAACGTGCGGCGCATCGGTTTTGTCGCGTCCGAAATCACCAAGAATCGCGGCATTGCCATCTGCGCGCCGATCGCGCCGTATCGGCAGACGCGTCGTGACGTACGCGCGATGATCGAAGCCGTGGGCGGCTTTGTCGAAATTCATGTCGCCACGCCGATCGAAACCTGTGAGTCGCGCGATCGCAAGGGACTCTACGCCAAGGCGCGCGCCGGCCTGATCCCGGAATTCACCGGCGTATCCGATCCTTATGAAATACCCGAAAAGCCGGAGCTTGCGATTGACACCACCGACCTGGGCATCGACGAGGCCGTGCAGCAACTTCTGCTCAAACTCGAGCACGAGGGTTACCTGCGCTGATTGCGTTTGGTGAACGTAAAAAAGCCGGCGTGAAGCCGGCTTTTTTACGGGGTCGTTGCCTTGCTATCAGGCAGCCTTGCGGCGACGCGCGGCCGCCAAGCCGAGCAGACCCAGACCCATCAGCGCCAGCGAGGCCGGTTCGGGCACGCCGCCCACGGACCCCTGCGGCACGGAGGCAAAGCGCAGGGTGCCGCCAGCAACCAGGAACTCGCCGAAGCCGTCACCGAAGAAGGTCACGCTGCTGAAAAAGCCCGACGAGTCGATCGCGCCGATGAAGTTGGTGTAGCTGTTTGCCGCAGCGTAGCCAGGGTTGTCGTTGGCACTCAAGGCATTGGCCGGCAGGGTCGCTGCGCCGCCGTCGAAGGCGATCCACAGGCCGGAACCGGTGGCCGGGACGCCATAGGTGGACTGAATCGCCGCAGGACGCGTGCCGGTCATACAGCAGGTCGCCCAATCGCCAATTTCGAAGCCGAAAGCGTTCACAGGGTTGGAGAAGGTGAATGTCAGGCCGGAGTTGAAGCCGGGAATAATTTCTCCGCTAGACGTGCTCGGGCTGATGCCCCAGACCGAACCCGAAAGCGATTGGCCGCCCGAACTGTAGCCGCCGCTGGGGGTGGCGGTCGAGCCGTTGGGACGGGTGACCGTCACGGTGCCGTTAGCGGGGTCGCCGTTGCTGTCTAGGTACGAGTAGTTGTAAGCGTTTACGCCATTCACGACTTGTGCCGTGCCCACGGTGGATCCGGTGCCGGTGATGACGGCATCGAACGTGGAAATGTTGCCGAGGGCAAGGTTGTAAACGACCGGTGCGGCCGATGCGGACGCCAGCATGCCGAGGCTCAGCGCAGTACCCGCGACGGTGGCGAGAACATGTTTGTTGAACATTGCTATCTCCTTAAGAAGTCTTGACCACGGCTGGATGCCAGATCGCGTAAGTTAAGTGAGCAACACATGTGCCAGTTATTAAAAAACCATTAAAAACAATAAGTTGATTTTTTATGGTCGGCGGGCTTGAGGCTTGCTGTAAAATTTTCCGACACTTATCCTGCCGAGCGCGCTATGGCTGCCTCCTGGCCGTGCGCTTTCAGGGCCGGGCACGGAGCATGCTTCAGCGCTGATTCCCGGAGGGGTGGCCAAAACAAAACGGCGACCAACAGGTCGCCGTTTTGTTTGTTTCAGGCTAAGCCGAATCAGGCCGACTTACGACGGCGCATCGCGCCCAGGCCCATCAGGCCGATACCGAGCAGCGCCAGCGAGGCAGGCTCGGGAACACCGGCGACGCCGCCATCATCAATCGAACCTTGCGGAACCGAGGCGAAGCGCAGGGTGCCGCCGGCATAAAGCACTTCACCAAAACCGTCGCCAAAGAAGGTCACGCTGGAGAAGAAGCTTGACGAATCGATCGCACCGATAAAGTTGGTGAACTGACCATAGGCAGCAACCCCTGGGTTGTCATTTTGGTTCAGCGCATTGGCGGGCAAGGTGGCGGCGCCGCCGTCGAATGCGATCCACAGGCCAGAGCCAGTTGCGGGCACGCTGTAGGCGGACTGAACGGCAGCAGGCCGGGTGCCGCTGTAGCAGCAGGTCGCCCAGTCGCCGACTTCGAAGCCGAACGCGTTGACCGGCGAGGAAAATGTGAACGTCAGGCCGGAGTTGTTGAAACCCGGGATGGCCGGGGTTCCGCCCAGCGCGGCAGACGACGGTCCGATGTCCCAGAGCGCGCCCGACACGGCACCGATACCCGAACCGTAACCCGAAACGGTCGGGTTGGCGGCGGCGCCGCTGATGGGACGGGTCACAGAAACCGTGGCCGGGTTGCCATCCTTGTCGATATAGTTGTAAACGCTTTGATTGCGAACGACCTGAGCGGTGACGACGGTGGACCCCGCAGCGGTGATCAGGTTGTCAAAGCCGGTGGTAATGCCGTTGAGTGCCGTGTTGATGATGAAGGGTGCGGCGACCGCGCTTCCCGCTGTAAACAGGGCCGAGGCGGCAAGCGCGCTGGCCAGTATGGTTTTATTCATGATGGTTGATTCCTTATGAAGTTATCGAATCCGCAAAGGGATAAACGCAATAAGGGGTTAGCCGTGACTTCAAACTTCCCCGAAGACAAACCCACATGTGCTGATAGACCCTAAAGCATGATCTGTACCAGCATGCGGCCGATGTAAAATCCTATTTATTATCAATAAGCTATATTCTGCTCTTGGATGCCTGGCTTTAATTTTCAGGCAGGTCGTAAAATTTTCCGACGCTGATCTGCGTCATGCGGGGTGAAGCCATAGGAAGCCATAGAATAGGGCGCCTTGTTAGGCAAGGGTCATCAAAAGCAACCCGGGGCGGCTTCAGGCGTGCGCAGGCCTGGGAGGCGAGTACAGCGAGCCCGCCAGCATGCCGGTCAGGCTGGCGATGAGCCCGACAAATTGTGGCGGCAGCGCGGCATCGGGCGCGATGAATTCCATCGCAACCCAGCAGACGAAGCCGAGCCCGATCGACAACCCGGCCCCCAGATTGCTGGCGCGTTTCCAGTAGATGCCGGCGACCAGCGGGACGAAGGCGGTGGCGAGCGTGACCTTGTAGGCGTTCTCGACCATCGAATGGATGCTGGTTGCGGATTCCAGCGACCACAGCGAATACGCCACCACCAGCAGCGCAAACACGACGACCACGGCGCGGGTGACCCGCAGCAGCGTCTGCTGGCTCATGCGGTGATGCGGCAAAAATTCCTTGATGACGTTTTCGGACAGCGTGACCGACGGCGCCAGCAGGGTGCCCGACGCGGTCGACATGATGACCGACAGCAGCGCGCCGTAGAAGATGATCTGCGCCGCCAGCGGCAGATGCGTCTTGACGAAGGTGGGCAGCACCAGCTGGGCGTCTTCGGCGAGCAGCGCGGTGGTCATGACGGGGTCGACCAGCGTCGCCGAATAGGTGAGGTAGATCGGCACCGCGGCAAACAGCAGATAGAGCGTGCCGCCGATGACGGTGCCCCACACGGCGATGCGCTCGGTTTTCGATGCGTTGGCGCGTTGGAACACGTCCTGCTGCGGGATCGATCCGAAGCCCATGGTAAGGAGGCCCGCGACGAAGGTGATGATCGCCGCCCATTCCATCGCCGGCCAGAATTCGAACTTGCCGGCGGCCGCGGCGTGCTCGACCACCGGTGCCACGCCGCCCACTTCGGCCATGCCGCCCACCAGCCAGGAAATCCACAGCAGGCCGGCAACGATCACGGTCATTTGCACCAGCGTGGTCAACGCCACCGACCACATGCCGCCGAACAGGGTGTATAGCGTGACCACGGCGGCGCCGATCATGACGCCCTGCGAGGTCGTGATCGTGCCGTCCGACAGCACGTTGAACACCAGCCCCAGCGCCACCACCTGCGCCGATACCCAGCCCAGGTAGGACGCGGCGATCGCCAGCGACATGACGATTTCCACCGGACGGTTGTAGCGCTTGCGGAAGAAGTCGCCCAGCGTCAGAAGCTTCATGCGGTACAGCGGGCGCGCGAACAAGAGGCCGAACAGGATCAGCGCGAGCGCCGCGCCAAAGGGGTCGGAAATCGTGCCGCCGAGGTTTTCGTCGAGGAAGGTGGCGGGGATGCCGAGCACGGTCTCCGCCCCGAACCAGGTGGCGAACACCATCGCGACGACGACGATCATCGGCAGCGAACGGCCGGCGGTGATGTAGTCGCTGGCGTTGTGGACCTTGGTGGCGGCGTAGAGGCCGATGCCGATGGAGAGGACGAGGTAGAGCACGACGAAACCGATCAGCATGGCGAGTCCTTATCGCAGGTTGAAGTAGAGAGTCATGATCACCAGCACGGCGAGCAGGCCGGCGATCGCGCCGAGCCATTTGTTGCGCGCGTGCTGTTGTTGCAGCATCAGGGTGAGGCCGGCTTCCAGCTGGCCCAGGCGGTTTTCGTTCAGCGCCTGGTGTGCCAGCCGCGGCAGTTGCGGCAGCAGCGCCGCCCACTTGGGCGCTTCGTTCTGGATGTTCTTAACCAGTGCGCGCCAGCCCATCTGCTCGTTCATCCAGCGCTCGAGGAAGGGCTTGGCGGTCTTCCACAGGTCGAGCTCCGGGTCAAGCTGGCGACCGAGGCCTTCGATGTTGAGCAGGGTTTTTTGCAACAACACCAGTTGCGGCTGGATTTCCACGTTGAAGCGGCGCGAGGCCTGGAACAGCTGCAGCAGCACGCGGCCGAAGGATATCTCCTTCAGCGGGCGGTCGAACACCGGCTCGCACACCGCGCGCACCGCCGCCTCGAGTTCGTCGATGCGGGTGTCCGCCGGCACCCAGCCGGACTCCAGGTGCGCCAGCGCCACCGCCTTGTAGTCGCGGCGGAAGAAGGCAAGGAAGTTGCGCGCGAGGTACTGCTTGTCGACCTCGGTGAGCGTGCCCATGATGCCGAAGTCCAGGGCAATGTATTGCTCGGAACCGGGGCGAACCAGAATGTTGCCGGGGTGCATGTCGGCGTGGAAAAAGCCGTCGCGGAACACCTGGGTGAAGAAGATTTCCACCCCGGTGGCGGCCAGTTTCGGAATGTCGACGCCGGATCCACGCAGCCGCTCGATCTGGCTGACCGGGATACCGTCCATGCGGTCCATCACCATGACGTCGTGATCGCAGTAGTCCCAGTACACCTCGGGCACCAGCAGCAGTGGCGAATCCTTGAAGTTGCGCCGCAACTGCGAGCAATTGGCAGCCTCGCGAATCAGGTCGAGCTCGTCTTCCAGATGCTTTTCGAATTCCGCCACCACTTCACGCGGGCGCAGCCGTTTGCCGTCGGCGAAGAGCTTCTCAAGCAGCCCGGCGGCGGCATACAGCAGCGACACGTCGTGCGCGATCACCGGCGCGATGCCGGGGCGCAGCACTTTCACCGCGGCGGCGGTGCCGTCATGAAGGCGCGCGAAGTGCACCTGCGCCACCGAGGCGGAGGCGACCGGGGTGGCGTCGAATTCGGCGAAAACCTCGGCGAGCGGCCTTTTGTAGGCGGTTTCCAGCGTGGCGATGGCCTGGATCGAGGGGAAGGGCGGCACCCGGTCCTGTAGCTGGGCGAGTTCGTCGGCGATGTCGAGCGGCACCAGGTCGCGCCGGGTCGAGAGCATCTGGCCGAACTTGACGAAGATCGGTCCCAGCGCCTCCAGCGCGCGGCGCAGCCGCACCCCGCGTGGTTCGGTCAGCGGCCGCCAGAAGAGCGTCGCGCGCACCAGCCAACGCAGTGGACGTACCCGCTCGTGGCCGAGGAAGAATTCCTCCAGCCCGAAGCGCAGGCCGACCGTGAGGATACGGGCGAGGCGCAGCAGTTTCATGCGGGCCGCGGTTGCGCGTCCTGTTCGGGGGGGCGGGCTTCCAGCACACGCAGCCGCGCGTCGAGTCGTGCAGCATCGTCGGCCAGCGTATCGACCTCGCGGTTGAAGCGCGCCACGTCGACACCACGCGCCATCATTTCGGCTTCCTCGACCACATATTCGCTGGCGTTGTGCCCGAGCGCGGCGGCGGCGTGGGCGAGCCCCGCCAGGACATCGCGGCCGAACGCATGCAGACGATGCGCAGCGACATCGCCCACGACGGGCGCGAGGTCGGCCTCGACACCCCAGTCGAGCTGTTTGAATACGCGATCGAGCGTGGCGAGCAGTGCCGGGTCGCCGCTGTAGTCGGCGTGGCGCAATGCTTCGCGGCCGAAAAACGGCAGTCGGGCGACGAGCGCCGGGGTGGGACGGATGATGGCGTCAGGCACATCGACCACCGCCTCGGAAAAGCAGCCGTCGTCGGCGATGCAGAAATCGAACTGTGCGAGCGTGAGATCAAAGCGCACGCTCGCGCCGGCATGGCGGACGAGCATCTCGGCCGCACCGGGCGTTTGCTGCAGCAGATGATTCAGGCTGCGCTCGATGAGGGCTTCAGGAATCAAACCTTGAAGCCCTTATGCAGGGCCACCACGCCGGCCGTCAGGTTGTGGTAGCTGACCTTGGCGAAGCCGGCGGCTTCCATCAGGGTTTTCAGTTCCTCTTGGCCGGGGTGCATGCGGATCGACTCGGCCAGGTACTGGTAACTGTCGGCGTCCTGGGCGACCAGCTTGCCCATCAGCGGCAATAATTTGAAGGAATACAGGTCGTAGGCGGGTTCCAGCGGCTTCCAGACCTTGGAGAACTCCAGCACCAGCAAGCGGCCACCGGGCTTCAGGACGCGATTCATCTCGGCGAGCGCCTGATCCTTGTGGGTCATGTTCCTGAGGCCGAAGGCGACCGACACGCAGTCGAAATAATTGTCGGGGAAGGGCAGCCGTTCGCCGTCGCACTGCACCGTGGGGGGCATTTTTCCCTCGTTCAGCATGCGGTCGCGGCCTTCGCGCAGCATGGAAAAGTTGATGTCGGTGAGCAGCACGGTGCCGGTTTCGCCGACTTCTTTCAAAAACAGACGGGTCAGGTCGGCGGTGCCGCCGGCGACGTCGAGCACGCGCATCCCAGGCCGCAGCCCCGCCTGCGCCACCGCAAAACGCTTCCACAGCCGGTGCAGGCCGGCCGACATGAGGTCGTTCATGAGGTCGTACTGGGCCGCGACCGAATGGAAGACCTCGGCCACCTTGGCGGCTTTTTCGGACTCGGCGACCTGCTTGTAGCCGAAATGGGTGGTTTTATCCATGGCAGTGGGGATGAGCGGATCAGCCGGGAATTCTATCAGCGCACAGGCTGGCGGGGGCGCGCGCGGACAAGCAGTCTGCTGAAACACTTTCCGGATAGCCGCGTCGCGACCCCGGAGCGCGCTTCAGCAGCCAACTCGGTGTCATAAATCAGTCATACTGCTGTCATAGGATGGCCTCCCACCCAATACGCGCGGAACCCCCATGGCTGCCAATATTCTGCTGGTCGAAGACGAACCCGGGATCCAGGAACTGCTGAAATTCAATCTGGCGCAGGCCGGCCATCAGGTCACCACCGCCGGCGACGCCGAGCATGCGCTGAAATTCCTCAAGAACACCCTGCCCGACGTCATCCTGCTCGACTGGATGCTGCCCGGCATGTCCGGCATCGATTTGTGCAAGCGCCTGCGCAGCGACGAGCGCTACCAGCCGATCCCGATCATCATGCTGACCGCGCGTGGCGAGGAACGCGACAAGGTGCTTGGGCTGGACACCGGCGCCGACGACTACATCACCAAGCCGTTTTCCCCGCGCGAGCTGGTGTCGCGCATCAAGGCTGTATTGCGCCGCCGTGCGCCGCAGATGACCGACGAGCCGGTGGAAATCAATGGCCTGAGGCTCGACCCCAGCAGTCACCGGGTGCAGGGCAAAGGCCAGGCGCTGGAACTGGGGCCGACCGAATTCCGCCTGCTGCACTTCTTCATGACCCACCCCGAACGCGTGTATTCGCGCACCCAACTGCTCGACCAGGTGTGGGGCGACGACGTGTTCGTCGAGGAGCGCACCGTGGATGTCCACATCCGCCGTCTGCGGCTGGCGCTCGAGCCGTCCGCCCACGCCGGGCTGATCCAGACGGTGCGCGGGTCGGGCTATCGCTTTTCGGCCGAAGTGGGATAATCAGGGCACCTCAGGTTTCATCGGACAGGTCAATATGGGTTTCTGGTGGCGTCCGCTCGGTGTGCTGGCCAGCGTCATGCTGGTGGCGCTGTTCTTGTGGGCAGGCTGGGGCTGGGTCGCCGCTCTCGGCTTTCTGGCGGGCATCCAGGCCTTCGTGATGGTGCGCCGCCTGTGGCAGGAATTCCGCCTCGCGCGCTGGCTGGAAAACCCCGACGAAGTGGAACCGCCCGACGCCAATGGCACCTGGGGCGACATCTTCTACCGGCTGCAAAAACTGCAGCGCCGCCAGAAAGCCAGCCGCAGCGAACTCACCAATGCGCTCGAACAGTTCGAGCACGCCGCGATGGCGGTGCCCGACGGCATGATCATCCTCAACAGCAACGATCAGATCGAGTGGTGCAATCCGGCCTCGCGCATATACATGGGGATGGACTGCGACCGCGACCGCGGCCAGTTCGTCCGCTATTTGCTGCGACAGGCGCATTTCCTGGAGTTTCTCGATGCCGCCGATTATTCGCGCCGGCTGGTCTGCAAGTCTCCGGTCAACCGCGAAATCACGCTGTCGATGCAGCTGGTGCCGTTTGGCGAAAGCAAGAAACTGCTGGTCGCGCGCGACATCACCGACCTCGAGCGGGTCGATGCGATGCGGCGCGACTTCATTGCCAACGTCTCGCACGAACTGCGCACGCCGCTGACCGTGGTCGGCGGTTTCGTCGAAACCCTGGCGGATGCGCCCGAGCTGCCGGCTGCCGAAAGCCGCCGGTATTTCGACCTGATGCTCGACCATACCCGGCGCATGCAGCGCCTGCTCGACGATCTGCTGACCCTGTCACGCCTGGAAAGCGCCGAGCACGCGCTGAAGGACGAAACCATCAATGTGCCCGAACTGGCCCTGGCGCTGAAAGCCGAAGCCGAATCGCTGAGCCGCGGACGTCACCGGATCCGTCTGGACATCGACAGCGACGCCTGGCTGAAGGGCAACCTGCAGGAAATCCGTAGTGCGCTCGGCAACCTGGTATCGAACGCGGTGCGCTACACGCCAGAAGGCGGCGAAATCACGCTGGCCTGGCGCGCGCGCAACGGGGAGGGTGTCTTTTCCGTGACCGATACCGGCGAAGGCATCGCCGCCGAACACATCCCGCGCCTGACCGAGCGCTTCTACCGCGTCGATCGCAGCCGCTCGCGCGAAACCGGCGGCACCGGGCTGGGGCTCGCCATCGTCAAGCATGTGCTGACGCGCCACGATGCGCGGCTGGACATCCAGTCCATCCCCGGCAAGGGCAGCACGTTCTCCGCCTGCTTTCCCACCACCCGGCTGCAGTCCGCGCCGGAAGGCGCGACCGTCATTCCGTTTCCGGAACGCCAAGCCGCAGGGTAAGCGCCGCTGCAAGCTGCGATTCCAGCGCGGCAGGTGCGCCGTGCGGCGTATCCCGTAGCCGATCGCCCCACACCGGATTGGGAAAATGCGGATCGTCCGCAAAGCGCGGGATCACATGCCAGTGCAGATGCGGCACCAGATTGCCGAGCGAGGCGAGGTTGACCTTGTCCGGCGCCAGCACCTCGCGCAGCGCCGCTTCGGCGGCGAACACCGCCCGCATCAACGCCGCCTGGTCGGCCGCCGACAAATCCGTCATTTCCTTCACATGGGCGTTCAGAATCACCCGCAGAAAGCCGGGGTAATCCGGCTCGTCAGCGAGCACCACGCGGCATAAATCGTCCTGCCACAACACGGCGCCGCTCGGCGAATCGCACAACGGACATGACATCTTCGGCCCCAAATAAACGAAAGCCCAGCATCTTGCGGGGCGTGAGCATGTCTGACAAGCAACAAAACCGTAAATAAAAAATGAAGATGAAGATATTGACAAACCAAAAATAGTTCCCGTAGAGTTCGGCCCACATATGGTCCGCGCAAAGTACGCAGGCCGACGTTGCGGAAAAATAAAGTAGTCACACACAAATGCACTCTGGGAGGAGAAGCATGAGCTACCATTTTTCCGTCGGCCGTCGGCCGGTATTGAAATCGCGCCTACAGCATGCATGGGAGCACACCATGCATAAACTAGCCCCGCTCCTTGTCCTGCCGCTGGCCTTCGCTGCGGCGCTCCCAGCCCATTCCGCCACAGTCCCTGGTGCCACCCCCGGCAACTTCGGCGTCAGCGAATCCGGCGCCGCCACTTACAGCGTTCTCGTCGTCGTGCCGCCGGGCACCGCCGGATTGGAACCCAAGCTTTCGCTAAACTATTCAAGCCAGAGCGGAAACGGCATCGCAGGTGTTGGCTGGTCGGTTGGCGGGCAGTCCGCTATCACCCGCTGCCCCCAAACTATCATCCATGATGGCGCAACGCGCGGCGTTCAGCTTGATGCCGGAGATCGTTTCTGCCTCGATGGCCAGCGTTTGATACTGACTGCGGGCGCAAGTTATGGCGCAGTTGGCGCTGAATATCGCACCGAAATCGAATCCTTCTCGAAAGTCGTTTCAATCGGCGGCGGGGCGGGCGACCCGCAATCTTTTCTTGTCAAAACCAAGGCCGGTCAAGTCATCGAGTTTGGCAACACAGCTGATTCTCGCGCCGAGGCGCAGGGGAAGAGCCTCGCCGCCGCCTGGGCTATTAACAAAATCAGCGACACCGTCGGCAACTACATGGCGTTTTCTTATACTGAAGACAATGTCAACGGTGAACACCGTATCGCTCGTATTGACTACACCGGGAATTCGGCAGGCAGTCTTGCCCCCTACAACGCAGTGACGTTTCAGTATGAGACGCGGCCAGACGTCGAGGTTGGATATGTGAGGGGCTCGAAGTCTCAGACAGGGCAGCGACTGGCAAAAATTTTGACCTATGAGGCCGAAAATCTAGTCAAGGATTACAGCTTGAACTATGAAACCGGAGTCACTACTGGCAGATCACGCTTGGTCAGCGTGACAGAATGCGCGGGGAATGGCGATTGCCTGAATCCTACGACCTTTGCCTGGCAAGAGGGTGAAGCGGGGTTGAGTGCAACGGCGGAGAACACGGGGATCCCTGATGCCAATGCATTGTATACACGTGCGATTGACGTTAATGGTGATGGCATGACAGATCTCGTGTATCCCGCGGGGGCTACATGGAAGGTGCGCTTGAGCGAGGGGGTCGCCTTCTCATCGGAAATCGATACCGGAATCGCTAGCACGGGTTATCAATACGCGCGCCCCGTCGACTTTAATGCCGATGGCCGCATCGATATGCTGGTTCCCTACGCTAATGGGCGCTGGTACCTCATGCGCGCAACGGACAATCCTGCGGCACCATTTGACGTTCCTGTCGATACCGGGATCGTGGATGGCGGTAAGGCGGCGAATCCTCAGTTACTGGATATCAATGGAGACGGCTACCCGGACATCGTTCATGCCCATGATTCTTACTGGTACTCCGCGTTGGGCAATGGCGTAGGTTTTGGTGCCGACACGAAAAGCAATATGCCTTACGTGCAGAATGGCTACGGTTTTTACGCCTTTGATTGGGGGAGACCCGTTGACTTTCAGGGGGATGGGTTGGCTGATGTGCTGATCCCGCGCCTTTATCAGCGTTATCTCTGTGGGGGGTTTGCTATTTGCGAAGATATCCGCTGGGATGTACTTTCGCGTCCGGGCACCGGGCCGCTTACCAGCCTACCCACTAACATCACTGCCAATTTGTATTCCGGAATCGCGGGTACAGGCGTGATTTACGTCCAAAAAAGTCAGCAAGCCATTGACATCAACAGAGATGGCAATACCGACTTGCTGAGTATGGGCCCTAATGGAGCGGGTGGCGCTTCGTGGTGGTTATGCCAAAACTGGGGCGGCGATCTTGCGCATTGCTCGAACACCACATTTGGTGCGCCGTCTGTTGGGCAGGTCATGATCCAGACAGACTGGAACAGCGACGGCAAGCCTGACATGCTGGTTGCGACCAATGGTGGTGCAGGCAACTGGTCTGTTTATCAAACCAATAGCAATGGCATGGGCATGACCCAGCTAGCCAGTGGAATATCCCAACAAGGTTATAACGCCAACCCTCTCGTCGGCGACTTCAACGGCGATGGATTGCTCGATTTGATGCTGGCTTATGGCGGTTCATGGAAATTGCACTTGCATAATGGCCCACAGCCTGATCAACTGGTTTCAATTACCGATGGCCTGGGCGCTACGCGCGCAATCAGCTATAAACCGCTTTCGGATAACACCGTCTACACGAAAGGATCGGGCGCGGTATTCCCGCTGACCGATGTTCAGGATGCAACCTATGTTGTTTCCGAAACCGCCGCAGACAACGGTATCGGCGGGCAATTCCGCAATGCCTATCGTTACGAAGGCGCGCGCACCCATCTCGGCGGGCGTGGCTTCCTCGGCTTTAAAGTGCTTAAGCAAACTGACCTGCAAAGTGGTATCACAACGCGCACTGAATTCAGTCAGAGCTTCCCCAACATCGGCACACCGCTGCTCGTGACTAAAAGCAGCTCCGGCGGCGTAGAACTCAGGCGTGTAGAGAATACTCCCGCCAGCAAAACCCTCAATGCGGGGAAAACATTTTTCCCCTATATCACCTACAGCAAGGAGCAGGGAAAAGACCTGAATGGCGCACTATTGCCCAGCACCGAAACCTGGAACACCTATGGCGACGACTGGGGCAACCTTACCAAAACGATCAGCCAGACCTCGGACGGCTTCAAGAAGCAGACCGACAATATCTACAGCAACGACGTAGCAAAATGGCACCTCGGGCGGCTCACCAGAGCTAGTGTCACCAGCACCATTAATAACGGCGGCTGGTCGCAAACCCGTGTATCCGCTTTTGAATACCACGCCACGACCGGTCTGCTGACCAAGGAAATCATTGAACCCGACCAACCGCAGTACAGGCTCGACACCGTCTACGCGCACGACGCCTTCGGCAATCGTCAGAGCGTAACCGTCAGTTCCCCCGCTACCGGCGTGGCCGCTATCGTTCCGCGGAGCAGCAGTTTCTCCTACGGTACCCGTGGCCAGTTCCCAGTCACCACTACCAATGCGCTGGGCCATACTGAATCGAAAGTGTTTGATCCTCGTTTCGGCATTGTTGTCAGCCTCATCGGGCCCAATGCCCTCTCCACCGGCTGGCAGTACGACGGCTTCGGCCGCAAGACGCGTGAGTCTCGCGCTGACGGCACTTTCACCCAGTGGACGTATGCGGGCTGCGATGCCGCCTGTCCTGCTAACGGCATTTACCGTATCGTCACCCAAGTGTTTGGCGGCGGTGTACAGAGTGCACCGGTTAGCGTGTCCTACTTTGACCGGATCAATCGTGAGGTCCGCTCTGCCACCCAAGGCTTTGACGCGCGCTGGATTTACAAGGACACCCAATACGATAGCCAGGGACGAGTAGTTCAGGTCTCGCGTCCCTACTTCGCGGGTGAAGCCATTTATTGGTCGCGAAGTGAATATGACGATCTCGGTCGCGTCGTCCGCGTCTACGAGCCCGACGAGCCCGATAACGCCGCTTTGATTGTCGATTACAACGGCCTCAGCGTCTCCCGCACAAATCGCAAAGGGCACATCACCGCTGAGGTCAGCAACAGCCAGGGACAAAAAATCAGTGTTACGGATGCCCTGGGCAGCGTGACCACCTACGGCCACGACCCCTTTGGCAACCTGCAGTTTGTGCAAAGCAACGGCGCGCTCGAGGCAATCAACGCCTACGATATCCGGGGTCGCAAAATATATGGCTATACGCCTGACATGCGCAACTGGGCTTACGAGCACAACGCACTGGGCGAGCTCGTCAAACAGACCGATGCCAAGAGCCAGGTGACAACCATGGTCTACGACAAGCTGGGCCGCATGACTCAACGTGTCGAACCCGGGCTCACCAGTGACTGGATCTACGATACTGCCGGCTATGGCAAGGGCAAGCTGCATCAGGCCAAGACCAATGCGGGCTACATCCGCACCCACTACTATGACGACAAGGGCCGGCCGCAGTTGACCTTGTCCAACCTGGGCGCGGGTAATCCCTTGCTGTTCAGCAGCGTCGCCTACGATGCCGCCGGCCGCGTCCAACAGACCTATTACCCCAGCGGACTCGGCATCAAGAATGTCTACAACGCCACGGGGTATCTGTCTGAGGTACGCAAAGCCCAGGACAACACCCTCTACTGGCAGCAGAACGCCGTGGATGCCGAAGGCCACAGCACCCAGGAAACCTACGGCAACAATACCGTTGCCTATCAGACCTACCTTCCGCAAAACGGGCGACCCAATTACCGGATCGACAACCGCAACGGGACATGGATCGAGTACTACTACTATCAGCACGACACCCTCGGCAACCTCGAGACCCGATACGTACTCGGCAGCCAGGCTGGTGAAGTCATGAGCTACGACGCACTCAATCGTCTGACCCAGATCGACAGCGTCATGGGTGCAGTCAATAGCCAAACCATTGGCTACGGCCCGCGTGGAAATATCGTGAACAAAACCGGCGTCGGCGCCTACTACTATGGCGGCAATGCCAACTGCGCAACAGGTAGCAATGCTGGCACCCACGCCGTCTGCAAGGCCGGTACCAACACCTATACTTACGATCTCAACGGCAACCTTACTGGTGGCGGTGGTCGCTCCGTTACCTGGACATCCTGGAACATGCCTGCCAGCGTTACACAAGGTGGCAACACCACCAGCTGGCTCTATGGCCCTGAGCGTGACCGCTATAAACTGACTACCCCGGGCAGGACCACCTGGTACCTCAACCCCAGCGTTCATCAGGGCGGGCACTACGAACAGACGCTATACGCCAACGGCACCTACGAGCATCGCATCACGCTCTACGGCGGCGGCAAGCCCATCGGCGAAGTCCTTACCTTCACCGTACCTGGCGGAACCGCCCCGGCCGCCCAGACGCGCTACTTCCACAGCGACGTCCAAGGCAGCATCACTGCCGTTACTGACCAGAATGGGCAAGTCATTACCCGTTACAAATACGACCCCTGGGGCAAACAGACTCTTGTCTCCGGATCTAACACCGGTATCGACGCCACTCGCCAAGGCCATACCGGTCATGAAATGCTCGATGGTGGGCTGACCCATATGAACGGGCGGCTGTACGACCCGGTGTTGGCCAGATTCGTCAGCGCAGACCCCATCGTTCAGGCTCCTTATGACTTGCAAAGCCTGAACCGCTACAGCTACGTCATGAACAACCCGCTCTACTACACTGACCCCACGGGGTTCAGCGCGTGGACGGATTTTCGGGATGGCTTCCTCAAACCCGTATTGAGCATCGCAGCGAGCATTTATCTGCCTGGTAGCAGTCTGTTTACCAGCATGGGGTTAACCGGCACCAGCGGCATCATTGCGGCAGGAGCGGTCTCGGGAGCGATCTCAGGTGGCGGACGAGGCGCGCTCGCGGGCGCAGTCAGCGCCGGCATGTTCAGTCAGCTGCACGGCATGAATCCCGGCATTGGCAAGATCGCTGCGCACGGTGTGGTCGGTGGCATGATGAGCGAGATGCAGGGCGGCAGTTTCAAGAGCGGCTTTCTGGCGGCGGGGTTTACGCAGGGAGCGAGTCAGCTTGGACTGTTCAATAAGCTGGGCGACCCGTCAACCTGGAACGGCAGGGCGGCGAATGCGATTGGGGCTGCGATTGTGGGGGGCACGGCGAGTGTCATCGGCGGCGGTAAGTTCGCTAATGGGGCGATGACGGGGGCGTTTTCACGGTTGTTTAATGATTTGCAATGCGACAAAATAAAATGTTGGGCGGATAAACCAACCCGTGAAGAACTGAATGAGCATTGGCGGAATGGCGGTGGCCGTACGGTTAATGTGAATGGTGCCTATGTGGATTTAAGTTACGCGAGTTTTGATCCTGGAATGAAAGCTGGAAGTGGGATTGGTAGTGACTTAATGAGCCAATTAAATGTTGCGATGGGTGTTGGAGACGGGCGTTTGTATGGGGGGCTAACAGCCGGTTCTTTTAGTGGAAACCAAGTGCAGCTGTTGCCAGATAGTTATGACTTTCTACCCCATACTGGCTATGGGCCGGCGACTATCGTACGTAATATACAAACTTTTGTCGGTTTTTCTAACGCTTCTAAAGTATTGAGCCCATTAGGGCGTCAAATTGGAACAGACTTCAAAATTAATTTTGTTGGACCGACACCACTTCCATGAAACATGTTGGATTTGAGGTGAATGCTAGTTTTTTTAGGCGGGTTCTTGGATTTGTTGTTGATAAAGCAAAGCTGATTCTTGCTGCGGGTGGTGTTATTGTTTCTCTGTTGTTGTTGGCTGTTCTGGTGGGTGTTGTTTATTGGTTTTCTTCATATTTAGCGGCTGGGCCGGAGTCGGCCAAAATTATGGCAGAAGCTGAAGCAGACAACTATTCAGCACTACAAAACAGAATGAAAATGTATGAGTTAAATGATTCTGATAACAAGGGTAAGAGCTCAGCCCCCCAAACCCATAAAATGCTGGATGGAACTTATCGCACACCTGTACATTTCAATTTGACGGATCCTAAACTTTTGTTTTCTGATGCCCAAAAAAAAGTGTATAAGTTTTCATTTCTTGAAAACATTTCAGGGGAACATTATCTTGCCGTTGTCCGTTTTCACCCGATCATCAGTGAGGTTTGCATTATTTCGCAAAGTGGGGCAATGGTTAGCTACAGCGGATGGAAACAACCGCTTCCAGAAAAATGTCTTGAATCCACCCAATAGTTTTATTGCAAGATGAACACTCCTTGACGGGCCGAAATAAAAAGGGGACCGCCACTTAGTGTGCATCTGAATCCCCTAGTGAAAACCCGAACAGAATATATGAACAGAACAAACGGGACGCTTCCCTTAATCCAATATAAAACCTGGAATCCCGGCGAAACTTCCCCCCGCATCAGCATCCGACCCGGCGCAGGATGCGATTAGGCTGCAAACATCTTTAGTGTGTACCTGAAACCCTGGGGCGTGGTTTACAGCAGCACTCGCTCAATGCCCCCGTTGCCTACACGGGTGAGGTAGTTCGCCATCCAGTTTTCCCCCAGCAGTTTCTTTGCCAGCTCGATCACGATGTAGTCCGGCTCGGTGCCGGCGTCGTCGCTGTAGCGTGCCAGGCCCTGCAGGCACGACGGGCAGCTGGTCAGCAGCTTGACCGGCCCCTTGCCTTCCTGGCCGAGCGCGGCGACGCCGGCGCGGATTTCCTCTTCCTTGCGGAAGCGGATCTGGGTCGAGATGTCGGGGCGGCTCACCGCAAGCGTGCCGGATTCGCCACAGCAGCGGTCGGAGAGTTTCACCACGCTATTTTCAGGCGAGCCGCCCAGCAGGGCATTCGCGACCTTCATCGGCGCGTGGGTCTTCATCGGCGTGTGGCAGGGGTCGTGGTAGAGGTAGCGCTCGCCGCTGACATCTTCCAGCTTGACGCCTTTTTCCATCAGGTATTCGTGGATGTCGAGCAGGCGGCAGCCGGGGAAGATCTTCTCGAATTCGTATTTTAGCAGCTGGTCCATGCAGGTGCCGCACGACACGATCACGGTCTTGATGTCGAGGTAGTTCAGCGTATTGGCGACGCGGTGGAACAGCACGCGGTTCTGCGCGGTGATCGCCTCGCCCTTGTCGGCCTGGCCGCCCGCGGTCTGTGGGTAGCCGCAGCACAGGTAGCCGGGCGGCAGCACGGTTTGCACGCCCAGCTCGAACAACATTGCCTGCGTTGCGAGCCCCACCTGGGAGAACAGCCGCTCCGAGCCGCAACCGGGGAAGTAGAACACAGCGTCGGCGTCATCAGACAGCTTGGCCGGGTTGCGCAGGATCGGCACGATGGAGGCATCTTCCAGCCCCAGCAGTGCGCGCGAGGTTTTCTTCGGCAGGCCGCCCGGCATCGGCTTGTTGACCAGATGGATGACTTGCGCGACGACCTTGGGGCGCCCCAGCGAGGCGGGCGGGTTTTTTGTCTGCGCCTGGATCAGGCCCATGCGCTTGAACAGGGTATGACCCATGCGTTGCGCAGCGTAGCCCCACTCGATCAGCGGCTTCCTGAGTGCTTTGATGGTGGCGGGATCGGTCGCGTTCAGGAAGGCCATCGACGCCCAGGTGCCGGGGTTGAAGGCCTTCTTGCCCTGCTTGCGCAGCAGGTTGCGCATGGCGATCGAGACGTCGCCGAAATCGATATCGACCGGGCACGGGTTCTTGCACTTGTGGCAGATGGTGCAGTGGTCGGCGACGTCGCCGAATTCCTCGAAGTGCTTGAGCGACACGCCGCGGCGCGTCTGTTCCTCGTACAAAAAAGCCTCGATCAGCAGCGAGGTCGCGAGGATCTTGTTGCGCGGGCTGTACAGTAAGTTGGCGCGCGGGATGTGGGTGTTGCACACCGGCTTGCACTTACCGCAGCGCAGGCAGTCCTTGATCGAATCGGCAATCGCGCCGGTTTCGGAGGCTTCGAGAATGATCGACTCGGCTTCCAGTAGACCGAACGACGGCGTGTAGGCATTGCGCAGATCGGCGCCGGGCAAAAGCTTGCCCTTGTTGAAGCGGCCGCCCGGATCCACCTTCTGCTTGTAGCTGGCGAAGGTCGCAATGCTGGCGTCGTCGAGGAACTCCAGCTTGGTCAGGCCGATGCCGTGCTCGCCCGAAATCACGCCGCCGAGTTCGGTTGCCAGCGCCATGATGCGCGCCACCGCCGCGTTGGCGGCCTGCAGCATGGCGTAGTCGTCGGAGTTGACCGGGATGTTGGTGTGTACGTTGCCGTCGCCGGCGTGCATGTGCAGCGCCACGAACACACGGCTCTTCAGCACCTCTTTATGGATGCGGTCGCAGGCTTCGAGCACCGGGGCGAATTCGCGGCCGATGAAGAACTGGTGCAGCTCGTGTCGCACCTCGCGCTTCCACGACACGCGGATGTGCTTGTCGCGCAGCGCGGAGAAGGCGGTCAGGGGCGAGGGGGGCGGGGTGGGGGCTTCGCTTACATCCGCGGCAAGTGGCGCGTCGAGCTTGGCCAGGTAACCGGCCCAGCGCGCGCGCACCGATTCGATCAGGGCGTTCGCATGCTGGCGCTTTTCCTCGACCTGCGCGGGGTCGGCGACGGTGTCCTCGTCTTCCAGCAGCGGCAGTTTGCCGGCGAAAAATTCGCCCAGCGCATCGAGCAGCCTGAGCTTGTTGCTGATCGACAGCTCGATATTGATGCGCTCGATGCCGTCGGTGTAGTCGCCCAGGCGCGGCAGCGGAATCACCACGTCTTCGTTGATCTTGAACGCATTGGTGTGCGCTGCGATGGCCGCGGTGCGGGCGCGGTCGAGCCAGAATATGCGGCGGGTTTCCGCCGACACGGCGATGAAGCCTTCGCCGCCGCGCGCGTTGGCGATCTGGACGATTTTCGAGGCCGCTTCGCCCACTGCAACGTCGTTGTCCGACACCACGTCGATCAACAGCACCATGTTCGGGCGCGCCGCCCGCGGTGCCTTGGTGGCATAGCCGACCGCCTTCAGGTAGCGCGTGTCGAGGTGTTCCAGGCCAGCCAGCAGGATGTCGGGGTGGGCGTCGCAGTAATCCTTCACTTCGACGATGGCCGGCGTGGCCTCGCGCGCGCTGCCAAAAAATTCCAGGCAGACGGTACGGGCATGGGCCGGCAGCCGGTGCAGGATGAAGCGCGCCGAGGTGATCAGGCCGTCGCAGCCTTCCTTCTGGATGCCGGGCAGACCGGCGAGGAACTTGTCGGTGACGTCCTTGCCGAGCCCCGTCTTGCGGAAGCGGCTGCCGGGGATGGTGAGAATGTCCGGCGAACCCTTGGCCGTTTTGCCGTCCGGGCCGAAGCGGCGGATTTCGAAACTGGCGGCGGTGGTGTCGTGGATCTTGCCGCGGTTGTGGTTGAGCCGGGTGACCTCGATCCAGTCGGCATCCGGCGTGACCATGCGCCACGACACCAGGTTGTCGAGCGCGGTGCCCCACAGCACCGCTTTCTTGCCGCCGGCGTTCATCGACACGTTGCCGCCGATGGTCGAGGCGTCGGCCGAGGTGGGATCGACAGCGAACACCAGGCCGGCCGCATCGGCCGCCTCCATTACCCGCTTGGTGACGACGCCCGCGCCGCAGTGAATGGTGGGGACTTCGAATTCGACGCCCGGCAGGTGGCGCATTTCGACCGCGCTCAGGAATTCGAGCTTTTCGGTGTTGATGACCGCGGCCTTGTCGGTGAGCGGCACCGCGCCGCCGGTATAGCCGGTGCCGCCGCCGCGCGGGATGATCGTCAGCCCCAGCTCGATCAGCCCGGCCACCAGCGCGGCCATCTCGGCTTCGGTATCCGGGGTCAGCACCACGAAGGGGTATTCGACGCGCCAGTCGGTGGCGTCAGTGACGTGCGAGACACGCGCCAGGCCGTCGAACGCGATGTTGTCCTTGCGGGTTACGCCCGCCAGACGGCGCAGGATGCGCGCGCGCAGGCTGGCGGTGTCGTCGAACCAGGCCTCGAATTCGCGGACTGCACGGCCGGCCGCCTCCAGCAACTGGCCCACCAGTTCGTTGCCCTGACGCCGCACTTCGATCTCGTGCAGGCGATGCCGCAACGCGTCGATCAGCATCTGGCGGCGCTTGGGGTTGTCGAGCAGGTCGTCTTCCAGATAAGGGTTGCGCCGCACCACCCAGATGTCGCCCAGCACTTCGAACAGCATGCGCGCCGAGCGTCCGGTCTTGCGTTCGCCACGCAGCGTGTCGAGCACGCGCCAGGCGTCGGCGCCGAGCAGGCGGATGACGATTTCGCGGTCGGAAAACGAGGTGTAGTTGTAGGGGATTTCGCGCAGGCGTGCGGTCATGCGGGGTGGGCGCCGGCGGCCGCTGGCGCGGCACCGGTGCGATCTGCTTCAAAGCCGGTATTTTACGGGAAATGGCTTCGTTTCGGGCCCCGCTGCCAGGAGGGCTTGGCCCGGTCTGGTACGGGATGACCATCTTCAGTTCCGATCGATTCGGCCGATAACTGCTAAACGGCGGGCTATTCAGCCTGCCCGCTTCCTGTCAGGAGATCAGTTTGCAGTTTGGCCTGAGTACCAAACTCATCGGTTATGTCATGGCTGGCGTGCTCATCACGTCGGCCGCGATCGGTGTGGTCCGGGTGCAGAACGAGCGCGGTCCGCTCGGCGAGATGATCGACAAGGCCGGCCAGAGCGTGGCCAATGCCACGGCGTCCGGCGCCGCTTCGCTGGTGGCCGGCTACGACTACGGCAACCTGGAAATCCTCGCCCAGAACGTGGCGAAGCAAAATAACGTGATTCGTGTCGTCATCCGCAACCAGAGTGGCCGGGCGATGGCACAGTCCGGCCAGACGGACGCGGGCAGCGACAAAAATTACAAACGCTTCAATTCGCCCATCCTGTTCGACGGCCAGGCCATCGGCGCCACTTCCGTTGATATTTCGACCGACGCGATGGAAAGCGCGCTCAATGCGCTGTACTGGCGCGTGCTGGTCGAGCAGATTGCCTTCGGCACCGTGCTGGGCCTGATCGTCTACCTGTTTACCTCGTTCGGCATCGTGTCGCCCATCCACAACCTGACGACTGCGATGGAAGAAGCGGTCAAGCAGGGGGATTCCTTCATTGTCCGTGATCTCGAGGTCAAGAGCCGGGACGAGATCGGGCGGCTGGTATCGGTGTTCAACACGCTCAACAAGTCGCTTGCCGATTACCACCGCCAGTTGCAGGGCAAGATCGATTTTGCCAACGAGGAGCTGCGCGAAAAGAATATCCAGCTCGGCGGGCGCACGCGCGAACTCGAACACGCGCTCGACCTGCTCGGCGCGATGGCGACGACCGACTGGCTGACCGAACTGCCGAACCGCCGCAAGTTCGATGAAACCCTGTCGCGCATGTTCCATCAGTCCGAGCGCTTTGCCGAGGACATCACGCTGGTGCTGTTCGACATCGACCTGTTCAAGCAGGTGAACGACACCCATGGCCACGGCGCCGGCGACGAGGTGCTGCGCGATATCGGCACCCTGCTGCGCCTGCATGTGCGCAAGTCCGACCTGCCGGCCCGGTTGGGCGGCGACGAGTTCGGCATCGTGCTGTATCACACGAATATCGAACAGGCGACGATGTTCGTCGACATCCTGACCGAAAGTGTGCGCGCGCATCCGTTCAACTACGACGGATTCCGCATGAACATCAGCCTCAGCGTGGGCATCGCCCAGTACACCGAAGCGATGAAGACTCCGCAGGAACTGTATTACGCGGCGGACAAGGCGCTTTACCAGGCCAAGAACGCGGGCCGCAACTGTTACAGGGTGTATGCCGACGCCATCCCCCAATTGCAGGAAAGGATAACTTCATGAAACCGATTCGGACCTTGAACACCGTACTGGCTGCGCTGTTCGCCGGAGCTTCGCTTGCTGCCGCGTCGGCGGCGCAGGCGCAGGCGGCGCCAGCCGCCGAAGTCACGATGGGGTCGGTAGCGATGGATATCCCGGTCGAGATGATCAAGCGCCTGAGCGCGCTGACCAATTACCTGGCGCTCACCACCAACCTCAACGTGCGCTTCCGGCCGTCGCCCAATCTCGGTTCGGCGGTGGACGACCTCGGCAAGGGGCAGACGCAGATCGCCTACCTGACGCCCGTTGCCTACATCGATGCGCACAAGAAATACGGCGTGATTCCGCTGGTCGCACCCACCGCCGACGGACGCCCGCACTTTTCGCTGGTGATCGGGGTGAAGGCGGGCTCCGGGATCAAAACCCCAACCGACCTCAAAGGCAAGCGCTTTGCCTTCGGCGACGAAAAAGCCCTGCTGCAGCGTGCCGCGGTCGAGTCGATGGGCCTGAAATCGGGCGACTTTTCGTCGTTCGCCTACCTCAAGCATTACGACAACATTGCCAAGGCCGTGATCGCGGGCGATTTTGACGGCGGCATCCTGAAAGACTCGCTCGCCGAGGAATTCAAGAGCAAAGGCATCGTCGTCATCGGCAGCACGCCGTCGCTGCCGTCCTACATCATCGCCGTTCACCCCGGCATGCCGGAAGCGGTGCGCACCAAGCTGCGCGATGCCCTGCTGGCCCTGAACAAAAGCACGCCCGAGCGGGCGGCCACGCTGGAAGCCTTCGACAAGGGCTACGACGGTTTTGTGGTGGTCGATGACGCGGCCTACGACACGGTGCGCAAGCTGATCCAGCCGTTCCAGAAATAAACCGGCCGCCGGATTATCGAATCACCCGCCGTGCGGCTGTCACGCCGCCCAGAACCACGGCGCCCGCAACGATGCCGGCCAGCGCATCAATTAGAAACGGAACGAGCATGGCCAGCGCGCCACCAATCACCGGCAGCGTTTCAGCGGCATGGGCGACGGCCTGGACCAGCTCATGGGTGCCGGGCAGGCCGTGCACCAGGATGCCGCCGCCGACCAGGAACATCGCTGCAGTCCCGATGACGGCCAGGCTTTTCATCAGAACCGGCGCGGCGGCGAGGATGCGGTGCCCCAGCGCGCGCGTCCAGCGGGACGGGCGCTGGCTGAGGTAGAGCCCGGCGTCGTCGAGCTTGACGATGCCGGCGACCAGGCCGTAGACACCCACGGTCATCACCAGCGCAATGCCGGTGAGCACGGCGACCTGCTTGCCGAACGACGCGGCCGCGACGGTGCCGAGGGTGATGACGATGATTTCGGCCGACAGGATGAAGTCGGTGCGGACCGCGCCCTTGATCTTGTCTTTTTCCAGCGCAACCAGATCGATAGCAGGGTCGGCCGCCGCCTGGGCGAGTTCGCTGCGATGGGCTGCGGCTTCCTCGCGATGAAGGAATTTGTGCGCCAGCTTTTCGAAACCTTCGTAGCTGAGAAAGGCGCCGCCCAGCATCAGCAGCGGGGTGATCGCCCAGGATGCGAATGCGCTGATCGCGAGCGCCGCCGGCACCAGAATCGCCTTGTTGATCAGCGAGCCTTTGGCAACGGCCCACACCACCGGCAGTTCACGCTCGGCCTTCACCCCCGAGACCTGCTGGGCGTTCAGTGCAAGGTCATCGCCCAGTACGCCGGCGGTTTTCTTCGCCGCGACCTTGGTCATCACCGACACGTCGTCGAGGATGGTGGCGATGTCGTCGATCAGCGCGAGCAGGCTGCTCCCCGCCATGGCGTGCGTCCCTCAGTCGCCCAGCTGGATGCGGCCGGCCTTGTCGGCCGCCGCGAAGTCCAGCATGCGCTGGATCGAGACCGCCGCCCTGGCGCGAATGGATTCCTCGATATGGATTTCGTTGCCCCCCTGCTCCAGTACGGCGGCGAGCTTGCGCAAACCGTTCATCGCCATCCACGGGCAGTGCGCGCACGATTGACAGGTCGCGCCTTCGCCTGCGGTCGGCGCTTCCAGCAACAGCTTGCCGGGTGCCGCGGCGCGCATCTTGTGGAAGATGCCGTTGTCGGTGGCGACTATGAATTCCGGATTCGGCAGGGTTCGCACCGCCTCGATCAGCTGCGTGGTCGAGCCGACCACGTCGGCCAGTGCGATTACCGGTGCGGGCGACTCGGGGTGCACCAGCACCGCGGCGTCCGGGTGTTCGGCGCGCAGTTTCGCGAGCGCCTCGGCCTTGAATGCCTCGTGCACCACGCACGACCCCTGCCACAGCAGCATGTCGGCGCCGCTGATGCGCTGCACGTAGTCGCCCAGATGACGGTCCGGCGCCCACAGCAGCGCGTGGCCCTGCCGGTGCAGGTAGGTGACGATCTTGACCGCGATTCCGGAGGTGACGACCCAGTCGGCGCGTGCCTTCACCGCGGCGCTGGTGTTGGCGTAGACGACCGAGAGCCGGTCCGGGTGCGCGTCGCAAAAGGCGGCGAATTCATCGGCCGGACAGGCGAGGTCGAGCGAGCAGTCGGCCGCGAGGTCGGGCATGATCACGCGCTTTTCGGGGTTGAGAATCTTGGACGTTTCGCCCATGAACTTGACCCCGGCGACGATCAGCGTCCTGGCCGGATGCGCGTGGCCGAAGCGCGCCATCTCCAGCGAATCCGACACGCAGCCGCCGGTTTCCTCGGCCAGGTCCTGCAGGTCGGCTGAGGTGTAGTAGTGCGCGACCAGCACCGCATCCTGTTCCTTCATCAGGCGCTTGATGCGCGCCTTCAGCTCGGCGCGCTCATCGTCGGCCAGCACTTCCTCCACCATCGGGGGCGGCTGGATCACGGGGCGGACCGGAATGGGAAAAGCGAGCTTCATCGGGACGTTCGACACAGGGTGGAAAGCACTCAAGTATAGCGCTGCGCAGCAGGCGCTTTCACGCGGCGGCGGATGGGTTTTTGTGGAGCACAGCGCGGCTTATGCCTTATCCTTGCGCCCCATGCAGCAGCTCCTACTCGATGTCCGTCCGCCGGCCCGGCCCGAACTCGCCCGTTTTGTGGCGGGGCGCAATGTCGAGCTGATGGCGCAGTTGCAGGCCATGCTCGACGGCAGCGCAGCCGAGCGCATGGTCTATGTCTGGGGCGCGCCGGGAAGCGGCAAGCGTTATTTGCTGACGGCCTGGGCCCATGCCTGCGAGGCACGCGGCATGACGGTTGATTTTAGCGGCCAGCAGGCGGCGCAGGCGGTGATTGCGGTACAGGTGGAACACTGGGACGCGCAGCAGCAGCACGCCGGGTTTGCCGCGTTCAACCGGGTGCGCGAGGCGGGCGGATTGTGGCTGGCAGCGGGCAGCGTGGCGCCGGCCGAGCTGCCGCTGATGCCGGAGCTCAGGACCCGGCTGGGCTGGGGACTGGTGTTCCAGCTGCAGGCGCTGGACGACGCCGAAAAACGTGCTGCCTTGAGCCAGCATGCCGACACCCTGGGTTTCCGGCTGGATCCCCAGGTGGCGGACTATCTGCTGAACCACACCGCGCGCGACATGCAGAACCTGCTGCGGGTGCTGGAGGCGCTGGACCGGTTCAGTCTGGAAACGCGGCGCCCGATCACGCTGCCGTTGCTGCGGCAGCTGCTGAGCGTCAACCGGCCCTGAATCAGGCCGGCCCGGCGCCCTGCTGCCCCTGCTGGTCGGCGATGTCCTTGTGGACCTGCGCCATGTCCAGTCCCATGACCTGTTCGATCAGCGAGTCCAGCGCATTGGCGGGCAGCGAGCCGGCCTCCGAGTAGAGGATGACCTGTTCGCGGAACACCATCAGCGTGGGAATCGAGCGGATCTGGAAGTAGCCGGCCAGATCCTGCTCGACTTCGGTATTGACCTTGGCGAACACGATATTGGCGTGCTTCTCGGCGGCGGCCTCGAAAATCGGGGCAAAGCCGCGGCAGGGGCCGCACCAGGGCGCCCAGAAGTCGACGACGACGACGTCGTTGCCGTTGATGGTGGATTCGAAGTTTTCCTGGGTGAGTTCGATGACGGCCATACGGGTTCCTGCGTAAAAGTGGAATGGCCTAGAAGGCCGGAATGGAAAAATGAGGAAATAAAAAGGCGCGAGGACGAATCCATCGCGCCTACGTGCCACCCTATCATGGATGGCGGACCTCCGACAAACCGGAGGCTTCTTATAGGGTCGTTTTCAGCAAGGCTGCCCGCGACCCCGGGGTCCAGTCGAAGCCGACTGGCCTGGAATCTATTTGGCGAACGCCTGGTGAAACAGGCCGCGCTTCTTTTGATCGGCCGGCTGCGGACTGCGCACCACGTTCTGGCTGTGCTTAAGGTTGCTGCGCACTTCGGCCCGGTTGACCGCCATGATCAGCTCGGTTGCCAGTACCCGGGCTTGATGCGGTGTCAGGGTCAGGCGGCAGTCGTGGGCAACCAGCGACACTTCGACACGGTCGCGGCCCTGGCTGTCTTCCTTCAGGCTGATGTCCAGGGTGCTACCGGGTTCAAGTTCGATCATTTCGGTCTCTCCTTGCGTTGTCTTTGCAAGGATATGAGCAGGGTTCATGCCAGTCTCCGGGGGCGCCGCATGGCGTGGAAAACCGCATTAAATCAGGCGGGTTTGACGGCTTGATGAAGAGAGGGCCGCCCGCGGTCCCGACGAAGCTTCGTCAGGACCGCGGGCGAGTTCGTCAGTTGGGAGCGGGTTCGGCCTGTGGCGGGACGGTGTCGACTGCCTCTGCGCGCTCGCGCGTCAGCAGGGTATAGGCCACCGGGATGACGAACAGCGTCAAGAGGGTGCCGAGCAGCAGGCCGCCGACGATGACCCAGCCGATCGGCGAGCGCGATTCTGCGCCGGCGCCGCTGGCGAGCGCCAGCGGCACCGCGCCCAGCACCATTGCGGCGGTGGTCATCAGGATCGGGCGCAGGCGCAGGCTGGCCGCCTCGATCACCGCCTCGACCTTGCGCTTGCCGCGCGCACGCAGCTGGTTGGCGAACTCGACGATCAGAATGCCATGCTTGGTGATCAGGCCGACCAGCATCACCAGACCGATCTGGCTGTAGACGTTGAGGGTGCCGCCGCTGAGCTTCAGCGCCAAGAGCGCGCCGGTGGCGGCGAGCGGCACCGTCAGCATGATGATGAAGGGCGAGACGAAGCTTTCGAACTGCGCCGCCAGCACCAGATAGATGATGACCAGCGCCAGCGCGAAGGTGATCAGCAGCGTTTGTCCCGATTCGCGGAATTCGCGCGACTGTCCATCCAGCGTGGTGCGGGCGCTCGGCGGCAGCGTTTCGGCCGCGGCCTGGTCCATGAAGGCGAGCGCTTCGCCAAGGGTGTAGCCGGGCGCGATGTTGGCCGAGATGATCGCGGCGCGCTGGCGGTTGAAGTGGTTGAGCTCCTTGGGCGCCACGGTCTCGGTCAGCGCGACCAGGTTGGACAGCGGGGTGAGCCCGCCGTCGCGGCCGCGCACATAGAGCGCGGTCAGGTCCTGCGGCACGGCACGGGCGGCGGGATCGAGCTGGACGATGACATCGTATTGCTCGCTGTCGCGCTTGAAACGTGTGACTTCGCGGCCGCCGAGCAGGGTTTCCAGGGTGCGGCCGATGGTGTCGATGCCGACCCCCATCTGGGCGGCCTTGTCGCGGTTGATGTCGACCTTGAGCTGGGGCTTGGTCAGCTTGAGGTCGGTGTCGGGGTTGGACAGCCCCGGGTATTCGCGCACCTTGGCCATCAACGCCTCGACCGCCGTGTTCAGCTCGTCGTAGCTGGGCGCCTGCACCACGAACTGCAGCGGCGGATTGCGGAAGCTCTGGCCGAGCGAGGGCGGGTTGATCGGGAAGGCGAGCACGCCCGGCATGCCCATGAACATCTGCGGGCCGAGGCTGGCGGTGATGTCCATCTGGCTGCGGCTGCGTTCCTCCCACGGGTCGAGCATCACGAACGACAGCGCGGTGTTGACCGGGTTGGGGCGCTCCAGGCCGGGCGCGACGACGACGAAGGCGGTGCGGACTTCCGGCACGTTCTGATAGATGCCCTCGAGCTGGCGCGCGTACTGGTCGGTGTATTGCAGCGTGGAACCTTCGGGCGCCAGCATGAAGCCGATGAAGAAGCCGCGATCCTCGGTCGGGGCCAGCTCCGATTTCAGCGACTTCAGCAGGCCGAAGGCGGCGACCGCGACGAGCACGAACACCACCGCGACGATCACGGGGTGGCGCATGACCCGGGTCAGGCCACGGGTATAGCCGCTGTTGAGCCCGTTCAGCATGCGTTCGCCAAAGTTGAAGAAGGCACCGTGGCGGGTTTCGTGGCGCAGCATCTTGCTCGCCATCATCGGCGTCAGCGTCAGCGCGACAAAGCCCGAGACCAGAACCGCCGCCGCCACCGTCATCGCAAATTCGGTGAACAGCTTGCCGGTATTGCCCTCGGCAAAGGCCAGCGGCGCGAACACGGCGACCAGCGTCAGCGTCATCGCCACGACCGCAAAGCCGATCTCCTTGGCGCCCTTGACCGCCGCCTCATACGGCGGCATACCTTCCTCGATGTGGCGGTAGATGTTTTCCAGCATGACGATGGCGTCGTCGACCACCAGGCCGATCGCCAGCACCAGCCCCAAGAGGGTCAGCACGTTGATGGTGAAGCCCATCGCATAGAGAAAGATGAAGGCGCCGATCAGCGACACCGGGATGGTGACAAAGGGAATCAGCGTGGCGCGCCAGTTACGCAGGAACAGGAAGATCACCGCGACCACCAGCACCATCGCCTCGATCATGGTGGTGTAGACGGCGTCGATCGATTTTTCGATGAAAATCGAGCTGTCGAAGCCGACCCGCAGCTGCATGCCCTCGGGCAGTTCTGCTTCGAGCCGCGGCAGTTCGGCCTTGACCGCCTGCGCCACCGCCAGCGTATTGGCGGTGGACTGCTTGACGATGCCCAGGCCCACCGCAGCGCGGCCGTTGACGCGCACGATGTTGCGCTCGTCCGCGGCGCCGATTTCGGCGCGTCCCAGGTCGCCCAGGCGCACCAGCGCGCCGTCGCTTTCGCGGATGATGACGCGCTCGAATTCCTCCGGTGTCTTGAGGTCGGTTTCGGCCAGCACGGTGAATTCGCGCATCGGGCCTTCGATCCGGCCCGAGGGCAGCTCGGTGTTCTGGCTCCTGAGCGCGGTTTCAACGTCCTGCACCGTCACGCCCAGCGCGGCCATGCGGCTGGGGTCGAGCCACAGACGCATGGCGTAGCGGCGCTGCCCGCCGATGATCACCGAGGCGACGCCCGGCAGGGTCTTCAGCTGATCGGCCACCACGCGGTCGGCGTAGTCGGTGATTTCCAGTGGCGACTGGCGGTCGCTGGAAAACGCCAGCCAGATGATGGCCTGGGCGTCGGCTTCGATCTTGGCGACCACCGGGTCTTCCGCTTCGCCGGGCAGCAGGCCGCGCACGCGCGCCACGCGGTCGCGCGTGTCGTTGGCGGCGGCTTCGGGGTCGCGCGACTGCACGAACTCCACCGTGATCTGGCTGACCGCTTCGCGGCTGACCGACTTGATCGTTCGGATGCCTTCGATACCCGACAGCGAATCCTCCAGCGGCTTGGTGATCTGGCTTTCCATCACCGCCGCCGAGGCGCCTGGGTAGACCGTGCGCACCGACACCACCGGCGCGTCGATGTTGGGGTATTCGCGCACCGGCAGGCGGTCGAAGGCGATGAGGCCGATCAGGATGATCATCAGGCTCATCACGGTGGCCAGCACCGGTCGGCGGATCGAGAGGTCGGACAGAATCATGGCTTATCCAGGGTGAAAGCGTTGAGCGAGAGCGATGGGGTAGCGGGCGTGCTCAGCGTGCCGGCGGTTTGCCCGACTGGAGTTTCATCCGCTGCGCCGCCTGCTCGAGCGTGATCACGGGCACGCCTGGGCGCAGCTTGATCTGACCGTCGAGGATGACGGTGTCGCCCTCGGCCACGCCGGAAACGATTTCGACCCGGCCCGGATCGCGCTTGCCCAGCTCGACCTTGCGCAGCTCGGCCTTGCCGTCGACCGCGAGGAACACATAGCTGCCATCCGCACGCGGCACGATGACCTGTTCGGGCAGCAGGATGGCGTGGGTCCTGCCGCCGAGGTCGGCGGTGGCGCGGGCAAACATGCCGGGCTTGAGCTGGCCTTTGGGGTTGGCGATGCGCGCGCGGACGCGAACGTTACGACTGACCGGGTCGACCACCGGATCGATGGCGTGCACGGTACCGCTGAAGGTTTGTCCCGGTAGCGCATCGACGGTCAGCTTGATCGGCTGGCCGATGCGCACCAGCGGCAGCGCCGTTTCGGGCACCGGCACTTCCAGTTTCAGAGTGCCGAGCGCGTCCAGCCGCACCAGGTCGTCGCCCTTGCCGACATAGGCGCCGGGGCTGACCTGACGCAGACCGGCCACGCCGGCGAAGGGCGCGCGGATCGAGGTCTTGCTGAGCGCCACCTGTTCCTGGCGCAGGCGTGCGCGCAGGATGTCGAGGTTGGCGCGCGCCTCGTCGAGCGCCTGGCGCGAAATGAAATTCTGCGCGACCAGTTCCTCGCTGCGGGTGTAGCGGCTTTGTGCCAGCTTCAGTTCGGCCTCGGCGGCGGCCACGCGGGAACGCTGCTCGGCGGAATCGAGCACCACCAGCACTGCACCCTTTTTCACCGGCTGGCCTTCCTTGAACTGCAGCCTGTCGATGCGGCCGTCGATTTCCGGCCGCAGCACCACGCTGTCCTCGGCAATCAGCGCGCCCACCGCGTTGACGGTGTTCGTCATCGGCGTGGCGGTGGCTTTCATCATGTTGACCGGAATGAAGGGCGGGCCACCTGCCTGGGCGAAGGCGAAGGAGGGAACGAATAACAGCAGGAGCAGTGCGCGCATGGAGAATTCCGCAAAAAGAACAAAGACGTACGATAGGAGCGCACCTTAGCAGTTCCGCACCGAAACAAAAACCGCGCGTCGGAGTCAACCCGAGACAGACTATGTAAGGATTGCGTGCGTGATCCGACTGATTGCAACGTACGCCCAACCAGGACACCGCCATGCTGATCCGCCTGCCCACCGACATCGCCCCGTCTGAAATCACCCCGCCCGAAATCTACCGTGACCGTCGCCGCTTCATGCAGGGCATGGGCGCGCTGGCGGCCGGTGCCGCGTTCGGCATCGGGCCGGATGCACGCGCCGCCGGGGCCAAGCTGGCCGGCGTGCGCGACAGCGCCTACAGGCTGACCGAGGCCAGCACCCCGTACAAGGACGTGACCACCTACAACAACTTCTATGAGTTCGGCACCGGCAAGAGCGACCCGGCCAGACAGGCGGGCAGCCTGAAAACCCGTCCGTGGACGGTGGCGGTCGAAGGCGAGGTGCGCCGCCCGCAGGCCTGGGACATCGATGCGCTGCTGAAGCTCGCCCCGCTCGAAGAGCGTGTCTATCGGATGCGCTGCGTCGAAGGCTGGTCGATGGTGATCCCCTGGGTCGGCTATCCCCTCAATGAACTCATCCGCCGCGCCGAACCCACCGGAAATGCGAAATACGTCGAGTTCGTCACGCTGAACGATCCGAGGCAGATGCCGGGCCTGCGCTCGCGTGTGCTCGACTGGCCGTATACCGAAGGCCTGCGGCTAGACGAGGCGATGCATCCGCTGACCCTGCTGGCGGTCGGACTCTATGGCGAAGTGCTGCCGAACCAGAACGGCGCGCCGATCCGCCTGGTGGTGCCATGGAAATATGGCTTCAAGAGCGCCAAGTCCATCGTCAAAATCCGCTTCGTCGAGAAGCAGCCAGTCTCGTCCTGGACGGCGGCTGCGCCCGCCGAGTATGGCTTCTATTCCAACGTCAATCCGCAGGTCGACCACCCGCGCTGGAGCCAGGCGAAGGAGCGCCGCATCGGTGAATTCCGCAAGCGCGACACGCTGATGTTCAACGGCTACGGCGACCAAGTGGCGTCGCTGTACCGTGGCATGGACCTGAAAAAGCTCTTTTGATGAGCGCAGTCCTGCGCAACCCGAAGCTCTGGATTGCGCTGCTGTGCCTGCTGCCGCTGGGGCGGCTGATCGCGCTCGGGCTGGGCGGCGGTCTGGGGGCAAACCCCATCGAGTTCATCACGCGCTCGACCGGCACCTGGACCCTGGTCGGACTGCTGGTCACGCTGTCCGTCACCCCGCTGCGGCGGCTGACCGGACGTGCTGACCTCATTCGTTACCGGCGCATGCTGGGGCTGTTCACCTTCTTCTACGCCAGCCTGCATTTCGTCACCTACATCTGGCTGGACCAGTTCTTCGACCCGGCGGCCATTGCCCGCGACATCGTCAAGCGCCCCTTCATCACGGTCGGTTTCAGCGCCTTCGTGCTGCTCATTCCACTGGCCGTGACCTCGACGCACGCCATGATGCGCCGGCTGGGCCGGCGCTGGCAGCATCTGCATCGCCTGGTCTATGCCATTGCGCTGCTGGGCGTGATCCATTACCTGTGGCTGGTGAAGAAAGACCTGACCGAGCCCCTGCTCTATGGCGGCGCACTGGCGCTGCTGCTGGTCCTGCGTCTGCCGTGGGGCGTGGCGGCATTGAATGCAGCCAGCACGCGGTGGGGACGGCAAGCCGCAGGTCGCAAGCCGGACGGGGTGAAGCCGGCCGGCTAGCAAAGAGGCTGCCCGGTCGTTCATGAAAAACGAGGGGCAACGCCCCCGCCGATCATAAGAAAACCGGCGGGCAAGCCCTTGTTACGGATAAAAAAAGGGGGACAAGCCCCCGGCCGCGCCCATAAAAAAACGGGGGACAAGCCCCCGTTTCAGATTGGGCAATGCCCGACCTGTTTAAAGCCCGAACGGCTTGATGACCGGTACCGCCGGTGCGGGTGCAGGTGCGACGGAAGGTGCCGGCGCGGGTTTGGCGGGAGCCGCCTTCTTCGCGACAGGCTTCTTCGCCGGAGCTGCCTTCTTGGCTGCAGGCTTTTTAGCTGCAGGCTTTTTGGCCGGAGCTGCCTTGACTGCGGGCTTTCTGGCTGCAGGCTTTTTGGCCGGAGCTGCCTTCTTGGCTACGGGCTTTTTAGCTGCGGGCTTTCTGGCCGGGGCCGCCTTCTTGGCTACAGGCTTCTTCGCGACCGCTTTTTTAGCTACGGGCTTCTTAGCGACGGCCTTTTTGGCTACAGGCTTCTTCGCGACCGCTTTTTTAGCTACAGGCTTTTTGGCGACGGCCTTTTTAGCTACAGGCTTCTTGGCGACCGCTTTTTTAACTGCGGGCTTTTTGGCCGGGGCTGCCTTCTTGGCGACGGGCTTTTTAGCTGCGGGCTTTTTGGCCGGGGCCGCTTTCTTGGCGACGGGCTTTTTAGCTGCGGGCTTTTTGGCCGGAGCCGCTTTCTTGGCTACGGGTTTCTTGGCCGCCGGTTTTTTGGCGGGTGCTGCCTTTTTGGCTGCCGGTTTAGCGGCGGGTTTTTTCACTGTTGCCATATAACACTCCTTAGAAGTTGAACACATTCACATATCACTACAGCTTGAAGCCACGTGCAGTCAGAGTTTGCACTTCCAAAGCGTGGTATCAACAGGCAACCGTTCTGCCCGGAACCCGCTAGAAACGGGCGATACCGAGGCTCCGCTTGGTGAGCTTCATTCTAGTGGCTTTTGAACGGTGTTCAATGAATAGTCAAGATTCAGTGGAATCGACCATGGGGAGAATGTCGCAGTGAAGCAAAATGTATCGATGCGACACTAAAAACCCGGGAAATTCAATACCGGGCCATGTCAAAGATCGTCAATAAATACGCCGCTCTCCGGACATCATGTCGGTTTGATTTTCGCGTTCACGTATTAGGTGAATTTCATTCTTGTCGACCAGAATTTCCGCTGCCCGAGGACGCGAATTGTAGTTCGAAGCCATGCTCATGCCGTAGGCACCGGCCGAAAGCAGGGCCAGCAGGTCGCCTTCCTCGACCGCGAGATCGCGCGCAAAGCCAAGGAAATCGCCGGTTTCGCAGATCGGGCCGACGATGTCGTAGCGCTTCGGCGGGTCGCTGCGTTCGTTGACGGCGACGATCTCGTGATACGCCTCGTACAGCGCGGGTCGCATCAGGTCGTTCATCGCCGCGTCGACGATGGCGAAATTTCTGTCTTCGCCCGGCTTCAGGTACTCGACGCGGGTCAGCAGCAGGCCGGCGTTGCCGACCAGCGAACGCCCCGGCTCCAGCAGCAGCTTCTCGCGGCGACCGGCAAAGCGGGCCGCCAGCACGCGGCCGTAAGCCGCCAGATCGGGCGGTGTTTCATCGCGGTAGCGGATGCCGACACCCCCGCCAAGGTCGATGTGATGCAGCGCAATGCCCTCGGCCGCGAGCGCATCGACCAGTGCCAGCACGCGGTCGGCGGCATCGGCCAGTGGCGACAGGTCGGTCAGCTGCGAGCCGATGTGGCAGTCGATGCCGGTGACCCCCAGGTTGGGCAGGCTGGCGGCCAGGCGGTAGAGCGCGGGCGCGTCGGCGATCGGTACGCCGAACTTGTTTTCCTTGAGCCCGGTGGAAATGTAGGGGTGCGTCTTCGGGTCGACGTCCGGATTGACGCGGAATGACACCGGCGCCACCTTGCCGAGTTCGCCGGCCACGCGGTCGAGGCGCTTCAGTTCGCTGGCGGATTCGACGTTAAAGCAGAGAATGCCGGCGTCCAGCGCGGCGCGCATCTCGTCTGCGGTCTTGCCGACGCCGGAGAACACCACCTTGCCGGGGTCGCCGCCGGCAGCCAGCACGCGGGCCAGTTCGCCGCCGGAGACAATGTCGAAGCCGGCGCCGAGCCGGGCGAACAGGTTGAGGATCGCCAGGCTGGAGTTGGCCTTGACGGCATAACAGATCAGGTGAGGCGTCTGGGCGAAGGCGTCGGCGTAGGCCTGGTAGGCATTTTCGAGCGCCTGCCGGGAGTAGACATACAGCGGTGTGCCATAGCGTTCGGCAAGCGTGTCCAGCGCCACGTCCTCGAGATGAAGACGGCCGTCGAGTCGATGCAGGGTATTCAATTTGAAGTCCGTTGCGGTGCAGGAGGATTTTCGGGAAGATACAGGTCACCCTTGGAGCCGCAGGCCGCGAGACCCAGCCCGCACAGCAACAGGGACACTATATATAACGTGCGCAGTTTCATGCGCGAGATGTTAGCACGGGGCACCATGACAGAAATCGAATCCAGCGAGGCCGCGTTCAACCAGGCTGCCGCCACCACCCTTGCCCGTATCGAGCAGGTGCTGGAAGACGCAGACCTGGATTTCGAGACGCCGGCCGACGGCATCATCGAGGTCGAATTCGACGACGGCAGCAAGATCATCATCAACCGCCACGGCGTCGCGCGCGAGCTCTGGGTCGCCGCGCGTTCGGGCGGCTTCCACTTCAAGCCGCAGGACGCCAGCTGGGTCGACACCAAGAGCGGCGAGCCGCTCTACGACAAGCTGGCTGCACTGATCGCCGCGCAAGGCGGCGTCATGGTCCGCTTCTGAACTCTTGAAGAAAAGCCAGGCGCTCACCCTGTTCGACCTGGTCGAGCGGCTGTCGCTGCTGACCCGGGCCGACCTCAGACAGGCGGGCACCGAGCAGCACCTGCAGCCGGTGCACCTGCAGGTGCTGTTTTATCTGAACCAGGCCAATCGCTTCAGCAACACGCCGCAGGCGCTGACCGAATACCTCGGCCTGACCAAGGGCACGGTGTCGCAGACCGTGCTGGTGCTGGCGCGCCGCCGCTTGATTTCGCGCTATGCCGACCCCCGCGACGGTCGGGTGGTGCGGCTGATTCTGGCCGAGGGGGGCACCAATCTGTTGAAGACGCTCTCCGCGGGCGCCGCCTGGCGGGACATCGTGCAGACCGCCAGCGCGGCGCGGGTGACGTCGGCGGTGGTGGTGCTGCGCCAGGTACTGGCTCAGGTGCAGGCGCAAAGCGGCAAGCGCACCTTTGGCGTGTGCGCGACCTGCCATTACAACCAGCGGATCGGGCCGCGCAGCTATTTTTGCGGCTTGATGCAGGAAAAGCTGTCCAGCCCCGAGGTGCGGCGGATCTGCCGCGAACACGTGCCGCCGGTGCAGCAAGCCGAACCGGCAAGCTGACGCCCGGTTGCTGATCTAGATGCGCTGGCGGGCGCGTGCGATGGCGGCGCGCACCTGCGTCGGCGCGGTGCCGCCCAGGTGATCGCGGGCGGCGAGCGAGCCTTCCAGCGTCAACACGGCGTAGATATCGTCTGCGATCAGGGGGCTGAAGGCCTGCAGGTCGGCCAGCGGCAGGTCGGCCAGATCGCGCCCGGACGCTTCCGCCGCGCGCACCGCGCGTGCCACCACTTCGTGCGCATCGCGGAACGGCACCCCTTTCTTCACCAGGTAGTCTGCCAGATCGGTGGCCGTGGCAAAGCCCTGCATCACCGCGGCGCGCATCGCGTCCGGCTTGACCGTCACCCCGCGCAGCATGTCGGCATAGATCGCCAGCGTGTCGGTCAGCGTGTCGACGCTGTCGAACAGCGGTTCCTTGTCTTCCTGGTTGTCCTTGTTGTAGGCCAGCGGCTGGCCTTTCATCAGCGTCAGCAGGGCGACCAGGTTGCCATTGACCCGCCCGGTCTTGCCGCGCACCAGCTCGGGCACATCCGGGTTTTTCTTCTGCGGCATGATGGATGAGCCCGTGCAGAAGCGGTCGGCCAGGTCGATAAAGCCGAAGCGCGGGCTCATCCACAGGATCAGCTCTTCCGACAGCCGTGACAGGTGGGTCATCACCAAGGCGGCTGCGGCGGCGAATTCGATCGCGAAGTCGCGATCGGACACCGCGTCGAGCGAGTTCTCGCACACTGCCTCGAAGCCGAGCTGGTCGGCGACGAACTGGCGGTCGATCGGGTAGCTGGTGCCGGCCAGCGCGGCGGCACCGAGCGGCAGCCGGTTCACCCGGCGGCGGCAGTCGGTCATGCGCTCGGCGTCGCGCGCCAGCATCTCGAAATAGGCGAGCAAGTGGTGGCCGAAAGTGACCGGCTGCGCCACCTGCAGGTGGGTGAAGCCCGGCATCACCGTGTCGGCATGCTGTTCGGCCAGGTCGACCAGTGAAGTCTGGCAAGCCTTGAGCCCGGCCACAATGCGGTCGATCGCGTCGCGCAGGTAGAGGCGGATATCGGTCGCCACCTGGTCATTGCGGCTGCGGCCGGTGTGCAGGCGCTTGCCGGCATCGCCGATCTTGGCGGTCAATGCGGCCTCGATGTTGAGGTGGACGTCCTCCCGGTCGAGTGACCAGCTGAATCCCCCCGCGCGAATCTCGGCCAGCAGTTCGGCCATACCGCCCCGGATGGCCTCCAGATCGTCCTTGGACAGCACGCCGACGTGGTGCAACATGGCGGCGTGCGCCAGCGAACCCTGAATATCGAACTCGGCCAGCCGATAATCGAAGGGTATCGACGCGGTATAGCGTTTGACGATTTCGGAAACCGGCTCGGAAAAACGACCGGACCAGGCGCCGGTCGGCGGCGTCGATGACGTGCTCATGGGGCAGGTATGGGGATGAAAAGAAAGAATCATAACAACCGGCAGGTTGAATTGCCGAACTTCTGTCACATGGGTGTCAACCTGCGCATCGCGCTGACGGTGGAAGCCGCGCTGGTCGCCGGCGTGATTGCACGCGTGCCCGACGCGCCGGCCTTCTGGGCCGACTTCATCGCGCTGTCGGCGCTGGCGCAGCCGGCGCTGCTGCTGACCCTGTTGGCGCTGTGCGCGGCCGGAAACTGGCTGCGCAGTCGCCCCTACCGGCTGGGCGTCGCCTGCACGCTGGCCCTGGGTGTGGCGGTCCCGGTGCTCACCACGCTGTGGCTGAATCCGCTGCTGGCCGGACCGCATCCCGTCCCGCCGGCAGGCGTCGCGCTGTTTGCGCTGGTGATTGGCGCGGGCCTGCTGGCCTATTTCAACCTGCGCGCCCGTGCGCTGTCGCCCGCGATCACCGAGGCGCGGCTGCAGGCCCTGCAGGCGCGCATCCGCCCGCACTTCCTGTTCAACAGCCTCAACGCGGTGCTATCGCTGGTGCGCAGCGACCCGCGCCGCGCCGAGCATGCGCTGGAAAACATGGCCGACCTGTTCCGCGCGTTGATGAGCGATGCCCGCCAGCTGGCCCCGCTGGAAGACGAAGTCGCGCTCACCCGTGCCTACCTGGAACTGGAGCAACTGCGGCTGGGCGACCGCCTGCAGGTGGTCTGGCATATCAACAAAATGCCGGGCGATGCGCTGATTCCGCCGCTGGTGATCCAGCCGCTGGTCGAAAACGCGGTCTATCACGGCATCGAGCCGCAGTCGGAGGGCGGCGAGATCAGCCTCAATATTTATCGCAGCGCCGACAAGGTGCATATCGTGGTGCGCAACCCGATCGCTGCCGAAGCTGGCCATCACAAGGGCAACCGCATCGCGCTGGCCAACATCCGCGAGCGCCTGCTGCTGCACTTCGATCTCGACGCCCAGCTCAAGTTGGAGCCGCTGGGGGCCGTTTATCAGGTGCACATTGTCATTCCCTATACCCGTGAACGCACCCAACCTGCCCCTGCGCGTCCTCATCGTCGATGACGAGGCGCCGGCGCGCCGGCGTTTGCGCGACGTGCTGGCCGACTGCGCCGAACAGCTGGCGGTCGATATCGTCGGCGAAGCCGGCAGCGGCGTGGAGGCGATGGAGCAGGTACAGCGCCAGCCGGTCGACGCGGTGCTGCTCGACATCCGCATGCCGGACATGGACGGGCTCGAATGCGCCGCCCACCTCAACCGGCTGGCCGCGCCGCCCGCGATTATCTTCAGCACGGCCTACGATATCTATGCCTGCCAGGCCTTCGACCTCAATGCCGTCGATTACCTGCTGAAGCCGGTGCGCGCCGACCGCCTGGTACGCGCGCTGTCGCGGGCGCACCGGCTCAGCGCCACCGCGCTCGACCACCTGCGCGAGGCCCATCCCAAGGCCCGCAGCCACCTGTCGCTCAACGAAAAAGGCCGCATCGTGCTGATTCCGGTGGCCGACATCCTCTTCCTCAAGGCCGAACTCAAATACGTCACCGTGCGCACCCCCGCGCGCGAATTCCTGATCGAGGAGTCGCTGACACGGCTCGAAAGCGAGTTCGACGAGGCCTTCCTGCGCATCCACCGCAACTGTCTGGTCGCCACGGCGCGCATCCGCGAAGTGGGCAAAATGCCCGGTGACGACGACGGCCATTTTTTGCGCCTGCACGGACTCGACGAGCGTTTGCCGGTCAGCCGGCGTCAGTATTCGACCCTGCGCGAAAAAATAAAGCAAATATAAACAAATACTTGGGTCGTCCCTACAACTAAAGTTGTATAGCCAAATTCTGCAGCCCTCCGTACGATGAATTTGCTTGTGGTTTCGGCCGCAAGCTGGAAGTTCTCCGCAACGAGGGGTTGTCCTCTCTATTCCGCCGGGTTCGCAAGAACCCGGCATTTTTTTGTCCGCACTGGGTATCATCGCGGACATGAAAAACGCCATTCCCGACCTCACCGAAACCGAGCTTGAGAGCGAAACCGTCTTCCATGGGCGGCTGATGCACGTCAAGCGCGACCGCGTGCGCTTGCCCGACGGCCGCGAATCGACGCGCGAATACATCGTTCACCCCGGCGCCGTCGTCGTCATCCCGGTGTTCGACAACGGCGATCTGCTGCTGGAGCGCCAGCATCGCTACCCGCTGCACCGCGACTTCATCGAACTGCCGGCCGGCAAGATCGACCCTGGCGAAGACGACCTGACTTGCGCGAAACGCGAACTGGAAGAGGAAACCGGCTACACCGCCGCCGAGTGGCGCGAAGTCACCACCATCTATCCCTGCATCGGCTATTCTGACGAGCGGCTGGCCTTCTACCTGGCGAAGGGGCTCACCGAAGGCACCCACGGCCGCGACCACGACGAATTCCTGGAAATTTTCCGCCTGCCGTTCGCCGAGGCGATGCAGTGGGTCAAGGACGGCCGCATCTGCGAGACCAAGACCGTGATCGGGCTGTTCTGGCTCGAAAAAATGCTGCAGCAGGGTTGGTAGCCCCGTTATCCGGTGTCATCCTGGCGTGTAGGCCAGATTCGGCGCCAGCCAGCGTTCAGTTTCCGCCAGCGTCCAGCCCTTGCGGCGGGCATAGTCCTCGACCTGGTCGCGTTCGATCTTCGCCACGGCAAAGTACTGGCTGTCGGGGTGCGACAGGTAGAAGCCCGATACCGCGGCGCCCGGCCACATGGCGAAGTTTTCAGTCAGTACCACGCCGATCTGCTCGGTCGCGTCGAGCACCTTGAACAGCGGTGCTTTTTCGCTGTGCTCGGGGCAGGCGGGGTAGCCCGGTGCGGGTCGGATACCCCGGTATTTTTCCGCGATCAGCTCGTCGTTGGCGAGCGCTTCCTCGCCGGCGTAGCCCCAGTATTCCTTACGCACACGCAAATGCAGATGCTCCGCAAAGGCTTCGGCGAGGCGGTCGCACAATGACTTGAACAGGATGGCCGAGTAGTCGTCGTGCGCGGCTTCGAACGCCTTGGCGCGCTCGTCTTCTCCGATGCCGGCGGTCACCACGAAGGCGCCGAGATAGTCCTTCAAGCCGCTGGCTTTCGGCGCGACGAAGTCGGCGATGCACAGGTTGGCGCGGCCTTCCGGTTTCTTCATCTGCTGGCGCAGGTTGTGCCAGGTCATCAGCACCTTCTCGCGCGACTCGTCGGTGTACACCTCGATGTCGTCGTCGTTGACCGTGTTGGCCGGGAACAGGCCGAACACCGCGCGCGCCTCGATCCAGTTTTCCGCGATCATTTGCTTCAGCATCGCCTGGGCGTCGTTGTAGAGCTTGGTCGCCTCGGTGCCGACCACTTCGTCCTTGAGGATCTTGGGGTATTTGCCGTGCAGTTCCCACGAGGCGAAGAACGGCGTCCAGTCGATCACCTCGACCAGCTTGGCCAGATCGTAGGTCTTCAGCACATGGACGCCGGGCTGTTTCGGCACCGGCGGCGTGTAGCGAGCCCAGTCAATCTTGAACTTGTTGGCGCGTGCCTCGGCAAGCTTCAGCCGCACGGTGTCGGACTTGTGCTTCAAATGCCGTTCGCGCGTAATCGCATAGTCCGCCTTGATTTCGGCGGCGAAGGCGTCGCGCATGTCCTTCGACAGCAGCTGGGTGCAGACGCCGACCGCGCGCGAGGCGTCCTTCACGTACACCACCGGGTGTTCGTAGTTCGGCTCGATCTTCACCGCGGTGTGCGCCATCGAGGTGGTGGCGCCACCGATCAAGAGCGGAATGGTGAAGCCCTGGCGCTGCATTTCCTTCGCCACATGCGCCATTTCCTCCAGCGAAGGCGTGATCAGGCCCGACAGGCCGATGATGTCGGCCTTGTGCTCGCGCGCGGCATCGAGAATCTTCTGCGCCGGCACCATGACGCCTAAATCCACGATGTCATAGCCGTTGCAGCCGAGCACCACGCCGACGATATTCTTGCCAATGTCGTGGACGTCGCCCTTGACCGTGGCCATGATGATCTTGCCCGCGCTTTGCGCGTCGCCGGCCTGTTTGTCGGCCTCGATGTAGGGCAGCAAATGGGCCACCGCCTGCTTCATCACGCGGGCGGATTTCACCACCTGCGGCAGGAACATCTTGCCGGCGCCGAACAGGTCGCCGACCACGTTCATGCCGGCCATCAGCGGGCCTTCGATCACGTGCAGCGGCCGCTCGCATTTGAGACGCGCGGCTTCGGTGTCCTCCACGATGTATTGCGTGATGCCCTGGACCAATGCATGACTGAGCCGCTCGTTCACCGGAAGCTGGCGCCACGACAGGTCCTCGACGCGTTCCTTGGCGCCGCCTTTCACGTTTTCGGCAAAGCTCACCAGCCGCTCGGTCGAATCGTCTCGGCGGTTCAGCAGCACGTCCTCGACGCGTTCCTTCAGCTCGGGGTCGAGGTTGGCATACACGCCGAGCTGGCCGGCGTTGACGATGCCCATGTCCATCCCGGCCTGAATCGCGTGATACAGGAAGGCTGTGTGGATCGCCTCGCGCACCGCGTCGTTGCCGCGGAACGAGAAGCTCACGTTCGAGACGCCACCCGAGATGTGCGCGTGCGGGAGATTCTGGCGGATCCAGCGGGTGGCCTCGATGAAGTCGACCGCGTAGTTGGCGTGTTCCTCGATGCCGGTGGCGACCGCGAAGATGTTGGGGTCGAAGATGATGTCCTCGGGCGGGAAACCGACGGTTTCGGTCAGCAATTTGTACGCCCGCGCGCAGATCTCGGTCTTGCGCGCGTAAGTGTCGGCTTGGCCGGTTTCGTCGAAGGCCATCACGATCACCGCCGCGCCGTAGCGCCGGCACAGCGTCGCGCGCTCGATGAACTCGGTTTCGCCTTCCTTCATGGAAATCGAGTTGACGATGCCCTTGCCTTGGATGCACTTGAGGCCGGCTTCAATCACGCTCCATTTCGACGAGTCGATCATGATCGGCACCCGCGCGATGTCGGGCTCCGAGGCGATCAGGAGCAGGAAGCGCACCATCGCCGCCTCGGCGTCGAGCATGCCCTCGTCCATGTTGATGTCGATGATCTGGGCGCCGTTTTCCACCTGCTGGCGCGCGACCGACAGCGCGTCGTCGTAGCGGCCTTCGAGGATCATCCGGGCGAAGGCTTTCGAGCCGGTGACGTTGGTGCGCTCGCCGACGTTGACGAAGAGGCTGTCCTTGCTGACGTTGAACGGCTCCAGCCCCGACAGGCGCATCGCCGGTTCCAGTACCGGCGGGGTGCGCGGCGCGACGCCTTCGACCGCCTTGGCAATCGCGGCGATGTGTGCCGGCGAGGTGCCGCAGCAGCCGCCGACGATGTTCAACAGGCCCGAGCGCGCCCATTCGCCGATGTGCACCGCCATTTCGGCGCCGTCCATGTCGTATTCGCCGAAGGCGTTGGGCAGGCCGGCGTTGGGGTGGGCCGAAATCAGCACGTCGGCCTTGTTGGAGAGCTCCTCGACGTACTGGCGCAAGAGATCGGGGCCGAGCGCGCAGTTGAGGCCGATCGACAACGGCCGGGCGTGGCGCACCGAATTCCAGAACGCCTCGCCGGTCTGGCCGGAGAGTGTGCGGCCGGAGGCGTCGGTGATGGTGCCGGAGATCATCACCGGTAGCCGCATGTCGTGGATGTCGAAGTATTCCTCGATCGCGAACAGCGCCGCCTTGGCGTTGAGTGTGTCGAAAATCGTCTCGACGATCAGGATGTCGACGCCGCCCTTGACCAGGCCGTCGATTGCTTCCAGGTAGGCCACGCGCAACTGGTCGAACGTGACGTTGCGGAAGCCCGGGTCGTTGACGTCCGGCGAGATGGTCGCGGTGCGCGAGGTCGGCCCCAGCACGCCGGCGACGAAGCGCGGCTTGGCAGGATTGGCCGCAGTCGCCTCGTCGGCGGCCTCACGCGCCAGTTTGGCGGCAGCGAAGTTGAGCTCCGGCACCAGATGTTCCATGTGGTAGTCCGCCATGGAAATCGCGGTGGCGTTGAAGCTGTTGGTCTCGAGGATATCGGCGCCGGCGGCCAGGTACTTGGCGTGGATTTCCTTGATGATCTGCGGCTGTGTCAGCGTCAGCAGGTCGTTGTTGCCCTTGAGGTCATGCGCGAAGTCGGCGAAGCGCTCGCCGCGATAGTCGGCCTCGGAAAGCTTGTACGACTGGATCATCGTCCCCATCGCGCCATCGAGAACCAGGATGCGCTGGGCGAGCAGGGAATGCAGCAGGGCGGTGCGGGACATGGCGGTCAACTGGGGCAGGGGAACGTCGCATTATATAAGGTCAGCCTGCCCCTCCGGCCGGCCTGCCCGGATAACGAGTTCCTGTCGCTGCCGTCCGGCTTTCGACAGCGCGCACGTAGGGCGCAGGTGGCCGTGCTTGCGCGCTGGCGCCTTGCGCGCCCGATCATGCCGGGTACGAAATTTGCCCTGTTGGGACTGTCGGATGCTGCGGACATGCCGCGCCGCAACCGGATACCAACAAGGACGAGATGAGTAACCCAATGCCGAACGCTTCACTGAAGGACACCGATTCCCCACGTGTCAAAACGCGCGTGGCCCCGTATGTCCTGCTGGCCTGCCTGCTGGTCGGAGGGATCACGGCGTCGCCGGCGCAGGCCGACCGTGCCGCCGCCGCCTCGCGTTACTACGAGGATGCGCTGGTGCGCTACGAACGGCGCGATGACGCCGGCGCGATCATCCAGCTGAAAAATGCGCTGAGGGAAGACAGCCGCATGTTGCCGGCGCTGGTGCTGCTGGGCCAGGCGCATGGCCGGCGTGGCGAATACGCGGCCGCCGAACGGGTGCTGGCCGATGCGGAACGTCTGGGCGTGGCGCGCGCCCAGATCGTGGTGCATCAGGCGGAGGCCTACTTCGGCCAGGCGAAGTACAGGGCCTTGCTGGAAAAATTCGGTGTCGATGGCCTGCCCGCGGCGCCGCGCCTGGAAATTCTGCTGCTGCGCGCGCAGTCGCAGATGGCGCTTAATCAGCTCGATTCGGCGCTGGGGTCCGCCCAGGCAGCCGAAGCGGTTGCGGGCGGGGCGGCGCGCGCGCTGGCGCTGCAGGCGCGCATTCATCTCAATGCGGGCCGGCCGCAGGACGCGCAGGCCAGCGTTGCGCGTGCCCTGCAACGGGCGCCACAGGATGCCGACGCATGGAACATGCAGGCCTCGATCGCGCATGCCGCGGGCAATCTGGATCAGGCGCTGCAAAGCTATGGCCGCGCGCTCGCCAGCCAGCCAGACCACCTCGATGCGCGGCTTGCGCGCGCCGGCCTGCTGCTCGATCTGAACCGCGACCGTGAGGCCTGGGCCGATCTCGAACACCTGCAGAAGAAATTCGCGTCCGATCCGCGTAGCGCATACCTGCGTGCCCTCTATCACAGCCGCCGCGGCGACGAAGCCCCGGCACGTGAGGCGCTGATCGAGGCCACCCGCACGCTGTCGCAACTGCCTGCCGAATTCGTGGCGAGCCGCGACCAGCTGCAGTTGCTGGGTGGACTGGCGCATTTCGCGCTGAACGAGTTCGAACGCGCCAAGGGCTACCTGACCCAGTATCTCAATGTGCGTCCGCGCGAAGTCGGCGCGCGCAAGGTGCTGGGGGCGATCTACCTGTCGGAAAAACAGTACGACCGCGCCCTCGCCATGCTGGAACCCGCGTTGAAGGCGCAGCCGGATGATGCGCGCATCCTCTCCATGCTCGGCTCGGCGCACATGGGCAAGGGCAATCACGTCAGGGCCTCGTCCTTGTTTCAGGAAGCGGCGCAGGCAAAGGACAGTCCGGACGTGCAGTTGGGGCTCGGCCTCAGCCTGATCGGCCGCGGCCAGCAGGATGACGGATTCGCTGCGCTGCAGCGCGCCTACCGACAGGACCCGGGACAGGCCCAGACCGGAGCGCCGCTGGCGATTACGCATCTCAAGCGCGGCGAGCCGGGCAAGGCGGTGGCCGTGATGGAGGCCGTACTCAAGCGCGAGCCGCGCAATCTGTCGGCGCGCAACCTGCTGGGCGTCGCCCGGCTGGCGGCCGGCGACCGTGCGGGCGCACGCGCGGCCTACGAGGCCGTCATCAAGGCCAGCCCGTCATTTCACGCAGCCCAGTTGAATCTCGGACGACTCGACGAGGCCGAAGGGCATGCGCCGCGCGCGCGCCAGCGTTACCTCGGCGTGCTCAAGGCCGATCCCAAACATGTCAGCGCCATGCTCGAGCTGGCGCGACTGGAAGAGGCCGCAGGCCGTTCCGCCGAGGCGGTGCGCTGGCTCGAAAAAGCCCGCAGCCTGCAGGCGCGCGACCTGCGTCCGATTCTGGCGCTGAGCAGCCTGTACCTGCGGCAGGGCAATGCCCAGAAGGCGCTCGACATCGCCAAGGACGCGCAGGCCATCGCGCCCGAACAGCCCGACACGCTGATGGCGCTGGCGCTGGCGCAAATCGCTGTCGGCAACGTCGAGCTTGCGCGTGTCTCGCTCAAGCGCATCAGCCAGCTGGCCTCGTTCGATCCGGGCTGGTTGGTCCGTGTTGCGGCACAGCAGATGCGCGCGGGCGATCCCGAAGGCGCCCGCTACACGCTTGGCAAGGTCCTGCTGGCCGAACCGAACCACCTGCCCGCCCTGATGCAGCACATTCAACTCGACCTGCAAACCGGCAAGCTTGCTGATGCCGAACGCCGCATCACCGCGCTGCTGGAGCAGCCCCATGCGCGCGCCGAAGCCCAAAGCCTGCTGGGCGAACTGCGCATGCGGCAGCAACGCCCGGCCGATGCACTGCAGGCCTTCCGCCTTGCCCATACCGGACTCAACTCCCGCGATAGCCTGTTTGGTCTGTACCGCGCGTTGCTGGCGTCGAAGCAGGCGCGCGAAGCCGCTGCGCTGATGCAGGACTGGAGCCGGCGTCAGCCGGGCGATCGCGGCGCGCGCCATGCCCTTGGTGAGGCCTGGCTTGCGCTCAAGGATTGGCCGCGCGCGCGCGCCGTATTCGACGAACTGGTCCGCAGCGACGATCGCGATGCGCGCGCCCACAACAACCTTGCCCATGTGCTGCTGCAGCAGCGCGAACTCGCCGCCGCGCTCGTCCATGCGGAAAAAGCCTACGCACTGGCGCCCAATGTGCCCGAGGTCAACGACACCCTGGGTTGGGTGCTGGTGCAACAGGGGCAGGCCGAAAAAGGCCTGCGCTATCTCCGCGATGCGGCATTGCGCGCGCCCGACAATCCCGAGATCCGGGCTCATCTGAATGCAACACTGAAGCGGCTGGGGCGGAATTGACCCGGCCCGTATCCTTGTCGCCCTTTTTTACACTTTTGATGAGATCAACAGGCAGAAATCAACCAACTAATTGATAGTTAAGTAAATTAATTTTTTGGTATTGAACTTGCTTTAAGTCAGGCAACACCATAACCCCTCAGCTTCTGGAGCACACAATGATAATCATGCGGACTTCCACCCATCTGGCCGGCCTGGTTGCGGCTGCGGCACTGTGCGGTGCAGGCAGCGCGTTTGCTGCCACCTGGACCTTCACCGGTGCATTGGAACAGCCCGCAGGGTATGGCGCGGCGACGGATACGGCCGGCGGCGTGACGGCCACCGCCACGGCGTGGGCGAACACGGCCAACGGCCCCAGCGGCACCAACACGGTGCTGGCAAGTGCCTACCTCACCCCGCAGGGCACCAGCGGTGTGGGTGCGCGGCATGCTGACAGCGAGTCCACCAGTTCGCCGCAGCATGCGATCGACAACGACGGCCGCATCGAATCCGTGCTGTTCAGCTTTGCCGGCGACAAGGTCAATCTGAGCGCCACCTATTTCGGCTGGGTCGACAACGATTCCGACTATTCCGTCTACGCCTACACCGGTGCGGGCACAGGCGGCGTCGCAGGCCTGACCTATGCGGACCTCACCAGCAACGGCTGGAGTCTGGTCGGCCACTACAACAGCAACAGCAGCGCAGGCAGCAAGTCGATCAACAGCGACATCTTCTCCAGCTACTGGCTGATCGGCGCCTACAACGGCACCGGATCGGGCATGGATACCAAGAAGGACTACTTCAAGCTGAAGTCCGTGACCGGCGCCACGTGCGCCGACACGCCAGGGGGCAAGGGATGCGGCCGCACACCGCCGCCCGGAGGCAGCATTCCGGAGCCCGGCACGCTATTGCTGGTCGGCATCGGCATGCTGGGCCTCACGCGCATGAAGCGCCGCCAGACGGCGGCTTGAATCCAGCGCGCGCAGTCCAACCCCGCTTTTGCGGGGTTTTTTTTCGGCACGGCCTGCCGCCGGCAGCATATCGACGCGCTGCGGAGCTGCTATGTTGAAGCCTTACTGATCCAGGAGCCTGCATGAAGCAGTTCAACCCGCGCGAGGCGCACGCTTTTCTGCAGTCTCATCCCGAGGCCGTATTCATTGATTGCCGTTCCGAGATCGAATATCTGTTCGTCGGCCATCCCGTCGGCGCGATCCATATTGCCTGGCAGGACAGCCCGGACTGGGATGTCAATCCGGACTTTCTCGGCCACGCGCGCAAGGCGGCCTCGGTCAACCGCCCAGTGGTGCTGATCTGCCGTTCCGGGCGGCGCTCGGCGGACGCCGGCCGCTACCTCGAAAAATACGGCTTTCCCGAGGTGTACAACATTCAGCACGGGTTCGAGGGTGATATGGACGCGTCGCATCACCGCAGTACGAAGAACGGCTGGCGGTTTGACGGCTTGCCATGGGAGCAGACCTGAGCTTGTTTGTTCACACGACGTAGCCCCCGTCGCGGGGATTGTCCCGGGACGCTGCGTTCGGCTACGCCCTGTAGTCAGAGTCTGCTCCTTCGGTCCGGACGAAAAAAATCCCGCACGGATTCGAGCGGGGCGACAGACCGGCACAGTCGCTGCCGGATTCAACCTCCGGCAGCGACTAGCGATAAGCGATGACTTACTTCAGACGCATGTCGTTCTTGACGGTTGTCACGCCCTTGACGCTGCGCGCAACTTCGACCGCCTTATTGATGTCGGCCTGCGAGTTGACGAAGCCGCTCAGCTGAACCGCACCTTTGAAGGTATCGACCTTGATCTCGAGCGATTTCAGGCTGGGTTCATTGAAAATCGCGGCTTTCACCTTGGTGGTGATGACGGCGTCGTCGACATACTCGCCGGTGCCCTGCTTCTGCGAAGTCGATGCGCACCCGACGACAGAAACCAGTGTGACGGCCAGAAAGGCGGCTGAAAGCACTTTGTTGAATTTGTTCATGTTTGATTCTCCCGATGTGAGTTAAGAAATTGCCTGGCCCCGGCTTCTTGCCGACACAAGCCGCGCAACGCAATGCAATCGCGCCGCACGGGCCGTATCTGCAGGCCGTATTGAAACCATGGCATCAATGTAGTCAGAAAAGCAGAACGGGTCTGTACGGTGGCGCACATACGGAGAACGGAACTGGCCGGGCAGGATGTTGGCGGGCCGCAAAGAAGGGCTATGTACGATGCCGTACAGACGCCGCCCTGTTTTCGTCCTACGGTTAGAACATCGAAGTCTGTGTGCGATGTCGCATATGCAGAATTGCGCAAAGTCACCGCGCCGTTATTCGACGACAAACAAAAGGGCTGCAATTGCACCAGGCTTTTTTATTGCAACGATTGTGTTCGATGTTCAACTCAATGGATGGAACGATGATGAAAAACACATACCCCCCCAAATCGAATCAAGTGATGCTCAGGATCGGCATGGCGGTGTCGGCGGTCGTACTGATGGCGGGTTGCGCAAGCAATCCGGCGCCGACAGAACAGATGGCCGTATCCAGGGCTGCGGTGAGCAGTGCATTGGCCGCCGGGGGCAATCAGTTTGCACCGGTACAGTTCAAGTCCGCTTCGGACAAGCTGGCTGCTGCCGAGCGGGCCATGGCCGACAAGGACTATGAGCTTGCCTTGCGACTGGCCGAACAGGCGGAGGTTGACGCCAAGCTGGCCGCAGAGATGGCGCGCTCAACCAAGGCCCAACGCGCTGCGGACGCCCTGCAGGACGATATTCGCGTGCTGCGCCAGGAAATCGACCGTCAGTCCAAATAATCATCAACGGAGCTCATCATGAAAACAAATCGATATCTTCCCCTGAGCCTGATCGCTGCCGCGATGCTCGCGGGCTGCAGCACCATGCCGTCGCAAAACACAGCACTCGAAGAGGCGCGCAGCGTTTACAGCAGCGCACGCACCAATCCCCAGGTCACCAGCCTGGCACCGCTTGAGCTGCAGAAAGCCGGCGAGTCGCTGAACAAGGCGGATGCGGCACTGAGCAAGGGTGACAGTGATGTCACGGTCAATCAACTGGCCTATCTCACCAAGCAGCAGGTGGCCATTGCACAGGAAACCGCCAAGCGCAAAGCCGCTGAGCAGGCGGTCGTCAACGCCAGCGCGCAACGCGACCAGGTTCGCCTTGCGGCGAGAACGGCCGAAGCCGATGCGGCCAAACGGCAGGTGGCGAAGACGCAGGCTGAGGTCGATGAAGCCAGACGACAGGCGGCGATCGCGCAGGAAAATGCCGATCGACAAGCTGCCGCATTGGCGGCCGCCAATGCCCAGGCTCAACGCGACGAAGCACTGATTGCGGCGCGACAGGCAGAGGCCGAAGAGGCCAGACGGCAGGCGGAGCTCGCACGGCAATCTGCCGAGCAGCAAGCTGCCGCATACCAGGCACGCATCGCGGAGCAGGAACAGAAACTGAAGGAGTTGGACGCCAAGAAAACGGAGCGCGGCATGGTGATCACGCTGGGCGACGTGCTGTTCGCGGTCAACAGGGCGGAGTTGTCAGCGGGCGGCATGCGCAACGTGCAAAAGCTGGCCGATTTCCTCACTCAATACCCGCAGCGCAAGGTGTTGATTGAAGGCCACACGGACAGCACGGGCAGCCGCAGTATCAATCAGCCGCTCTCAGAACGACGCGCCGATGCCGTGCGGTCGGCTTTGGCCGGCATGGGAATCAGCGGAGACCGCATTGAAACACGCGGTTACGCCGAGACCTATCCGGTTGCCAGCAACAACACGGCCGCCGGTCGTCAATTGAATCGGCGCGTGGAAATCATCCTCTCCGACGACAACGGCAATATCGTTCCCCGCTAGACCTTAGCGAAAAAGGTATTGCAAGGAGAAGCCGCTCGGATGAGTGGCTTTTTCGTTATGGAAGATACTGCTGGAAGGCTATCGGCACACCGCGCCAGGGGGTGCGAATCCGTTGAGGTCGCACACTCTCTGCCGGGGGCATCGGCGGGCCCCCGCCTTGCTGGCGGTATTGCGACCAGCGGTAGTGTCCCGTCGCTGCTCGGATGCAGATAGCCACCCCCCTCCCGAAACCTTAATGGTTGGTGTCGAGCAGGTGGGCAAAGTCCTCGGCGGACACGGGGTGGCTGAAATGGAAGCCCTGTCCCTCGTCGCAATGCCGGGCCTGCAGGAATTCAAGCTGCGCCTGCGTTTCCACGCCTTCGGCAATGACACGCTGCTTGAGGTTTCTTCCCATGCCGATGACTGCGGCCACGATGGTCGCGTCGTCCGCATCGGTGGCGATGTCGCGCACGAAGGACTGGTCGATCTTCAGGGTGTCGATCGGGAATCGCTTCAGATAGCTCAGGCTCGAATAGCCGGTACCGAAATCATCGATGGCAAGCTGCACGCCCATGGCTTTGAGCGCCTGAAGCAAGGTCGCCGACGATTCGGTGTCGTGCATGAGGATGCTTTCGGTCATTTCCAGCTCGAGATAGTGGGGCGCCATGCCGGTCTCCTTCAGGATCTGTGCAAGCCCTTCGAGAAAATTTTTGTGCCTGAACTCAACCGCGGAAATGTTGACCGAAACGGGCACGGCGGGCAGGCCGGCATCGAGCCAGGCCTGAACCTGCCTGCAGGCTTCGCGCAGCACCCAGCGGCCGACCGGAATGATGAGGCCGTTCTCTTCCGCGATCGGCACAAACTGGGCCGGGTAGACGAGCCCGAGAGCCGGATCCTGCCAGCGGATCAGCGCCTCGACACCGGTGATCGCGCCTGAAGCAAGGTCGATCTTCGGCTGGTAATGCAGCAGGAATTCGTCCTGTTTCAGGGCGCGGCGCAGACTGTTTTCGACAAACTGCCGGCGTACCGCGCGGACGTTCATGTCGGGCTTGAAAAACTGGTAATTGTTGCGCCCGCTTGCCTTGGCGTGATACATCGCGGCGTCCGCGTTCTGCATCAGGACGTCCACGTCGGTGCCGTCATCCGGAAATACACTGATGCCGATGCTCAGGCTGACATGGAGTTCGTGCCCGTCGATCATGTGCGGCAGGGCGAGTGCAGCGCGCAGGGTTTCCGCAACGTGGGCCGCATCCCGCGGCTGGCCGATCTCGGCAAGCAGGATGACGAATTCGTCGCCGCCCTGGCGGCAGACCGTATCGGTGGCGCGCACACACTCCATCAGGCGGTTTGCGACCGATTGCAGCAGCCGGTCGCCGATCGCATGCCCCAGCGAATCGTTGATGTGCTTGAAGTTGTCCAGGTCGAGAAACAGCAAGCCGATCTTCTTGTCGTGTCGCTGGGCCAGGCTGATCGCGTGGGTAAAGCGTTCGGTCAGCAGAAGCCGGTTGGGCAGACTGGTGAGAAAATCATGCTGGGCCAGATGCGCCATTTCCAGCGCCATGGCCCGCGATTTCGTGACGTCGCGAAACACGATCACCGCGCCGGTGACCTGCCCCTCCCGGTCGTGGATGGGCGCGGCGGAGTCCTCGACCGCGAACTCGGATCCGTCGCGGTGGATCAGCACACTATCGGTGTCCAATACGATCGCCCTGTTCTCCTCGATGGCACGCAGCATCGGATTCGCCGCGGGCAGGCGGGTTTCGACATCGAGGATATTGAACACCTCGGCAATCAGCCGGCCTAATGCCTCCTCCTGAGACCAGCCAGTCATCTTCTCCGCCACCTGGTTCAGATACGTCACCTTGCCAAGCAGATCGGTGGTCAGCACGCCGTCGCCAATGGAATTGAGCGTCACCTGGGCGCGTTCCTTCTCCGCAAACAGGGATTCTTTCGTTGCCGTTAAAACGAGTTCAGCCGATTTGCGTTCAGTGATGTCCTCGACGATTTGCACCAGCCCCAGAGATTTTTTCCCATTCAGCATGGCGGCGCTGCTGACGCGCGTCCAGACAATGCCATTATCGCCCCGCAGAAACCGGAACTCCGTCTGGAATGGCGCCTCGCCCACTGCGGCGTTGTGCCACTCGGCCAGGACGCGTTCGCGATCCTCGGGGTGGATCGCCGCGTACCAGTTCGTGCCCAGCGTCTGCTCCAGGCTCAGCCCGGATAAGGTCTGATACGCCTTGTTGGTATAGACGCAGCTGCCTTCGATATCGGAAACAAAAATGCCCAGCGGGGAGGTGTCGCTCATTGCGCGGAAGCGTTCCTCGCTGTTCTGCAGCGAGCCCCGATCCGTCTTGCGCTCGATGACGTAGCGTAACGCGCGCGGCAACCAGTGGGCGTCGACGTGGCCCTTGGAGAAATAATCTTGTGCGCCGCGCGCCATGGCCTGGCGCACGTTTTCTTCATCGGTCAATCCACTGAGGACCAGGATCAGGGCGTCGGGCGCTGCCTGCAACACCTGGTCGAATGCTTCGAGGCCTTGGCTGTCGGGCAGCGTCAGGTCAAGCAGGACCACCTCGAACGTGTCTTTGCCCAGTCGTTCCACCGCCTCGGAGAGTCGCGTCACCCATTCGACATGAAACAGGCTGCCGCCCGAACCCGCCAGCGCCTCCTGAATCAGTTTGGCATCGGCGGGCTCGTCCTCGATCAGCAGAACCGTGGTCGGACTCGGGTTCGTGGCTTGATCGTCCGCGGGCGTGTCTTCGCTCGCCATTGCCGTATCCAGGGTGGCAGTCATGGCGACGGATTTCCCCTAGTGACCACGGCCTTTGCCTTGGTCCTTGCCCGGGTTGCCCTTCTGCTTGTCGCGATGATCGTCCCGATCGTCGTCCCGGCGATCGCCCTGTCGTTTCTGATAGTGCGGAACATACTCGCGCTCATACCAGTTGTTTTGTACGAAATAGACCCGTTCGCCGCAGGCGTTGTAATGGCGGCAGTGTTTGCGCCAGTTTTTGGCATGGCCCGGCGGCACGTTCATGTAGATCGGCGGGCGCTGCAGCGCGGACCGATACATGACGCGCGGCGCACTGTAGACCAATTGCGGGGGCGGATAGCCGCCGATGTTGATCTGGCCGTAGAAGCCGGGTTGCCCGATGCTGATGGACACCCCGACGTCGGCCGAGAGTGCAGGAAGGGCAGCGACAGCCAGCGCCGCTGCAAAGAACACGCGTTTCATATTGATGACCTGTGACGAAAGGATGTGCATCGAAAGCCTTGCAGAACCGCAGATCCGGCCCTGCGCTCGATGCACCGAGCGATCAATATGGGGCGCGGCGCGCCGCGCGTCTGTTCGGGAACACACACAGCCATTCTTCGAGGAAAGATCACCGCCAATGTTCGCTAGCGCACTGAACAGTGCGTGCTTTTCGCCTACGCTGATAGTCTTCCGGTTACGACTTCTCAGGTCGATCCGGCTTGCTCGCGGAAGGCTCGATACCCTCCGCCCCACTATGTATCGCTTTCCAAGGATTGACCATGAACAAAACACTTTTGATTTCCGCCGTGCTCGCTACCCTGGCACTGGCCGCCTGTGACCAGCCGACCGTGGTCAACGTTCCCGCTACGCCGGTCGCGGTTCCCGGTCCTGCAGGTCCGCAGGGCGAAACCGGCAGCCAGGGCGCAACCGGCTATCAGGGCGAGACGGGCAGCCAGGGCGCGACCGGTTATCAGGGCAACGAAGGCGTCCAGGGTGAAACCGGCAAGACCGGTGATGGCACAACGGTGATTGTTGTCCCCCCCGAGGCTGCTGCGCCGACGAACTGAGCCCACTCACCCATTCTAAGGAGTCCCCCATGTTGGGAACCATTTTACTGATCGTCTTGATCCTGATGTTGCTCGGTGCTATTCCGAACTGGTCGCACAGCAAAAACTGGGGCTATGGTCCCAGCGGCGGCATCGGCCTGCTGCTGATCATCGTCATCGTGCTGCTGCTGATGGGGCGCTTGTAAAGAGTCATCGCCTGGCGCGCGCGCTGATGCAAGCCCGCGCCGCCCGGCGGGTGGAGGATGGATGGCTGCAAATATCCTGAGAATATTAGGTAGCTGGCAGGTGCGACGTCACCTGCCCTATGGGTCCATCGTGGCCCTTTTTTTCGTCGCCGGTTGCAGCAGTCTGCCGACCATCGTGCCGGACCTGGAGCGTCGCTCCGGCCCGCCGGTGCAACTGGACGTGGCGCACGGCGAGTTGCCGGCCGTGCGCAGCGAGGCGATCCTCGAAGGGCTGCAATACCGCAGCCAGGACACCGGTATCTTCGAGCACCATCTGGCGCGCGAAGAAGCCATCGTTGGAAGCCCGCTGACGGCGGGCAACCGGGTGCACCTGCTGCAGGACGGCCCGGCCACCTACCAGGCGATGTACGCCGCCATCATGGCGGCGCGCGATCACATCAACATGGAAACCTACATCCTGGACGATGACGAAGTCGGCCAGCGCTTTGCCGAGGCCCTGATCGCCAGGCAGGCGGAGGGCGTTCAGGTCAACCTGATCCGTGACAGCGTGGGCACCCTCGGCACCCCGACGGAATTCTTCCAGAAGCTGATCGACAGCGGCATCCAGGTGCTCGAATTCAACCCCATCAACCCCCTGATGTCGCGCAAGGAATGGACGCTGAACCAGCGCGACCACCGCAAGCTGCTGATCATCGACGGACACACCGCATTTCTCGGTGGCATCAACATCAGCAGTGTCTACTCCAGTGGCTCGTTCAGGAAGGCTTCGCGGGCGAAGTCCAACACCGGGTCGGACCCGGCGCTGGCCTGGCGCGACACCGACCTGCAACTGCAGGGACCGGTGGTGGCCGAGTTTCAGAAACTGTTCCTCGCGGCCTGGGAAAAGCAGAAGGGCGAGCCGCTGACCGGGAAAAACTACTTTCCGCCCCCCGAGAACGTGGGTCCGCATCGGGTGCGTGCGATCGGCAGTTCGCCCGACGATGCCTTCAGCCTGATCTATGTCACCCTGCTCTCGGCCATTTCCAGCTCGGAAGCCAGCGTGAACATCACCAACGCGTACTTCGCCCCCGATCCGCAGTTGCTCGACGCGCTCGAAGCGGCCGCCGGGCGCGGCGTCGATGTGAACCTGATTCTGCCGAGTCAGACCGACTCCTGGCTGGTGTTCCACGCCGGACGCAATTACTACGACCGGCTGCTGCAGGCGGGCGTGAAAATCCACGAGCGGCGCGGCGTGATCCTGCACTCCAAGACGGCGCTGATCGACGGCGTCTGGGCCACGGTCGGCTCGACCAACCTCGACTGGCGCAGTTTTCTGCATAACTACGAACTGAATGCCGTGGTGCTGGGGCCGGATTTTGGCGAGCAGGTGCAGGCGATGTTCGACCGCGATCTGGCGATGTCCGACACGATCACGCTCGAGCAATGGCGCCGCCGCCCGCTCGATCAGCGCTTCAGTGAATGGTTCGCCCGGGTCTGGGAGTACTGGCTATGAAAAAACCCTGCGCTCCGTGCGCGGGCGTGGACTTGATGGATAAGGAAATGAACGGGTACGATCGGCCAGAAATGACGCGAACGGAAACGAACAGGAGAGGTGCGGACGGCCGGATTCTGGTCGGAACCGCATTACTCGATTGTGTGAGTAAGGGGCCCGCAGTCCGTCTGTTGCAGACGCTGACTGTGGCCTGGTAAAGCGGGCGATGCACACTGCATTTTTGCCTATATTTGAAACACACTGAATAGAATTGGAGTTGTCCCATGAAAAAAACCATCGTTTCTCTTAGCGTCATCGCAATCGGTCTCAGCGGCCTTGCCGGTTGCGCCAACATGTCCGAAACGCAAAAAACCACTGGTACGGGCGCGGCGATCGGCGCCGTTGCAGGTGGCGTCATTGGCGCCGCGACCGGCGACCGCAAAACCGCCGCGACCGGCGCGGCGATCGGCGCAGCAGTGGGCGCGGGTGGCGGTTATATGTGGTCGAAGCACATGGAAAAACAGAAAGCGGAGATGGAGCAGGCCACCGCGGGAACCGGCGTCAGCGTGAGCCAGACCGCCGACAACCAGCTCAAGCTGGACATCCCGAGCGACGTGTCGTTTGACACGAACCGTTATGACATCAAATCGAACCTGCGGCCCATCCTCGACCGCTTCGCCACCACCCTGAACCAGAATCCGGTGACGAAGGTGACGATCATCGGCCACACAGACAGCACCGGCACGGATGCGATCAATAATCCGCTTTCGGTCAATCGCGCCGCTGCGACGCGCGATTACCTGGTTGCCCGTGGCGTCTCGCCGAGCCGTATCGCCATTGATGGACGCGGTTCGCGCGAACCGATCGCGGATAACAACACCTATGATGGCCGTGCAAAAAACCGCCGCGTCGAGATTTACGTGGCAGAACCCGCAGTCTGAGGAGGGCTTGTTCGGACAACCCGGCATGCTTCATGCCGGATTGTCCGTCTGTAGCCCTGACGCGCTCCGCAATGGGGCGTGGCGTATCGATCTACACCCCCTCCAGATTTTTCACCGTACCGAATCCATTGGGCCGTTCCGCGCAAGCGCACGGTCGATCTTGTCGTCCATCTCGCCGACCAGGGCGGCCAGGCTATTGGTGGCTTCGTCCAGGGATTGTTTCGTCGACAGCGCCACCGTATCCATGCGCGCGTCGATCACACCGCGCAATTGCGCAAACTCCTGCTCGATCTGCGTGCGCAGTGCATCGATGCGTGAGGATTCAGCGCTCTCTGCAAGTTTTCGTTGCGCCTGCAGTTCCTGATTGTGACGGTGCGACTCCATCAACATGTTGGTGCGCAGTGTCAGGGCATAGAGGACAAAAAGCGCCACCAGCGCCAGTGTGACGCCAAGCAGGATCACGCCCAGCGGCCCCTCGACATTGAACGCCACGAATGACAGTACGGTCGGCGCAGTGAGAACCGCCCAGTTGGCCAGGGTGAACACGGCCAGCAGCAACAGTACGGCCAGAATAATTGCGCTGAGTAGATTCATGATGTTTCCTTTTCGTTTATGAAGGAGGTACTTGCCGAAGTATAGGAAGGGGCTTTGGTCTGGAACGATGCGTGCACAGGACACGCTTCCGCCCGCGGACACTCAGGGTGCGGGCAGATGCCTGCGATAACGCATAAAGCGGCGCATCAGGGGCTTGACGCTGGTGCCGTGGACAAGAATCGACAGCGTGACCGCGATGAGCGTCAGCTGGGTCAGGTCCAGCGCCAGGTCTTCGGGGAGACCATGCTGGATGGCGTACATCAGGTAGTACAGCGAACCGATGCCGCGCACCCCGAACCAGCCCACCATGCCGCGAATCGGCCACGACGTGCGCGTGCCCACCAGCCCAGCGAGGACGCTGACCGGGCGCGCCACCATGAACAGAAACAAGGCAAGTCCCACCGCGCGCCAGCTCCAGGAATCGAGAAACAGCGTTCCGCCGATCAACAGGATGAGCACCAATTCCGAGAGGCGCTCCAGATGTTCCTTGAACACCAGCGCGCCCTCGCTGACGGTGGGCGCCGGCGCGTCCTCCGGGCTGGCCAGTTCCGCGTCCGGCCCGATGCGGTGGGCTTGCGGCGGAGCCGCGTTTTCCTCATCCGTGCTGTCCCTGTCGACGCTGTCCTGATCGGTGCGGGCGAGTTTGAGTTCGGTCTGGCGCAGGGCGACGGCAGCGAAAAACACGGCCAGGAATCCCCACGCATCGACCCAGACACTCAGGCCGTACGCCACGCCGATCAGGCCGAGTCCGAGGAAGTCGTCCATCAGCTTGTGACGGGGCGGGTGGCCGCGCAGTTTGCGCGCCAGATAGGCCAGTGCGGCGCCCGACATCACTCCGATGGCGAGTGCCGCCGTCGTGGCCCACAGCACATCGACCAGTACCCAGCGCAGGCCAAAATCACCCAGCCCGTGCAGGCCCAAGAGTCCCATTCCCAGCATCACAAACGGAAAAGCGCTGCCGTCGTTCATGCCTGCTTCGCAGGTCAGGGTAAAGCGGAGTTGATCGCGATCGGCGGGGTGACGGGTCTGGACATCGGTCGCCAGCACCGGATCGGTCGGCGCCAGGATGGCGCCCAGCAAGACGCCCGCCCCCAGTGGCAGGCCGAGCACATAATACGCAAAGGCCGCGACCAGCCCGACGCTGATCGCCATGGAGACCGATGCCAGCAGAATCGGCGTTCGCCAGCGGACGAAGCTGAACGGCACCGGCATTTTGACACCGGCGGAAAACAGCGAAATCAGCACCACCACTTCGGTCAACACTTCCAGCAGTGCCGACTGCTGGAGCGGGTTGAAGTGAAACAGATTGAGTACCGTCGGCCCGAACAGCAGCCCCACGGCCAGATAGACAATGGCCGGGGTGACCGGCAGGCGCTGCAGCAACGGGGCCGTCAGTCCCCGGGCAAGCAACAGTCCGCCCACGAGCAAAAACCATTGTGCGTTAGTCATGCTTCGTGAGCGCCATTGAAACGCACAAGGGGGTCGGTGATGTTTTCAATGCATGCGCCAGAAGCCTGGGGAAGCGGGGCTGGAGAGGGAATACGCTGCGCGTGCCATCAGACCCCCCCGTGGGCCGGAATCCGGCGCGCACTTGCTGAAAGCAAACTCAGCGACCGCCGAACAGCCCAATGAGACCGATCACAATCAGATAGATGGCGACGATGTAATTCAGCAGACGTGGCATCACCAGGATCAGAATGCCTGCAATCAGCGAAATCAGGGGGGCAAGGCTTAGCGTCATGTTCATGTTGGTTTTCCTGAGATGGGGGGTGAGCGGGGTGAAGCGTCATGCTCCCCGCTTTGACTGGGTGATCCCGGCATGCGTCGGATCGGGCGGCTGCGTGGCTACTTGCGCGCAATCAGCAGAAATGCGCCGGCCGCAATTGCGCCCAGTCCGGCCCAGAGGGGAATGTTGACGGTCTTCTGGTCCTTCACCGTCAATTCGATCGGCCCCAGCTTGGCTTCGTGCGTGTTCTGGGTGTAGGTAAACCCGCCATAGATCAAGCCCAGGGCGCCGGCCACGATCAGTGCGATCCCCAACATTTTCATTCCATTCATTTCATCTTCTCCGGTAGGCGGTACAGGTGATTCATGCCATGGATGACAGGGAGGCCGAGTGCAGCGCACCGGGAGCGACCTTGCCTGGCATGTCGAACTCAAGCATTAAAGGCGACGGCCTTGTATGACACGTAGCAGGATCACCACGACCGCGATAACCAGCAGGATGTGAATGAGTCCGCCCATGGTGTATGAGGTGACCAGGCCAAGCAGCCACAGAACGATCAGGATAATTGCAAGGGTTTGTAACATTGAGTCTGCTCCAGATATGAGAGGTTGACGTGGCGCCAGCCATCCGACGATGCGCCTGGCCATAAAATAGTGTCGATCTTCATCGAGTCTGGATCATCACGGATTTTCCGCTGCTTCTCGGTGCGCTAGCGTACATAAGGCGGTCAGCGATTCGGGCCGCCACGATTTCCGACCATTGCGGCCAGAGTGATGCGTGATGCGTGATGCGCGGTGACGAAACCCTATTTCTGATTCGCGGAACTAACCCAGTGCCACGCCCAGCCACGCACCGATGAAATAGGTCGCCAGTCCCGCTGCGCCGCCGATGCCAAGCATGCGCAGGCCACTGAGGATGGCGTGGCGGCCGGTGAAGAGACTCATGCTGGCACCGACGGCGAACAGGCCCAAGGCGGTCAACGCAATCGATTCCAGCAGTGCGACGCGGCCGCTCGCAAACAGAAACGGCAAGAGCGGCAGCGCCGCGCCGACGGTGAAGGCGGCGAACGATGAGAGTGCAGCGACCCAGGGCGAGCCGAGCTCGTCGGGGTTGAGGCCGAGTTCCTCGCGTGCCAGCGTGTCCAGTGCGCGCTCGGGATCCTGCATCAGTGTGTCGGCCACGCGTCGCGCCTCCTCCGGCGTCATGCCCTTGGCTGCGTAGATCAGCGCCAGTTCGGCGGCTTCTTCCTGCGGATATTTTTCCAGTTCGTCACGTTCCAGCCCGATCTGGTATTCGAACATTTCGCGCTGCGAACGCACCGACACGTATTCGCCCGCCGCCATCGAGAATGCCCCTGCCAGCAGCCCGGCCACGCCGGTCAGCGCGATGATCGCCGGGTCCTGCGCCGCGCCCGCCACGCCGTAGATCAGCGCGGCGTTGGAGACCAGGCCGTCATTGACGCCGAACACGCCGGCGCGCAGCGCGTTGCCCGAGGTGGCGCCGCGATGCCGCCGGCCGACATCCTCGCGCCGGGTGGGAACGCCGTGCGAGGGCAGGGCCGCATCGTAGAGCACCATGCCGCGCACTTTCATCGCCGCCAGCACGCCGCGCATGGCGCGCGGCTTCAGGCTGCGCGTGAGCCGTGCCACCATGCGCGTGCGCAGGTCGGGGCGGAAGGGGGCGGGCGCGGCGCCGCCTTCGGCTTTCAGTGTATCGAGCCAAATTTGCGATTGCTCCTCGGCGGCTTCGGCCAGTTCATTGAACAGCGCCGCGCGCGGCGTACCGGCCTCGCATTCGGCCACCACGCGATAAAGCCACGCGGAGCGCTGCTCCTCGCGCCAGGATTCGAGCGCGTTGGCGGTCGTGTTCATGCGGCGGGTCTCCGGTACTGGATCGCTTCTGCGAGGTGCGCGGTGCCGATGGCGGGGCTGGCGGCGAGATCGGCCACCGTGCGGGCGAGCTTGAGCACGCGGTGATAGGCGCGCGCGGACAGGTTGAGGCGCGCGATGGCCTGCTTTAGCAAGGCTTCACCGGCGCTGTCGAGCACGCAGTGCAGATCGATTTCCGCGTTGCCGAGCGCGTTGTTGGGTTTGCCCTGGCGCGTCAATTGCCGTGCGCGCGCCGCCTCTACCCGGGCGCGGATCTGCGCGCTGGGCTCGCCGCTGCCCGCCTGCATCAGCTCGTCCTGGCTCAATGCCGGCACGCTGATCTGGATATCGATGCGGTCGAGCAGCGGCCCCGAAATGCGCCCGCGGTAGCGCGCAATCTGGTCTGGCGTGTCACGGCAGGCCTGGGTGGGGTGGCCGAGATAACCGCAGGGGCAGGGGTTCATCGCGGCGACGAGCTGGAAGCGCGCCGGGAAATCCGCCTGTCGTGCGGCGCGCGAAATCGTGATGCGGCCCGACTCCAGCGGCTCGCGCAGCACTTCCAGCACCTGTCGCGAGAACTCCGGCAGCTCGTCGAGAAACAGCACGCCATGGTGCGCCAGCGAAATTTCGCCGGGGCGCGGGTTGCCGCCGCCGCCCACCAGCGCCACCGCCGAGGCGGTGTGGTGCGGCGCGCGAAAGGGCCGGCGCTGCCAGTGTTCAAGGCGAAAGCCGCCGTTGAGCGATTGCACCGCAGCGGCCTCGAGCGATTCGATTTCGTCCATCGCCGGCAGGATGCCGGGGAAGCGCGCGGCGAGCATCGATTTTCCGGTGCCGGGCGGACCCGCCATCAACACCGAGTGGCTGCCGGCAGCGGCAACTTCGAGCGCGCGCCGGGCGGAAGCCTGGCCCTTGACGTCACTGAAGTCGGGATAGTCCGGCGCCGCCGCCGCGAGGCGGGATTCGGGTTCGGGCAACGTGCCCTGGCCGGCGAGCCAGGCGCACACCTCCAGCAGACTGGTCGCGCCGAGCGTCTCGACGCCGCTCGCCAGCGCCGCTTCGCCGGCCGACGCGACGGGCAGCACCAGCCGCCGCCCTGCGCTGCGGGTGGCCAGCGCCATCGCCAGCGCGCCGCGCACCGGCCGCAATTCGCCGGTCAGCGCGAGTTCGCCGGCGAATTCGGTGTGCTGGAACTTGTCGGCGGGAATCTGCCCGGACGCAGCCAGGATCGCCAGCGCGATCGGCAGATCGAAGCGCCCGGATTCCTTGGGCAGATCGGCCGGTGCGAGGTTGACCGTGATGCGCCGCGCAGGAAATTCAAAGCGCGCGTTCTGGATCGCCGCGCGCACGCGGTCGCGCGCTTCCTTCACTTCGGTTTCCGGCAGCCCCACCAGCGTGAACGCGGGCAGGCCGTTGGCCAGATGCGCCTCCACCACCACCTCGGGCGCCTCCATGCCGTTCAAGGCCCGGCTTTTGACGACGGCGACGGCCACGTGTTCAGTCTTTTGTTTCGCGCTGCTGCTTTTCCAGTTCGGCCAGCCGTGCTTCCAGTTGCGCCAGCTTTTCGCGCGTGCGCGCCAGCACTTCGGTCTGCACGTCGAATTCCTCGCGCGTGACCATGTCGAGCTTGCCCAGCATCGACGTCACGCCGGCCTTGAGATTCTGCTCGATGTCTTTCGCCGGCGACTGCTTCAGCATTTCACCCAGCTTGGCAGCCAGATCATTGATGAACGCCGGGTTGGGGAATTTCGGATTTGGACTCATGCGGCCTCCTGTCTAGCAGCCAGTGTAGCAAGCGCCGCGCATGCCGCGTAACCGACCCCCCGCCCCAGCGCCCAGCCCGAATTGGGTGCATCCGGTTTTGGTAGCGCACCAAGAAAGTGCAGTCTATGCTGGGTTTTGCGGAGCATAAACAACAAGTTATTGAATTAAAAGGAGAAAAAATCTGGCACAGCTTGTGCTGGTTATCCATCGCAATTTTGCGCGCCTTCATTCTTCTGGAGACTTTCATGAAAAAACTTGTACACGCTTTGGTTCTGACTGGTTTGGTAGGCATGCCCACTGCTGCGATGGCCGCGGAAGAAAGCCCGCACAGCCTGAGCGCCAACGTTGGCTTGTATAGCGACTACGTTTTCCGTGGCATTTCGCAAACCGGCGGCGAACCCGCCATTCAGGGTGGCCTGGATTATTCGCACAGCAGCGGTTTCTACCTCGGTACCTGGGCATCCAACGTGGGCTGGCTCGAGGACTTCCAGGGCTACGACAAAGGCAACGTGGAAATCGATGTCTATGGCGGCTTCCGCGGCGACATCGGCGGTACCGGCCTGACCTTCGACCTGGGTGCGATCCAGTACATGTACCCCGGTGACCGCCCGGCAAATATTACTGACGCCGATACCAGCGAGCTTTATGCCGCACTGGGCTGGAAGTGGTTCACGGTCAAGTATTCCTACTACATCAGCGACGAAGTATTTGGCTTCGCCAACGCCGATGGTTCCGACTACCTGGCCATTTCGGCCAGTGTCCCGGTCGGCGAAACCGGCCTGACCCTGGGCGCGAGCTGGGGTACGTTCAGCTTCGACAACAACAGTGCGCAGGACTATGACGACTGGAAAATCAGCGCAGCCTATGACATGGGCAAACTGACCCCTGTGATGGATGGCGTGACGATTGGCGTGGCGTACACCGATACCGACGCCAACCCTGCCAACTGGACTGAATCGGCCCCCAACTCTGAATTCCTGGGCGACAGCACGACCACCGTGTGGATTTCCAAGGCGTTCTAATCGGTTGACTGACCGGAGCGGTGCATGTACCCGCTCCGTTTTTCCCCTGTCTTAATTTGGGAGACGACATGAAATTCGTAACGGCAATCATCAAGCCGTTCAAGCTGGATGAAGTGCGCGAGGCCTTGTCGGCCATCGGCGTCACCGGCCTGACGGTCACGGAAGTGAAGGGGTTTGGGCGCCAGAAGGGCCATACCGAGCTGTATCGCGGCGCGGAATACGTGGTCGACTTTTTGCCCAAAGTGAAAATTGAAGTGGCCATCAAGGCCGAGTTGCTGGAACGCGTGATCGAGGCCATCGAGAAGGCAGCTAACACCGGCAAGATCGGCGACGGCAAGATTTTTGTCACCAGCCTGGAGCAGGTCGTGCGTATCCGCACGGGCGAATCCGGCCCCGACGCCCTCTAAGGAGCATGAACATGAAAAAGCTATTTGCTTCATTGGGGCTGATGCTTGCCCTGTTGTCTCCCGGTTTGACGATGGCGCAGGACGCGACCGCTCCGGTGGAAGAAGCCGCCGTGGTCGAAACGATGGACGCTGTTGCGGTGGAAGCCCCGGTCGTGGCTGAGGAAGCTGCGCCGGCTGAAGCCGCGCCTGCGGAAGAAACGGCTGCACCCGTTCCGGACAAGGGCGACACCACCTGGATGATGGTTTCCACCATTATCGTCATCATGATGACGATCCCCGGTCTGGCACTGTTCTATGGCGGCTTGGTACGCGCCAAGAATATGCTGTCGGTATTGACGCAGGTCATGGCGATTTTCTGCCTGATCTCGATCCTGTGGGTGGTGTACGGCTATTCGCTGGCATTCGGCGATGGCGGTGGCCTCAACTGGATGATCGGCGACCTGTCCAAGATGTTCCTGGCGGGCATCACCGCAGACAGCACGGCAGCGACCTTTACCGATGGCGTGGTGATTCCGGAATACATCTTCGTGGCCTTCCAGCTGACCTTTGCCGCCATCACCGTGGCGCTGATCACCGGTGCCCTTGCCGAACGGGTGAAGTTCTCCGCCCTGCTGGTGTTCGGTGTGCTGTGGTTCACCTTCTCCTACCTGCCGATCACGCACATGGTGTGGGCAACCGGTGGCTACCTGTTCGAAGCGGGCGATCTCGACTTCGCGGGCGGCACGGTGGTGCACATCAACTCCGGTATCGCCGCACTGGTGGGCGCCCTGGTGCTGGGCAAGCGCATCGGCTACGGCCGCGACGCGATGCCGCCGCACAGCCTGCCGATGACGCTGATCGGTGCTTCGCTGCTGTGGGTGGGCTGGTTCGGCTTCAACGCCGGCTCCAACCTGGAAGCCAACGGTGGCACGACGCTGGCCTTCATCAACACCATCATGGCGCCTGCCGCAGCGGGTCTGGCCTGGATGTTCACCGAGTGGATGTTGCGCGGCAAGCCTTCCATGCTGGGCGTGGCGTCTGGTGCGGTGGCGGGTCTGGTGGCGGTCACCCCGGCGGCCGGTCTGGTCGGTCCGATGGGTGCGATCGTCCTCGGCGCGATTGCCGGCGTGGTCTGCCTGTGGGGTGTTACCGGCCTGAAGAAGGCGCTGGGTTATGACGACTCGCTCGACGTGTTCGGCATCCACGGCATCGGCGGCATTATCGGCGCCATCGGCACCGGCATCTTCGTCTCGCCGGCTCTCGGCGGCGTCGGTGTGGATGACTATGCGATGGTTGGCCAGGTCATCATCCAGGCCAAGGGCGTGCTGATCACCATCTTGTGGTCGGGTGTGGTGAGCTTCGTGGCCTTCAAGCTGATCGACATGACCATGGGTCTGCGCGTCAGCGAAGAGCAGGAACGCGAAGGTCTCGATACCGCAAGTCACGGCGAGCGGGCCTATAACGCTTAAGTCATCATCCTTTCTCCGAAGGAAGCTGGGGGCGCTCTGCAGAGCGCCCCTTTTTTTGCTTCCTTCGGCAAGACCTTTCCTTCTGCCGGGCAAGGCTTTGGGTCAACCCTCGATAGGCTTGTCCCGCAGGGATTGCGCCTTCAGTGCTAGGTCGTGCAGAGGAGGGGCTTCGCTCGCCTTATGCGTGACTGATGCGCAGGGTATGCAGAATGCTGCGGAAGGTCGGCGCAGGGTTTTCGCGCGACACCACGCGCAGTTCTTTGTCTTTGTGTCATCACCCAGCAGTGCATCCTTCGAGGGCTTGGAACCGCTGGCCGGGTTTTACCTGTCGAGCATGAGCCGCCGCGCACCCAGCCGCGTGGTCTGCCAGTCCAGCCTGTCGTAGAAGGCAAGCGCGGGCGCGTTATCGAGGTCGGCGAGCAGTTGCGCGCGGACGGCCCCCCGGTTGCGTGCCCAGTCCAGCACGGCATCGAGCAGGGCGCGTCCGAGTCCGTGCCCGCGCCAGTCTTCCCGCACCACCACGTCCTCGATCCAGGCTGAGGGCGCGCCTTCGGCAGTGGAGATCACCAATTGCGCCGTGGCCATGCCGACGGCCCGTGCGTCTTCGTCACGGGCGATCGCGATGTGGCCGGCGGACGAGGCGACCAGGGCGGCGAGACCGCGGCGCTGCTTGTCGGTGTCGGGCGTGAAATCCTGCTCGATGGAAAACAGCACGCCAAGCAAATCGATCAGTTCGGGAATGTCGGCTTCGCTGGCCGGGGTAATCGCGAACGATTTCATGTCTCGACCGGCGTGGGATAGACGATGGTGGCGAGGAAGCGGATCGGCAGGTTGATCAGATTTTCCGGGCCGTGCGGCACTTCGCCGCGGAAGCTCAGCGCGTCGCCGGGCGTCAGCAGATAGGTGTGCTGACCGTGGCGGTATTCCATGCGGCCTTCGAGCATGTAGAGAAACTCGGTGCCGGGGTGTTCGAACACCGGGAAGATCGCGTCGGGCGAATCGATGGTGATGAGGAAGGGTTCGAACAGCTTGGTCGGCCCCTGCTCGTGTGCCAGCAGGTGATAGGTATGACCACGCTTGGTTCCGCGCCGCACAACCTCCATGCCCTCGCCGTTTTTCACCAGCTGGGCGCTGCCTTCCGGAACGTCGTAGTTGCGGAACAGGGTGGAGAGCGAGACGCCGAGCGCCTGCGCCAGGCGGTGCAGGGCATCGAGGCTGGTGGCGGTCTGCGCGTTTTCGATTTTCGACAGCATGCCGCGGCTGATGCCGGCGCGGTCGGCGACTTCGGCAATGGTGAGGCCGTGGCGCTGGCGCAAGTCGCGGATGGCATTGCCGAGGTAGCGCTCCAGTGTGCCGCTTGCTGCGTCCGGTGCATCGGGGTCGAGGAGATCGGGTGGGGTGTCCATGGGCGAATTATGGCACGGCAAAATGATTCATATAAAGAATAATAGTTGACCCAAGTTAATCACATGATGCATGATATGAACAAATGTTTCATTGTGAGAAAACCTGATGGCTGCCTCCCGCCGCTACACCCTGACGCTGACCTGCCCCGACCGGGTCGGCATCGTTGCGGCCGTCAGCGGGCTGATCGCGCAGCATCAGGGCTGGATCGTCGAGGCCAGCCATCACGCCGACGAGCCGGCCCAGCGCTTTTTCATGCGCCAGGAAATCCGCGCCGACTCGCTGCCTTTCGACCTCGCCGCGCTGAAGGAAAAATTCGCGCCCATCGCAGATCAGTACGGAATGGACTGGCGCATCAGCGATTCGGCGGAGAAGAAACGGATGGTGGTGCTGGTGTCGAAGCAGGAGCACTGCCTGTATGACCTGCTGGCGCGCTGGCAGTCAAAGGAACTGGATGTCGACATCCCCTGCGTGATCTCCAACCACGCAAGCTTTCGCGGCCTCGTCGAGTGGCACGGTATTCCCTTCCATCATGTGCCGGTGATGCCCGACAACAAGGATGCCGCCTACGCCGAGGTGCAGCGCCTGTTCGAGGACGCGCGCGGCGATACCATGGTGCTGGCGCGCTACATGCAGATCCTGTCGCCCGAACTGTGCCGCGCCTATCCGGGGCGGATCATCAACATCCACCACAGCTTTTTGCCCAGTTTCGTCGGCGCCAAGCCCTATCACCAGGCCTATGCGCGCGGCGTGAAACTGATCGGCGCGACCTGCCACTATGTCACCGAGGACCTCGACCAGGGTCCGATCATCGAGCAGGACGTGATTCGCATCGACCACTCGGATTCGCCCGAGGACATGGTGCGATACGGCAAGGACATCGAGAAGACGGTGCTTGCGCGCGGCCTCAGATACCACCTCGAAGACCGCGTGCTGACCCACGGCAACAAGACCGTGGTGTTCCGCTAGGAGAATCGCATGCCCTGGAGACTGCTCCGCTTCGCGCTCTCGAACAAGCATCCTGAACCGCGGATGTTCACGCGCCACGACTCGCTCAAGCCGGCGTACGACGTCGTCATCATCGGTGGCGGCGGCCACGGCCTCGCGGCGGCCTACTACCTCGCGCGGGACCACGGCATCACCAATGTCTGCGTGCTCGAAAAGGGCTACCTCGGCGGCGGCAACACCGGCCGCAACACCACCATCATCCGTTCCAACTACCTGACGCCCGAGGGCGTGAAGTTCTACGACGAATCGGTGCGCCTGTGGCAGGACCTGGCGCAGGATTTCGACCTCAACCTGTTCTATTCCAACCGCGGCCACTTCACGCTGGCGCACACCGACGCGGCGCTGCGCACCAGCCGCTGGCGCGCCGAGGTGAACAAGCATTTCGGCATCGAATCCGAAGTGGTCGGTCCCGAGGCGGTGAAGAAGGCAGCGCCGATGATCGACCTCTCGTGCGGCGGCCACGCGCCCATCCTCGGTGCGCTGTATCACGCGCCCGGCGCGGTCGCGCGCCACGATGCCGTGGCCTGGGGCTACGGCCGCGGCGCCGACATGCGCGGGGTGGAAATCCACCAGCGCACCGAAGTGCTCGGCATCGATGTGGTCGGAGGCAAGGTCACCGGGGTGCGCACCAATCGCGGCAACATTTCCACCGGCAAGGTGCTATGCGCGGTCGCCGGCTCGACGCCGCGCGTCCTCGACATGGTCGGCATCCGCTCACCGATCTATGTTCATCCGCTGCAGGCCATGGTCAGCGAGCCGGTCAAGCCATGGCTCGATCCCATCCTGGTGTCCGGCAGCCTGCACGTCTACATCAGTCAGTCGGCGCGCGGCGAATTGATCATGGGTGCCTCACTCGATCCGTATGAAGTGCAAAGTACGCGTTCGACCTTCGATTTTCCCGAAGGCCTGTCGGCGCACATGCTCGACATGTTCCCCTTCCTGTCGAACGTCAAGGTGATGCGCCAGTGGGCCGGCATGGCGGACATGACGCCGGATTTCGCGCCCATCATGGGCCGGACGCCGGTCGAAGGCTTCTACCTCGACGGCGGCTGGGGCACCTGGGGCTTCAAGGCCACCCCCGTCTGCGGCAAAACGATGTCGTACACGGTGGCCAACGACCGCAACCACGACCTCATCACCGGCTTCACGCTCGACCGCTTCCGCAATTTCGAATTGACCGGCGAGAAGGGCGCCGCCTCGGTGGGCCACTGAGATGAAGATCATGACCTGCCCCGTCAACGGCCCGCGCGCCATTTCCGAATTCGCCTACGGCGGCGAGATCCGGCCCATGCCTGATCCAACGACCTGCAGCGACGACGCCTGGGCCGACTACATCTTCAATCGCAACGGCTCGCCGGGGGTGAAGCGCGAGTGGTGGTGCCATACGCCGTCCAACACCTGGTTCGTCGCCGAGCGCGACACTGCGCGCGACGTGGTGCTGCGCACCTATTTGTATGCGGAGGAAAGCTGAAATGCGCCTGCCTCCCCAGTCCTGTGAATGGGTAGACCGCAGCCAGCCGCTGGGCTTTCGATTCGAGGGCCGCGACTACAGCGGCTTTGCCGGCGATACGGTCGCCAGCGCGCTCGTCGCCAGCGGTGCCAGCGTGCTCGGCCGCTCGTTCAAGTACCACCGCCCGCGCGGTCTGCTGTCCGCCGCCAACCACGACGTCAACGCCTTGATGCAGTGGGGCGGCACCCCCAACGTCCGTGCCGACGCGACGCCATTGATCGCCGGCATGGATCTCAAGGCGGTGAACACGTTCGGCACGCTGGCGCGCGACCCCGGCAGCGCCCTCGGCTGGTTCTCGCGCCTGCTACCGGTCGGCTTCTACTACAAGGCCTTCCACAACAAGCGCCTGTTCCCGCTGTGGGAACGCATGTTCCGCGCCATGACCGGGCTCGGACGGGTCGATTTCGCCACGAAGCGGCTGCACACCCCCAAGCGCTACGGCTTCTGCGACGTGCTGGTGGTCGGCGGCGGGACTTCGGGATTGAGCGCCGCGCTGGCGGCGGCGGAACAGGGCGCGCAGGTGGCGCTGGTCGACGAAAACGCGCGGTTGGGCGGCAGCACCCACGGTGCCTCGGAACTGGTCGACAAGGTCATCGCCCATCCGCGCATCCGCGTCTTCACCGACGCCTATGCTGCCGGCTACTACGCCGATCACTGGGTGCCGCTGGTCGAGCGCGGCCGCATCACCAAGATGCGCGCCCATGCGGTCGTCGTCGCTGCCGGCGCTTTCGAGCAGCCGGCGGTGTTCCGCTGCAACGACCTGCCGGGCATCATGCTCGCCTCCGCTGCGCAGCGCCTGATCCGGCGCTACGCGGTCCGCCCGGCGCAGCGCGTGGTAGTGCTCGCAGCCAACGCCGACGCCTATCGCGCGCTGCAGGACTTTGCCGATGCCGGTATCGCTGTGACCGCGGTGATCGACCTGCGCGACAAGGTGCCGGGCGAGCAGGCCGCGCGGGTCGCGGCGCAGGGCATCCCGCTCTACAGCGGGCACTGCATCGTCGAGGCGCTCCCTGCCGCCGATGACAAGCGGGTGGCCAAGGTTCGCGTGGCGGCGCTGGGTGAAGCCGCAGTCGTTGCCGAGCTTGCCTGCGACGGGGTCTTCATGAGCGTCGGCTGGGCGCCTGCGGCGGCGCTGCTGTACCAGGCCGGGACGAAGATGCGCTACGACGACGGCGTCCATCAGTTCGTCCCTGGCCAGCTACCCGACGGCGTCTTCGCCTGCGGTCGCGTCAACGGCATTCACACCCCCGAATCCCGGCTTCTCGACGGCGAACGCGCGGGCAGTGCGGCGGCGGCCTATTGCGGCTTTGGCGAGGTGCGCGACATCGCGGTGAAGGCAGAGATGGAGTCCCCGACCCATCCCTGGCCCATCGTATCCCACGCCAAAGGCAAGAACTTCATCGACTTCGACGAGGACCTGCAGCTCGCTGACCTCGAGAACGCCATTCAAGAGGGCTTCGACAATATCGAATTAATGAAGCGCTTCTCGACCGTCGGCATGGGGCCGAGTCAGGGCAAGCACTCGAACATGAATGCGCTTCGCGTGCTGGCGCGTGCCACCGGTTCGACACCGGGTGCGGTCGGCACCACCACCGCGCGTCCCTTTTTCCATCCGGTGCCGATGTCGCATCTGGCCGGCCGCGGCTTTACGCCCGAGCGCCGCACCCCGATGCATCATCGGCACGCCGCGGCTGGCGCGGTGTGGATGCCGGCCGGCGTGTGGCAGCGCCCCGAGTACTACGCGGTTGCGGGGCAGTCGCGCGCGGCCTGCATCGAGGGCGAGGCGTTGGCGGTGCGCAACGGCGTCGGCCTGATCGACGTCGGCACGCTCGGCAAGCTGGAAATTCGCGGCCCGCAGGCGGCCGAATTCCTCGAGCGCGTCTACATCTCGAAGTACGCCGGTCTCAAGGTCGGCATGACGCGCTACGCAGTGATGTGCGACGAGTCCGGCGTGGTACTCGACGACGGCGTGGTGGCACGCCTGGCCGACGAGCATTTCTATTTCACCACCACAACATCGGGCGCGGCTGCGATCTACCGCGAGCTGTCGCGCTGGAATACGCTGTGGAAACTGGACTGCGGCATCGTCAACCTGACCGGCGCGATGGCGGCGATGAACCTCGCCGGGCCAAGGGCGAAGGCGGTGCTCGAAGGCCTGACCAATGTCGACCTGTCGCTGCCCTTCCTCGCGGTGCGCGAGGGAATGGTGTGCGGCGTGCCGGCACGGCTGATGCGGGTCGGCTTCGTCGGCGAGTGGGGCGTCGAAATCCACGTCCCCGCCGAGCACGGCGCCGCGGTATGGGATGCGCTGATGGAGGCAGGAAAAGCGCACGGCATCCGCCCCTTCGGCGTCGAGGCGCAGCGCCTGCTGCGGCTGGAAAAAGGCCACATCATCATCGGCCAGGACACCGACGGTCTCACCACGCCGGGCGAGGCGGGGCTCGACTGGGCGGTGAAGCTGGACAAAGCCTTCTTCGTCGGCCAGCGCAGCCTCATGGCCATTGCCGGTAAACCGCGCCGCCAGCAGCTGGTCGGCTTCATGCTGCCCGCCGGTCATCAGGGTGACGCGCCGAAGGAATGCCACCTGGTGATCGAAGGCGGCGAGATCGCCGGCCGCGTCACCAGTGTCGCCTGGTCGCCGAGCCTTGCCCGCCACATCGGCCTGGCCTACGTCCGTCCCGGAATGGATGCGGTGGACAGCAGTTTCACGATCCGTCTGTCGGACAAATCGCTGGTCACCGCCGGGGTGGTGAAGACGCCCTTCTACGACCCCGACAATCTGCGCCAGAAAGAAACGACATGAGCGCGATCACTTTTGAAAACGTCTCGCACACACCGCGTGCCGGCGTGAAGGGCCCGGGCGCCGCCGCCTGGCTCGCTGCCCTCGACCTCCCGGTGCCGCGGGCGCCCAACAGCTGGCTGCCGCTGCCCGGCGGGCTGATCGCCCGCCTCGGCCTCACCGAATTCCTCGTCGAGGGATCGGAGGCTGCGAAGCTCGCCGCACCGCTCGCGCCCGGTGTTTATCCGGTGCTGCGTCAGGACACGGCGCTGGTTCTGCACGGCGCGCGCCTCAACGAGCTGCTGCTGGAAACCTGTAGCGTCGATTTCCGCGCGCTCGATCTGTCCACCCGTCCGGTGGTGCTGACCTCGATGGTCGGCGTCGGCGCCACCGTCATTCCGGGTGAGGAAGGCGGCATGCCGTGTTGCCACATCTGGTGCGACAGCACCTACGGCGAATGGTTTTTCGAAACGCTGACCGACGTCGCCGGCGAACTCACGCAATCCAGCCAACCACGCCATCAGGGGGCCACATCATGAATCTTGCAGAAGCCAAAAAATTCCTCGCCAAGAACAACGTCAAATCCGTGCTGGCCCAGTTCGTGGATATTCACGGCACGGCCAAGGCCAAGTCGGTGCCGGCCTCGCACTTCGAGGACATCCTCAACGCCGGCGCCGGTTTTGCCGGCTTTGCGGTGTGGGGGCTGGGCATCGAGCCGCACGGCCCCGACTACATGGCGGTCGGCGATCTTTCCACGCTGTCGCTGGTGCCCTGGCAGCCCGGCTATGCGCGCATCGTTTGCGACGGCCACGTGCATGGCAAGCCCTGGGATTTTGATGCGCGCGTCACGCTGAAGAAGCAGATCGCCCGGCTGGACAAACTGGGCATGAGCCTGATGACCGGCCTCGAACCCGAGTTCTCGCTGCTCAAACGCAGCGTGACGGGCAAGATCGTGCCGTGCGAGGACAGCGACACGCTCGCCAAGCCCTGCTACGACTACAAGGGCCTGTCGCGCTCGCGCGGCTTTCTCGACAAATTGGTGGAGAGCCTGGTCGCGGTCGGCATCGACGTCTACCAGGTCGACCACGAGGACGCCAACGGCCAGTTCGAGATCAACTACACCTACGAGGATTGCCTGACCTCGTGCGACCACTACATCTTCTTCAAGATGGCAGCCGCCGAGATCGCCAGCGAGATGGGCCTGATCTGCTCGTTCATGCCCAAGCCCTTCGCGAACCGCCCGGGCAACGGCATGCACATGCACATGAGCCTGTCGGACGGCAAGCAGAACCTGTTCCTCGACAAGAAGGACAAGCGCGGCCTCGACCTCTCGCCGCTGGCCTACCAGTTCGCCGCCGGCCTGCTCAAGCACGGCCCGGCGCTGGCTGCAATTTGCGCGCCGACGGTGAACTCCTACAAGCGCCTGGTCGTCGGCCGCTCGCTGACCGGCGCGACCTGGGCGCCGGCCTACATCAGCTACGGCGACAACAACCGCTCGTCGATGGTGCGCATCCCCGGCGGCCGGCTGGAACTGCGCCTGCCCGACGGCGCCTGCAACCCCTACCTCGCCACCGCCGCGGTGATCGCCGCCGGCCTCGACGGCATCGAGCACAAGCTCGATCCGGGCGAGCCGCACAACGTCAACCTCTACGAACTGTCGGCCGCCGAACTGAAAAAGGAAAAGATTTCCATCCTGCCGCAGAACCTGCACGAGGCACTGACCGCCCTGGAGAAGGACAAGGTGATCCGCGACGCGCTGAGCCCGGTTGCCGACGAGTTTCTCCGGCTCAAGCACATGGAATGGGTCGAGTACATGCGCCACGTCTCCGAGTGGGAAATCGAAAGTTATCTGGAATTTTTCTGAAAGGACTTGAGCCATGTGTGGAATCGTTGGACTGCTGGTGAAGAAGCCGGCACTGAGACCCCGCCTCGGCGAGTTGATGGTGCCGATGCTGATCGGCATGACCGAGCGCGGCCCCGATTCGGCCGGGCTCGCCGTGTTCACTGAACCGCTGGCGGAAACCATGCGCAAGATCAGCCTGTACTCCGGAATGAGCGAGGAAGGCGCGGACTTCAACTGGCTCGGCCTTGGCCATGAACTGAAGGCGCATCTTGGAATTGAGGCGACGATCGCGGCGCAGGGTAACCACGCCATCCTAACCGCCGCCATCGCGCCGGAACCGGTCAAGCGCTGGATCAGGGAGCGTTACCCGAAGCTGCACATCCTCTCCACCGGGCGCTCGATCGACCTCTACAAGGACATTGGCACGCCGGGCGAGGTGGCTGCGCGCTATGCCTTCAGCGGCCTGGCTGGCAGCCATCTGGTTGGTCACACGCGGATGGCGACCGAATCGGCGGTAACGCCGGACCGCGCCCACCCGTTTACCGCCGGCGAGGATTTCTGCCTGGTGCACAACGGCTCGCTGTCGAATCCCTACGGCGTGCGCCGCATGCTGGAGCCACACGGTATCCGATTCGAAACCGACAACGATACCGAGGCCGCCTGCCGCTTCCTCGAATGGCGACTGCGCGAAGGCGATGACCTGGAAACCGCGTTGCAGAAAGGCTTCGAGGAACTGGACGGTTTCTACACCTTCCTCATGGGCACCGCCGACAAGCTGGCGCTGATCCGTGACCCCTTCGCCTGCAAGCCGGCGGTGGTGGCGGAAACCGACGACTACGTGGCGATCGCCTCCGAATTCCGTTCGCTGGCGCATCTGCCCGACATCAAGCACGCCACGGTATTCGAGCCGGCACCCGAGGAGATGTACGTATGGAACGCATGAGCTTCGACCTTGCGCAGGTGACGCTGCGCGAGCTGAATTCCTTCCTGCATAAGGAAGCTCCGGCCAAAGGTGTGCACCAGGTCGTGGTGGCGAACCCTGACGGCGCGCACAACATCGCCGTTGGCCTCGACTGTCCGGTCGACGTTGAAGTGCACGGGCATGCCGGCTACTACGCCGGCGGCATGAACAAGACCGGCACGGTCACGATCTTCGGAAGCGCCGGTACCGGCGTGGCCGAGAACATGATGTCGGGGCGCGTGCACGTCAAGGGCTTCGCCTCCAACGGCGCCGGCGCCTCGATGCACGGCGGCCTGCTGGTGATCGACGGCGACGCCGGCCTGCGCTGTGGCATCTCCTTGAAGGGCGGCGACATCGTCGTCGGCGGCTCAGTCGGCAGCTTTTCCGCCTTCATGGCGCAGGCCGGGCGCATGGTGGTCTGCGGCAACGCCGGTGATGCGCTCGGCGATTCGCTGTATGAAGCCGTGCTCTACGTGCGTGGCAGCATCAAGTCGCTTGGCGCCGACGCGCAGATCGAGCCGATGACCGAAGCCGACTACGCCACCGTCAAGGAACTGCTCGACGCGGCGGGCATGCAGCACGACCCGCACGACTTCAAGCGCGTGGCCTCGGCCCGCAGCCTTTATCACTGGAACGCCGACGCGGATCAGGAGTACTGACATGAGCAGCAACGAACACCCCGCCAAACCTGTCGTCAAGGAAGAATCCTTCGGCTACGACCGCAAGACCATCGACTACATCCGCAACGCGGCGGCGCACGGCCTGTATGAAATCCGCGGCATGGGTGCCAAGCGCGCACTGCCGAATTTCGACGACCTGGTCTTCCTCGGCGCCTCGCTGTCGCGCTACCCGCTCGAGGGCTATCGCGAGAAGTGCTCGACCAAAACCGTGCTCGGCACCCGCTTTGCGACCAAGCCGATCGAGCTCGAGATTCCCATCACCATCGCCGGCATGAGCTTCGGCTCGCTGTCGGCCAACGTGAAGGAAGCGCTGGGGCGTGCCGCGAGCGAAGTCGGCACCTCGACCACGACCGGCGACGGCGGCATGACGCAGGAAGAGCGACAGTCGTCGAAGACCCTGGTCTACCAGTGCCTGCCTTCGCGCTATGGCTTCAACCCGGACGACGTGCGCCGCGCCGACGCCATCGAGATGGTGATCGGCCAGGGTGCCAAGCCCGGCGGCGGCGGCATGCTGCTGGGGCAGAAAGTGTCGCCGCGCGTCGCCGCCATGCGCACGCTGCCGGCCGGCATCGACCAGCGCTCGGCCTGCCGCCATCCCGACTGGACCGGCCCCGACGATCTGGCGATCAAGATCCACGAGATGCGTGAACTGACCGACTGGGAGAAGCCGATTTACGTCAAGGTCGGTGCCACGCGCACCTTCAACGACGTCAAGCTTGCGGTGCATTCCGGCGCCGACGTCGTCGTGGTCGACGGCATGCAGGGCGGCACCGCCGCCACCCAGACCTGCTTCATCGAGCACGTCGGCATCCCCACCCTGGCGGCGCTGCGCCAGGCGGTGGATGCGCTGGAAGACCTGAACATGAAGGGCAAGGTGCAGCTCATCGTCTCCGGCGGCATCCGCAGCGGCCCCGACGTCGCCAAGGCACTGGCGATGGGTGCCGACGCCGTGTCGATCGGCCAGGGCGTGCTGATCGCCTTGGGCTGCAACCATGACAGCTACTGGCAGGACGGCGCACATCATGACGCCACAACGGATTACGCTGCCCTCGGCACCGCCCCCGGCTACTGCCACCACTGCCACACCGGCAAGTGCCCGGTCGGCATCACCACCCAGGATGCGGTGCTCGAGCAGCGGCTGACCCCCGAGGTCGGCGCGCGGCATCTGAAGAACTACCTGAAGACGCTGAACATGGAGTTGACGACCATCGCGCGCGCCTGCGGCAAGCAGAATGTCCACCACCTCGAGCCGGAGGACCTGGTCGCGCTGACCATCGAGGCTGCCGCGATGGCGCGTGTGCCTCTGGCCGGGACAGCGTGGATTCCCGGCGTAACCGGGTGCTGATGATTTCCTAGAACCCTGCGGACGGCAGCGTGGCGCGCTTGTCGTTATTTCTCAATGGCCCGAAAAAAAGCATTGGGGTTTTCGCCAATGCTTTCCGCATGTATCGGGTGCCTTCACGCGTTCGGATTGCGAGCCCCCTGGTGAATCTTTCCGCACGGCTTTTCTTATTCGTTGACGCCAAATCGGTGCGGCCATGCACCAAAAGAATGCTCGGATCAGACCTCGCGGATACGCAAGAGCGCTCAATTATTTCTTTACATTCATGCAGATAAACGGAGAGTGCTGCTATGGCACGGCGGTTGCTTATTGGCTGTTGAGTATTACGAATATTCACTCTGGTAATACCCATCACCTAGGAGCCCACCATGAACCTGAAGCACATCCGAAGCACCCTCAAGACGCTTTTCACCCGGCTGCTGATTCCGCTCGCTGCCGTGATGACCCTCACGGCCCACGCCGCCCAACCCCTCAAAATCGGCTACAGCGACTGGCCCGGCTGGGTTGCCTGGCAAGTCGCCATCGACAAGGGCTGGTTCAAGGAAGCCGGCGTGCCGGTGACGTTCGAGTGGTTCGACTACACGGCGTCCATGGATGCCTTCGCTGCCGGCAAGATCGACGCTGTGACCATGACCAACGGCGATGCGCTCGTCACGGGTGCGGCAGGCGGCAAGAGCGTCATGATCCTGATCAACGACTACTCCAACGGCAACGACATGATCATCGGCAAGCCGGGTGTCCGTACCCTCAAGGACCTGAAGGGCAAGAAGGTCGCGGTGGAGATGGGATTCGTCGAGCACCTGCTGCTGCTCAACGGTCTGAAGAAAGCCGGCATGAAGGAGTCCGACGTCACGCTGGTGAACGCGAAGACCAATGAGATGCCGCAAATGCTGGCATCCGGCGCCGTCGCTGCCGTGGGTGCTTGGCAGCCGATTTCCGGCCAGGCGATCAAGTCGGTTCCGGGCGCGCGTCCGATCTATACGTCTGCCGACGAACCCGGCCTGATCTACGACGTGCTGGCTGTCAATCCGGCGAGCGCCAAGCAACGCCGCGCCGACTGGGTCAAGGTCGTGAAGGTGTGGGACCGCGTGGTGAAATACATCAACGATCCCAAGACCCAGCCCGATGCGGTGAAGATCATGGCCGCCCGTGTCGGCGTGTCGCCCGAAGCCTATCTGCCGCTGCTCAAGGGCACCAAGCTCCTGACCCTCGACGAGGCGAAGAAAATCTACGTCAAGGGCGATGGCTTCAAGACGCTGTACGGCTCGACCAAGATCGCGGATGAGTTCAACGTCGCCAACGAGGTGTACAAGAAGGCCGAGGACGTGAACAGCTATCTCGACGCGTCCTTTACCTTCGCCAAGTAAGCCGGGGCGCGAAGCGGAAATGAGCCTGATCGCCATGCTGACCGGAACCGACGAGCGCAAGCGCGTGCTGCTGGCGGTCGGTTCGTTTCTGCTGCCCCTGTTCGTCTGGTGTTTGGTGAGCTATGTCCCGTTCATCTGGCACCCCAAGGTCGAGGTCACCGTTCCCGGTGGCATCGACTATTTTCAGGTCGGCATGCTGGTCGACAAGCCGCAGTTCGACGACGAGGTGGCCTACGCGCGCGAACAGAACCTGGCGCTTCCGGCCGGCAAGCCGGCCAACCCCATTTACCTGCCTGCGCCGCACGAAGTGGCGCAGGCTTTCTACACCGGCTTCACCAAGATGCCTGTGCAAAAAGATGCACCGTGGCTGCACGAAAGCCTGTGGCACAGCATCCAGATCATTTTCTGGGGCTTTCTGATCTCGTCCATCATTGGCGTGCCGCTCGGCATCCTCGCCGGGACCTACGCCAGTTTTGGACGCCTGACTGAGCCCTTCATCGAATTCTTCCGCTATCTGCCCGCACCCGCTTTCGGCGCGCTGGCGGTGGCCGTGCTGGGCATCTACGACGGTCCCAAGATCGCGATCATCGTCATCGGCACCCTGTTCCAGCAGGTGCTCATCGTCGCCAACACCACGCGCAAGCTCGAAGTCACCATCGTCGAGGCGGCGCGCACCCTGGGCACCCGCGGCGTCAAGCTGCTTACCAAGGTGGTGGTTCCCGGCATCCTCCCGGACCTCTATCGCGATCAGCGTATTTTGCTGGGCTGGGCGTGGACCTACCTGATCGTCGCCGAACTCATCGGCACCAGCTCGGGCATCACCTTCTACATCACCCAGCAGGCGCGCTACCAGAACTTCGACAACGTCTACGCCGCGATCATGATCATCGGCATCATCGGTTTCGGCACCGACCTGATCCTGGCCCGCTTCGGTCGCCGCCTGTTCCCCTGGGATCGCAGCCAGGATCGCCGCTGAGAGGGCAAGCCATGAACGATCAGAACCTGCCCAGCTACCTGGATCAGTCGGAGGCCGTGAGGGCGCGCTTCGACCGGATCAACCAGCGTGAGACCATTCTCGAAGTGCGCGGCCTCGGCAAGCGCTACCGCTCGCCCCAAGGCGAGACCGAGGCGCTGCGCGGGATTGACTTCAGCGTCCGCCGGCGCGAATTCGTCTGCGTCATCGGCCCCTCCGGCTGCGGCAAGTCGACCCTGATCCGCATTCTCGCCGGGCTGGAAGATCACACCTCCGGCGATGTGCTGCTCGACGGCAAGCCGGTCACCGGACCGGGGCAGGACCGAGGCATGGTGTTCCAGGGCTATTCGCTGTTTCCCTGGCTGACGGTAAAAAAGAATGTGATGTTCGGGCCGCAGATGAATGGCCGCAGCCACGACGAGGCGGAGCGGGATGCCCGAACCTGGCTGGAACTGGTTGGCCTGGACAAGTTCGCCGACGCCTATCCGCATCAGCTGTCCGGCGGTATGCGCCAGCGCGTCGCCATCGCCCGAGCGCTGGTCAACCAGCCTCGCATCCTGCTGATGGATGAGCCTTTCGGCGCGCTCGACGCCCAGACCCGCTCGAAGATGCAGTCGCACCTGATCGACATCTGGAAAAACATCGACGTCACGGTGCTGTTCATCACCCACGATCTCGATGAGGCGATCTACCTGGCCGACCGCATCCTGGTGCTGAAGGCCCATCCCGGCGAGGTGCAGGAAGTGATCGAGGTGTCGGTGCCGCGGCCCCGCTCGCCGGGCCAGTTCAACTCGTCGGAATTTCGTGCCACCAAGGCGCGCCTGGAGGAGCTGATCCATCCGGCACCGGAACCGCTGCCGGAAGACGAGCAGGCGGTGAAACCGCACATGATTCGCTTCACCGACGTGCACGACAACGTCGAGTAAGAGGCTCACTATGCGCTGGTCCGATCTCACCTGGTCCGAAATCCCAGACGTGCTGGCCCGTTGCGGGCAGGCCGCCATCCTGCCGGTGGGCGCCACCGAGCAGCACGGCCCGCATCTCGGCTGCGGCGTCGACTTCGTGATCGCCGAGCAGCTGTGCGCCGCCGTCGCCGCACAGACCGGCGTGCCCATGCTGCCGACGCTGCCGTACGGCTGTTCGCTCGGCCACAGCCGGCGCTGGCCTGGCACAATCGCGCTGCAGCCGATCACCCTCATTGAAGTCGTCAAGCAGGCTGGCGACTGGGCCTATCACAGCGGCATCCGTCGCCTGTTCATCGTCAACGCGCACGTCACCAATGCCGCGCCGCTGCGCTGCGCGCTGGAGATGCTGCGCGCCGAGCACGACGACCTGATGGTCGCGGTGATCAATACCGCGACGCTTAGCGAGCGGGTGCGCCAGTTCCACTCGGCCGACGCCGCCGACTGGCACGCCAACGACGCCGAGGCCTCGATCATGCTGTCCATCGCCCCGGCGGGCGTGCGCCCGGACAAGCTGGCTGAGGCCGACGATCCGGACCGCACCTGCGGCTGCGTCTTCGCGCATCCCGTGAATCGCACCAGCCTCAACGGGGTCACCGGCACGCCCAGCCTTGCCAGCGCGGAGAAAGGTCAGCAGTGGTTCGACTGGCTGGTGGAAGACCTCGCCGCACTGGTTCGCACAGGCAGTGTGGAGACGCCGCCGCTCGACCATTCCTATTTCGGGGACATTGTCTCCGCTACAAACCGATAGACAAGGACGCATCATGAATACGATCGACGACACCGCCGTGCTGGAAAAACCGGACACCGGTACCCATCATCCGGCCGAGGCAACCGCGCAACTGCAGCGCGAGCTGACCGACAAGGGCGTGAAATACTGCATCGGCGCCTACGTCGACATACACGGTGTGCCCAAGGCCAAGGTCGTGCCGATCGCCCACCTCGGCCAGATGGCCAAGGGCTCCGAGCGCTACACCGGCTATGCGCTGGACGGCCTCGGCCAGGCGCCGAACGACGACGAACTGACCTCGGTGCCGGACCTCGACCGCGCCATCCAGTTGCCGTGGGAGCCGAAGATCGCCTGGATTCCGGCCGACAACCATTTCCAGGGCAAGCCCTATGCGCTCAACACCCGGGTCGCGCTGAAGAACCAGCTCGCCGAGGCGGCCGAGCTGGGCTACGGCATGAACCTCGGCATCGAGTGCGAGGTGTTTCTGCTCAGGCAGGATGCCGACGGCAGCCTGTCGGTGCCGGTCGCCGATGACAAGCTGACCAAGCCCTGTTACGACGTGCGCGGCTTCGTCGACAACTTCTCCTGGCTCGACAAGATGGCCACCTCGATCAACGATCTTGGCTGGGACCTGTATTCCTTCGACCACGAGGACGCCAACGGCCAGTTCGAGTTCGACTTCAACTACGCCGATGCGCTGACCACCTGCGACCGGCTGACTTTCTTCCGCTTCATGGCCAAGCACTACGCCAAGGAAGAGGGGCTCCTCGCCACCATGATGCCCAAGCCCTTCGCCGACAAGACCGGCAACGGCGCCCACTTCAACATGTCGCTCTATGATCTCGCGAGCGGCCAGAACCTGTTCGCCTGCGCCCCCGAGGACGACCCCCACGGCATTGGTCTGACTCCGCTCGGCTACAGTTTTGTCGCCGGCATCCTCAAGCACGGCCGCGCCCTGTGCGCCGTGTTCGCGCCGACCGTGAACAGCTACAAGCGCCTGGTCCGGCGCGGCGCCATGAGCTACTTTTCCTGGGCCCCGGTGTTCAACTCCTGGGGCTCCAACAACCGCACCAACTCGGTCCGGATCCCGGCCGGCGGCGGGCGCTGCGAATCGCGCAACGCCGACGGTGCGGTCAATCCCTATCTGGCCGCGACCCTGGTGCTGGCCGCCGGACTGGAAGGTGTTCGCGAAGGGCTGAATCCGGGCAACCCGAACGAGGACAATCTGTACGCGATCAGCGAGGAAGAACGCAACGCGCGCGGCATCGAGTTTCTGCCGCAGACCCTGCAGGAGGCGGTCGCCGCTTTTGCTGCCGACCCGCTGGTCGAGGCCACCCTGGGCCGCGAACTGCGCGACGAATTCATCCGTTACAAGACCGAGGAGTGGGAGGCCTACCACCTCTCCGTCTCCAAGTGGGAAGTGGAACGCTACAGCTACATGTTCTGAGCCGATCATGAAGATGAGCCTGGAAAAGCCCGCCACCCTGGTCAGCCGGATCAGCGTCTCGCTGCCGCCCGACCTGCTTGCGGAACTCGACCATATGGTCGAGAGCCGCGGCTACGGCAGCCGCTCGCAGGCGATCGGTGAGATGGTCAACTACCAGCTCGCCGAGCACAAGCGGTCGCTCGGAAGCGAGGTCATGGCCGGTACGCTGACGCTGCTCTACAATCGCGACACGCGTGGCCTGCAGGGCAAGCTGGCGGACATTCAGTACCAGCACATCGCCGAAGTCATCAGCTCGCTGCACGTGCACCTCTCCGAAGACCAGATGCTGGAGGTGCTTCTGGTTCAGGGCCCAGCCACCCAGCTCCAGGCCATCGCCGATGAGATGATTGCCCTGCGCGGCGTCATCACCGGCCACCTGAAACTGCTGGCGGCGGTCATCCCGCCCCTGCATGCCCCTGCAAGCGATACGAAAGAATAGCCATGGATCATCCCGAACTTCTCATCGACAACCCGCCTGTTTCGGCACCGGTCGACGTGCCCGAGCATTGGCGCCGCTTCGCCCCCGACCTGCCCGAGGACAAGGTGCTGTTCTCCGAACTGGTGCCCGGCGGCGGCCATTGGTCCTATCGCCTGCCGCGCGGCACTACGCTGCGGATCACTGCGCTCGACGCCGGGGCCAACCTGTCGCTGGTGCTGTATTCGGCGCAGGAAAAACTCGAGCGTTACAACATGCCCGATTCGCTCAAGGCCCAGCACACCGCGCACTACACGCGCGGCCACGTGCTGATGAGCGACATGGGCCGGGCCATGGCCTCGTTCACGGCCGACAGCCTGGGCTGGCACGACCCGCTCGGCATGCTGCTCGACAACCGCCTGATGCATGAAAAATACGGCGAGCATTCCTACCAGGCCAACCGCAACGGCATGACGCGTTCCGGCCGCGACGGCCTGCTGATCGAGATCGGAAAATACGGCCTGGCCAAGCGCGATCTGGTGGCGCCGGTCAATGTCTTCAGCAAGATCACGGTCGACGACGAAGGGCGCTTCCGCTTCGTGCCCGACCATGCCCAGGCCGGCGACTTTGTCGACCTGCGCATGGACATGGACGTGCTGGTCGCGTTTTCCGCCGCGCCGCATCCGCTCAACCCGGCGCCGGTTTATCCGGCCTGCAAGGTCGGTCTGGCCGTGTGGCGCTCCGGCCCTGCGCCCAGGGACGACTACTGCCGCGGCTTTCGCCCAGAGAACGCGCGCGCCCTGCACAACACCGATATGCTCTACCTGACCTGAGGCACCTGCCATGACTACTGCCGCCATTCGCATCCAGGAAAGCACGCTCGCCCCCGAGGCTGCCGTGCTCGACCACACCCTGCCCGCCGGTGAACCCTACCTGCTGGCGATCGACAAGGGCCAGACGCTGCGCATCGTCGACCTCGAAGGCAATCAGGCCGTCGACGTCATCTTCTACAACCGCGACGACGGCGCCGAGCACTACAGCGCCACCGAAACCATCCTGCGCCAAGGCGGCATCTACCTGACCACCGGCTCAGTGCTGTACAGCGACGACGGCAACCCCATGCTGACCATCGTCGCCGACACCTGCGGTCGCCACGACACCCTCGGCGGCGCCTGCGCGGCCGAGAGCAACACGGTGCGCTACGCCTTGCAGAAAAAGTTCATGCACAGCTGCCGCGACAATTACCTGACGGCGCTGCAGCATGCCGACATCGGCCTGGGCAAGCGTGACCTGGTGCCCAACATCAACTTCTTCATGAACGTGCCGGTGACCGAAGCGGGTGACCTGAGCTTCGCAGACGGTGTCTCGGCGCCCGGAAAGTACGTCGAACTGCGCGCCGAAATGAACCTGTGGATGCTGGTCTCCAACTGTCCCCAGCTCAACAATCCCTGCAACGCCTACAATCCGACACCGGCCCGGTTCCTCCTCTGGAACCCGCAATAAATCCGGCCCGGGACGACCCGGGCCGGCCGTGTATAGATGCGGGACGCCCCGCACCAGGTAAACGATGTTCAAGAAAGTCCTGATCGCCAACCGCGGCGCCATCGCCTGCCGCATCATCCGCACCCTGCGCCGCTTGGGGGTGAAGTCGGTCGCTGTCTATTCCGAGGCCGATCGCCACAGCCTGCACGTACGCCTCGCCGACGAAGCAGTGGAAATCGGCCCGGCCCCGGCGGCGCAGAGCTACCTGCGCGCCGAGAAAATCCTCGAAGCTGCGCAGGCCACCGGCGCCCAGGCGATTCACCCCGGCTACGGCTTCCTCTCCGAGAACCCTGGCTTCGCCGAGGACTGTGCAGCGGCCGGCATCGCCTTCATCGGCCCCAGCCCAGACCAGATGCGCGCCTTCGGACTCAAGCACACTGCGCGCGATCTGGCCGAGCACAACCAGGTGCCGCTGCTGCCGGGCTCGGGATTATTGAGTGACACCGGCCACGCCCAGGCCGAAGCCGCGCGCATCGGCTACCCGGTGATGCTGAAGAGTACCGCCGGCGGCGGCGGCATCGGCATGCGGCTGATCTGGAGTGCCGACGAGCTGGTGGAAGCCTTCCAGTCGGTCGAGCGGCTGGCGCGTGCCAACTTCAAGGAGGCGGGCATCTTCCTGGAAAAATACGTTGAGCACGCACGCCACATCGAAGTGCAGATCTTCGGCGACGGCAAGGGGCACGTGGTCGCGCTGGGCGAGCGCGACTGTTCGGTGCAGCGGCGCAACCAGAAGGTCATCGAGGAAACCCCCGCGCCGGGCCTCACCGATCTGCAACGCAAACAATTGCTCGCCACCGCCGTGCGCCTCGGCGAGGTGGTCGGCTATCGGTCCGCCGGCACGGTCGAGTTCGTCTACGACACCTTGAGCGGTCAGTTCTACTTCCTGGAAGTGAACACGCGGCTGCAGGTCGAGCACGGCGTCACCGAGGAAGTCACCGGCGTCGATCTGGTCGAGTGGATGGTGAAAGAGGCCGCCGGCGAACTGAATCTATCTGGATTCAAGGCCGAACCCCAAGGCGCGTCGATGCAGGTGCGACTCTACGCCGAAGACCCGGGCAAGGACTTCCAGCCCGCCGCCGGCGTATTGACCGAACTGGTGTTCCCGCAGGGTGCGCGGATCGAGACCTGGGTCGAGCGCGGCGCCGAGGTGCCGCCGTTCTACGACCCGATGGTGGCGAAGCTCATCGTCAAGGGTCGTGACCGCACCGAGGCGCTGGAAAAAATGCAGCAGGCGCTGGCGAATACCCGCATCGCCGGAATCGAGACCAACCTCGGTTACCTTGGCCAGATCGTGCGCGATGCGGTGTACGTGGAAGGGCGCCAGACCACGCGTTATCTGAATGCCTTCCGCTACCATCCCGCGACTGTCGACGTCATCGAACCTGGGGTGCAGTCGAGTATCCAGGACTGGCCGGGCCGCACCGGCTACTGGGACGTCGGCGTGCCGCCGTCGGGGCCGATGGATGCGCTGGCGCTGCGGCTCGCCAATCGCCTGGCCGGCAACGCCGAAGGAATGGCTGCGCTCGAGTTGACCGTCGCCGGCCCCACGCTTCGCTTCAACTGCGACGCAGTGATCGCGCTCGCCGGCGCCGAGATGGGCGCCGAACTCGACGGGGTGCCGTTGGCCAACTGGGCTGCGCATGCGGTGAAGGCCGGTTCGATCCTCAAACTCGGCGCGATCAAGGACACCGGCTGCCGCGCCTACCTCGCGGTGCGCGGCGGTTTTGACGTGCCGGATTATCTCGGCAGCAAATCGACCTTCACGCTCGGCCAGTTCGGCGGCCACGCCGGGCGCACGCTGCGGGTCGGCGATGTGCTGCATGTTTCAGCATCGGAATCCGCGGTCAGCGAGAATACGCTGCCCGCCGCGCTGATCCCCGCCTACACCCACGCGTGGGAAATCGGCGTGCTCTACGGCCCGCACGGCGCGCCGGATTTTTTTACCGACGCCGACATCGGGATGTTCTTCGCCACCGACTGGGAGGTCCATTACAACTCTAGTCGCACTGGCGTTCGACTGATCGGTCCGCGTCCAGAATGGGCGCGCAAGGACGGCGGTGAAGCCGGTCTGCATCCGTCCAACATCCACGACAACGCCTACGCTATCGGTGCGGTCGACTTCACCGGCGACATGCCGGTGATCCTCGGGCCTGACGGCCCCAGCCTCGGCGGCTTCGTCTGCCCGGCGACCATCGTGCAGGCCGAGCTGTGGAAGATGGGCCAGCTGCGTCCCGGCGATACGGTGCGCTTCAAGCGCCTCTCGCAGACGCAGGCCGAACAGATGGAAGCGACGCAGGATGCCGCCATCGCCAGCCTCGCTGCCCCGGCCGCGCCTGTATTGATCGCAGATAACGGGCCGCTCGCCGAGCCGGTGCTGCACCGCACGCCCGAAACCGATAACCCCGTCGCCGTCGTCTACCGCCGCGCCGGCGACAAGTACCTGCTCATCGAATACGGCCCGCTGGTGCTCGACCTCAACCTGCGCTTCCGCGTGCATGCGCTGATGACGCATCTCCAGGCGATGGCCGTGCCGGGCAGCCTCGACCTCACCCCCGGTATCCGCTCGCTGCAGGTGCACTACGATTCGCGCGTGCTGCCGCTGAGCAAATTGATGGACCTGCTGCTGACCGCGGAAAAGGCACTGCCCGCGATCGAGGACATGCAGGTGCCGACCCGCATCGTTCACATCCCGCTGTCGTGGGACGACGCTGCGACCAAATTGGCCATCGAGAAGTACATGCAGTCGGTGCGCAAGGATGCGCCCTGGTGCCCCTCCAACATCGAGTTCATCCGCCGCATCAACGGCCTCGACTCCATCGAAGAAGTGAAGCGGATCGTCTTCGACGCCAGCTACCTGGTGATGGGCCTGGGTGACGTCTACCTCGGTGCGCCGGTGGCCACCCCGGTCGACCCGCGCCATCGCCTGGTCACCACCAAGTACAATCCCGCCCGCACCTGGACCCCGGAAAACGCCGTCGGCATCGGCGGCGCCTATATGTGCGTGTACGGCATGGAAGGCCCCGGCGGCTACCAGTTCGTCGGCCGCACGCTGCAGATGTGGAACCGCTGGCGGCAGACCGCCGACTTCACCGACGGCAAGCCGTGGTTGCTGCGCTTTTTCGACCAGGTGCGCTTCTTCCCGGTGAGCGAAGAAGAGCTGCTGAAAATCCGCGAGGATTTCCCGCTCGGCCGCTACCAGCTGAAGATCGAGGAAACCACCTTCAGCCTGCGCGAATACAACCAGTTCCTCGCCGACAACAGCACGTCCATCACCGCCTTCAAGACGCAGCAACAGGCCTCGTTCGACGCCGAGCGCGAGCGCTGGCGGGAAAGCGGCCAGGCCGAGTACGCCAGCGACCTGACGGTGGCCGAAGCCGCGCCCGACAGCGAACTCGACCTGCCGGAAAATGGCCGCGCCATCGCCAGCCATGTCGCCGGCAACGTGTGGAAGGTGGAAGTGGAGGAGGGCACCAAGGTGAAGCAGGGCGACCCGCTCGTCATCGTCGAATCGATGAAGATGGAATTCGCCGTGATGGCGCCGTGCGACGGCCGCATCCACAAGGTGTTCTGCCGCGAGGGCGGGCAGGTGTCCGCCGGGCAGGACCTGCTGGTGCTGGTGAGCGAGTGAGGAATAGACAATGAAACCATCGCTCGACATCGCCACCCTGCGCCAGCGCTATCAGTCGGGCGAACTCACGCCGCTTGCACTGGTGGACGATCTGCTCGGCCGGCTGGGCAGCGAAGACAGCCACGCCATCTGGATCAGCCGTCTCGACGCCGACACCCTGCGGGCCTATGCAAGGAAGCTCGAAGGCCAGGACATCGCGATCCTGCCGCTCTACGGCATCCCCTTCGCCATCAAGGACAACATCGATCTCGCCGGCCTGCCCACCACCGCCGGCTGCCCGGAGTATGCGTATACGCCTGAGCGACACGCGACCGTCGTTGCGCGCCTGATCGATGCCGGCGCGATTCCGCTGGGCAAGACCAATCTCGATCAGTTCGCCACCGGATTGAACGGCACCCGTTCGCCCTACGGCGCCTGCCGCAACGCCTTCAATCCCGATTTCATTTCCGGCGGTTCCAGTTCCGGCTCGGCCGTCGCCGTGGCGCTGGGACTCGTCAGCTTCAGCCTCGGCACCGATACCGCCGGCTCCGGCCGCGTGCCCGCCGCGTTCAACCAACTGGTCGGCCACAAGCCGAGCTGCGGCGCGCTCTCCACCCGCGGCGTGGTGCCCGCGTGCCGCTCGCTCGATGCGGTGTCGATCTTCGCGCTCACCGCCGAGGACGCCGAGCGCGTGCTGGCGGTCGCTGCCGGCTTCGACGCCGAGGACGAATATTCGCGCCCGCTGGCGCCGCACGGATTCGACTTCGGCCGCGCGCCCGGCTTCCGTTTCGGCGTGCCGATGCAGAAAGATCTGGAATTCTTCGGCAATGCCGAGGCGGAGCAGCTGTTCGGCGAAGCGGTGGCCAGGATGACATCGCTCGGCGGCACGCCGGTGGAAGTCGACCTCGCCCCCTTCCTCGACACCGCGCACCTGCTCTACGGCGGCCCCTGGGTCGCCGAGCGCTATCTCGCCATCCGGGATTTCTTCGACGCGCAACCCGAGAACGTCTTCCCGCCGGTGCGCGAGATCATCGCCGGCGGCCGCGATATCAGCGCCGCCGACACCTTCGCACACCTCTACACGCTGCGTTCACTCAAACGGATTTGCGATGCGGTGTGGAACGACATCGACGTCATGCTCACCCCCACTGCCGGCACGATCTATCGTGTGGACGAAATGCAGGCCGACCCCATCCGCCTCAACGCCAACCTGGGCTATTACACCAATTTCATGAACCTGCTCGATCTGGCCGCCACCGCCGTGCCGGCCGGGTTCCAGAACGACGGCCTGCCGTTCGGCGTTACCCTCGTCGCGCCGCCGCACCAGGACGGTCCGTTGCTGCATTTGGCCTCCAGAATGCAGCAGGCGTTGGGCGGCAAGCTCGGCGCCGCCGATCACGCGCTGCCGCTTGCCGAGAAACTGAATCTGTTGCCGGACGGCCAGGTCCGGGTCGCCGTCGTCGGCGCCCACCTCTCCGGCCTGCCGCTCAATCACCAGCTCACCGAGCGCAACGCGCGTTTGGTGGGTGCGGCACAGACCGCGCCAACATACCGCTTCTATGCCCTGCCGGACGGCAAGCGCCCCGGCCTCATCAAGGTGGAAGCGGGCGGCGCATCGATCGCCTGCGAAGTCTGGGAAATGCCCAGCAGCCAGTTCGGTTCCTTCGTCGCAGGCATTCCCGCGCCGCTCGGCATCGGCAAGCTGGAACTCGCCGATGGATCGGTGGTGAGCGGGTTTATCTGCGAAGGCATCGGCGTGGCCGATGCGAAGGACATCACGGCGTTCGGGGGATGGCGGGCGTGGTGTCGTGTTTCAACACCCGATTGACGGTTCGTGATCAGAACTCTTCTCTACTCACGCAGGTTGAGGAAGCTCGCCGCCGACCAGAAACAGATCCGCCTCGAAGCCATGGATCGTCCGGTTGTGCCCGGCGCTGAACTTGGCGTGGCTGCCAGTCAGTTCGCACAGCCATGACTCTTTTGATACCGGCTCGTTGTCCGGCAGGGCATCAGGGGTGAACAAGGCAACATTCACGCCGCCCTCGGAATCGCGCGCGGAGAGATACTCGAATGCCTCGATGCCGGCCTGTCGCATCTTCGAACCCAGTTCCTGAGTGGCGGCATAGTTGGAAGGGTGGGTGAGCTGTTTCTTGTGTGTTGCAAAGGGCGGCGCATGGAGCTGCAGGCCTCGCTCGGTTCGGTATTCTGCCTCCAGCATCGTGTGCTGGGTGACCAGTTTGTCCTCGGGCGGCACCGTCATGCCCTGCCAGAAGACGAAGCGGTAATAGGCCGCCTCGGCCAGCACGGTATTCAAGCCCAGCGAGCCGTAGAACAGGCTCGGCTCGATACGCGACCCGAAGCGTGAGCCATGTTTCAGGGGCGGGTAGCGGAAGGGCGTGGCGAGCAGGTAATGTAGCCTTTCCGTCCCCACACGACGGGGCGGCTTGGTGGCTTCCAGCAGTTCTTCCAGCACGGCCTGGCGCTCTAGCGAGCTGACCAGCTGAGTGGTGGCGACTTCTTCCTGACTCTCGACCAGGCGGAGCAAACGGCCGGAAATCAGGCCTGCGGTTGCCTTTGCAAGGCAGGCATCCCAGTCGACCACTTACAGCTTGCCCCGCATGGCGTCCAGATATTCGAGCACGCTGACAAGACCTTGCACGGTCTTGACCTGCTCTGCGGGAACGCCGCCGGTGTGGCGGTTTTCCGTGTTCATCCAGTGACGCATTTCCTTCTGGCCGCCGCCGACCAATACATAGAGCGCGCGGTAGCAGCGTATGAACAGCAGCGCGAGTTCGCCGGCCTTGCTGTCGGGATCGATCCGTCCCCGGCTGACCACCGTGCGGTCCTTGCCGATGATTTCCCCAAGGTCGGCCTGACTCATGCCGAGGAATTTGCCGGCATTGCCGAATGCCTCGGACAGCACGCTGACCCTGTCTGCATCCTGGGCGAGTGCGAGATTCATGGCCGCTCCTTGCTGGGTAAAAATGTTATATACGCACAATATAGCAAAAATTATGTAATAAGCACATTAATTAAAGGGGCGGTCGGCCTACCAAAAACCGGCTTCATTCCAAGTAAAACCCCGCCAGGTCTTGCATCAGTAAGTCGTCCCTGGCCTGAACAGGCAACGGTCACAAGGGCCACACCCACATCAGCATCGGCAGGCTGACGCCAATGACGATCACGTCCAGCGGCAGGCCCATGCGCCAGTAATCGCCGAAACGGAAACCGCCCGGCCCGAGAATCAGGGTGTTGTTCTGATGGCCGATCGGCGTCAGGAACGCGCACGAGGCGCCGACCGCCACCGCCATCAGGAAGGTGTCCGGATTTGCGCCCAGCTGGCTGGCGGCGCCCAGCGCGATCGGGCACATCACTGCCGCAGTGGCCGCGTTGTTCATCAGGTCGGTCAGCATCATGGTGACGATGAGGAGCGTCGCCAGCGCGATGACGGCGTCGCCTTGAGCAATGTGGTCCAGCAGGAAGCGGGCGATCAGGTCGGCGGTGCCGGTGCTCTGCATGGCGGTTGCCACCGGGATCAGCGCCCCGAGCAGGATGACGACAGGCCAGTCGATGGCCTCGTAGACTGCGCGCGGCGGCACCGTGCGCAGCACCATCGAAGCGAGCACGCCGGCGGTGAAGGCGACCGCGATCGGCAGCACTCCCAGCGCCGCGACGACGACCGCCAGACCCAGGATGAGGCTCGCGGTGATCGCCTTGCGCTTGTCCGGAATGTAGAGCGCGCGTTCGGCCAGCGGCACGCAATTGGTGGCGGATGCGAATTCAGCGATGGCTTCCGGCGTGCCCTGCATCAGCAGCACGTCGCCCGCCTTGAAACGATAAGTGCGCAGCCGGGCCCGGCTGCGCTTGCCCTGGCTTGAGACCGCGAGCAGGTTGATGCCGTAACGGCTGCGCAACTGGATGTCGCTCGGCGTGCGTTCAAGCAGGCCGGATGACGGCAGGATCGCCAGTTCCACCAGCGCGATTTCATCCGACGGCGGCGCCTTCTTGCTTTCGTCCGGCGGAGCGGCATCGCCGGTGTCGTCCTTGTCCATGTTGGACTGGGATTCCTCCAGCACCAGCCCGAGACTGGACAGGGCATTGGCCAGCGTTTCCGCTTCGGCTTCGATGATCAGAATGTCGCCGGCCAGGATGTGACGGCCGGCATTCGGGGCCGACACCCGCACGTCGTTGCGCACCAGGCCGATGATCTGTGCTTCCGCGTCCTCCAGTGCCGTCTCGATCTCGCGCAGCTTCATGCCGGCCGCCTTGCTGTTCTCGGTCACCCGCGCTTCGGTCAGGTAGGTGCCGGTATCGAAGCCCTCGGCGTCCGTCCGGGTGCGAGCCGGCACCAGGCGCCAGCCGACGAGACCGATGAAAGCCACGCCCAGCAGCGTGAGTACGACTCCCACCGGGCTGAAGTCGAACATGCCGAAGCTGCCGAGGCCGGCTTCTTCGCGCAGGCCGGATACGATCAGGTTGGGCGGCGTGCCGATCAGCGTGGTGGTGCCGCCGAGAATCGAGCCGAAGGCAAGCGGCATCAGCACCTTGCCGGGCGGCAGGTCGAGGCGGGTGGCCAGCTGCATCGCCACCGGAATCAGCAGCGCCAGTGCGCCGACATTGTTCATGAAGGCGGACAGCAGCGCCCCCAGCGTGGTCAGCGAAAGAATGGCCAGTGTCGGCCCGGCCCTGGCGGGCAGCACGCGGCGGGTCAGGGCGTCCACCGCGCCCGAGGTCTGCAGGCCGTGGCTCAATACCAGGACGCAGGCCACGGTGATCACGGCCGGATGGGCAAAGCCGGCAAAGGCGTCGGCATACGACACCAGGCCGGCAAACACGCAGGCCAGCAACGCACCCACCGCCACCATGTCGTGGCGCCAGCGTCCCCACAGAAACATGCCGACGGTGGCGAAGAGGATGCCGACGATGAGCATCTGCTCAAGACTCATGAACGTCCTCGGCAGGGGAATACGGAACCCGCATTCTAGGGCACTGCCTGCCTGCCGGAAGTTTGCCGGCGCCCACTGCGGGTTACAGCGTTGTCACTGCCCAGTCCAGAATCATCCAGCGGCGTTCGCCCCGGCCTTCAACGACCCGCTGGTGGCCGCGGCGCTGGAGCGCGCCGGGAGACGTGACGCAATGCCCCTCGCGGAAAGGCAGGGTGGAATGTTCGATGCGCCAGGGCGTGGGGCCGGAGCGGCGGCCGAAGCTGATTTCGATATCGAGCCATGCAAGCAGCTGTTCGCGGTCGGGGCGGGCATGGGCGATGAGCGTGTTCAGATCGGCCGCGCGCGGCAGGCGTGCGGCGCGGCCGCGCACGAACATGAAGCAGTCGCCGGCAACCAGCAGCCGGGTAGGGCGGGCTGGCTGGCGGCCTAATTCTGCCGCTAGTTCGAGCGCCGCCACGCCGCCACGGCTGTGCGGCAGGCGTTCCCAGATTTCCAGATAGTCCGCTTCGATGCCGGTTTCGGTCATGCGCTCGCCGTCGACGATCATGCGGCCGGTGTCGCGTCCGCCGTTGGTGGGCTGAATGTCCATTTGCCGATGCCAGGTGCAGCGCTCGCCGTCGACCTGGGTGACGCCGCAGAAGCCCTGCTGGGTGGCGAGCCAGGCGAGTTGGGCGTCGTCGCATTCGGCGAGGCTCGTCACGCCGGCGAAATCCGGCCGGTCGGCAGGAATGCGCAGGTCGGCGTGCCAGCGCGGCGTCTGCAGCCACAGCACGCGGCTCGTCATGTCGCGCGCGGCGGGCGTCTCCAGCAGGCTGCGCTGCCAGACGCCGAGGTAGTGCGCGGGAACCGGGGCGGGCGGCTCGATCATGTCCGCGGGCGGCACGGGGATGCGTGCGGTCATTCGAAAATCTGCTCTTCGCAGCCGCATGCGCTGGCGGTGTGCGTGTCGAGGGTGGCCAGGCAATGGCAGCAGGCGTTTTCCGGGCCTCGCATCAGGGCCTCCATCCCGGCGGCCGGAACCGGTCGGCTGAAGTAATAGCCCTGCAGTTCGTCGCAGCCGTGCCGCTGCAGAAATTCGAGGTGAGCAGGCGTTTCCACGCCCTCGGCCACCACCTTGAGCCCGAGCGCGTGGCCGAGGGTGATGATGGCGCGCACGATGGCGGCGTCGTCGGGGTCGGTGTCGATGTCGCGCACGAAGCTCTTGTCGATCTTGAGGCGATCGACCGGAAAACGCTTGAGATAGCTCAGGCTCGAATAGCCGGTGCCGAAGTCGTCCACGGCGATGTCGACGCCGAGTTTTTTCAGGGCCTGCATGGCGACATTGATGCGTTCGGCGTCCTGCATGACGAAGGATTCGGTCAGTTCCAGCTCCAGATAGGCCGGATCGAGACCGGCCTGTGCGAGTGCCTCCGCTACCGAGTCCACCAGGCCTGCATGGCGGAACTGGATCGGCGACAGGTTCACCGAGATGCTGATCGGCAGCAGGCCGGCGGATTGCCAGGCACTGTTCTGGCGGCAGGCTTCCTGCAGGATCCATTGTCCGATCGGAATGATGAGGCCGGTTTCCTCGGCGATCGGGATGAAGCTGTCCGGCGGGATCAGACCCTTGCCCGGGCAGTTCCAGCGGATCAGGGCTTCGGTACCGACGATGCGGCCGCTGGCGACCTCGATGCGCGGCTGGTAGTAGACGATGAATTCATCGCGCTCAAGCGCGTGGCGGAGGCTGTTCTCGAGTTCGAGGCGTTCGCTGATCGCCTGGTTCAGTTCGGGCGTGAAGAAATGGTAGGTGCTGCGTCCGGAGGCCTTGGCCTTGTACATGGCGGCGTCGGCGCAACGCAGCAGGGCGTCGGGGTCGTCACCATCCTGCGGGAAGCAGCTGATGCCGACGCTGCAGCTGAGTCCGTATTCCTGGCCTTCGTCCACCCAGGGCTGTGAGATCGCCTCGAGCAGGCGGCCGACGATGGAAATGATTTCGTTCTTGTCGTGCTGTTCGGTGAGCACGATGACGAACTCGTCGCCGCCCTGGCGCGCCACGCTGTCGTGGCCGCGGACGCAGGCCATCAGCCGGTCGGCAACCTCCAGCAGCAGCCGGTCGCCGACGTGGTGGCCCAGGCTGTCGTTGATCAGCTTGAAGTGGTCGAGATCGACGAACGCCACTGCGACCAGATGATTGTCACGCCGCGCCTTGCCGATGGCCTGCTCGATGCGGTCGCGCAGCAGCGAGCGGTTGGGCAGGCCGGTCAGACTGTCGTGGCTGGCCTGGTATTCGAGTTCGGCATCGTGCTGCTTGCGCTCGGTGATGTCGACCACGGTGCCTTCGAAAAACTGCACGCTGCCGTCGGCATTTTTCACCGCGCGCGCGTTCTCGGTAATCCAGATGATGCGGCCGTCGTGCCGATACACCTGCGATTCGAAATTTCGCACCACGCCCTGTTCCTGCATCAGGCGCACGAATTCGACGCGCCGTTCCGGCAGCACGTAGAGCTGGCGCGGGATGTCGTGCAGATGCGCGATCAGCGCATTCGGCGAGGCATGGCCGTAAATGCGCGCAAGCGCCGGGTTGGCGTTGAGGTAACGGCCTTCCGGCGTGGTCTGGTAGATGCCTTCGGTGGCATGTTCGAACAGGCTGCGGTAGCGCCGCACCGCTTCGTGCAGCGTCTCATTGGCGGCCATGCGTTCGGAGATGTCCTGGATGAAGCCCTCGATCCAGGCCAGCTGGCCGTGCGCGTTGCGCAGGCCGACGCCGCGCTCCAGCACCCAGCGCACGCGGCCGTCGGCACGCAGGATGCGGTATTCCACGTCGAAGGTCTGGTTGGCTTCGAGCGCGTCGTGGATGGTACGGCTGACGCGCTCGCGGTCTTCCGGCAGCGTCATCTGGCCGTAGGACACGCGATTGTTGAACACCAGTTCGTCGGGGCGGTAGCCGGTGAGCTTGTGGCAGCCCTCGCTGACGTATTCCATGGTCCAGATCGCGTCGATGCGGCAGCGGTAGATCATGCCGACGAGGTTGTCGGTAATAGTGGTGAGCAGGCGAGTGATGTCGAGCGGCGCGGCGGTGTCCGTCGCGACCGTTCCGAAAGGCGGGGGAGGCGTCCACCTATTCATGGAAGTCGGGGAAGCGCCGCAGGGTGCGCCAGAAGGCGATATCGTGGTTGGGCCACAGCTCGGCGCGCGCCTGCCGTGCCAGGGTCTTGAGTTTGCGGATGCTTGCCAGCGCCTCGTCCTCGCCGTCCTGCCAGCACAGGCCGGGGGCGATTTCCTGCTCGAGATTTTCCGCGAGGTCGGCGGCGTCGCCGCACAGGATCAGCGGCGGCCCCTTCGGCAGTTCGACGAACAGTGACATGTGGCCCCCGAGCTTTTGTCCCTTCGTGGAGTCCCGCCTGTCGGCGGAACCGGCGGCTCTCAGACCAGCATCCCTTGCGGGACCGGAACCCTAGCCCTCCTTCGCGGTATTGGCGGACGCGCTGCGCCGCTGTTCCCGGTAGAGGAGAGATAGCAACCGTTGTGCCAGCCGCGTGCCGGCGGGGCGGCATCCCGGCACCGCGCGCCAGTGCTGGGGGAAGGGCGCATGATTCCGGTATGGGCAGAAGGGGAGACCGGCGGCGGATGGGCACAATTGGTGCGGGGCGCGTGCCGCCGTGCACCAAAGCGGGGTGCGCCCTTTTTAATTGGATGGCTTTTCGGTAGGCTTCGCGCTAATCATACGAAAATCGACCCCATGCACTTCACACCTGAAAGCTTCCGCGCCTGGCCAACCAAGCGGATTACCCTACTTGGCATGTCCGGTGTCGGCAAGACGCATATCTCGTCCATGCTGCGTGGTCACGACTGGTTTCATTTTTCCGGCGACTACCGCATCGGCACGCGTTATCTCGACGAGCCGATCCTGGACCTGATCAAGCATCAGGCGATGCAGGTGCCGTTCCTGCGCGACCTGCTGCGGCGCGACTGGATCGACATCAAGAACAATATCAAGATCCACGACCTCGGGCCGGTGCTCACCTTCGTCGGCAAACTCGGCGGACCGGAGTGGGGTGGATTGCCGCTGGACGAGTTCTCGCGCCGCCAGGCCGCCTACCGCGACGCCGAAATTGCCGCCATGAAGGATGTGCCGGCGTTCATCCGCAAGGGGCAGGACGTCTATGGCTACCCGCATTTCGTCAACGACGTGGGCGGCAGCCTGTGCGAGCTCGACGCGCCCGGTGTGGTTGAACTGCTGGCCGAGCACACGCTGATCCTCTATATCCAGACCACCACGCGCGAGGAGGAGGACACGCTGATCCGGCGCGCCCAATCCGATCCCAAGCCGCTGTATTTCCGCCCGGCGTTTCTTACCGAGCAACTGCCGGTCTATCTCCGGGAAAAGGGCCTCGAATTCGTCGCCCAGATCGAGCCGGACGACTTTGCGCGCTGGGTGTTCCCGCGCCTGTTCCATTCGCGCATTCCGCGCTACGAGGCGATCGCGCAGCCGCACGGCTACACGGTGACGTCGCAGGAAATCGCGCAGGTGCGCGACGAGCGCGATTTCCTGGCGCTGCTGGAAAGCGCGATTGCCAGGAAGGGGTCAGGATTCAGGGGCCAGGATTCAGGGGGCAAGCATGCCGCTGGTCGCGCATAACGCGCTGCCCACCTTCGACCGCCTGCGCGGTGACGGCATCACGGTGCTGTCGACTGAACGCGCGGCCAAGCAGGAAATCCGCGAGCTGCATGTCGGCCTCTTGAACATGATGCCGGACGCGGCACTGGAAGCCACCGAGCGCCAGTTCTACCGTCTGGTCGGCGAATCCAACCCGATCGCGCAGTTCTACATGCATCCCTTCACGCTGCCGACGTTGCCGCGCGGCGAGGCGGCGCAGGCGCATATTGCGCAGTTCTACGAATCCTTCGACACCATTCGCGAACAAGGTCTCGATGCGCTGATCATCACCGGCGCCAACGTCAGCCACCCCAATCTCGCCGACGAGGCGTTCTGGCAGCCGCTGATCGAGGTGATCGACTGGGCCTGGGACAACGTGACATCGACCCTGTGCTCGTGCCTGGCTACCCATGCGGTGCTGCAGTTCCGCCACGGCCAGACGCGGGTGAAGCAGCCGCACAAAATCTGGGGCGTGTTCGAGCACCGCGTCACCGATGCGCGCCACCCGCTGGTGGCCGACGTCAACACGCGCTTCGACGTGCCGCATTCGCGCTGGAACGACGTGTCGCGAGCGCAGTTCGAGGCGGCCGGCCTCAAGGTACTGGTCGAAAGCGCGGAAGCCGGCGTGCACCTGGGGGTGAGCCACGACGGCCTGCGCACGGTGTTTTTCCAGGGCCATCCCGAATACGACACGGTGTCACTGTTGAAGGAATACAAGCGCGACCTGATGCTGGCCGCCGCCGGCAAGCTGGCTGAATTTCCGCCTTTTCCGGTGCGCTATTTCAACCGCCAGGCACAGGCGCTACTGGCCGAATTCGGCAGCCGCATGCAGGCGGGCGAGACACTCACTTTTCCCGAGGCGCACCTGCTGCCGCAGCTCGACAACACCTGGCACGACACCGCCGAGGCGGTGATCGGCAACTGGATCGGCTGTGTCTATCAAGTCACCCACCGTGAGCGCGGCCTGCCTTTCATGCCCGGCATCGACCCCGGCAACCCGCTGGGCCTTTGATGGCTGATACGCGCGCGCGCTACGACGAGGAGCAGGGCGCACTGATCGCCAGCGGCGTCTGGCAGGCCGAGGCCGCAGCCGCGTTGCCGGACCTCGCCGGCAAGACCGTACGCGTGCTCGACGGCGCCGGCGTCACCCAGCTCGACACCAATGGCGCGTGGCTGCTGCTCAATGCCGCCCGCCCGAACGCCAGCGATCCGATGCCGGAACTGCGTGCCTTCGATCCGCACCATCTGGCGCTGCTGCAGCTGGTTGCGGAACATGCGGCCAGCACTGCTGCGCAGAGCGGGCCGCGCCACCCAGGCGTACTCGAAGAGATCGGGCGTGGCACCATGGTGATGGCCGGGCACGTGACCGGTCTGCTCAACTTCACCGGCCGGCTGACGCTGGAACTCGTTTCACTCGCGGGCCACCCGCACCACTGGCGCTGGCGCGAATTCGGCGCCCAGCTCGGCGCAATCTTTGTCGGCGCGATTCCGATCGTGGCCGGCATGCTGTTCCTGCTCGGCGTGGTGTTCGCCTACCTGCTCGGGGATCAGGCGCGGCAGTTCGGTGCCAACATCTTCGTCGTCGACGGCATCCTGCTGGCGGTGATGCGCGAGGTCTCGCCGGTCATCGTCGCGGTGCTGGTGGCGGGACGCACCGGCGCCGCAATCACCGCGCAGCTCGGCACCATGAAGGTCACCGACGAGATCGACGCCATCACCACACTCGGCCTGTCGCCGATGGCGGTGCTGGTGGTTCCGCGCATGCTGGCGCTGCTGATCGCGATGCCGCTGCTGGTATTCATCGGTGATATCGCCGGGGTCATTGGCGGCATGCTGGTGGCGCAGGAGCAGCTGGATATCTCGTACTACATCTTCAAGGATCGCATGGTCGCCGTGCTGGAGCTGAAAACCCTGCTGGTCGGACTGGGCAAGGCGCCCGTGTTTGCCGTCTTCATCGCGCTGATCGCCTGCAGGATGGGCCTTTCGGTCACCCGCGACGCACGCAGCGTGGGCGTCAACACGACGTCCACCGTGGTGCAGAGCCTGGTGGCCATCATCGTCCTCAACGCGATCTTTGCGGTCACCTTCGTGAAGCTGGGAATCTGATGACCGAATACATCATCGACGTCCGCAACGTGTCCACCACCCTCGGCGGGCACAGCATCCATCGCGACCTCAGCCTGACCGTGGCGCGCGGCGAAGTGATTGCGCTGATCGGCGGCAGCGGTACCGGCAAGTCGGTGCTGCTGCGCGAGATCATCGGCTTGCTGAGGCCGCAGGCGGGCCATATCGAGCTGTTCGGGCAATCGGTGCTGGACAGCACGCCGGAACAGATGAACGTGCTGCGCCGCCGCTTCGGTGTCCTGTTCCAGGACGGCGCGCTGTTCTCTTCGCTGTCCGTGGAAGACAACGTCGCCACCCCGCTGTTCGAGCATACCGCCCTGCCGCACGGCACCTGCCGCCAGCTGGCGCGGCTGAAACTCGCACTGGCGGGGCTGCCGCCGGATGCCGCCGGCAAGCGTCCCAGCGAGCTTTCCGGCGGCATGCGCAAGCGGGTGGCGCTGGCGCGCGCGCTGGCGCTCGACCCCGAACTGCTGTTTCTCGACGAGCCGACGTCCGGCCTCGACCCGATTTCGGCGCGCGCATTCGATTCGTTGATCCGGCTGCTGGCCGACAGTCTCGGCCTCACCATATTCCTCGTCACCCACGACTTGGATACACTGTTTTCCATTATCGACCGCGTCATCGTACTGTCGAACGGCCGCGTGCTCGGCAGCGGCACCGTGGCCGAACTGAAACACATCGACGACCCGTGGCTCAAGGACTACTTTGCCGCGCGGTCATCGGAGGAGACAATGCCGCATGGAAACTGAAGGCCGCTATACCCTCGTGGGCACCCTGGTGCTGGCGGCGATCGCGCTGATGACGGCTGCCATCCTGTGGCTGGCGGGCGTGGCAGACACCATCGCGTACCAGACCTACACCATTTATTTCAAGCAGCAGTCGCTCGACGGGCTGGCGGTCGGCAGCCCGGTGAAAATGCGCGGCATCAAGGTCGGTGTGGTCGAGAGTTATCGTTTCGCCAAGGGCGGCGACGAAGCCGTCAGCGTCACCGCGCGCATTGACGAAGGCGTGCCGGTGCATGCGGGCGCCGAGGCCTACATCAAGCGCAATCTGGTCACCGGTATCGCCTCGGTCGAAATCAACAACGGCCTGAGCAACAGCCCGCTGCTCGGCAAGGCGCCCAAGGGTGAGCGCTATCCGGTCATTGCCGAGGGCAGCTCCGACATCGACAAGGTCGCCACCGCGGTGTCGCGGCTGGCGGAAAACGGCGCGCAGGTGGTGGAGCGCGTGAACACGCTGCTGTCCGATGAAAACCAGCGCGCCATCAGCCAGACGCTTGCCAACCTCAATGAGTTGTCCACTCACCTCGCCGCCAACAAGCAAAGTCTCGACGCAGTGGTACAGGGCATACGCGACGCCTCCGACGAATTCCGCTTTGCCGGCGCCAGCATCAGCCAGGCCGCCACCCGGGCCGAAGGCAGCATCGTCGGGGTCGGCAACGATGCCGAGGCCGTGCTGAAGGAGGCCTCGGTCGCGCTGGAGGCGCTGCAGCGCGACGCCAGCCTGATTTCGGGACAAATCCAGCAGCTCACCGAAACCAGCACGCTGGAGCTCACCAACGTCAGCCGCGACGTGCGCACCAGCACCGATGCCCTCACCACAGCCGGGCAGCGTCTGTCCAATCCGCGCGCCATTCTGTTCGGTCCCGGCCAGACGCAGCTCGGCCCCGGAGAAAAATTGCCATGAACCGCGCCCTTGTCCTCGCCGCGCTGAGTCTGTTGCTGACCGGCTGTTTGAACCTGGGCCAAAAATCCAATACGCCGCCAGTGGTGTATTACGTGTTGACCGACTCCACGCTTACCGCCGAATCCAGCTCGCCGCACGCTGAAAATGCTAATGCGCGTGAAGAATCGTCTGTCCCACAAGGGGACTCCGATTCTCTACGGGCTGAAGCCCGTGAGAAATCGTATGTGCCGACGCTGGTGGTGCTCGACACCACCACCAGCGGTTTTTACAACGCCGATCACCTTGTGTTCGGCCGCAGCGCAGAAACCCGCGGCCAATACCAGTTCGCGCGCTGGACCGAGCGGCCCGGCAAGCGCTTCGCCGATCTGATGCGCGCACGGCTCGATCGCGTGGGCGCATACCACGTGGCCACGCCTGGCGGTTACGTGCGGGGCGACCTGTTGCTGGATACCGGGCTGATGGAGTTCTATCACGACGCCTCCAGCGAACCGGGCCGGGTGCGGTTGGTGCTGCGCGCCGATCTGGTCGATCTCAAGCAGCGCAAGCTCCTTGGGCGCCGCGTATTCGAACAGCAGGTGGCATTGACGAGCTTCGACGCCGCCGGCGCCGCACAGGCGTCGAATCTCGCGACCGGCCGGGTGCTCGACGCGCTGACGGCCTGGCTCGCCACGCTTGAATTAGCGCCTACAATCAAGCAGTAAGGCATTCCCCACAACAATCAAGAGGAGAGATCCATGAAGCGCCTGCTAGCCGCCCTCTGCCTGTGTTCCGCCGCAACCCTTGCACACGCCGAAATCGCCCAGAAATTCGGCCCGATCGAGATTCACTACAACGCGCTGACCACTGATGAACTGATGCCGGAAGTCGCGCGCGCCTACAAGATCGAGCGCAGCAAGACGCGCGGTCTGGTCACCATGTCGATCCTGAAGCAGAACACCGTCGGCGCGCTGTCACCGATGCCGGCAAAGCTCACCGTCTACGTCACCAATCTCAACCAGCAGTTGGCCAATGTGACGATGCGCGAAGTCCGGGAGGGCACCGCAATCTATTACCTGGGCGAATTCCGCGTCGCGCCGCCTGATACGCTGAAATTCACTGCTACGGTGGAAATGGAAGGCGAGCCCAAGCGTGAGATCGTCTTCAATCAGAAGTTCTATAAATAGACACCCGCCCTGGTCCCGGGGCTTTTTTTCGGGTGCGCGTCAGGCTGGTGCGAAGTGTGAGTAGGCCAGCGCCAGCAGGCCCCACACGCCGAAACCCGCCACCGTCAGTCCGGCCGCGCGGCGCACCCACACCAGCTGCATGAAAGGCTGGATCTGGCGCGCGAACATGCCCATGCCGAGCAGGTTCGGCAGCGTGCCGAGGCCGAACGCCAGCATCAGCGCCGCGCCCGAGGGGGCGCTGCCCGCCGCCACGGCTGAAACCAGCACTGAATACACCAGGCCGCAGGGCAGCCAGCCCCAGGCCAGGCCGGCCAGCAACGCCTGCGGCAGGGTCTTCACCGGCAGCAGTTTCTGGAACAGCGGCTTCACCCGGCGCCACAGCGCGCCGCCGGCACGCTCGAACACCAGCACCCATTGATTGAAGCCGGCCAGATACAGGCCGAGCAGGATCATCACGACCTGCGCCAGCACATAGAGCAGTGTCTGCAGCGGCATGAAACCGGTGAGTTTGAGCGAAGCGCCGAGCGCACCGGCAAGCGCGCCGAACAGTGTGTAGGAGGCGATGCGGCCCAGGTTGTAGGCCAGGTGCAGGCGAAACGGCGGCGCACTGCCGTCGGCGCGGAAGGAAAACGCCGCGACGATGCCGCCGCACATGCCGACGCAATGCACGCCGCCGAGCAGACCGGCGAGGAGGGCAGCGAGCAGGGAAAATTCGATCATGGATGGGTACGCGAGGGCAGGTGTGCGGAACACACCCTAAACCGGCTTGTCCTCGGATTGGCTGGAAACAAGCTGGTCGGCCTGTCGCCCCACCAGCCACACCAGCACCAGCACCGGCACCCCGATCAGCGCGGTACCAGTGAAAAAATTCGCCCAGCCCCAGGCATCGACGAACTGGCCGGAAAACCCCGCGATGAATTTGGGCAACAGCAGCATCACCGAGGTGAACAGCGCATACTGCGTGGCCGAATACGCCTGGTTGACGAGGCTTGAGAGGTAAGCGACGAAGGCGCTGGATGCAATGCCGGCCGAAAGGTTGTCGGCCGAAATCGTGAACACCAGCGCGCCCACATCGTGGCCGCGCCCGGCCAGCCAGACGAACAGCAGGTTGGTCGCAGCCGACAGCACCGCGCCGAGAAACAGCGTGCGCATCACGCCCATGCGCATCACCAGCAGGCCGCCAAGTCCCGCGCCGAGGATGGTCATGATCACGCCGTAGACCTTGGAGACGGTGGCGACCTCGTCCTTGGTGAAGCCCATTTCCTGATAGAAGGGGTTGCTCATCACCCCCATCACCACGTCGGAGATGCGGTAGACCGCGATCAACGCCAGCATCAGCACCGCCTGCCACTTGTAGCGCTGGATGAAATCGATGAAAGGCGCCAGCACCGCGCTGTGGAACCACGCCGTCGCGGTCAGCAGCCAGCCCGTGAGACCCGCTGCAGCAAAGCGCTCCCGCGTGTGCGCTTCGCGCTCGGTGGTGGTGCGGGAGATTTTCTTTTCCGGCTCGCGAATGGTCAGCGTGGTGAGGATGCCCACCGCCATCAACGCTGCCATCACCGTGTACGCCACCTGCCAGGGCCGGAAGTCGTAGGTCGCCTCACTGGGGTCGAACGCCGCCGCAATCCACAGCGCGCCCGCGCCGGCGGTGATCATCGCGATGCGATAGCCCGCCTGATAGGTCGCCGCCATCGCCCCCTGCTTCTCGATTTCCACCGCTTCGATACGATAGGCGTCGAGCGCGATGTCCTGCGTCGCCGAGGCAAACGCGACGGCCAGCGCGAGGTAGACCATATGGGTCAGGTTCTGTGCCGGGTCGGTGTTCGCCATCCCCAGCAGCGCCGCGGCGATGCACACCTGCGACAGCAGCAGCCACGCCCGCCGCTTGCCCAGCCGCGCGGTCAGGAAAGGCAGCGGCAAGCGGTCCACCAGCGGCGACCACAAAAACTTGAAGCCATACGCCAGCCCCACCCAGCTCAAATGCCCGATCGTCGCCCGCGCGATGCCCGCTTCCGACAGCCAGAACGACAACGTGCCCAGCACCAGCAGCAGTGGCAAGCCGGCGGAAAAGCCGAGAAACAGCATGCCGACCACGCGCGGGTGCGTGTAGACCGCAAGGGCGGCAAGCCAAGGGTGGTTGCGTACGGTCATGGGGTGTAATCGTAATCGACGATCAGCGGCGCATGGTCAGAAAAGCGCTGGTCCTTATAGACGCTGGCGAACTTTGCCGTTTTCGCAATGCCGGGCGTCGCGATCTGGTAGTCGATGCGCCAGCCGACGTTCTTGGCATACGCCTGGCCGCGGTTGCTCCACCAGGTGTAGGCCTCGCCGGTGTGTTCGGGATACAGGCTGCGGTAGACGTCGACCCAGCCGAGCTCGTCGAAGAGCCGCGTCATCCAGGCGCGCTCCTCGGGCAGGAAGCCGGAGTTCTTCTGGTTGGATTTCCAGTTTTTGAGGTCGATTTCCTGGTGGGCGATGTTCCAGTCGCCGCAGATGACGATTTCGCGGCCGCATTTGACCAGTCTTTCCAGATGCGGGAAGAAGGCGTCGAGAAAGCGGAATTTGGCTTGCTGGCGCTCGTCGCTGCTGGAACCAGACGGCTGATAGAGCGAAATGACGGCGAGGTTTCCGTAATCGGCCTCGATATAGCGGCCTTCCAGGTCGAATTCGGGTACGCCGAGGCCTTCGATAATCTGCTGCGGAGGCGTGCGGGTGTAGACGCCGACGCCGCTGTAGCCTTTTTTCTCGGCGTAATGGAAGGCGCCGCTGAGCCCATCGCATTGAATGAATTCGGGTTTGAGGTCGGTAGCCTGCGCTTTCAGCTCCTGCACGCAGACGACGTCGGCGCCCTGGGCGGGCAGCCAGTCGAAGAAGCCCTTGCTGGCGGCGGAACGGATGCCATTGAGGTTGGCCGATATAATTCGCATTACGCTTTAATTACTCAAGAAAAGTCCAGAAATGTCCGATTACAAAGCCGAGTTTGTGGAATTCGCCATTGATTCAAACGTACTGTGTTTTGGCGAGTTCAAGACCAAGGCGGGGCGCTTGAGCCCCTACTTTTTTAATGCGGGGCTGTTCAACGACGGCGACAAGTTGAAACGGCTGGGCGAATTTTACGCGAAAGCCATTGTCGACTCGGGGATCGCATTCGACGTGCTGTTTGGCCCGGCGTACAAGGGCATCCCGCTGGCGGCGAGCATCGCGATCGCGCTGTCGGGCATGGGCCGCAATGTGCCGTTTGCGTTCAACCGCAAGGAGGCCAAAGACCATGGCGAGGGCGGCACGGTGGTCGGCGCGGCCCTGAAAGGCCGCGTGCTGATCGTCGACGACGTGATTTCGGCGGGCACCTCGGTGCGCGAGTCGGTGGACCTGATCCGCGGCGCGGGCGCCGAACCGGCCGGCGTGGTGATCGCGCTGGACCGTATGGAGCGCGGCACCGGGGAGAAGTCCGCGGTGCAGGAAGTACGCGAGCAATTTGGCATTCCGGTGGTGGCTGTGGTCACGCTGGACAATCTGGTGGAATTTCTGGAACGTGATGCGAACCGACAAACTGAATTGCAGGCCGTGGCTGACTACCGTGCACGGTATGGCGTTTAGCCTGCTGGCAGCGGTATTGCTGCTGAGCGCGGGGACGGCGCAGGCGGCGATGTATCGCTGGGTGGACGGCAACGGCCGCGTGCACTACAGCGACACGCCGCCGACGACCTACCAGAGGAGCGGTGGCGCCGAGATGAGCAAGCAGGGCGTGGTGATCAAGCGCACGCAGTCCGAGGCGGAACGCCGCGCGGAGGTGGAGCGCCAGGCGGAACAGGCGCGGATCCAGGAAGAACAGAACCGGCAGGCGCAGGTCGACCGTGCGCTGATGGCCACCTACACCACCGAGGCAGAAATCGACCTGGCGCGCGACCGCGCGCTGGAACACCACAAGCTGGCGATCAAGGGGGCGGAAATTCGCGGTACGGCGGTGAACGCCACGCTGGTCGACCTGAAGCAGCGCATTGCCAACATCGAAAAGGCGGGCCGCCCGGTGGGTGCCGGTCTGACCGATCAACTGGAACAGGCCAATCGTGAACACCAGGACCTGAAACGCGTGATTCAGAACAACCAGGAGGCGATGGAAAAGGTGCGCGCGAAGTATGCGGCCGACAAGGCGCGTTTCAGGCAGCTGTCCGGCAACCCGCAGTAGCGCGGGGCGGATATCCGCCACACAAAAGGCCGCAAGCATGCGGCCTTTTTCTCGCTTACTGCAAGCGGGCTTTCAACAGGTCGTTGACCTGCGCCGGGTTGGCTTTGCCGCGGCTGGCTTTCATCACCTGGCCGACCAGCGCGTTGAAGGCCTTGTCCTTGCCCGCGCGGAATTCCTCGACGGATTTTTGATTCGCGGCCAGCACCTCGTCGACGATTTTTTCCAGTTCGCCGGAATCGGACATCTGCTTCAGGCCGCGCGCCTCGATGATCGCATCGACTTCGCCGGCACCTTCCCACAGGCCTTCGAACACCTGTTTGGCCAGCTTGCCGGACAGCGTGCCGTCCTGGATACGCGCGATCAGCGCACCGAGTTGCGCGGCGGACACGGGGCTCGCCGCGATGCCGAGCTCGGCCTTGTTCAGTGCGGCCGAGAGTTCACCCATCACCCAGTTGGCGGCGAGTTTTCCCTGGCCGCAGGCGCGTGCGGCGGTTTCGAAATAATCGGCGAGCGCGCGCGATCCGGTCAGCACGGCCGCATCGTAGGCCGACACGCCATACTCGGCCTGGAAGCGTGCCTGCATCGCAGCGGGCAGTTCGGGAAGCGCGGCGCGCACGCGTTCGATCCAGTCCTCGTCGAGCTTCACCGGCAGCAGGTCGGGGTCGGGGAAGTAGCGGTAGTCGTGCGCGTCTTCCTTGCTGCGCATCATCCGCGTCTCGCCAGTGTCGGGGTCGAACAGCACCGTGGCCTGCTCGATGCGTCCGCCGTCTTCCAGCGTCTCGATCTGCCAGCGCACCTCGTAGTCGATCGCCTGCTGCAGAAACTTGAAGGAGTTGAGGTTCTTGATCTCGCGGCGGGTGCCGAATTCAGCCTGCCCCACCGGGCGCACCGAAACGTTGGCGTCGACGCGGAAGCTGCCTTCCTGCATGTTGCCGTCGCAGATGCCGATCCAGGTCACCAGCGTGTGCAGCGCGCGCGCATAGGCGACGGCCTCGGCGCTGGAACGCATCTCCGGCTCGGAGACGATTTCCAGCAGCGGCGTGCCGGCGCGGTTCAGATCGATCCCGGTCATGCCGTGGAAATCTTCGTGCAGCGACTTGCCGGCGTCCTCTTCCATGTGTGCGCGGGTCAGATTGACCGTCTTTTCTTCGCCCTCCACCACGATTTTCAGCGCGCCGCCCTCGACGATGGGCTTCGCCAGCTGGCTGATCTGATAGCCCTTGGGAAGATCGGGGTAGAAATAGTTCTTGCGGTCGAACACGTTGACACGGTTGAGGTTCGCCCCGATTGCGAGGCCGAACTTGATCGCGCATTCCACCGCGCCGCGGTTCAGCACCGGCAGCACGCCGGGCAGCGCGATGTCGACCGCGCTCGCCTGGGTGTTGGGCGCGGCACCGAACGCGGTGCTGCTGCCCGAAAAGATTTTCGATTTCGTGGCGAGCTGGGTGTGGACTTCCAGCCCGATGACGGTCTCCCACTTCATTTCAGGCCCTCCGGCGCGTGCGCATGCCAGTCGGTGGCGCGCTGGTATTGATGGGCGACGTTGAGCATTTTCGCTTCGCTGAAATAATTGCCGACCAGCTGCAGACCGATCGGCAGCCCCTTGGTGTCGAAGCCGCACGGCAGGCTCATGCCGGGCAGGCCCGCGAGGTTGGCGGGAATGGTGTAGAGGTCGTTCAGATACATCTCGACCGGATCGTCGGATTTCTCGCCCAGTTTGAACGCGGTGCCCGGCGCGGTGGGGCCGAGGATGACGTCGCAGGTCTTGAACGCCTCGGAAAAATCGTCGGCGATCAAGCGGCGGATTTTCTGCGCCTGCAGGTAGTAGGCGTCGTAGTAACCGTGGGAGAGCACATAGGCGCCGATCAGGATGCGCCGCTTCACTTCCGCGCCGAAACCCTGCGCACGCGTCTTGCAGTACATGTCGTCGAGATTGGCGTAATCCGGCGCGCGGTAGCCGTAGCGCACGCCGTCGAAGCGCGACAGGTTGGACGAGGCTTCGGCGGGGGCCAGCACGTAGTAGACCGGGATCGCGAGCTTCGAATTGGCGAGCGAGATCTCGACCGGGGTGGCGCCGAGCTTCTTCAGTTCGGCGACCGCGGCGTCCACGGCGGCGGCGACTTCGTTGTTGAGCCCCTCGGCGAAGAACTCCCTGGGCAGCCCGACGCGCAGGCCGGCGAGCGGCTTCTCCAGATCGCGCGTGTAATCCTCTTTCTCGCGTTCCAGGCTGGTCGAGTCCCGGGGGTCGAAGCCGGTCATCGCATTCAGCAGCAGCGCGCAGTCCTCGGCCGAAAGCGCCATTGGCCCGGCCTGGTCGAGGCTGGAGGCAAACGCGATCATGCCGTAGCGCGACACCAGCCCGTAGGTGGGCTTGAGGCCGGTGATGCCGGTAAGCGCGGCCGGCTGGCGGATCGAGCCGCCGGTGTCGGTGCCGGTGGCGGCGGGCGCCATCCGCGCCGCCACGCAGGCCGCAGCGCCGCCCGAGGAGCCGCCCGGCACATAGGCCAGGTTCCAGGGATTTTTCACCGCGCCGAAATAACTGGTTTCGTTGGACGACCCCATCGCGAACTCGTCCATGTTGGTCTTGCCGAGCGAGGGCATGCCGGCGGCCTTGAAGCGCTCGATCACCGTGGCGTCATAGGGCGCGACGAAATTGGACAGCATTTTCGAGCCGCAGGTGGTGAGCCAGCCATCGGTGCAGAAGATGTCCTTGTGCGCCACCGGAATCCCGGTCAGCGGCCCGGCATTGCCTGCGGCGATGCGCACGTCGGCGCCGGCGGCCTCGAGCAGGGTCTTGTCGGGATCGACCGTGATGAAGGCATTGATCGCCGGGTTGAGCGCAGCGATGCGGTCGAGATAAACCTGCGCCAGTTCGCGGCTGGACACCTGCTTGGCGGCCAGTTGGGCGGCCAGTGTGGAAAGGCTTGCGTCAGACATGATGCTTACTCGATGACTTTGGGCACGAGGTAGAGCCCGTTCTCGACCGCCGGGGCAACCGCCTGGAAGGTCGTGTGGCGGTCGGACTCGGTCACGGCGTCGTCGCGCAGGCGCTGATAGACCTCCTGCGCATGCGCCATCGGCGCGATGCCGGCCGTGTCCACCGCCTGCATGGTGGCGATCAGACCGAAAATGTTGTTGAGCTGGGCTTGCGTGGCCGCGGCCTCGGCATCGCTGGTCTCGATGCGTGCGAGGCGGGCGATGCGTTTGATGTCGTCCGTGCTGAGGGACATGAAACCACCTGCTGAGGTACTTGAATGAAGCGCGTTAGGGTATCATGGCCCCTTATTTTTTCCCCTATTTTGCTGCTTTTACGCAGCCGCCGCGGCCACCATGTTCAAGTTTCTGACCAGCTATTTCTCGACCGATCTCGCCATCGACCTCGGTACCGCCAACACCCTGATTTACGTGCGCGATCGGGGCATCGTGCTGGACGAGCCCTCGGTGGTGTCGATCCGCACCGATATGGCGGCGGGCGGCAAGCGCACCGTGCAGGCGGTGGGCGTGGAGGCCAAGCAGATGCTGGGCCGCACCCCCGGCAACCTGCAGGCGATCCGGCCGATGAAGGATGGCGTGATCGCCGACTTCACCGTCACCGAGCAGATGCTCAAGTATTTCATCAAGAAAGTGCACGACACGCGGATGTTCCGCCCCAGCCCGCGCATCATCATCTGCGTGCCCTGCGGCTCGACCCAGGTCGAGCGCCGCGCGATCCGCGAATCGGCGATCGGCGCCGGCGCGCGCCAGGTGTATCTGATCGAGGAGCCGATGGCGGCGGCGATTGGCGCCGGCCTGCCGGTGGCGGAAGCGACCGGCTCGATGGTGGTCGACATCGGCGGCGGCACCACCGAAGTCGGCGTGATCTCGCTCGGCGGTGTGGTGTACGCCAACTCGGTGCGCGTCGGTGGCGACCGCATGGACGAGGCCATCATCAACTACATCCGCCGCAACTACGGCATGCTGATCGGCGAGGCCACCGCCGAGCAGATCAAGAAACAGATGGGCTCGGCCTTCCCCGGTGCCGAGGTGCGCGAAATGGAAGTCAAGGGCCGCAGCCTGGCCGAAGGCGTGCCGCGCAGCTTCAACGTTTCGTCCAACGAAATCCTCGAGGCCCTGACCGAACCGCTCAATGCCATTGTCAGTGCAGTCAAGCAGGCGCTGGAACAGACGCCGCCCGAACTCGGCGCCGACATCGCCGAAAAGGGCATGGTGCTGACCGGCGGTGGCGCGTTGTTGCGTGACCTCGACCGCCTGCTGATGGAAGAAACCGGCCTGCCGGTCATCGTCGCCGACGACCCCCTGACCTGCGTGGTGCGCGGATCGGGGCGCGCACTGGAAGAAATGGACAAGCTGGCGTCGGTGTTCACCAACGAGTGAGCGCAGCCCACCCCGGTTTCGTCCCCTGTTTCGTCGCTAGGGGCTGCTGATGGCAATGCCCGGCCAGCTCATGTTCGTCCGCCAGCTGGGGCCGAACGCACGCCTGCTGATCTGGCTGCTGGTAGGCGTGAGCAGCATGGTGCTCGACACCCGCTATCAGACGCTCGATGGCCTGCGCAGCGGATTCTCGCTGGCGCTGCAACCGGTGCGCGAAGTGTTGCGTGCCCCCTCCGCCGTCGCCCTCGAACTGCAGGGCTTTTTCACCCGCCACCGACTGTTGCAGAACGAACGCGACGCGCTGCTGGCCGAGCGCGCGCATTGGCAGAACCAACTCAATGACACCCAATCGCTGGCGCGCGAAAACGCCGAGCTGCGCGGCCTGCTGCAATTGCCGGCCCGTCCTGGCCAGCAGGTGGTGCGCGCCGCGCTGCTGTATCAGGGACACAACTGGTTTGCCCAGCGCATCACGCTCGATCAGGGCGCGGCGGCCGGGCTGCGCGGCGGCCTGCCGGTGGTCGATGCCAACGGGCTGGTGGGCCAGGTGAGCCGGGTCTATCCCGGATCGAGCGAGGTCACGCTGGTGAGCGATGCCAACCAGCTGACGCCGGTCTTCATCGAACGCACCGGCCAGCGCGGACTGGCCGCCGGCAGCGGACGCAACCAGATGGAATTGCGCTACATGCCGGCACAGACGGACATCCGCCGGGGCGATCGCCTGCTGACCTCGGGCATCGACCGGGTGTATCCGGCCGGCATACCGGTGGCGCGCGTCACCCGGGTGACGCGCTCGCAATCGAGCCCCTACCTGCGGATCGAGAGCCAGCCATTGGCCGGGCTCGACCGTTCGCAGGCGGTCCTGGTGCTGGTGACAGAAGCACTGGCGCCAGAAGCGCAGGCGGTGCAGCCATGAACGCGCCCGCCCAGGCCTTCGGCAGCTGGCGCCATATCTTCGGCAGCCTGATATTGGCCGTATTGCTGGAACAGTTTCCCTGGACCGGCTGGGCGCTGGCGCTGCGTCCTGATTTCGTGTTGGTCGGCGTTCTGTTCTGGGTGCTCTACCAGCCGGCGCGCATCGGTTTCGGGGTGGCGTTTTTTCTCGGGCTGCTGGCCGATTTTCAGGATGGCGTGGTGTTCGGCCAGCACGCCATCGCCTATGCGCTCGGTGTCTATATCGTGCTGTTCCTGCGCTTGCGGCTGCTGCAGTTTGATCCCTTGCGCATGGCCGCGCAGATGTTCCCGGTTTTTCTCGCGGTGCAGCTCGTGGTGTTGCTGGCGGGCTGGCTGGCAATCAACCCGCCGGACAATCTGGCCATCCTGTTGCCGGTGCTGGGCAGCACGCTGCTGTGGTATCTGCTGACGGGCTTTCTGCGTCTGTGGCACGGAAAAAGCCTGCAGGATCGGACCTGATCTCGGATGTACCCGGCCACAACGCTGAAAAATCTCGACCTGGAGCTGGCCCGTTTCGTGGGCCGGCTCAAGGTCGGCGGCGCGTTTGTCGTGCTGCTGGCGGCCGCGCTGCTGGGACGCGCGTACTACCTGCAGATTGTGCAGCAGGAGCATTATCTGCAGCGCGCCGAAAGCAATCGCATTTCGCTGGTGCCCGCGGCGCCCCACCGCGGACTGATTCTCGATCGCCAGGGCCGCATCCTGGCGGAAAACTATTCGGCCTATACGCTGGAGCTGACGCGCACGCGGATTGATGACCTGGACGCCACGCTGGCCCAGGTGGGTGAACTGGTCGACATCACACCGGGGCAACTGCGGCGTTTTCGCCGGCTGCTCTCTGAATCGCACGAATTCGAAACGGTGCCGCTGAAAAGCAAGCTGACCGATGAAGAGGTGGCGATCCTGGCGGCCAACCGCTATCGCCTGCCGGGGGTGGAGATCAAGGCGCGGCTGTTCCGAAACTACCGGGCCGGCCCGGGCATGGCGCATGTGCTGGGCTTCATCGGCCGCATCAACGACCGCGACCTCGAGCGTCTGCGGGAAGAGGGCCGCGAGCAGAACTACCGGGGCAGCGCCCACATCGGCAAGACCGGGCTCGAGCAGAGTTACGAAACCCTGCTGCACGGACGCACCGGCTTTGACCAGATGGAGACCGATTCCAGCGGCCGCGCGGTGCGCATGCTGTCGCGCATTGCGCCGGTGCCGGGCAAGGATCTGCGCCTGCATCTCGATGTCGAACTGCAGGCGGTGGCCGAACAGGCATTTGGCGATTTTCTGGGCGGCTTGGTGGCGATCGATCCCAACACCGGCGGGGTGCTGGCGCTGGTATCGAAACCGGGATTCGATCCCAACCTGTTCGTCGACGGCATCGATCCGGAAACCTGGAAATCGCTCAACGAATCGCCCGAGCGGCCGATGGTCAACCGCGTGCTGCGCGGCATCTACCCGCCTGGTTCGACGATCAAGCCGCTGATGGCGCTGGCCGGGCTGGAGCTGGGCCTGCGCAAGCCGTCCGACAGCATCAACGACCCCGGCTACTATTCGCTGCCCAACAGCCGGCACCGCTTTCGCGACTGGAAAGTGGAGGGACATGGCGTGGTCGATCTGCGCAGATCGATTTCGCAATCCTGCGATACCTATTACTACCGGCTGGCCGTCGACATGGGCATCGACCGCATGCACGACTACCTGGCGAAATTTGGTCTCGGTGCGCGCACCGGCATCGACCTCGAGGGCGAATCGTCCGGACTGCTGCCTTCGCGGGACTGGAAGCAGCGCCGCTGGAAACAGCCCTGGTACCCCGGTGAAACCGTGATCGCCGGCATTGGCCAGGGCTATCACCTGACCACGCCGCTGCAACTGGCCGTGATGACTGCGATGCTCGCCAACGGCGGCAAACAGGTCGAGCCGCGTCTGGTCGATGCGGTACGCGATTCGCACGACCGTGACTGGCAGCAGTTGCCGGGCATGTCACGTGGCCAGGTGGCGATCACGCCCGCGCATCTCGACGTGGTGCGTGCGGGCATGCTCGACGTCATGAGTCCGGGCGGCACCGCTGCCCGCTCCGCGGCCGGGGCGCCCTACACGATTGCCGGCAAGACCGGCACCGCGCAGGTGGTCGGCATCCGCCAGGGCGCGCGCTACGATGCCAGCAAACTGGCGCGCGAGCATCGCGACCATGCGCTGTTCATCGCCTATGCGCCGGCCGAGAATCCCACCATCGCGGTGGCGGTGATGGTGGAAAACGGCGGTTCCGGCAGCGGCACGGCGGCGCCGGTCGCGCGTGCCGTATTCGATTACTACCTGACGGGAAAGCGTCCTGTCGTACCCAAGCTGGAGGCAGGCAATGGCACGGAGTAGCCACTGGATCGTGCGCAGGCTGAGCCACCTCGACGGCATCCTGCTGGTGCTGGTGCTCGTCCTGCTTGGCATCAGCCTGGCGGTGGTGGCCAGCGCGTCGGGACAGAGCCCGGCGCGTATCAGCGGCCACCTGATCAACATGGGACTGGCGCTAGCGGTGATGCTGGTGATGGCCAACGTGCCACCGCATATCCTGTCCAAGGTGGGCCCGCCTTTGTATGTGGCGGGGGTGGTGCTGCTGATCGCAGTGGCGCTGTTCGGCGAGGTCCGCAACGGTTCGCGGCGCTGGCTCGATCTGGGCGTGGTGGCATTCCAGCCGTCGGAACTGCTGAAACTGGCGTTGCCGCTGATGATGGCGTGGTATTTCCAGCGCAACGAGGGTGTTCTGCGGGCCAAGCATTTCCTGGTCGGCGGCGCCATGCTGCTGGTGCCGTTTTTCCTCATCCTGCGCCAGCCCGATCTGGGCACCGCGCTGATGATCGGCGCCTCGGGCTTTTACCTGCTGTTTTTTGCCGGCCTGCCGTGGAAAGTGATGGTCGGCGGTGCCGTACTGGGCGGGGCGAGCCTGCCGGTACTGTGGAATTTCATGCACGACTACCAGCAGCGCCGCGTGCTGACCCTGCTCGACCCCAGCTCCGACCCGCTCGGCGCCGGCTACCACATCATCCAGTCGACAATCGCGATCGGTTCGGGCGGCCTCTTCGGCAAAGGCTGGATGCAGGGTACGCAAACCCAGCTCGACTTCATTCCCGAGCGCACAACCGATTTCGTGTTTGCCGTATTCGGCGAGGAATTCGGCTACCTCGGCGCCATCCTGCTGGTGGGGCTGTACCTGGCCATTGTCGCGCGCGGGCTGGTGATCGCGGCACGCGCACCGACGCTGTTCGGGCGGCTGATGGCGGCTACCTTGAGTCTCAATCTGTTCACCTATGCCTTCGTCAACATGGGCATGGTGTCGGGCATCCTGCCGGTGGTGGGCGTGCCGCTGCCGCTGATGAGCTATGGCGGCACCGCACTCGTCACGCTGCTGCTGGGCATGGGGATTCTGATGAGCGTGGCGACGCATCGCCAGCTCAATAAAACCTGACAGGCTAAAATGCGAACATGACTGTGATTCCGATACTGATGGCGGCCGTGCTGGCACTGGCGCTGGCCGGCTGCGGCAGCACCCCGACCCGGCAGGCCAAGACCCCCACACCCGCCCCCAACGCACCGCAGGGCGGCGGCTATTACCTCGACGATGGCCCCGAGGCGACGCCGCCAGCGAATCTCGATACTGTGCCCGATGCGGTGCCGCGCGACGAGCCGCTGCACCGCTTTGCCAACCGCACCTATACGGCGCTGGGCAACACCTACACACCGCGGACGACGCGCCGCGGCTTCAGCGAGGAGGGGCTGGCGTCGTGGTACGGACGTCGTTTCCACGGCAGGAAAACCGCATCGGGCGAGGTCTACGACATGTATGCGATGACGGCCGCCCACCCCACGCTCCCGATCCCGAGCTATGTCCGGGTGACGGCGCTCAACAGCGGCAAATCGGTGGTGGTGCGCATCAACGACCGTGGCCCGTTCCACAGCAAGCGCGTCATCGACCTGTCGTATACCGCCGCCCACAAGCTCGGCTACATCCGGCAGGGCAGTACCCGGGTGCGCGTGGAAAGCATCGATCCCGCCAGCCACGACACGCAGGGCGAAGCGCTCGGCGAAGGGCTTTTCCTGCAGGTGGGCGCGTTCTCCAGCGCCGACAATGCGCAACGGCTGCGCGAACGGCTGACGCGCGAACTGGCGCTCCACGCCGGCCGCACCCGCGTGGTCCTCAACGACAAGCTGCATCGCGTGCAGCTCGGTCCCTATCCCAGCGACGTCGACGCGCACGCGGACCGCGATCGGGTGCGGGAACGTCTCGATTTGAACGCGGTCCTGCTCAGACGCGATTAGGGCGATTAAAAGGTATTGCAGATGAAGATTTTCTGGCTGGGGCTGGCGCTCCTGTTTTCAGCACACGCATGGGCCGCACCGGCCGGCATTTCCGGGCGCGCCTGGGTGGTGATCGATCAGGCCAGTGGCCGCGAACTGGCCGCGCACCAGGCCGATCTGCCGCTGGCGCCGGCGTCGCTGACGCAGTTGATGACGGCCTATGTGCTGTTCGGCGACATCCGCAAGAACCGGCTCAACTTGGGCGAGACCCTGACGGTGCCGGAAGTCGCCACAGAGATCGACGGCGCGCGTGCTTTCCTCAAGGCGGGCGACCAGATCAGCGTCGATACGCTGATCCAGGCGATGCTGGTGCAGTCGGCAGGCGATGCGATTCTGGCGCTGGTGACGGCGGTCGACGGCAACGAAGCGGTATTCGTCGAGCGGATGAACCGCGAAGCCAAGCGGCTCGGCATGAACAAGACGCGTTTCATGAATGCCACCGGGCTGACCGAGCCGGGCCACGTGTCGAGCGCGCGCGATCTCGCGCTGCTGGGGCGCGCGCTGGCGCGCGACTTTCCCGAGCGCAGCGCCTATTTCGCGCAGAAGGAGCTGCCGCTGAAGGGCATCACCTACTACAACGCCAACCGCCTGCTGTGGCGTGACAACACCGTGAATGGACTCAAGGTCGGGCGCACCGTGCAGGCCGGCTACTGCATGGCCGCCTCGGCGCAACGCGGCGAGCAGAGCCGCATTGCCGTGGTGCTGGGCGCGCGCTCCGACGCCCAGCGCACCCAGGACGCGCTGCGTCTGCTCAACTACGGCTTCGAGAATTTCGACAGCATGCGGCTGTACCGCGCGCAGCAGCCGGTCAAGATCGCTCCCCTCTACCGCGGCGCGCGCGCGTCGGTCAGCATGGGATTTGCGCAGGACTTTCACCTGCTGGTGCCGCGCGGCAGTGCGTCGCGCGTCAAGGCCGAAATCATCACCCAGCAGCCGATCGTGGCGCCGGTGCGCAAGGGCCAGCGCATGGGCACGCTGCGGCTGACGCTCGACGGCAAGCCGCTCGGCGACTATGCCCTGGTCGCGCTGCACGATGTCGCCGTGGCCGGCATCTTCGGTCGCGGCTGGGATTCGATCCGGCTGTTCTTCGCACAATGAACGCCTACCTGAACGGCGATTATCTGCCACTGGCCGACGCGAAAGTCTCGGTGCTCGACCGTGGTTTCATCTTCGGCGACGGCGTCTACGAGCTGGTGCCGGTGTATTCACACAAGCCGTTCCGGCTCGACGAGCACCTGCGCCGCCTGCAGGGCAGCCTCGACGGCATCCGTCTGGCCAACCCGCATGACGCGGCTGGATGGCGCGAGCGCATCCTGAAATTGATCGATCTGCAGGACGTCGCCGACCAGTCGCTCTACATCCAGGTGACCCGTGGGGTCGCCCCGCGCGACCATGCGTTTCCCCAAACGGTCTCGCCGACCGTCTTCATGTTCGCGCAGCCGCTGGTGACCGCGACGCCCGCGCAGAAAGCGGCCGGCGTGTGCGCCGTCACCGCCATCGATAACCGCTGGTTGCGCTGCAACATCAAGGCGATTTCGCTTCTGGCCAACATCCTGCTGCGCCAGCAGGCGGTGGACGCCGACTGCGCGGAGACCCTGATGCTGCGCGACGGCTTTCTGACCGAGGGTGCGGCGAGCAACATCTTCGTGGTGAAGGACGGTGTGTTGCTGGCGCCGCCGCCGTCCAACCTGATGCTCACCGGCATCACCTACGACGTGGTGCGGGAGCTTGCGGTGGCGAACGGCATGCCGCACGCGGTGCGGGCGATCTCCGAATCCGAGCTGCGGGCTGCCGACGAACTGTGGATGACCTCGTCGACCAAGGAAATCATGCCGATTGTCCGGCTGGATGGCGCGCAGGTCGGCGCCGGCGTGCCGGGCCCGCTGGCGCAGCAGATGGACGCGCTCTACCAGGCCTTCAAGCAGGCGGTCATGCGCGCATGAGCAGCGAGCCTCGGCACGTGCGAGCGCTCGCGAATGCGCGCCACGCCCGACGCGATAGGTTTGTATACCCGGGAACCGAACGGAGGGCGCGCGCATGAGCGAAGAAGACACGCTGCTCGTATTCCCCACCGATTTTCCGATCAAGATCATGGGCGAGCGACGCGACGATTTCGCGCAGGCCATGGTCGAACTGGTGCAGCGTCATGCGCCCGACTTCAATGCCGAAACGGTCGAGATGCGGGCGTCTTCCAGCGGCAACTACCTGTCGGTGACCTGTGTGGTGCGCGCCACCTCGAAAGCCCAGCTCGATGCGCTGTATCGCGAGATCACCGCGCATCCGTGGGTGAAGATGGCGTTGTGAGGGGTCAGGGGCCAGGGATCAGGGGTCAGGGGGGCGAGGCGATCGTGCGCGGCCTGGGTCGGGTCGCGTACGTGCCGACCTGGCGGGCGATGCAGGATTTCACCGCGCAGCGCACGACCGACACGCCGGACGAGATCTGGTTGCTGGAGCATCCGCCGGTCTACACCCAGGGGCAGGCCGGCAAGCCTGAGCACCTGATCGCCGCCACCGACATTCCGGTGGTGCCGATCGATCGCGGCGGCCAGATCACCTATCACGGGCCGGGACAACTCGTGGCCTATGTGCTGGTCGACCTGCGGCGGCGTGGCTATGGCATCCGCGAACTGGTGACGCGCATGGAACAGGCGGTGATCGATCTACTGACGGACCATGGTGTGGTCGCCGCACGCCAACCCGGCGCGCCGGGCGTCTATGTCGGCGGGGCGAAAATCGCCGCGCTTGGCCTGCGGGTGAAGCACGGTTGCACCTATCATGGCCTGGCGCTTAACGTCGACATGGATCTGGCGCCGTTTGCCGCGATCAACCCTTGCGGCTACGCCGGCATGGCGGTCACCCAATGCCGTGACCACGGCGTGCAGCTGACGCTGCCGCAGACGGAGCAGGCGCTTACTCAGGCCTTGCTGGCCGCGATCTATTCTTGACTGATTTAGTCGAGTATTAGTATTCTTCGGACTTCTAATGGAGTAAACCATGAGCACCGACACCCTGCCGTCCGATCCCAAACTCCTGATGCGCTCGATCATCCAGCGCATCGCCACCGGGCCCGATCTGTCCAAGGACATCAGCCGCACCGAGGCGCACCTGGGCACCAAGGCCATTATCGATAACCTGATCGACCCGGTGCAGGTGGGCATCTACTTCATTGCGTTGCGGATGAAGCGCGAGACGATGGATGAAAACCGCGGGGTGCTCGACGCGGTGCTGGAAACCACCCGGCGTGTCACCGCCGACGTCGACGAAGTGGTCGACATCGGCGATCCCTACGATGGCTACACGCGCTGCCTGCCGGCCGCGCCCTTTCTCGGCCCGCTACTGGCGGAACTCGGGGTGCACGTGGTGAGCCACGGTCTCGACAAGGTCGGCCCCAAATACGGCGTCACCGTGCGCCACGTGCTGCAAGCCGCCGGCGTCCCGGTCAACCTGAGTCCCACAGAGGCCGCCGCGCGCCTCGCCGACCCGGCGATCGGCTGGACCTACGTCGACCAGGCGAACTCCAACCCCGGCATGCACAACCTGATCCCGCTACGCACGCAGATGATCAAACGCCAGGTGCTGACCACGGTGGAAGTGCTGTCCAAGCCCATCGCCGGCAAGAAACTGACTCACTTCGTCACCGGCTATGTGCACAAGCCGTATCCGCCGATCTATGCTGAACTTGCCCGCGTGGCGGGCTTCGACACCGCCTGCATCGTGCGCGGCGTCGAGGGCGGCGTGATCCCCTCGCTGCGCCAGACCGGCAAGTACTTCCATTATCACGACCGCGGCAACGAAGTCGAAGCCAACATCGATCCGGTGGCCCTGGGCATCGACCAGCCGGTGCGCGCGGTGCCGCTTCCGGGTAGCGTGGCGACCGAGGAAGGCGCCGACGAAATCGTCGCCGCCATCGACATCAAGGCCACCGCGCACGCCGCGGCAGAAGCCGGCATCCTGGCACTCAAAGGCGACAAGGGCGCCACCTATGATTCGCTGGTGCTGGCCGGCTCGATCATCCTGCACCACGTCGGCCGTGCCGCGAGCGTCGCCGACGCCGCTGCGCAAATCCGCGCCGTGCTCGATTCCGGCAAGGCCGTCGCAAGGGTGCAGTGATGAGCGAATACATCGCCATCGCCGCCGCCGACGAACTCAAGCCGGCGCAGATGAAGCGCGTCGTCGTCGACGGCAGGAAGCTGCTGCTGTGCAATTCGAGCGGCACCCACTACGTCGTCGACGAAATGTGTAGCCACGAAGACTATTCGCTGTATCTCGGCTGCATCAAGGACGGCAAGATCAAGTGCTCGCTGCACGGCAGCTACTTCGACCTCGTCACCGGCCAGCCGACCTGCGACCCCGCCGACGAACCGATCCGGACCTATCCGGTGAAGGTCGAGGATGGGCAGGTGTGGGTGAAGGTCTAGGGGCTAGGATTTAGGGATTAGGGTGCCTTGAGCGGCTGCGCCGCGTTCCATCAATTCATGAAGGCGCGGCCTGTGGCCGCTCATCCCCTAGATCCTAGATCCTATTTCCTCACCAGGTCTCCCACCGTCTTCACAATCTCCGGATGATCGAACTCGCGCCCGCCGATGGCGCTGGCGACGATGCGTCCCTGTTTGTCGACCAGGAAGGTCGTTGGCAGGCCGGCCACCCGCCATGCCCGCATGGCGTGGCTGCGGGTGTCGAGCAGGATGGGGAAGGTCAGCGTGGTGTCGAGCTGGCTGGTGAAGGTCTCGATGGTGTCTACGTCTTCGCCGACGTCGACCGCGAGCACGACGAAGGGCTGGCCCTTGAATCGCTGCGACAGACGTTCCATCGACGGCATTTCGCGGCGGCATGGCGGACACCAGGTCGCCCAGAAGTTGATCAGCACGACCTTGCCCTTGAGCTTTGCGAGGTCGTGGGACTTGCCCTCGATGTCCTTCAGCTTCAAGGCGGGTGCGGGCTTTGGCGCCTGCATCGTCAGCTTGTGCGCGAGCGGCGGCAGATCGGCCGCATGGGCAGTGCCCAGGGAACAACAGGCCGCGAGCATCAGGGCCAGGAGGGGTTTACGCATTGTCATCGGCACATCTCACCTGTTCGAGTTTTCCGGAAAAAGTCCTGCCACCCGCCTGCCAGACGAAATGCAGGTCGAAGGTTTCGCCGCGCGGCACGCTGTAGCTCGTCATGCCCTGGTTCCAGTCGCCCGGCGCGTAGGTCTGCGCCGTCGGCAGCTGCGCCCATTCGAAGGCGATGCGCGCGGATTCGGGCACGCCCATGCGCTTCCACTGGTAGGCCCACGCCGCCTTGCCGCGCAGCGTGCGCGGCGGCTCGCCAACCGTCACGTAGCGCCAGTTGGCCAGGCGATGCAGCAACGTGACGTCGCCGACGTTGCGTACCACGGTCATGAAGACGCATTCGCGCGCGAAGCGTTCCGTCGCTTCGGGCGAAAAGCCGCGCGCCAGATAGAAGCCGCGGATCTGGTCCGGGCTGATCTGGGTCAGCCGCACCTCGATGCCCTGGGTTTGGGTCTCCCAGGTGGCGAGGCCGGTTTCCGCGTCGATGCTGGGAGCGCTGGACAGGGCGGCCAGCGGCCATGCCGCCAGCAGGGTCAGGGTGATCCGTCGCATAGGCTAAAATTCGTTTTCAATGTTGTTCCGAGCATGATTATGGCAGACCCCGTTCAGCACAAAGGCGCCGCGAAAACTGCGCGCATCCCGATCAAGATCGTGCCGCAGCCGCGCATGCGCCTGCCGTCGTGGATTCGCGCCAAATCGCCCAACGTGCCGAACGTCGCGCGGCTGAAAGGCATCCTGCGCGAAGCGAAGCTGCACACTGTGTGCGAGGAAGCCTCGTGCCCCAACCTCGGCGAATGCTTCGGCCACGGCACCGCCACCTTCATGATCCTGGGCGACCTGTGCACGCGGCGCTGCCCGTTCTGCGACGTCGGCCACGGCACGCCGTTGCCGCCGGACGTCGACGAGCCGCGCCACCTGGCCGAGACGATCGCACTGATGGCGCTGAAGTACGTGGTGATCACCAGTGTCGACCGCGACGACCTGCGCGACGGCGGCGCTGACCATTTCGCGCAGTGCATCGCGGCGGTACGCGAAAAATCGCCCGCGACCCGGATCGAAATCCTCACCCCGGACTTTCGCGGCCGCCTCGACAAGGCGCTGGATAAACTCGACACCGCGCCGCCCGATGTAATGAACCACAACCTGGAAACCGTGCCGCGCTTGTACAAGGCGGCGCGTCCCGGCGCCGACTACGCGCATTCGCTGAAGCTGCTGAAGGACTTCAAGGCGCGCCATCCCGACATCCCGACCAAGTCCGGCCTGATGTTGGGCCTGGGCGAGGAAGACGACGAAATCCTGCAGGTGATGCGCGATTTGCGCGCGCACGACGTCGACATGCTGACGCTCGGCCAGTATCTGCAACCCTCGCAGCACCACCTGCCGGTGCTGCGCTTCGTCACCCCCGAACGTTTTGCGCAGTTCGAGCAGGAAGCGCTGGCGATGGGGTTCAAGCACGCAGCCTGCGGGCCGATGGTGCGCTCGAGCTACCACGCCGACCAGCAGGCGGCGGGCGTCGAAGCCTGACAGTCTTCAGGCCGGGCTGAGCAAATCCGGCCGGCGGCGTCCGCTCCACACCAACGCGGCCACGCCCAGTAGCATCAATCCCAGCATCGACGGCTCCGGCACGGCGTTCGGTTGCGTCGCCAGCTCCTTGCCGGGCGGCTGTGTCTGCGTGTCGGCCAGCGGCGGGATCGGTAGGCCGGGCAGCGTATCGGGCCCGGGCAGTGTGTCCTGCGTCGGGCCGTTTCCTGGCGGCTGATTGCCCGGATTCGGCTGGGAATTTATTTCGGGCGGCGGCAAAAAGTGCGTTTCATCCGGCTTATCCGGTGCGCCTTCCTCGTTGGATGTTTCGTCGGGGTCGTCCTTGCCCGTGGGCGGGTGAGGCCCGCCGGCGACGGGCGGAACCGACGGGGTCGCGGGAGGCTTGGCCCCCGGCGGCAAGCCGCTAGGCGCTCCGTCGCCAGGCGGGCCACCAAGGGACGGCGGATTCGCCGGGCTGCCGCTGCCGGGACCGAAGCCGCCGGCCGGCATGGACTTGCCGGGCGATCTGCCGGAGGGCATGCCTGCGGGCGTGCCGGGCTGGGTCGGACCATTTCCGGCAAGGCCGGCGAACAGAGGATTGGCCGGATCGAAGCTGCCGGCGCCGCTGCCCTGTCCGGGCGTTTCCTCGGCGATGACCAGCGCGACGGTTTTTCCATCGCGCCCGATGTTGAGGTGTTGCGGGTTGCCGGTTTTAACCGTAACGGGATACACAGGCGTAACGGTGGTCTCGGGTTCGGCGCGGCTCAGGTGGAACGCGCCGCCGATCAGGGCAGCCGCGGTGACCGTGCTGATGATGATGCCGGCAGGCGTGAGCAGCGTGGTGAGCAGCAGGCCCAGCAGGCCGATGCGACGGATGCGGCGTGCGCGTGAAGCGGAGGAGGTGCGTGGCATGGCAGCGGTCCGGATGCGGGGAATGCAGGCAATGCCGCAATTCCCGTTCCACCCCGCTGTGCAGACGGAGGCCGCGCCCCGCCTTGCATGCCGCCCAATTTGTGGTGTGCGCTGCGTCCAGCGGCCGACGCCTTCGGCGACACTTCAACGCCGGTTTATTTGAGCAGCCGCTTGCGCGTCAGCGCCAGCGCGATGACATAACCCGCACTGCCATAGATCAGCAGGCCGGCGACATGCAGCGCGATGTTGTCGGGCACGCTGCCGACCACCAGCGGGCGCGCCAGGTCGATGGCGTGGGTGAGCGGCAGCCAGGCCGACACGGCCTGCACCGGCAGCGGCAGCTGCGACACCGGGAAGAACACGCCGCACAAGAGCACCATCGGCGTGATCACCAGCGTGAAGTAATAGAGGAAGAAATCGTAGCTGGGCGACACCGCGTTCATCACCAGCCCCAGGCCACCAAAGCAGAAGCCGACCAGCGCCACCACCGGGATGATCCACAGCGTCATCCAGAAGTTTCCGTACAGCCCCAGCCCCCAGATCACCGCCAAGATCGCCACGCCCGAAAGCAGGCTCTTTGCCACCGCCCAGGTCAGTTCGCCCAGCATCACGTCGTCGAGCGTCATCGGCGCGTTGAGAATGGCATCCCAGGTGCGCTGCACGTGCATGCGCGAAAAACTCGAGTACAGCACCTCGAAAGTGGCTGCGTTCATCGTGCTGTAGGCCACAGTGCCGGCGGCGAGGAAGGTGAGATAGGGCATGCCGCCGACATCGGGCAGGAGGCTGCCGAGGCCGTAGCCCAGGCCCAGCATGTACAGCATCGGGTCGGCCAGGTTGCCGAGGATGGACGGAATCGCGAGCTTCTTCCACACCAAGTAGTTGCGCTGCCACACCGGGATGAAACGCCAGGACAGCTGGGGTAAACGCAGATGCCTAATCACGCAGATCCCTCCCGGTGAGCTTGAGGAACACGTCCTCGAGGCTGGAGGGTCGGTGCACGTAGCGCAGCGCGGGGGCCTGCTTCAGCGCGTCGATCACGCGATCGGCGTCGTCGGTGTAGCAGAACAGCGTCTCGCCGACCGACTCGAAGCGCTGGCAGACCTGGCTGGCGTGCAGGCGCGTCCAGTCCTCCAGCCCCTCGCCGTAGACTTCGACCACCGCCGGCTCAATGTGCGATTCGATCAGCGCGCGCGGCGCGCCTTCGGTCATCACGCGGCCATGGTCAAGAATGGCCAGCCGGTCGACCAGTCGCTCGGCCTCATCCATGAAATGCGTGGTCAGCACGATGGTCTTGCCGGCATTGATCAAGCGCCTGAGGCCCTGCCAGATCAGGTGGCGCGCTTGCGGGTCGAGACCGGTGGTGGGTTCGTCGAGAAACAGGATGTCGGGATCGTGCACCAGCGCGCGCGCCAGCGTCAGCCGCCGTTTCATGCCGCCCGACAACTGTGCGATCTGCGCGTCGGCCTTGCTGGCGAGCCCGGCGAATTCCAGCAGCGCGGGCACGCGCGCGGCGACTGCCGCCTTGTCCATGCCGAAATAGCGGCCGTAGGCGAGCAGGTTCTCGCGCACTGAAAAATCCGGGTCGAGGTTGTCCATCTGCGGCACCACGCCGACTTTCATCCGGGCCTCGCGCGCATGCTGCGGCACTGCGATGCCGGCCAGCTCGATCGTGCCGGCGTCGGGCTCGATCAGCCCCAGCAGCAGTCTCAAGGTGGTGGTCTTGCCGGCACCGTTGGGTCCCAGGAGGCCGAAACATTCGCCGCGCCGCACATGCAGGTCGATGCCGCGCACCACTTCGGTGTCGCCGTATTTCTTGATGAGACCGTGCACCTTCAGCACGGGCAGGCCTCCAGGAAGGCTTGCCTGAGCTCTTTCAGCTTGCCGTGGAAAAAGTGCCCGGCATCGGGAATTTCCTTCACCGCCAGTTGCTGCTGCTCGGCCCACAGGCGGATCGCGGCGGGCGGAATCAGCTCGTCGGCATCGCCGTAGATCACCACCGTGTCCTCGGGCACCGGGTCGAATTCGTACATCGTGACGGCCGGCGCAACCAGGATCAGGCGCTTGGCATGAAGCTCCTGCCGCAGACGGTGCTGCACGAAGGCACCGAAGGAAAAGCCGGCCAGCGCCCATGGCAGGCCGGGGTAGCTCGCCTCGACGAAACGGGCAACCGCGAGCAGGTCGTCGGTCTCGCCCACCCCGGCATCGAATGCGCCGTCGCTCATGCCGACGCCGCGAAAATTCGGCCGCACACTCACCCAGCCGGCCTCGTTGGCGGCCTTGGCCAGTGTAGTTACCACCTTGTTGTCGAGGCTGCCGCCGTGCAGCGGATGCGGGTGGGCAACCAGCAGCAGGCCGCGGCGTTCGGTCTCGGGGTCGTCGATCACGGTTTCCAGCTTGCCGACGGAAACCGGGATGCGCAGCTTGAAGCGTTTCATTGTGCCCGCTTCACTTCAGTTGAAGGCGTTCGACGATCTGCCCCTTTTTAAGGTGGGATTCGAAAATCTCGTCGATGTCGGACTCGTCCACATAGGTGTACCAGACGCCTTCGGGGTAGACCACCAGCAGCGGGCCCTCGTCGCAGCGGTCCATGCAGCCGGCGCTGTTGATGCGGCATTTTCCCTCGCCGTTGAGGTGGGCGGTCTTGGCTTTCTTCTTCAGGTAGTCGCGCATCTGCTGGCCGCCCGAGGCGCCGCAGCACTTGGCGCCATCCTCGCGCTGGTTGGTGCAGAAAAAGACGTGGTGCTTGTAATAGGGGTCGGTCATTGCGAAAGGTCCGTGTATTTGAGGGCGTTGCCGCGTGCCTTGTCGACAGGGTATTTGCGCGCATTGATCGCCAGCTTGTCGGCGGCGGCTTCTAGCAGGTCGATGTCCAGCAGGTCGGCCAGCCGGGTCAGGTAGATCAGCACGTCGGCGATTTCCTGGCGCACTGCCTCGTGCTGCTCGGCGCTCAACTGCTGGCTCTGCTCAGGGGTCAGCCATTGGAAGGGCTCCAGCAATTCTGCCGCCTCCACCGAGAGCGCCATCACCAGATTCTTCGGCGTGTGATAGCGTTCCCAGGCGCGCGCTTCGGCGAATGCCCGAATATGCTGGCGCAGGGTGTCGAGACTGTCGATTGCGTGCGGGTTCATGGGGCGCATGATACCGCGCCGGGCGGCGGGCTTACGACAGGCATGACGGACGGCCAACGCTTGGGCCCTGGCCGGACCGGTTCCATTCACGCCGGCCCGGGGCTGCATCGCCGCGTAGCGCCTGGTCCGGGGATTGCTTATAGGCTTGTCTGTTGGCGCCAGTTTCCGATTCGCTCTGGCATAATGCGGACGGATTAACTGCATATTAAGGGAGGGTGGACATGTTTACGATCCAGAAACAACTCGCGCGCGTCGGTCTGGTATTGGCCGTGGCTGCAATGGCCGGCTGTTCCGGTACGCCGACGTATCCACCCGCGCCCGCGCAGACGGGCAGTTATGACTGGAACTATCTGGTCGGCCCGGGCGACTCGGTCCAGGTGTTCGTGTGGCGCAATCCCGAAGTATCGGGCAGTTTCCCGGTGCGTCCCGACGGCAAGATGACCATGAATCTGGTCGAAGACCTGCAGGCATCCGGCAAGACCCCCTCCCAGCTGGCGCGCGACATCGAGAAAGCGCTCTCCAAATACATTCAGGAACCCATCGTCACCGTCATCGTCGCCGGCGGTATCGGTCCGTTCGACCAGCAGATCCGGGTCGTGGGCGAAGCGGCCAAGCCGCAGGCGCTGAACTATCGCGAAAAAATGAGCCTGATCGACCTGATGATTGCGGTCGGCGGCCTCACCGATTTCGCGGCCGGCAACAAGGCCTACATCCTGCGCACCGTCGACGGCAAGCAGGAACGTCTCGGCGTCCGCCTGGAAGACCTGTTGCGAGGTGGCGACACCTCGGCCAACGTCGACATGCGCCCGGGCGATGTGCTGGTGGTACCCGAAAGCCTGTTCTAACTGTATGTGCGCCGCGGAACGCGGCGCTTTTTGATGGACCGTCCGCATGGATCAAGTACTTCAACAACTTCTGGGGTATGCCAAGGCCTCCTGGCGACGCCGCTGGTGGGGCGTGGTCGTGGCCTGGCTGGTCTGCATCGTCGGCTGGACCTGGGTGATGACGATTCCCGATCGCTATGAGGCGTCGGCGCGCGTCTATGTGGATACGCAAAGCCTGCTGAAGCCCTTGCTGACGGGCCTGACGGTCGCACCCAACGTCGACCAGCAGATCAAGCTGATGACGCGACAGCTGGTCAGCCGGCCTACGCTGGAAAAAGTGGCGCGCATGACCGATCTCGACGTCAAGGCCAAAACGCCTGAGCAGACCGAGGCCATGCTGAACGGTCTGGCCGGCAAGATCTCCATCGCCGACGCCGGCCGCGAAAACCTCTATACCATCAGCTACCAGGACGCCAACCCCGATCTGGCGAAGAAGGTCGTGCAGTCGCTGCTGACCATTTTTGTCGAGACCAGCCTGGGCAAGACGCGCCAGGACATTTCCAGTTCGGCGCGCTTCATCGAGGAGCAGCTGCAGCAGTACCAGCAAAAACTGGTGGATGGCGAAAATGCGCTGACCGAATTCAAGCGCAAGCACATTGGCATGATGCCGGGGCAGGGCGGCGACTATTACGCCAAGCTGGCCGAGACGACAGCACAGCTACGCCAGGCCCAGCTCGACCAGCAGGAAGCGGTCAACCGCCGCAACCAGCTCAAGCGCCAGCTGGCCGACGAGGAGCCCGAGCTCAATGCCGCTGCGGCAGCGGTATCGACCCACAGCGAAATCGACGGCCGCATCCAGGCGCTGGAAAAGCAGATGGACCAGCTGCGCCTGCAATACACCGACAGGCACCCCGATATCCAGTCGACCAAACGCCTGATCGAAAAGCTGGAGGCGCAGAAGAAGGTCGATCTCGCCGAGAGCAAGGCCGATCCGGCCGGCTCTAAAATCCAGAATCCGGTCTATCAGCAGCTCACCATCGCCATTGCCGAGGCGGATGCCACCGTGTCCTCGCTGGGCGCGCGGGTGGCCGAGTATCAGCGCCGTTTTGGCGAACTGCGCGCTGCGTCCAACATGATTCCCCAGGTGGAGCAGGAATACACCCAGCTGATGCGCGACTACGAGGTCTATCGTCAGAACTACGACGCCCTGCTGAAACGGCGCGAGTCGGTCACCATGTCCGGCGAGGTGGAAAGCAAGACCGACACCGTCGACTTCCGCGTGATCGATCCGCCCTTCGTGCCGAGCGAGCCGGCGTTCCCCAACCGTCCGCTGCTGCTGTCGCTGGTGGCATTGGGGGGGCTGGCCGCCGGCATCGCTGTCGCCTTCCTGCTGAGCCAGCTGCGGCGTACCGTCACCGATCGCCGCGTGCTGCGCGAACTGACCGGCCTGCCGCTGCTGGGCGCCGTGTCGCGGGTTGAGACTGACGAAACCCGTCGGCGCAAGCGCAAGGGGCTGTTGACCTATCTGGCCACGCTGGGCAGCCTGATTGCCGCCTACGGCGCGGTGATGATCCTGCAAATGGTCGTTTCGCGCGCAGGCTAGGAGGAAGCATGAGCATTATTGAAAAAGCAGCAGGCAAGATCGGCTCCGGGTCGCCGGCCTCGCCGGGCGCGCCTCGCGACAACCAAAGCGGCCGCGACGATGCCAGCCTGATCGAGAACGCGCTCAACAAACAGCGCCATACCGGCCACGCCGCGCCTTTTGTCGCCACCCCGGTCGAGCCGATGTTCAGCCCACAGGATGCCGAGGGTGTGCTGGACGGCAATAGCCAGATCCAGTCGATCAACCTGGCGCGTCTGCATCGTATGGGCGTGGTGTCGCCGGACGCCGAGAAGAGCCAGATCGCCGAGGAATTCCGTATCATCAAGCGCCCGCTGATCGCCAATGCCTTCGGTCAGGGCACCGCGCGGGTGAAGAACGGCAACCTCATCATGGTCACCAGCTCACTGCCGGGCGAAGGCAAGAGCTTCTGTGCGATCAACCTTGCCATTTCGATGGCGATGGAAATGGACCGCACCGTCCTGTTGATCGACGCCGACGTCGCCAAGCCGCGCGTGCCAGAATACCTGGGCATCCATGCCGACAAGGGCCTGCTCGACGTGCTGCAGGACAAGGATCTCAAGCTGTCCGACGTGCTGATCCGCACCGATATCGCCAAGCTGACCGTGCTGCCCGCCGGCCGCACCTACAAGCGTGCCACCGAGCTGCTGGCGAGCGCCGCGATGACGCGTCTGGTCGAGGACATCGGCAACCGCTACCCGGACCGCATCATCCTGTTCGATTCCCCGCCGCTCCTGGCGACCAGCGAATCGAGCGTGCTGGCCACCCACATGGGGCAGATCGTCATGGTGGTGGAAGCCGAAAAGACCTCGCAGGATGCCGTGCGCGAAGCGCTCAGCCACATCCAGTCCTGCGAGGTGGTGGGCATGCTGCTGAACAAGACCACGCCAACCCCGGGCGCAGATTATTACTATGGCTACTATGGCAGTTACGGCAAATAAGCATCGCCCGCGCGGCGTCCGCACGGCGCATGCGCTTCCTTTCCTGGTGCTGGCGTTTGCGCCGGCCGCGCAGGCGCTCGACTGGCGCTTTGAGCCCAATGTCGCAGCGTCAGCCACCTACACCGACAATGCAAACAGCAGCGCCACCAATCCGGAAGATGCGCTGATCCTGACCGTAACGCCGGGCTTCGGCCTGCGTTCAGAGGGCTCGCGTCGGGTGCAGGCCAGCCTGCAATATGGCTTGACCGCCGTCTCGCGTTTTGGCGAGGACAGCAGCAACGATCTCTACCATCGTCTCAGTGCCGTGGGTAACGCCGAACTGGTCGAGGATTTCCTGTTCATCGACGGCAGCGCCAACATTTCGCAGGAACTGATTTCACTGCTCGGCCCGACTGCCGACGCCGAGACCAACGACAGCAACCGTTCCACCGTCGGTACGTATTCGATCAGCCCCTACATCCAGCAGCGTTTAGGCACTTTTGCCAACGCGCTGGTGCGCTACACCGCCAGCGGCGCGATTTTCGAGAACAACACCTCCGCCGATTCCAGCGTCAATTCGCTCGCGGCCGGGCTGAGCAGCGGTACCCGGTTCAACGACCTAAGCTGGGCGCTCAATTACTCCATCCGCAAGGCGGAAAACCGCAATGCCTCCACCACGGCGGCCAATTCGGACACCACCTTCGAGAGCGCCAGCGCAACCGTCGGCTATGCGCTGACGCGCCAGTTTCGGGTGTTTGGCACGGTCGGTCAGGACTGGAACGACTACCTGAGCACGACCGAAACCGATGGTTCGTTCTACAGTGCGGGCTTCGGCTGGTCGCCCACGCGCCGAACCAGCGTCGAGGCTTCCGCGGGCAAACGTTATTTCGGCGACACCTTCAGCGTGTCCGGCAGCCATCGCACCCGCATGACGCGCTGGACGGTGCGCTATTACGAAGACGTCAGCGATATCACGCAGCAGTTCCTGGAGCAAGCCAGCCGTATTTTCTGGGTGTGCAACGGAACGCTCCAAGAAGCCCAGGCCAACCCGGGCGGCTGTGACGGTCCGTACACAGCCGGCCAGATGGCACTTTATTTCGCCAGCTACGGCGTCTCGACTGCCGATCTGGTTGCAGCAGGCTTGCTGAACATCGCAAGCGCCAATGGCGTTTACATCATCAAGAGCCTGACCGCAGGCGTGTCATGGGACATCGGCCGCCTGGCATTTGGGCTGTCGGCGCAGGACACCCGGCGACTCTATCAGGTGCTCAGTGACGCAGAGGACCATATCCAGGGGATCACGGGTTCGGTCAGCTACCGCATGACGCCCCAGACCACGGCCAGCGGCGGCCTGTCCCTTACGCGCACCAGCACTGATAGCCAGCTCACACAGGGCGGCGTGGCGCGTGAGGAGGACCAGTTCACCCTGAGCCTCGGTCTCCACCACCGCTTTGCCGATAAGCTCAACGGTGCGCTGACATTACGCCACACCCAACGGGATTCGAACGCGCCCAATTCGGACTACGACGTCAACAGCATCACGGCGACGGTCAACATGGGCTTCTGATCGTTTTCCCGGCATGGCACAGCCGTTGCTACGTATCTCGCGTGCACGCGCAACGCCCCTTCAGACAACGGATCGTTCATGTACGAAGACTATTACCGCTTTAGCGCCAAGCCTTTTCAGCTTAACCCCGACCCGCGATTTTTCTTCGGCTCCAAGGGCCACAAGCGGGCGATGGCGTATCTGGATTACGGGCTGTCGCTCGGCGAAGGTTTTATTGTCATCACCGGCGAAGTCGGTGCGGGCAAGACCACGCTGGTGCGCAACCTGTTCCGCCAGCTCGAGTCGCACAACCTGCTCGCCGCGCAGCTGGTCTCCACCCAACTCGACGCCGAGGACACGCTGCGCAGCGTGGCCGCGTCGTTCGGGCTGGAGCACGAGGGCCTCACCAAGTCGGCGCTGCTGAAAAATCTGGAAGAGTTCCTGATTGCCGCCACCCGCCAGGGCAAGCGCGTGCTGCTGGTGGTCGACGAGGCGCAGAACCTGACGTCGCGCGCGGTCGAGGAGCTGCGCATGCTGTCCAACTACCAGAATAACGAGCGCTCGCTGATCCAGACCTTTCTGCTCGGCCAGCCGGAATTCCGCGGCATCCTGCAAAGCCCCGACATGCAGCAGCTGCGCCAGCGCGTGGTGGCTTCGTATCACCTGGGGCCGCTTGATGCGGACGAGACGCGCGGCTACATCGAACACCGCCTGCGCACCGTTGGCTGGCAGGGCATGCCCGGTTTTGACGAGGCCGCGTTCGATGCGCTGCATCGCTTTACCGGCGGCATTCCGCGTCGCCTCAACACCACCTGCGACCGCCTGCTGCTGTTTGGTTTTCTCGAGGAGAAGACGCATTTCGGCGAGGCGGAAGTCGAGGAGGTGATCGCCGACCTGAAGAACGAGGTGGCGCATCAGGAGTTTCACGTTACCGCGGGCCTCGCCAACGGTTCATCGGAAGGCGGCGCGCTGAACAGCGAGGACAGCATCCGCGTGGTGCAGCGCATCGATCAGCTGGAGCGCTCGGTCAACCGCATCCTGCCCATCGTGCGCAAGATTCTGTATACGGTCAGCGAGCGCCAGTCCGCGGACGAGGGCGTGCCGCCGGAAAATCAGGACGCAGCGCGCTAGGTCATGACCCAGGTTCTGTGCGTGGCGGGTGCCCGCCCCAATTTCATGAAAATCGCGCCGGTGATGGCGGCCTTCGCCGAGACCGGCATTGCTGCACAGCTGCTGCATACCGGCCAGCATTACGACGCAGCGATGAGCGACAGCTTCTTTGCCGACCTGGGCATCCCGCCGCCGGACCACCATCTTGAAGTCGGTTCCGGCAGCCATGCGGTGCAGACTGCCGAGGTGATGAAGCGCTTCGAGCCGGTGCTCGAAAGCGCGCAGCCGCAGGCCGTGCTGGTGGTGGGTGACGTCAACTCCACCATTGCCTGCGCACTGGTGGCGGCCAAGCGCGGCGTGCGCGTGATTCATGTCGAAGCCGGGTTGCGCAGCTACGACCGCGGCATGCCGGAGGAAATCAACCGCGTGCTGACCGACCAGATTTCCGATCTGCTGTTCATCACCGAAAAGAGCGCACTCGCCAACCTGGTGCGCGAAGGCATCGATCCCGCGCGTGTCGAGTTCGTCGGCAACGTGATGATCGACACCCTGTACCGCAACCTCGAGCGCGCGGTGCCGGCGAGCCGTACCCTCGGCGTCGCGCTGCCGCAGTACGCGGTGCTGACGCTGCACCGGCCGTCCAACGTCGACGACCGCGAGACGCTGGCCGCGTTGCTCGACGTGGTCGCAGAAATCAACCGTCGCCTGCCGGTGGCGATGCCGTTGCATCCGCGCACGCGCGGCAATATCGAAAAATTCGGCTTCACCGCCAAGCTCGACGGCCTGCACATCCTGCCGCCGGTCGGCTATCTGGAAATGCTCGGCCTGATGCGCGACGCCAGGCTGGTGCTCACCGATTCGGGCGGCATCCAGGAAGAGACCACCGCGCTTGGCGTGCCCTGCCTGACGCTGCGCGAAAACACCGAACGTCCGATTACCATCGCCGAAGGCACCAACACCCTGGTCGGCCCCGACCCCGATGCCATCCGGGCGGCGTTCAACGAAGTGATAGCGGGCGGCGGCAAGGCCGGGCGTATTCCAGAATTCTGGGATGGTCGCGCGGCCATGCGCATTGCGCACACGCTGAAGGGCTGGTTGCCTGGACACAAGGGGAGGCGTGCCGCGTGATGGAAAACGCCCCACTGAAAAAGCCGCGGATGAAGAATGCGATGTCGATCGACGTCGAGGACTACTTCCAGGTCTCGGCGTTTGCCCCGCACATCCGGCGCGAGGACTGGGACAGCCTGCCGTGCCGGGTCGAGCGCAACGTCGAGGTGATCCTGGACCTGCTCGACGAGGCCGATGCCAAGGCCACGTTCTTCACGCTGGGTTGGATCGCCGAGCGCTATCCGCAGGTGGTGCGCCGCATCGTCGACAACGGCCATGAGCTTGCCAGCCACGGCTACGGCCACCAGCGCGCGAGCGACCTCACGCCGGCCGAATTCCGTGACGACATCACCCGTGCCAAGACCCTGCTCGAAGACCTTGGCGGCGTCGCGGTGCGTGGTTATCGCGCACCGAGCTTCTCCATCAACCGCGACAACTGGTGGGCGGTCGAAGAACTGCAGAATGCGGGCTACGTGTACAGCTCCAGCATCTATCCGGTCAAGCACGACCACTACGGCATGCCCGACGCGCCGCGCTTCCCGCATCGCCCCAATGGCGAGGCCGGCATTCTTGAACTGCCGCCGACCACGCTGCCGCTGTTCGGCCGTAATCTGCCTGCGGCGGGCGGTGGCTGGTTCCGTCTGCTGCCCTACCAGATGTCGCGCTGGATGCTGCGGCGTGTCAACGCGCAGGATCAGGCGCCGTGCATGTTCTACTTCCACCCCTGGGAGCTCGATGCGGAGCAGCCTCGCCAGCACGGCATTTCCGCCAGGACGCGCTTCCGCCATTACGTCAATCTGCAACGCATGCCCGGCAGAATGCGGCAATTGCTGAACGATTTTGAATGGGATCGTGTCGACCGCGTATTCCTTCCCGAACATTGAACATGCAGGCCGAATCTCTTGCCGTGCCCGATGCCGTCGCGGCTGAAGTCACGGTCCGCCTTCTTGATGCAGCCGATCTCGCGCGCTGGGATGTCTATGTGAATGCGCACCCGGACGCCAGCTTCTTTCACCGCGCCGGCTGGAAGCGGGTGATCGAGGATGCGTTCGGCCACCGCACGCATTTTCTGCTGGCCGAGCGCGGCGGCGACGTGGTGGGCGTGCTGCCGCTGGCCGAAATCAAAAGCCGCCTGTTCGGCCACAGTCTGGGTTCGCTGCCGTTCTGCGCCTACGGCGGCATTCTGGCCGACCACGACGCCGCGTATCGCGCGCTCGACGCGGCGGCGCAGGCGCTCGCCACCCAACTGGGCGTCGGCGCGCTCGAATACCGCAACCAGATCGCACAAAACGCGCACTGGCCGACCAAGGACCTCTACGTCACGTTCAGGAAGGCCATCGAACCCGAGGTCGAAGCCAACATGAATGCCATCCCGCGCAAGCAGCGCGCGATGGTGCGCAAGGGCATCAAGGCCGGCCTCACCGGCGAGATCGATGCCGACACCACACGTTTCTTCGCGGCCTATTCGGCGAGCGTGCACCGGCTCGGCACGCCGGTGTTCTCGCGCAAATTCTTCCGCCTGCTGAAGGATGAATTCGGCGACGATTGCGAAGTGCTGACCATCACGCTCGACGGCAAGGTGATCGCCAGTGTGATGTCCTTCTATTTCCGCGAGGAAGTGCTGCCGTATTACGGCGGCGGCGTTGATGCCGCGCGCGCGGTGGCCGGCAACGACTTCATGTACTGGGACCTGATGCGGCGCGCCTGCGAGCGTGGCCTCAAGGTGTTCGACTTCGGCCGCAGCAAGCGCGGCACCGGCTCGTTCGATTTCAAGAAAAACTGGGGCTTCGAGCCGACGCCGCTGTATTACGAATATTTTCTGGTGGCGGACAGCGAGGTGCCCGACATCAATCCGCTCAACCCCAAATACCGTCTGTTCATTCAGGCCTGGAAGAAAATGCCGCTGGCGATCGCCAATGTCATCGGGCCGCATATCGTGAAGAACCTGGGGTAAGGCGTGAAAGAAGGCCTGCTGTTTCTCGCGCACCGCATCCCGTTTCCGCCCAATAAGGGCGACAAGATTCGCTCATTTCACCTGCTGCGGCACCTCGCCGCGCGTTATGACATCCACCTGGGCGCCTTCGTCGACGATACTGACGACTGGCAGTTCCGCGACGCGCTGAAACCCTGGTGCAAGTCGATCACGCTGCTGCCGCTGCATCCGCGCCGCGCCCGGCTGGCGAGTCTTGTGGGCCTCTTGACCGGCGAGGCGCTGACGCTGCCGTATTACCGCAACCGCGAACTCGCGCGCTGGGCCGCTGGGCTGGCCGCCGCCGGCACGGTGACGCGCGGACTGGCTTTTTCCTCGGCGATGGCGCAGTTCATGCCGGCCACGCTCGACCGTCGCGTGCTCGACATGGTCGACGTCGATTCCGACAAATGGATGCAGTACGCGCCGACCCAGCGCTGGCCACTGTCGTGGGTGTATGCGCGCGAAGGCCGCAAGCTGGCCGCGTGGGAAGCCCGGATGGCGCAGGATCTCGACGCCACTCTGCTGGTGTCGAACGACGAGGCGGCGCTGCTGCAGCAGCGCGCACCGCAGGCGCGCCACAAGATCAGCGCGTTCGAAAACGGCGTCGACGCCGACTATTTCTCGCCGGCGCGCGATTATCCGAGCCCGTATGCGGAGGATGTCCGCGGCGTGGTGTTCACCGGCGCCATGGACTACTGGCCCAATATCGACGCGGTCACCTGGTTTGCCGAGCGCATTTTCCCGGCCATACGCGAAGCGGTGCCGGCGGCGCAGTTCACCATCGTCGGCAGCCGTCCCGGCGAGGCGGTGAGCGCGCTGGCGCGCCAGCCCGGCGTCGTCGTCACTGGCGGCGTGCCCGACGTTCGACCCTGGATCGCCCACGCCGTCTGTGCCGTGGCGCCGCTGCGCATTGCGCGCGGGGTGCAGAACAAGGTGCTCGAAGCGATGGCGATGGCGCGCCCGGTTGTCGCCAGCGCGCAAGCCGCCGAAGGCATCCGCGCCGAGGCCGGACGTGACTATCTGCTGGCGCAGGGCGAAGCCGATTTCGCCCGCGCGGTGGTGAACTGCCTGCAGGTCCCGGTCAGCGCCGCCCCGGCGCGCGACTGCATCCTGGCGAATTACGACTGGGCTCGCAATCTGGCTGCAATCGATTCCCTGTTCGACGCGGCATCCGCCGTCCAACCCGTCCTGGAGACCTGTCCCGCATGAGCACCCTGTCCGATACGCCGACGCCGCTCCACCCCTCGTGGCGTGTGCCGGGCCTGCTGACGGCCGGATTGCTGCTGGCCTTGTTCGCCCTGTTCTGGCCGACTTTTTTTTCGATGGTCGAAATCTGGGAGCGTTCGGAAACCTTCACCCACGGCTACCTGATCTTCCCCATCAGCGCCTGGCTGATCTGGCGCCAGCGTCATGAACTGGCGCGCATCGCGCCGCGCCCCGACCTCGCCGGCCTGATCCTGCTGGCGGCCGCCGGCGCCGGCTGGCTGCTGGCCGACGCCGGCAGCGTCAACGTTGTCGCGCAATACGCCTTCATTGTCATGCTGATCGCGGCGGTGTGGACGCTGCTCGGCCGAGCCTTTGTCTGGGCGGCATTTTTTCCGCTGATGTTCCTGTTCTTCGCGGTGCCGGTGGGCGAATTCCTGATCCAGCCGCTGATGCGGGTGACCGCCGACTTCACCGTGACGATGCTGCAGTTCACCGGCATCCCGGTCTACCGCGAGGGTCTCTTCTTCAGCATCCCCAGCGGCGACTGGTCAGTGGTCGAGGGTTGCTCCGGACTGCGCTACCTGATCGCCTCGGTCACCCTCGGTGTGCTGTATGCCTACCTGACCTACCGCTCGTGGAAGCGCCGCCTGCTGTTTTCGATCGCCGCCATCATCGTGCCGATCTTCGCCAACAGCGGACGCGCTTACATGATCGTGATGATCGCCCACCTGTCCGACATGAAGCTCGCGCTCGGCGTCGATCACTACATTTACGGCTGGGCCTTCTTCGGCCTGGTCATGCTGCTGCTGTTCTGGATCGGCAGCTTCTGGCGCGAGGACGACCAGCCCGAACCCGTGGCCGCCCCGCGGACCGCAGCGCCGGCGGGCCCCGCACGGCCGCTGCTGCCGGTGGCGCTCGGTGTGCTGGTGGTCGCCGGCCTGTGGCCAGCTTATTCGGCCTGGCTCACTGCGCGGCCGTTGCCGGCGATGCCCGAGCTGCAGGTCGAGGCGCAGGGTGGCTGGCAGCCCGCCGATGCCTTCACTGGCTGGGTGCCACACTGGGTCGGTGCCGACCGCCAGCTGCGCCAGACCTATAGCCAGGCCGGCCGCGTCGTGATGCTGGAACTGAATTACTACGCCACCCAGCGGCAAGGCGCCGAGCTCGTCAATTCGCAGAACTTCTTGATCCGGCAGAAGGACCCCGACTGGTCGAACGTCGGCGAGCACATCGCCACCGTTGAAATCGGCGGCCTCACGCGACAGGTACGGCAGGCCATAATGCGCGGCAGCAACGGCCAGCGCCTGCTGGTGTGGCAGTGGAACCTGATTGGCCCGCGTGCCACCGTCAACGACCCGGTCGCCAAGCTGATCCTCGCGGTCGATCGCGTGCAATTGAAGCGCGACGATGGCCTCTCGGTGCTGATTGCCACCCCCTACGAAGAAACCGAACTCGAGGCTGCAGCCGCAGCATTGGCGCGCTTTGCCGCCGACATGGAACCCGCGATTGCGGGCGCGCTCGATCGGGTGGATGGACCGTGACTGCTGCACACATTGTGCATGTCGTGCACCGTTTTGATACCGGCGGCATGGAAAACGGCATGGTCAACTTGTTCAATACCCTGCCGCCGGAGCGTTACCGGCATACCGTGGTGGCGCTGACGGACTTTAGCGATTTCCGTCACCGCATCACCGCGCAACGGGTCGATTTCCATGCGCTGCAGCGCGCGCCGGGACACGGCCTCGGCTGGGCGGTGCGCCTGTGGAAGCTGCTGCGCCGGCTCAAGCCCGATCTGGTGCACACTCGCAACCTCGCCGCGCTGGAGGCGCAGTTCGTTGCTGCCGCCGCCGGCATACGCGACACCGTCCACGGCGAGCACGGCCGCGACGTGTTCGACCTCTACGGCCGCAACTGGAAATACAACCTGCTGCGCCGCGCCGCGCGGCCGTTCGTGTCGAACTACATCAGCGTGAGCCGCGACCTCGAAACCTGGCTGCGCCTGGTGATCCATGTGCCGCCGCGCAAGCTCCACCAGATCTACAACGGCGTCGACAGCGTCAAGTTCCATCCGCGCACCGGACCACGCCCCGACTTTGCGCACCCCGACAGCATCGTGTTCGGGTCGGTCGGGCGCATGGTCGAGGTCAAGGACTACCCCACGCTCACCGCCGCCTTCATCCAGCTCATCCGCCAGCAGCCCGAGCGGGCCGAGCGCGCCCGGCTCGCCATCGTCGGCGACGGCCCCGCACGCGACACCTGTCTGGCGCTGCTGCAGGGCGCGGGGCTGGCGCACCTGGCCTGGCTGCCGGGCGAACGCCACGACATCCCGGATATCATGCAGGCGCTCGACGTCTTCGTACTGCCCTCCAGAAACGAGGGCATTTCCAATACCATTCTGGAAGCGCTGGCCAGCGGCCTGCCGGTGATTGCCACCGCAGTGGGCGGCAACGTCGAACTGGTGGAGGACGGCGTCAACGGCATGCTGGTGACGCCGGGCGACGTGGCCGGCATGGCACAGGCCTTGCTGGGTTATCTGGATGCGCCGGCGCGTATCGCCGAGCACGGGGCGAATGCGCGCCAGTGGGCCGAGCAGCGCTTCAGCATCCCGGCCATGGCCGAGGCCTATGCCACGGTGTACGACCTGACGCTGGAGCGCTGGCGCTGAGGCGCCGCCAGGTTGCCCGAAAAATCGACAGGGAACAGGACAACACCATGTGTGGCATCACCGGCATTTTCGATACCAGCGGCGACAACGAAATCTCGCGCGAACTGCTGCATCGCATGAACGAAACCCAGTTCCATCGCGGCCCCGACGAAGGCGGCCTGCATCTGGAGCCGGGCGTGGGCCTCGGCCACCGGCGGCTGTCCATCATCGACCTGTCCACCGGCCAGCAACCGCTGTTCAACGAGGACGGCTCGGTCGTCGTCGTGTTCAACGGCGAAATCTACAATTTTCAGGAACTGGTGCCCGAACTGGTGGCGCTCGGCCACACCTTCCGCACCCATTCCGACACCGAAGTCATCGTGCATGCCTGGGAGGCCTGGGGCGAGGCCTGCGTGCAGCGCTTTCGCGGCATGTTTGCCTTCGCGCTGTGGGACCGCACGCAGGGCACGCTCTTCGTCGCGCGCGACCGCTTCGGCGTCAAGCCGCTGTATTACGCGTATCTCGACACCGGCGAGTTCATTTTCGGTTCCGAACTGAAATCGCTGATGGTGCATCCCTGCATGACGCGCGACATCGATCCGCTCGCGGTCGAGGAATACTTCGCCTACGGCTACGTGCCTGAGCCGCGCACCATTTTCAGGAACGCCTGCAAGCTGCCGCCCGGCTTTACCCTCACGCTGAAGCGTGGCGCCGCACGCGCGTTGCCCAAGCAGTACTGGGACATGCCGTTCACCCCGGTCAAGGTGACGGACGAGGCGGCCGCGCTGGACGAACTGGTCGAGCGCATGAAGGAATCGGTGCGCCTGCGCATGATCGCCGACGTGCCGCTGGGCGCTTTCCTGTCCGGCGGCGTCGATTCCAGTGCGGTGGTGGCGATGATGGCCACGCAGTCGGCCACGCCGGTCAATACCTGTTCGATCGGCTTCGACGATCCCGCCTTTAACGAAATCCAGTTTGCGCAGCAGGTGGCCGACCGTTACAAGACCGATCATCACGTCGAGACCGTCGCCGCCAACGACTTCAGCCTGGTCGGCCAGCTCGCCCAGGTGTATGACGAGCCCTATGCCGATTCGTCGGCGCTGCCGACCTACCGCGTCTGCGAACTGGCGAGAAAGCATGTCAAAGTCGCGCTGTCCGGCGACGGTGGCGACGAGCACTTTGCCGGCTACCGGCGCTACCGCTGGTTCCGCTACGAGGAGCGCATGCGAGCGGTGATGCCGCTGGCGCTGCGCCGTCCGCTGTTCGGCGTGCTCGGCAAGCTCTACCCCAAGGCCGACTGGGCGCCGAAAGTATTCCGCGCCAAGACCACCTTCGAGGCGCTGGCGCGCGACACCGTCGAGGGCTATTTCCATGGCGTCTCGCTGTTGTCCGACGCGCAGAGAAAGCTGCTGTTTTCACCGGCGTTCAAGCGCGAACTGCAGGGCTACCAGGCGGTGGAAGTGCTGCGCCGCCACGCCGCCGTCGCGCCCACCGACGACCCGCTGTCGCTGGTGCAGTATCTGGACATGAAAACCTATCTGGTCGGTGACATCCTCACCAAGGTCGACCGCGCCAGCATGGCGCACGCGCTCGAAGTGCGCGAGCCGCTGCTCGACCACGAACTGATGGGCTGGGTGTCCGGCCTGCCGGTCGATTTCAAGCTGCGCGGCAGCGAAGGCAAGTACCTGCTGAAAAAAGCGATGGAACCCTATCTGCCAAACGACGTGCTGTACCGCAAGAAAATGGGCTTCTCGGTGCCGCTTGCCGCGTGGTTCCGCGGGCCGCTCGCCGCCATCATCCGCAGCGTCGTGCTCGGTGAGCGGTTGGCGTCCACCGGCATGTTCAACCAGGCCTTCCTGCGTGACGTGGTCGAGGCGCACCAGTCCGGCCGTCGCGACTATTCGGTGATCCTGTGGACGGTGCTGATGTTCGACGCCTTCCTGGGGCAGGTGCTGGGGATGGACGAATCGGAACAGCAGGCCGCATGAAAATCCTCCACGTCTTCGACCACACCCTGCCGCTGCATTCCGGCTACACCTTCCGCAGCGCGGCGATCCTGCGCAATCAAAGGAAAATGGGCTGGGATACCTATCACCTGTCCGGCCCCAAGCAGATCAACTGCACGGTGGCGGAAGAGGACGCCGACGGCCTGCATTTCTACCGCACGCCCACGCCGACCGGCTTGCTCGCCAGGCTGCCCGGTGGGGACCCGTTCGCAGTGATGGGCGCAATCGAAAAGCGCCTGTTGGGCCTGGCCAAAGAACTCAAACCGGACGTCATCCATGCCCATTCGCCGGTGCTCGACGCGGTGCCGGCGATACGCGTCGGCCGCACGCTCGGCATCCCGGTGGTCTATGAAATTCGCGCCTTCTGGGAAGACGCCGCGGTCGATCACGGCAGCACCAAGGAAGGTAGCCTGCGCTACCGACTTACGCGTGCGCTGGAAACCTGGGCGGTGAAAAATGCCGACGCCGTCACCGTCATCTGTGAAGGGCTGCGCCGCGACCTCGCCGAGCGCGGCATCCCGGCAAACAAGATCACCGTCATCCCCAACGCCGTCGATGTCGAAAAATTCGAGATGGGCGGCAAGCCCGACCCCGAACTGAAAATGAAGCTCGGCTTGGGCAACAGCCGCGTGCTCGGCTTCATCGGCTCGTTCTATGCCTACGAAGGACTCGATCTCTTGATCGCCGCCTTGCCGACCATCCTCAAGCAGATGCCCGATGTGAAGCTGCTGTTGGTCGGCGGCGGGCCGCAGGATGCCGCGCTGAAGCGGCAAGTGATGACGCTCGACCTGATGGACCGCGTGGTGTTCACCGGGCGTGTGCCGCACGCCGAGGTCAATCGCTATTACGACCTGGTCGATGTGCTGGTCTATCCGCGCCACCCGATGCGGCTGACCGAGCTGGTTACTCCGCTGAAGCCGCTGGAGGCGATGGCGCAGGGCCGATTGATGGTGGCGTCCGACGTCGGCGGCCACAAGGAGCTGATCCAGGACGGCAAGACCGGTGTGCTGTTCCATGCAGGCAATGCGGGCGATCTCGCCAGCAAGGTGGTGGGGCTGCTGAAGTACGAGCAGGGCTGGGACAGCATGAAGAAAAACGGCCGTCAGTTCGTCGAAACAGAACGCAACTGGGCTGCCAGCGTCGCGCGCTACCGCGGCGTGTACGGCGGCCTGCTGAAACCGGTCGGGGAGGTCGCGCTTGGCTGAGGTGCAGGTCGATCCGGACCGCATTGACCTGGTCGTGTTCAGCGCGCTGTTTCCCAGCGCGGTGCGCCCCGGTGCCGGCCTGTTCATCCGCGAGCGCATGTTTCGCGTCGCCCGCCATCGCCCGCTTGCGGTGATTTCGCCGCAGCCGTGGTTTCTCGGCCAGGGACTGATCCGCCTGTTGCGCCCCGGTTACCGCCCGCAGGCGCCCGCGCTGGAAATCCAGCAGGGCATTCGCGTCTACCATCCGCGCTATCTTTCGCTGCCCGGCCTGTTGCGCCGGCTCGACGGCTGGTCGATGGCGCTGGCAAGCGTCGGCCTGATGCGCACGCTCAAGCGGCAGGGCGCGCGCCTGATCGACGCCCATTTTGCCTACCCTGACGGCGAGGCTGCCACCCGACTGGGGCGCTGGTTCAAGCTGCCGGTGACGATCACCCTGCGCGGCACCGAAGTGCCGCACAGCCGCAATCCCGTGCTGCGCCCGCGCTTGGCACGCACGCTGAAAGCGGCCGCCCGGGTGTTCTCCGTGTCCGATTCGCTGCGCCGGCTGGCGATCGAATTGGGCGCGCCCGAGGCCAACACCGAAGTCGTCGGCAATGGCATCGACATCGCACGCTTCCAGCCGGTTGACCGTAACGCCGCGCGGCAGAAATACGGCCTGCCGCGGGATGCCGTGGTGCTGGTCTCGGTCGGGGCGCTGGTCGAGCGCAAGGGCATGCACCGCGTCATCGATCTCATGCCGGCGTTGCTTGAGCGCCATCCCGGGTTGCACTACCTCATCGTCGGCGGTGCCAGCCCGGAAGGGGATAATCGTACCGAACTCACCGCCCAGGTCGCGCGGCTCGGGCTGGCTGATCGCGTGCATTTTCTCGGCGCCTTGCCGCCGGACGAACTCAAATGGCCGCTGTCGGCAGCCGATGTCTTCGTGCTCGCCACCCGCAACGAAGGCTGGGCCAACGTCTTTCTCGAAGCCATGGCCTGCGGTCTGCCGGTTGTGAGCACCGATGTCGGCGGCAACGCCGAAGTGGTTTGCCGTGACGAATTCGGCAGCATCGTGCCGTTTGGCGACGGCGCCGCGCTGCAACAGGCGCTGGATGCCGCGCTCGACAAGGAATGGGATCGCGCCGCAATCCTCGATTACGCCCGCGACAATCAGTGGGACAAGCGCGTGGCGCAGCTGCTGCGGGCGTTCGACGGCATCATGCAGCCCTCCACGCGTCAACCGGAGCTGGCAGTCAAATGAGCGTCCCGGCCTGGTTCGCCCGCAGTGTTTATCGCGCGCAGGAAGCCGCGGTGCGCCGCCCCACCTTCGCGATGCTGGCCGAGCTCGAGCGCACCCAATGGCTGTCGCGTGATGCGATGCAGGATTATCAAACCCGTCGCCTCAACGACTTGCTGCACAGTGCGCTCTCCCACAGCCCCTGGCATGCCGATCGCCTGCGTGCGGCCGGGCTGAATGAAGCCGTCAAGGCTGGCGGGGTGACGCTGAGCGATTTGGCCCGTTTGCCGACGATGAACAAGCGCGACGCCCGCGAGAACGTCGACCAACTGGTTTGGCGCGAAGCGCCGGGTGGCGTATTCAAGTACACCACGGGCGGCTCCAGCGGCGAGCCGCTGATTTTCTACTTCGGCCGCACGCGCCAAGCTTCGGATGCCGCCGGGCGCATGCGTGCCCGCCGCTGGTGGGGCGTGCAGCCGGGCGAGCGCGAGGCCTATCTGTGGGGCGCGCCGGTCGAACTGAACAAGACCGACCGCATCAAGACCCTGCGTGACCAGCTGGTCAATCAGATGGTGCTGAACGCCTTCGCCATGTCCCCCGAGCGCATGGATGTTTATCTCGACGCGTTGCAGGCCTGGCAGCCCAGGTGTGTGTACGGCTATGCATCGAGTGTGGCGCTGCTGGCGGCGCATGCTGAGGCCAGACAGCGCACGCTGCGCATGCCGGGGTTGCGTGTGGTATGTACCACCGGTGAGCCGCTGTATCCGCACCAGCGTGAGCTCATTGGACGCGTCTTTGGCGCGCCCGTGGCGAACGAATTTGGCAGCCGCGACATCGGTTTCACCGCCCACGAGGCGCCGGGCGGGCAGATGCTGCTGATGAGCGAGAGCCATATCGTCGAGGTGCTTGACGCGGCCGGCCAGCCGGTGGCACCGGGCGAGGCGGGCGAGGCCGTGATCACCGGCCTGACTTCAGCGGCCCAGCCCTTCATCCGTTATCGGACAGGCGATGTGCTACGCGTGTCCGCAGAGCCGCCTGCGGGCGGACAGGGACTGCACGTGATCGCCGAGGTGACGGGGCGGCAGACCGACTTCGTTGTCGCCGCCGATGGCCGGGTGATGCATGCGTTGGCGGTGATCTATGTGCTGCGTGCGGTGCCGGGAATTGCACAATTCAAATGCACCCAGCATGCGCTCGACCGCATGGAGGTGCAGATCGTGCCGAATTCAGGATGGAACGAAGCCGCCCACGCGGCCGTGGTGGCTGGACTGCGTGCCCGCCTCGGCGATGCGCTGCAAGTGGAGGTGCGTATGCTGGACGAAATCCCACCCGAGGCCTCCGGCAAGCATCGCTATGTGGTGAGCCACGTGCCGCTGGCCGGTGCCCTGAAGCAGGCTGTGGCTTAACTGAAATGACTCGAACCGTAATATGAAACCGTTATCGCTCCTGCAACTTCCCCTGCGCTACAAGCCTTGGCAAGCGCGCCACCTGCGCTTGGTGATGCAGGACTTCGCCGGGACAGCCCGGCAGCCCGAGCACGATCACCGCACCCATTTGCGCGGCGCCATCGACTGGCTGTGCCGCGCGCAGGATGTGCGAATAAATAAACCCGACCAGGGCGGCGTCGCTGCCGGCTGGAGCTTCGAAGATGGCTGGCTGCCCAGTTATCCTGAAACCACGGGCTACATCATCGAGACCTTCCTCGCCGCAGCGGAACCGCTCGACCGCCCGGAACTGATCGATCGCGCCCACAAGATGATCGACTGGGAGCTTTCGCTGCAAACGGCAGAAGGTGCATTTCCCGGGCATTTCGGCGAGGCCGGCAGCCACCCGGTCATTTTCAACCAGGGCCAGATCATGCACGGTCTGGTTGCTGGCTACACATCGCTCCAGCGTCAGGATTGCCTGGAAGCCGGCGTGCGCGCCGGCCACTGGCTGGTGGCGCAGCAGGACGATGACGGCTGCTACCGCAAGTTCGAACACAATGGCGTACCGCACGTCTACAACACACGCGCCATCTGGGCGCTAGCGGCCATGGGTCTGGAGGCGAATGAACCTGAATTCATTGCGGCGACCCGTCGCAACCTCGATTGGGCCCTGACTCAGCAGACGCCGAGCGGCTGGTTCGCCACCAATGCCTTCGTGCCGGACAGGGACCCCTTCACCCACACCATCGCCTACGCCATTCGCGGCTTCATCGAAGTGGCGGTGCTGCTGGGCGAGGCACGTTATCTCGACGCGGCAGAAATTGCCGCCCGCGGTCTGATGGAAAAACAGCGCAGCGATGGCTGGCTTGCAGGAACCTACGGCAACGGCTGGTCGCCCACGGCAAGCTACGCCTGCGTCACCGGTGTCGTGCAAATGGCGCTGTGCTGGCTGCGCCTGGCGCAAATCACCGGGGATAAAAGTTACCGCGACGCGGCCGGGCGCGCGATTGCCTACGTCAAGCGCACCCAGCGGCTGGAAGAGGACGACGCCATCGTGCGCGGGGCGATTCCCGGGTCGGCGCCGATCTGGGGCGCGTATTCACGCTTCGAATTCCCCAACTGGGCAGCCAAGTTCTTCGCAGACGCGCTGATCATGGATATGGCCAATATCGCCGTGCCCACCATTCCGGCTGCGGCCCGGGGGCTGGTGCGATGAGCAGGTTGCGGATCATGATCCTGTGCGGGCGCAGCGCCCGCCACCTGCATGTGGCCAATGCCCTGTGCCGCGCTGGCGAAGCACTCGCCATCGTGCAGGAAACCGGCGGCGAGTGGAAGCTGAAAAAAACCCTTAAGAAGCTGCGCCCCGACAACCTGTTCCGCAAGGTCTGGCGCTGGCTGCGCGACCGCCGCCGCTACACCGGCAATCCCGAGGCGAAATTCTTCTTTCCGCATGGCGAACCCCGGCTTGACCATCCCGAACTGGTGCGCGAAGTCCCGCACATCAACCATCCTGACGTGGTCAAGCTGGCGCGTGATTTGAAACCCGATCTGATCTGCGTGTTCGGCACCTCACTGATCCGTGGCGAGTTGCTGAACGAAGGCCGTCTCGGCATCGTCAATCTGCACGGCGGCCTGTCGCCCGAATACCGCGGTGCCGACTGTACCTTCTGGGCGCTTTACAATGGGGAGCCGGAAAAAATCGGCTGCACCCTGCATTACATCGACGCGGGCATCGACACCGGCCGCCTCATCGCGCATGTCAGCCCGGAAGTGCGAGAGGGCGACAGTGAACTGGTGCTGTTCTGGCGTGCGGTGCAGGATAGCTCGGAGGTCTATGCAGAAGCCGTCACGCGGCTGGCTGAGGGCGAACAACTCGGCATGGTGCAGCCTGGCAAGGGCCGGTTGTATCAGGTCAGGGACCGTGGCTTGCGCCATGAACAGGCGCTTGCTACGCGCCTGGCATCCGGGATGCTGGCTGGCGTGGCCTTGCCTCGACGCGTCCACTGGTTCAGTCCTGAAACGGCGGGGGAGCGGAAGCCATGAGAGATCTTTTCGTCACCGGCGTCATTTTCAGCCTGCTGCCGTTTGTATTCAAACGTCCCTGGCTGGGCATTTTGTTGTGGTCGTGGCTGGGCTACATGAATCCGCACCGGCTGGCATGGGGCTTTGCCTACGATTTCCCCTTCGCCATGGTTGTCGGCCTCGTCACCATCACGGCTTTCATGTTCTCGAGAGAGAAAAAGGAAATGGTCTGGTCGCGCGAGACGGTCCTGCTGCTGATCTTCATAGGCTGGATGCTGTTCACCACGTTCTTTGCCTTTTATCCCACCGATGCCTGGTTCCAGTGGGACAAGGTATGGAAAATCCAGCTGATGATTTTCCTCACCGCGCTGATAATCAACGACCGTCACAAGCTGCATTGGCTGATCTGGGTGATTGCCGTGTCATTCGCGTTTTATGGCGTCAAGGGCGGAATTTTCACCATCGTCAATGGCGGGGTCTACCGGGTGCAGGGTCCGGCTGGAACCTTTATTGGCGGCAACAATGAACTGGCACTGGCGATGGTGATGGCGATCCCGCTCATCCGCTATCTGCACCTTCAGGAAGTTAAAAAGTGGGTCAAGATCGGACTTGCAGGTGCCATGGTGTTGACCGGCGTCGCCATCGTCGGCAGCCAGTCGCGCGGGGGGCTCGTGGCCATTGTGGCGATGGGGCTCTTCCTGTGGCTCAAAAGCCGCCACAAAATCGTTACCGCCATCTATATGGCAATGGCGGTCGGCATCATCGCCTCGGTCATGCCCCAGGAGTGGTACGACCGCATGAATACCATTCAAACCTATGAGGAAGACGAGTCGGCACAAGGCCGGATCAACGCCTGGCATACGGCGTTCAATGTGGCCAAGGACCGCGTTACCGGGGGCGGCTTTGAGATGTGGCGGCCACCCGTTTTCCGCCAATATGCGCCCGACCCGTTTAATACGCGTGACGTGCACAGTATTTACTTCGAGATCATGGGCGAGCAGGGATTTATCGGCTTCGGCCTGTTCATGTTGCTCGGTCTGCTGGCGTGGATTCGCGCCCAGCAGGTCATCAATCGATGTAAAAAGGATCCTGAAAAAAAATGGGCATCCGATTTGGCGTCGATGATCCAAGTGAGCCTGATTGGCTACGCCGCAGGCGGTTCGTTCCTTGGAATGGCCTACTTTGACCTGCCCTATCACCTGATGATTATTCTCGTCTTGACCGCCAAGTTTTCGGGTGTGCTGGACAACAGGGTGCCTGTGTCGAGTCCTGCAAAGCTTGGGTCAATACCCCACCCGTCCAGTAAGTTCGGCCACGAAAGCGCCAACCAAGGCTTCTGATCGTGCATTGGCCTCGCCTTCGTTTTCCACCAGGCTTGGGGGGTGCATTCTGGCTGGCACTTCTGCTGATCGGTCTGGTCGAGCTTGCGTTGCACAGCGAGGCGGTCGTTCACAAATATCGTGCAGTGTTTGCATTGGGGCGCGCTTACGACAAGCTCCATTCCGTCGAGCGAAACCCGCCGCAAATCCTGTTTGTGGGAAACAGTCGAACCGACAACGGGATCGATCCTGGAACGGTGAGCCAGTCCTGGCCGGATCAGCCAGTGCGTAGTTTCAACCTGGGCTTGCCAGGGGCCAATGCGATTGTCTATCACGGCGAAATCATGCGTTTGAATGAACGCGGCTTGCTGGGCAGGGAGGCAATTCATACGGTGGTAATTGGTATCGATGAAAGCGCCTTGCAGGAAGACAACTCGCTTGGGTATGTCGGTTTCCTGGCAGACCGCGCAGCGCTGTGGGAATCCGGCCGCTACATGGACTGGCTGGGGAGTTACTTGCGGCTCTGGTCATATAGCGCAAACCTTCGTCAACTGCGCGAGCCGGATAAACTGCTCCGCTTCATGAAAGCAAGCGTACGCGAGCTTGATCCTGTGGGCGGCGCGGCATCGGCTCATCTGGGTTATCGGGCCGGCTTTGGTGCCGCGCAAAATGAAGGACAGGTGATGCGTCAGGAAAACGCCGCTCAGCAACCGCCATCGCCGGATGTCGTGGCGTTTTTGTGGCGTTCGATCGATGTCCTGCAGGCGCAGGACGTGCGCGTCTTCGTCACGATTCCACCTTTGCGTGACCGTCCATCCGCTTTTGTTGATGCAAGTCCATCCGCCGCACCTTATCGGGCGCTGCTTGCACGCCTTGAACGACGAGGCGTGATCGTGCTGCCCACGGCTGAGGTTTTCGTGCCGTCCGACTTTGTCAACGCAGGCCATCTGAACGACCGGGGTGCGCAGCGATACAGCGCCGAACTGGGGCGCCAGCTTGCTTCCGGTGGTGGCCGATAGCCATGGTATTCAGTTCCCCGACTTTCCTGCTTTTTTTTGCTGTGCTGATGCTGTTTTACGCAGGGGCGCGCAATTACCGTGAGCGTGCCGCCGTCATTCTGGTCGGCAGCCTGATTTTCTATGCATCGTGGAAGCCGGTTTATCTCATACTGCTGGTTGCCTCGGTCAGCATCAACTATCTGATTTATTCCGGCTTGGCCGCCACGCGCAGCAGAGGCTTGCTGGTGGCAGGCCTGGTTCTGAATCTGGGATTTCTGGGGGTGGTCAAATACTTGGGGATGGCTCTGGAGAGCCTTCTTGGCATTGGGCTGTGGCTGGACATGCCCTTGATTTCGGCGCCGCCCAATTGGGCGGACTGGGCGCTCCCGCTCGGCATCAGCTTCTATACTTTCCACATGCTGTCGGTGACGATCGATGTCTACCGCGGGGAGTGGACGCACCGCATATCGTTCCGCGCCTGGTGGCTGTATGTAACGTTCTTCCCACACATGATTGCGGGCCCCATCCTCCGCGCATCCGAGCTAGTTGAACAACTGGAGAATCTGAAACCGCTCAAAGCGGAAGACATCAAGCTGGGCGCGCTCATTTTCACGGCGGGACTCATCAAGAAAGTGCTGTTCGCGGACAATCTGGCGCCACTGGCTGACGAACTCTTCAGCCGTCCCGAGGCGCTTGATTTCTATGCCGCCTGGCTTGCGGCCACCGCCTTTGCCCTGCAAATCTACTTTGATTTTTCAGGCTACAGCGAAATGGCAATCGGTCTGGCGCTGATGTTCGGCGTCGTGTTGCCGCGCAACTTCCTCTATCCCTATACCAGTCGCAGCGTACGGGAATTCTGGCAGCGCTGGCATATCACCCTGTCACGCTGGCTGCGCGACTATCTCTATATTTCGCTGGGCGGCAACCGAAGGGGCATGCCGCGAAACCTGGCGAACCTGATGATCACGATGCTGCTTGGCGGGCTGTGGCACGGTGCCGCATGGACCTTTGTGTTTTGGGGCTTTTTGCATGGCGCCTATCTGGTGCTGCACCGGCTGCTGCTTGATCTCTATTCCTGGCTGGGCGTGATCGCAGGATCATTGACCGCGCGCATACTCTCCTGGCTGGGATGGCCCGTTACGCTGGCGCTGGTATGGGTTACCTGGGTGTTCTTTCGCGCACCCACCTTCCAAGATGCATGGATCATCACCGCCGCGATGCTAGGAATGGGCGATGCAACCGGAACGGTCGTCGTGCGGCGCTATGTTCAGCTGTTGGTGTGGGGAAGCCTGTTGCTCACCTTGCTGGAACCTCGAATCGAGCAGGGACTTAAAGCAGGTATCCAGCGCTGGGGGCAACTGCACTTCACTGTGCGCGGAACAGCGTACGCCGGACTGGTGCTCACAATCATTTTCTTTGGCGGCAGCAGCCAGAAATTCATCTACTTCGATTTCTAGCACCGGGTGCGCGTGCCCTCAATTCAGTGCTCGTTTGCCGCCATCCATTGCTCCAGCATCACCATCACCCAGATCATCACGCCATAGTAGCTGGCGTGCGGCCCGCGCTGCATGGCGAGCATGTGGTCGAGGTAGGCGGGCTGGATCCAGCCGCGCTTTTTGACGTCCGAGAGGCTGTCGCCGACGAGGTCGCCGAGCGGGGCATATTCGTTGCTCCACACCCCGAACGGCAAACCGAAGCCGTGCTTGCTCTTGTTGATGATCTTTTCCGGTAGCAGGTCGGTGAGCGCTTCCTTGAAGAACCAGCGCAGCTTCTGGCCGCGCACCTTGTAGTCAACCGGCAGACGGTTGGCGAAGGCCACCATGCGGTCGTCGAGCAGCGGGTAATGCACCTCAATGCCGGCTGCCTCGGTCATGGTGCCCACCTTGCGCAGGTCGTTGTCGGCCAGTGTGAACTTCAGGTCCAGGTGCATCATGCGGTTGATGTAGTGGTCCGACGCAGTGCGCTGATACACCTCGGTCAACGCGGCATCGGTCGTCGCGGGCTCGACGGCCCCGATGAAATCCGCAGAAAAAATCTGGTCAAGCGGCGTGCGGTGCAGGAAGTTGTAGCTTTCCAGCCGCAGCGGCAGCCCGACGCGGGCCTGGGCGACATAGCTTTTCAGCTTGGACAGCGGAAACCTGTCCGAAAGGCCTGGCATGTTTGCGATCGGCTCGATCAGACCGCGGCGCAGCGGGGCGGGCAGGCGGCCGTACATCTCGAACAGGCCCTGCTTGGCGTAACGCACGTTGCCGCCGAAGATCTCGTCGCCGCCGTCACCGGCAAACATGTTTTCGAATCCGGCTTCACGTGCGGTTTTGGCGCAGAAATAGGTCGGTACCGCCGAAGCATTGCCGAACGGCTCGTCGTATTCGCGCGCGATGAGGGGGATCGCCGTCACGATGTCGGCCGGCTTCAAGTAGTACTCATGGCTGTTGCAGCCGTAGCGCTCGACGGCGCAGCGTGCGTATTCCATCTCGTCGAAGCCGGCGGCGTCGAAGCCGATCGAAAAGGTGTCGACCGGGGCGCCGCGCGCAGCGGTGAGGGCGCCGACCACGGTCGAGCTGTCGGTGCCGCCGGAAAGAAACGCCGCGGTGGCCGGCGCATCCGCGTCGCGCACCGCCTGGGTCAGCGTGTCGCGGAAGTCGGCGCGGTGGCGTGCGAAGCTGGCGTCCACCGGACTGTAGTCGGCCTGCCAGTAAAAGCCAGTGTCGAGGCGGCCGTTGCGCAACACGGCATACTGGCCCGGCAGCAGCTTCTTCACGCCCTGATAGAGACTGCGCGGCGCCGGAATGGTGTGGAAATAGAGGTAGTCGTAAATCGCCTGCGGGTCGATGACATGGCCCACGGCGGGGTGGGACGCCACGCTTTGCGCGCTGCTGCCGAATGCCAGGTGGCCGCCGTGCCGGGCGAAGCACAGGCGCTCGGCGCCGACGCGGTCGAGCGCCAGGAAAGCGGCTTTTTTCTGCGGCTCCAGCACGACGAGGGCGAAGGTGCCGTGCATCCGCGCCGGCAGCTTTTCGCCATGACGCAGCCAGCCCTGCGCCGCCGCCGCGGCCGGATTCTGCTGCTGCGCGAGTGCGGACAGGTCCTCGTCCAGGAAGCGCGGGCGCCCGTTCAGCGCGACGGCCAGCCCGTTTTCCACATGAATGGCCGCCTTGCCGAAGCGTGAAGCGGCCGCCATGCCCAGCTGCGGGGTGCTGTGCGTGTGCGGGGTGCTTTCCTGCGAGAGCCGGGCTGCGTCGCCCATATGCCGGATCAGATCCTGATGCGCGCCGTGGTCGCCCAGCCAGCCAAAAATGCCATCCATGGTGTGTTGTGTCGGTGTGATGCGGGATAATGTCCGCCAATATAAACGAGCCAGCCCCTTGGCACGAATCCTGTATGTTCGCCAGGACCGACATAAAGTCAGAAAGCCCAGCCCGTTGAACGCATTCCTCACCAAAGTCGGCAAGACCCTTGCCTGGCATGCACGCCGCGTGCAGCGCGGCGCGCGCAGCGTGCGCTGGTCGCTTTCGCGGCCGCCCGCGCAGCGTCCCGTCATCGTCGTCGGCTGCTCCCGCGCCGGCACCACGCTGGTCTACAAAACCCTGTCCGAGTCGCGCGAACTCGGTACCCTGCAGCGCGAAACCCACGATTACTGGACGACGTTGCATCCTCCGTCCGACAAGCATTGGGACACGCATGCGCTGGATGCGGGCGATGCCAGCCCGACCGACCGTGACACGGTCAGCCGGTATTTCTACAGCGGGACCGGCCGGCATCGCTGGGTCGACAAGAACAACCAGAACGGGCTGTGCGTGCCCTACCTGCAGGCGCTGTTTCCCGACGCTGTGTTCGTCTTCGTCAAGCGCAGTCCCGGCGACAACCTCAATTCGCTGATCGAGGGCTGGCGTAAGCCTGATGAATTCGCCACCTGGTCGAACGACCTGCCGGCCCAGGTGGCGGTGGAAAACGGCACGCTGACCCAGTGGTGCTTTTTCCTAGCCGACGGCTGGCGCGATTATCTGAATGCGCCGGTGGAAAACGTCGCTGCCTTCCAGTACAAGGCGATCAACCAGGCCATCCTCGATGCAAAGGCGTATATGCCCGCCGGGCAATGGGTCGAGGTGTTCTACGAGGATTTTCTGCGCGACCCGGTTGCCACCTTCCGCCGGGTATTCGAAGGCTGCGGGCTCGACTTCGACGCCCGCCTGCAGGCGCATTGCGCCGACGTGCTCGACATTCCCTACAACGCCTTCTCCGAAATCCGCCTCGACAAATGGAAGGACGGCCGTAACCGCGAGAAGATCGAGCGCGTGCTGCCGCAGGTGGCGGACGTCGCCGCCCGGATGGGGTATTGATGGGTGTATTACAGCCCCCTATCTCGTCATTCCGGCGTTCGCCGGAATCCAGCGCCTTGATTGAACGGGCTCCCGGCGTCTGCCGGGATGACGTTATGAAGGAGGCTGCGCGGTGACGATGCTAGTTTTCGCCGTGGCCACCATTCTTCTGCTATGGGCGACTATTCTGCTCTCCTTCTTCGCTCCGCTCGCGGCCCGCTGGCGCGAGCCGGTGCTGCGCCATCCGGTGCTGGTCATCGAAAGCGACGACTGGGGCGCAGGTCCCTTGGCGCAGGCCGAGGCATTGCCCCGCCTGTCTGCCGTGCTGCAAGGTATCCGCGACCGCAGCGGGCGGTCGGCGGTCATGACCCTGGGCGTGATCCTGGAAGTCCCCGACGGTCCACGCATCGCCGCCTCCGGCTGCAGCGAATACCATGCGTTGCCGCTGACCGATGCTCGCTTCGACGATGTGCGCGCCGCCATGCAGTCGGGCATCGCCGCCGGCGTGTTTGTGCCGCAGTTGCATGGCCAATGCCACTACTGGCCGCCGGCGCTGATGTGCGCGGCGCAGCGCGACAGCGCCGTGCGCGACTGGCTCACCGCGCCCACACCCGCCACGACCGAGGGCCTGCCCTCGCCGCTGCAAAGCCGCTGGGTCGATGCGTCCGTCCTGCCGTCGCGCACGCTGCCGGCGGATGCGATCCGGCAGGCTGTCGCCGCCGAAGCACAGACTTATCAAACCCTGTTCGGCAGCGCGCCGCAGGTGGCCGTCGCCACCACCTTCGTCTGGAACGATGCGGTCGAAGCCGCCTGGGCGCAGGTTGGGATCGAGACCGTCATCACCCCCGGCCGCCGCGCCACCTGCCGCACGGCCGCCGGCCAACCCGGCTGCGTCGATGCCACCCTGCTGGCGGGTGAGCGTTCACTCGCCGGCCAAACCTATCTGGTGCGCGATGTCTATTTCGAACCGGCGCTGGGCCATGTGCCGCAGCGCCTGCTCAACGGGCTGAGCACCCGCACCCGGCAGGGCCGCGCCTGTCTGGCCGAAACCCACCGCTTCAATTTCCTGCAGGCGGCGGACGCCAGCCTGGCCACGCTCGAAACCGGCCTGCGCGATGCGCTCGCCAGCCGTCCCGACCTGCGCTTTGTCACGCCGCTCGAACTTGCGCACGCGATGCGGCAGGGCGACCCGGACTGGATCGAAACCCGGCTCAAACTGCGGCTTTCCGCCTGGCGCGCCCGGCTGGACGAGATCCCGCGCTTTCGCCGGATCGCACAGCTCAGTGGCCTTGCGCTGCCGCTGGCGCTGCTGGGGGCGCGCGCATGAAGCCACGCTTCTCGGTTGTCATTCCCGCCTTCAACGCCGCCGCCACGCTGGCGCGTGCGATCGAGTCGGTGCGCGTGCAAAGCTGGCCGGCGCACGAAATCCTCGTCGTCGACGACGGCTCGACTGATGCCACCGCCAACGTCGCTCGCCAGTTTGGCGAAACGGTGCGGCTGATCCAGCAAAAGAACAGCGGCGTCTCGGTGGCGCGCAATGCCGGCGCGGCCGCGGCCAGCGGCGACTGGCTGGTGTTTCTGGATGCCGACGACTGGTACGCGCCCGACCGCATCCGGCTGCATGCCGAATGGATCGCCGAGGGCGCGCCGCTGGACTGCCTGACCGGCGACTACGAATACCGCGACGATGCCGGAACATTGCTCGGCACCTCGATGGCGCAGCACGAATCGGGCCGCATGATGCGTGCGAAAGCATCGGGTGCGGCACGGGTGGTGATCGAAACCCCCGCCGAAATTGCCGCCTTCGTCGCCGACCATTTCGGCGACACCCATACGCTGTCGGTGCCGCGCGCACGCTTCGTCGAATTGGGCGGCTATCCCACCGGCTACAAGGTGTGCGAGGACGTGCATTTCCTGACCCGGCTGGTGGCGGGCAGCCGCCGCATCGGCGTGGTGTGCCAGAGCCTCGGCGTCTATGTCATCCATGGCGGCAGCGCGACGCGGCGCGATCCGGTGGCGGCGCAGCGCGAAAACGTGCGCACGCTAACCGATCTGGCACGGCTGGCGAACAACTTCCCCGCGCCGGTGCGGCAGGGTGTGGCCGAGCGTATGGCCAGCGCACGCTACAACCTAGGTTGCGCGCTGAGTAAAAGTGGCCAGCGCTTTGCCGCACTCAACGCCGTACTGCCGAACCTCACCGAGCGCCCCGACTGGCGAAGCGTGCGCGAAGCGCTGTCGATGTTGAGGGGTTGATGTATGGTTGAATCGATGAAGCCATTTCCCCGCCCGTCATTCCGGCAAAGGCCGGAATCCAGTCAAATAAAATAGCCCGACCCCATGAACCGCCTGCTTGTTCTCACCGAACTCTTCCTGCCCACCAAGGGCGGCACCGCAGTATGGGCGGCCGAGGTGTACAAACGTCTGGGCGGCAAGGAAATCCACATCGTCACGTCCGACGTTCCGGGCGCGGAAGGGGTCGACGTGGCGCATCCCAACACCATCCATCGCCTGAACCTCAAGCGCGTGCCCTGGCTGCGCCCCGAATCGCTGGCGATGTACGCGCGTTTTTTCTTCAAGTCGCTGGCGCTGGCGCTCATCCACCGTTTCGATGCGGTACATGCCTTTCGCGCCCTGCCCGAAGGACTGGTGGCATGGGCGGTGGCGCGCCTGACGTTTCGCCCGGTCGTGATCTACGCGCATGGCGAAGAACTGACCACCTGGGGCCGCGGCGGCAAATACAAGACGATGCGCTTTGCCCTGTGCCATGCCGACCACGTGATCGCCAATAGCGAACATACGCGCGATACGCTGCTCGAAATGGGCGTCGATGCAATGCGCATCACGGTGATTTATCCAGGCGTCGACGTATCGGTGTTCATGCCCGGGCTGGATGTCAGTGGCCTGCGTGAAGGGCTCGGCATTCGCGCAGATGAAAAGCTGGTGTTTTCGGTAGGCCGCCTGTCTCGCCGCAAGGGCTTCGACCAGATGATCCGCGCCGTGGCGCAACTGCATGCCGAGGGCATCCCGGTGCGCTATGTCATCGCCGGCATCGGCGAAGACGCCGATTACCTGGATAGCCTGATCACGGAACATAATGTGCAGGGTGTCGTCCATCGGATAGGTGCGGTGAGCGAAGCTGACCTGCCGCGCTGGATGAATGCCTGCGACGTCTTTGCCATGCCCAACCGAGAGATCAACGGCGACAACGAGGGCTTCGGGATGGTGTTCATAGAGGCAGCGGCTTGCGGTAAATCCAGTTTGGCGGGGATGGCGGGCGGTACGGGTTCGGCTGTTTTGCATGATGAGAGCGGCATCAGGGTGGATGGTGAGGCGGTATCAAGTGTGATCGATGGGATGCGACGACTGCTGCTTGATTCCGTATATCGCAAACGGTTAGAGAGGTTTGCCTTACAACGCGTTGAACGAGAGTTTGCCTGGGAACGTGTGGTGGAGAAGACCCGCGTAGTGGGTGAGGAGTTATAAAATGTTGAAATCTAGAAGGCTTATCCGGTTTTTGAGTGTCGTGGTTTTTCCGTCTTTGATGACCTTGGGTTCATCCAGTCACGCATGGGATGTGACACCAGCCGAATTCGCGATGCTTCCGCCGTATTGTGATGCCAAGATGAATGGGAAATCGCCAGAGGCCATCAAGTATTGGCGGGCGCAGCTTGGTCACGATAATTGGATACACATGCATCACTATTGCGGCGGTCTCAACGAAATGACCCGATACTATCGGCAGGATGCGAAAGGTCGGAGCAACAGCCTGCGCAAGGTAATTTGGGAAATGAATTACATGCTGGCTAACTCGAAGCCAGACTTCTATCTGCGCGCGGATATGCATTACTACCGCGGGAAGGCCTTGCACCTCGCAGGGCGGAACGGCGAAGCTTTGTCTGATTTCGTGAAAGCCCTGGAACTGAGCCCGGGCATGCCGCTTGCCAGTATTGAACTTGCTACGCTGCACAAAAAGCTGGGCAAGAAAAATCTGGCCCTTGATGTTCTCAGGGCGGCACTGGATAAAAATCCATCGCACAAGGGGCTGCGAAGAACGTATCAGGAAATGGGCGGGGATCTTGCTGCGATACCAGAAACCCCGAAAGTCGATGTGCCGCCAGCCGCTTCGCTTGATTCGGAGAAGCCTGAGCTCACCCAGGCGAAGGATGCAGAAAACCCTGCGCCAGCCAGCGTAGGTGCTCCGACCAGCGGGGCAGACGCGCCCACGGGAACTGAACAAGCCAGCGAACCCAAGATAGGATCGCCGACAAACCCCTATTGCCGCTTCTGTCCCGACTGAACCCCGACTTTGGTTTCACACTTGCAGATCGGGCATGAAAGCCTTTGATCTGCGCCACAAATCGTCGCGTATATCGGGGTGCGTTGCCGACACGTCATGCTGGCAAGTCGGGTCGCTGTCCAGATCGAACAGCCTCAACGCGTAGCCACCTTCCAGCGGTTGGTACACCAGTTTCCAGCGGCCGCGCCGGATCATGCGGTCCTTGGCGGCCATGATCCGTTCGCAATACTCGGGCTTGATGCCTAGGGTGCCACGCTCGCGGTCGGGCACGTCGATCAACTCCAGCAGATCGGGGTAGCGCAAATGGTGCTCGGGCAGGCCCGGGATATCGGTAATCCAGATGCCGGTTTCGTTGAAGGCGTCGCGCTCGGGGCAGTCGTCGCCTTCGGTCAGGCATCCCACGAGCGACACTCCGTCCATACCATCGGCGGGCGGGGCGTCCACCAGTTCGAGCAAGGTGGGTGCAAGATCGATCGACCGCACCACGTTGTCAATTTTGCCGCGCTTAGGCTTGCGTGGGTCGCGGATCACCAACGGAATGCGCGGACTGGCCTCGCCGACCGCCGAATTGCCCTGGCCCCAGCTGTCGTGCTCGAAAAACTCCATGCCGTGGTCGGAATAGACGACGACGATCGTGTTTTCAGCAAGCCCGCAGGCCTCCAGATGGGCCAGCATTTTGCCGACTTCGTCGTCGAACTTGGCCACGCAGCCGTCGTACAGATCGATGATCTGGTCCAGGTCGAACTCTTCCTTGGGCGCCCCTTGGCGGCGCAGGATATCGAAGGGGTCGGTGAGCCGTGCCATGGCGAACTTCGACTCGCCGCGGTAGTTTGGATCCGAAAAGCGGGTGTAGTACGGCCATTCGGAGGCAAACGGCGGGTGGGTCGTCGAGTAGAACACGTTGAGAAAGAAGGGTTCTGCGCCCGATGCCAATCGCGATACCAGGCGCCGCGCACGCTTGCCGAGCGGCTCTGTGAGCGGCACGCCACCAAGGTAATACAGCTCCGGCAGCAGCAGGCGGCCGAGTCGGTTGTGCAGGAACAGCGAGAGGTAGAGCCGCAGGTCCTTTGGGCCCTGGCGGATCAGGTATTTCAGGTTCCACTGATCTTCCGGCAGGTCGGTGTGCTCGAAGCCGAAACTGAACTTGCCCATGTCTGCCCCGCACCAGTCCGACAGCGCCGCGGTGCGGTAGCTGCGCGCCTTCAAGAGCTGTGGCAGGGCATCGACCTTCAGCCGCGTTTCCTTGTCGGGAACGAAGTTGTCACGGATGCCGTGGGTATGCGGCCAGGTGCCGGTGAGCAGCGAGATCAGACTGGGTGCGGTCCGCGCGCACGGCACGTAGCAGTTGGCGAACAGTGCTCCCTGTTCGGCCAACTTGTCGATGTGCGGGGTGAGCGCGCGCCGGTAGCCCATCGCGCCAAGGCGGTCGGCCCGCAGCGTGTCCGAGCCGATCATCAGGATATTGGGTGGCGCGGTGGCCCGCTTTATAGGCCGCGCGCGCGGCAAACGCGCCTCCGGCTGCCAGGTTGTCCAAGCCACGGTGCCGGCGACGAACAGCACTGTCGCCCACAGCGCGATTAGTGCGCCCGCCCGGCCTTCCTCCGCCAGCTGCCACGAGGCTGCCACAAACAGCAACGCACTCGGCCCGAGCCACAGGACCTGCAAGCCGGCGATGCGCGCTGGCGTCATCCATTGCCACAGCCCATACAGCCGGCTCACGCGGTAGTGCATTGACGCCACCAGCAGGCCGGGATTGAAACGCAGCTTGGCGACGAACTGCAGGGCGAAGGCACCGACGACGCCGAGAACGGCGGCGAGCGCCGCCAGCCATCCAGACCATTGCGCCTGCAGTGCCGTGGCGAGCATGAAGTAGATCAGCACACCGATGCCGCCGGTAAAGAGCATCAGAGCGAAGGCCCAGGCCGTCAGCCGAGACAGCGCATACAGGGTGTAGCGGCGATAGTGAGTGAGCACCTCCTCGCGGATGCGCGGGCCGGTCTGCGAGAAATTGGCGAGCGATTTGGCGAGCAGTGCGGCCGCGCCCAGCGAGGCCACGCCGGCAGCGGGCAGCAGGCCGGCCCATTTGGCATCGCCGCTGGCGAACCAGGCGATCAGGCCGCATGCGACCGTAACCAGCGACAGCAGCTTGACGGCGACCATGCCCGGGTCGGGGGGGAGAGGGTGTTGCGGCAACTGTGCGCGGTGTCGCAACCGCTCGAAAGCTCCGGTGAGCTCGCCGAGGCTGGCGGCGAACCGGACGAGGTAGAAAAAGCGGCGATCGGGCTTCAGTGTAAATACCGCGCTCCCAAGGTGTTCGAGAATCTTTCTGAACATATAGAGGTGCGGCCGCGCCCCATCCTGCCGCACCAGAAAATTGGCACGCGTGCGCAGAAAACTTTTGCGCAGGGTGTAAGTCGTGCTCATGCGCTCGGCATCGATCGCATGCAGTTGACGAACGCAGGGCAGATAGCGAATGGCGAAACCCTTGTTCACCGCCCGTACCAGAAAATCGTGATCCTCCCCTCCGGCAAGATTGTGACCTGTTGGACCGAGATCGACCGAAAACAGGCCTGCGGCGTCGAAGACGCGCCTCCGCACCACGATGTTGCCCCCGCTCGGGTAACGATCCTTAGGCGTGATTACGATCGACTCGCTGCCCAGATCGAACTCCGGGAAGGGGCGGATCGGGATCGCATAGTCGCCCCTCGCGTGTACCCAGGATGGTTCGCTCCCGTCCCAGGCCGGCCAGATGCGGCCGCAGTAGATTGCTTCATCAGGGTAGGCATCCATGCCGTCGATAAGATTGCGCAAAAACCCGGCTTCGACGGTTTGGTCGTCGTCGATGAAACACAGCACGTCGTGGGTCGTATGTGCGATCGCGGCATTCAGCGCATATGACTTTCCAGCTTTCGGTTCCTCGATCCACGTGAGTCTGAGGTTGTCGCGTGGATGACTGGCGAAAAAGTCGGCTAGGCGATCGAGCGTATCGTCGCTACAGTTGTTGGCCACCACCACGATATCGATGCATTCCTCGCCGTTGTACCCGCACGTGTATTGTGACGTCAGCGTCTCGATCAACGAGGCGCTGCGATTGTAGGTGCAGATGACGACTGCGAGTCGATTGCTTATTGGCATGGGTTTAATTCATCCCAACGTGCGCCCATGCTTGCGCAGCACGGCCAGCCATTCGTTGATGTGCTCCCCTTCGGTACGCATGTCCCATCTGTGGCCGCTGCGTTTGAATGGGTAGACGCCGTTTTCCACTGCCCAGATCAGATCATCGAGATAGCCAACATAGTTTTCGTCATGACGCCAGGGGTGGATCGTCCAGTGATCGAGCGTGGTCAGGTTCCATTGTTCGAAGCCTCTCAGCTTGAACGTGTGCGTGAGGCTGTTTTCCAGCGGTTCGCCAGCCTTTACCTGGGCAAGCGGCAGGCAGGACCGAAACTTGGCCATGTCCATCAGGAAATAGCGGGTCGAGGTGAAGTCAACAAGTCGCCATTTCTCCCTTGGCGTCGGCTCGAACGATCGCCCCGTCAACTTTTCCAGCCAGTTCCTCGCTTGCGGCGGCCCGGCGCGGGGGCAGGTGACGATGACGCGAGGCTCATGCTGCATGAGCGCAATGCCCTCGGCAATCCATGCGTCCGTGCCCGACCTATGGAACAGCATGTCCGAATCAGCATGGAATACGTAGTCGCCCTGGCAGCGGTCGAGCGCGTAGAGATACTGATAGATAGGCGCACCGGAGAAGTCCTTCAGGTCGATCTCGTCGCTGCCAAAATAGGTGCGCAGAATGTGTTGCTGCTCGTCGTCAGTCCATGGGATCACATCGACCCGATCGATGACCTTGTCATTGAGCAGCCGCTGCAGAATCGCCTCGATCGTGTCCTGGTCGCCCTGGATGCGCTGGGCATATTTGCCTTCCTGCCTGCCGGGATCGTAAGCCACCAATCGCTCGCTGAACGGGTAATTCAGCGCAGGGATCATGTGCCGCAAGGTCGCCTCAAGAAACGGGGCATCAGAGTTGCAGACGTTGACGGTGAAGCTGGTCGCAGGCGGCGAAGTCGAGTCCGCATTATGCATGGCGTTCATATCCTCGGTGGGGTTAATGCAGTGAGCCCGCACTGCGCCAATAGTCGTTCCGCGGCCTTAGGCCAAGCATACTGTCCGGCAATCGAAACAACCTTCTGCTCCCACTGCGCTTGCTCTACGCTTGGAAGCTTGACAAACGCATCGAGCGCCTCGCGCAGGGCGGATATGTTTGGTGCGGAAACTATCAACCCCAGGTTATGTTCGCTGCACAAGGCGCCGATTTCACCCTCGCTCGAGGCGAGCGACAGGCGTCCGAACCCCATCGCATGCAGCAGTACCCCCGACGCCCCCGGAAAGGCCCTGTAGTTGGCCCATGCGGCGTCCGCCGCGGCAAAATAGTCTTCAACCTCGGCTTCGGGCACGAAGCCATTCACTAAGCGAACCTGGATAGCGGGGTCGGACCAGTTGGCAAACGGGTGCGGGGCGTTGCCCAGGGTTGCACCCACGAAGACAAGCCAAAGGGGCTTGTTTGGAACATATCCTATGACTGACTGACGCAGCGTATCCAGGTGCTTTCGGTGTGCTGCTTGTACGCCAAACACCAGCAGAACCCGCGCGTCTTCTGGAATCCCGAGCCGTCGCCGCGCCCCGGTGCGCCGCTCCTGGGGCAGAGGGCGGGGCCATAGGCCGTATGCGAGGTACTCCACGTCGGCATTCTTGCCGAGCAATGATCGCCACTGTTCCTGGAGCGCTCTTGATAACACGAGCATGGGGAGGCCCTGAAGGCGCACGCGGGGGGGCGTGAGTGAAGCGGGGAGCCATCTCGCGAAGCGGCCCGTTGCTTCAGGAGCGTGATGTTCGAAGAAGGCTGATCTGAATCGGTATAAACCCAGCCGTTTCGCTATCGCCAAGGCCCATACGTTATCCTGAGATTGGAAGTCCGTCCAAAGCACCAGATCGAAATCACGGCTACGAAGCTTCCAGATCATCCACAACAAGCACAGGCTAGATGGTTGGTTTGCGAGCCGTGCCCAAATCTCTTTCCATAGCCAGGGGGCAGCGTCCAGCTGATCACGAAGGCACACGCGCATGACCTGGGTGCCGAACCAGTCAAGCTCGGCTCGAAACGGTCGGGTATGAAGCAAGGTTACGTTAGCGCCCGTTGCCGCCAGCCCGCAACAAAGATCGCGGGGAAACGTCACGAAGTGTCCGTTCTGATGGGTGAACGGCGCGACAACAAGCACCCGGAGATGCATGCTCTATGGCCTCCCTTGAGTTCGTCTGGCTTGCCAAAGTCCAGCAAACGTCCCCAAGAAATGGCAAACGACCATCTCTCGGTTAAATGCCTCATCCGGTGGCTGGGTAGCCCTTCCGGCAATCGCCCTAGCGAGGGCGCGCAAAAATTGCGGAAGCAAAAATAAGGGGATGTTGTAGACACGGCGGGTGCCTGGAACACCTCGGCTTATCGCAAGGTTTCTGCTCGTCTGCATCCGCCAGCGGCGAAAATAGCGTTTGGTCAGGCGGAAATTTTCGACCTTGTGATGCACGCGTGAGCTGCCGAGGAACGCAACTTTGAGTCCGGCAGCCAGAATTCGCTCGAACATTTCACTGTCCTCGCCGCTGGCCAGCACCTTACCTTTGCGGCCACGACTGGTGTCAAACATGCCAACCTGGTCGAAGATATTTTTCTGGAATGCCATGTTGGCACCGAATGGCGTCTGGCCGGTGTCGGTGATGAAGTAATCGTCGGTACGATCCGTGCGCACTGCCAGAAATCCGTAGAACCGCTCAGTCAGCCAGTTGGGCGGAGGCGTATCCCAGATTGGGGCGATATAGCCGCCGCTGGCATCGGCACCGTATTTTTTGAGTCCGGCCAGCGTGGTCTCTAGCCAGTCCGGCTCGGGTAGCACGTCGTCGTCGGTAAACAGGATGACCTCGCCAGCCGCTTGGGCAATACCGCGGTTGCGCGCGTGCGAGAGCCCCTGTGCCGGCTCGAACTCATAGCGCAGGTGTGGCCAGATTTTCTGCACGGCTTCCACCACCTGGCGCGTATGGTCGCGCGAATTGTTGTCGACCACCACCACCTCCCATGTCCGCGTTGGTGGCGATTCCAGGCGGGCCAGCGCGGCGAGCGTGCCCTTCAGCGATTCGGCGCGATTGTATGTGCAAACGATGATACTGGCGTCCATCGCGATTACCACGCATATCCCAGTTGGGCGGCAACCGGCCCGACCGCGCGCCGTAGCAGCCAGCGCTCCAGCGCGTTGACCTGGACTTTCTCCCCGCCGCGCTCCGAACTGCCGACCTTCTTGGTGAGCACACCGTGGTCGGTCTGGATGCCGAGGTAGGTATCGAGCGCCGCAAGCGGCGGGTTGGGGCCGACCAGATCCTCGTAGCGCACCAGCAATGCGCCGATCGATTTCGCGCCTGCCAGGTAGCCCTCCATCAGCTTGCGCCAGTGCGCGCCAAACGCAGTCGGCGTAAACACCGGGCGATCGGGAAAGACGTCGTACCAGCTGCGGCCGTAGCGGCAATACGAGCTATAAGCGTCGAGCGGATTCCGGTACAGCAGCACGAAGCGCGCCTTGGGATAGAGCCAGCGCAGGTAGCGCGCATGCTCGATGCCTAGGCGCACTTCCTTGACTCCCCAGCGGCTGGCGCCGGCCTGGATCGCGGGGGCGTCGAACAGCGCATCGTGGTAGGCGCGATGCGCGCGCCACAGCGCATCCGGCGCGGGGAAGAGATTGGCGACCCAGCTGCCGGTCAGCTGTTCCGGTGGGGTGCCGTCGTAGTAGTAGTCGGCCGGTGGCCAATCGGGGCGAAAGGCCTTGAGCGTGCCGGCCATTGCCTGGATCGGGCCGCATTCGTCATAGGGTTCGCCCCAGATCAGCACGCGCTTGTCCGACATCACCAGCCGCTGTAACAGCGTCGAGCCGGAACGCCAGCCGGCCGAGAGCAGAAAGATCGGTGCAACCGTGTCGTCCGTCGGCGGCTTATAAACGCGCTCCAGAGCAGCCAATCCGCTGGCGATGCCCGTGTAGCCTTTCGTTAGGTGGCGGTGCTGGGCGAGGGCCTGGGCCGGGCCTTTGAGTGCAGTCTGGATCGAACGGATCATGAGCGGTTTTTTCTGGGGGGGACGTAGGCGAGCTCGCCGTACTGCCGTACCCGGTCGAGCAGGGCGGCACGTGTGTCGCCGAAACTGGCCGTGCTTTCATGGTAGCGTCCGAACAGCGGCTGGATATCCTGGGCAAGCTCCTGCTTCAATCGCGCTTCTCCGCGCTGTATGAGCCAGGTGCCAAGTCGGTAGGACAGCCGGTCTCGAACTGCGAACGCATTGCGCAAACCGGCAGTCTTGAGCTTGGCCGGATGCTGCAGCAGCAGCCCCGCGAGGATGTGGGTCGCGGTGCCGGCGTCGATGACCCCATTCTTGTATCGCACCAGCACATCTGAGGTCTTCACCTCGGGAAAGCGCGACAGGTAGAGGGTGTCGTCGTCGCGTCGAAAATAGTAGAGCGGCTCGGCAATATGGCAAAAGCTAAAGTGCTGTGCAGCCCGTAAAAAATAATCGTAGTCCTCGACCAGAAACAAATCGGGGTCATACTCGCCGATCTTCTCATACAGCGTACGGGTATACATGAAGCAGGCGCCGATATGGTTGCCCTGCTCAAGCTGGAGTTTGCCGGGCAGCTTGTCGTGATGGATATCCAGTGGCTGACCTGCGGCGTCAGTCTCGGAGAACATCCAGTAATCGGCATAGACGAAGTCGCAGCCGCCTGCCTGTAGCCGGACGACCATCTTTTCGATAGCGGTCTGGGCAAGCAGGTTGTCGTCTGAGGTCCAGGTCAGGTAGTCGCCACTAGTTTCCGCGAACCCACGGTTGAGCGCACGCGGCAGCTTCAAGTTCGGGTCGTTCTTCAGGTAACGAATACGCGAATCGTCGAAGGTCTGTACCACGGCTGCGGTATCGTCGGGCGAGTTGTCGTCGACGATGATCAATTCCAGGTTGTTGTAGGTCTGCGCCAGCACACTGCGGATCGCCTGAGCGAGCAGATGCGCCCGCTTGTAGGTGGGCAGGACGATACTGACGAGCGGTTGTCTCACCCTGCGGGCCTCAGGTCGGCCAGGATTTTCTGCACGATCTTCACGCTCGCCGTACCATCGCCATAGGGATTGGCGCGCGTCGCCATCGCCTGGTACTCGGCGGGGTCGTCGAGCAGGCGGCTCGCCTCGCGCACGATGTCATCCGCGTCCATGCCGACGAGCTTGAGCGTGCCAGCCTCAACGCCTTCCTGGCGTTCGGTGACCTTGCGCATCACCAGCACCGGTTTGCCGAGGCTGGGCGCTTCTTCCTGCAGGCCGCCCGAATCGGTCAGCACCAGGTACGCGCGCTTCATCAGCTGCACTAGCGGCAGATAGTCGAGCGGGTCGAGCAGGCGCACATTGGGAATGTCGGCGAGGTATTTGCCGACGACTGCGCGCACGTTGGGGTTGCGGTGCACCGGGTAGACCAGCTCGATATCGTCGGCATATTTCCGGGCGAGTTCGGCTAGCCCCTTGCAGATCGACTCGAACGGCCCGCCGAAGCTTTCGCGACGGTGTGCGGTAACGAGCACGATGCGCCGGGTGTCGAAGGGGATGGCTTCGAGCGGGGAGCCGGCCATGTCAAAGGGCCGCGAAGAAACGTCGAGCAACGCGTCGATCACAGTGTTACCGGTGACCGCGATCGCCGATTCGGCAATGCCCTCGTTCAGCAGATGTTGCCTGGCCTTGCCGCTATGCGCAAAGAACAGATCGGCCACCGCGTCGATCATTTTCCGGTTGGATTCTTCGGGGTAGGGGTGGTTTTTGTCAAAGGTGCGCAGGCCCGCCTCGACGTGGCCGATCTTCACCCCGGCATAGAAGGCGGCCAGCGCGGCCGCCATCGACGTAGTGGTGTCGCCCTGCACCAGCAGCAGATCGAACTTTTCTTCGCGCAAAATCTTCCCAACTTCCTGCAGTACGCTGACAGTGATGTGCTCCAGCGTCTGGTTCTCTCGCATCAGGTTCAGCTCATAATCGGCACGAATGCCGAACAGCTCGATCAGTGGCGCGACCATGTCCTTGTGCTGGCCGGTGAGGCAGTTGTGGTTGTCGATCACGCCCGTATGGCACTCCAGCTCGGCGATCAGTGGCGCCATCTTGATGGCTTCCGGGCGAGTGCCGAACACAGTCAGTACCTTAATCGGCATGGCAGGTATCCTCCGAGCCCTCGATGCTGCCATGAGTGTACGGTGATAATTCACGTAGGCACGCCCTGTTCCTCCCATTCCGGCGAACGCCGGTATGGCAGCGCGTAGGCATTGACAACGTCGGCAGACGATCGAGCATGTGGCAGGCGTGCGTCGTGCGTTCCGGGCTAAGCATGCTGGCCCTCCGCGCGCTGTTTCAACAGCCAGGCATCGAGGAAGTACTTCACGCCCCAGCTGATCTCACCACCCGAAATGTACTTGGCACCTTTGCCGTAGCTGCCGAAAAAGCCGCCGGATTTGTTCTGGATCGTTTCCAGGTAGGCCATGGCGCGGTTGGAGCGTACCTTGTCGCCGAGCGTGTACCAGACGATCGCGTACTGCGCCATACCGGTCGAGCATACCCATTCCACGTCCGGATACGCAGGGATGCTGCCGTCGCGGCGCTGCACCCGCGCCACGTCCGCCATGCCATGGCGTGCCAAGTCCAGCTCGCCCATTTCGCACAGCGCCTCCATCGCGTAGGCATGGAAGTGCGAGAGGCGGTTGAACGGCACCAGATCGTCCCGCTGCTTGTAATGATCGAGCACAAACTTCGCCGCGTCCTCGTATTCCTTCACCCCGAGCAGCTTCCCGGCCTGGGCCAGCGGCGGCAGCGCATAGGTATGGATCAGATCGCTGGCGATGCCGGTCCACAACTCGGTCGAGGGGGTGAGCAGACGACCGCTGGGATCCACCTGCGTCAGCATCCAGTCGCTCGCCCGGCGCAGCGAACCCTCGGCACCCTCCACGTCCCCGACCGCGGCGCATAGCCCGCGCATGATCTGCGCAGTGTCGAAGGTGTAGGGCACGCCGTCGGGTGCTGGGAAGGCACCGTCCGGCAGCTGGATCGACATCAGCCAGCGGGTGCAGGTGCGCGCCAGTTCCGGCTCGTTCCAGTTATAAAGTGTGGGGATGAAATAGCCCGTGACCTCGGGATAGGGCACCGGTTGCTTGGTGTGCACGATGATGCCCTGGCCGGACACCATGTTGGCCTTGAACCAGTCCATGGCCCGCTCGTAGCTGGGCTTTTTAGGCTTGAGCCGGAAGAACATTATTTGCTCCCTAATTTATTGTGGCTTGTTGTGACCCGATCACGACTTTGTCCAAGCGATCCAACACCACGGCATCGACGTCCATATCAAATTTCCGACCAAAGTCTTTACCTGAACTGATCATCGCATCGAAGTGCTTCATCATCAGTGTCATGGGATGTGAGAGTTTGGCTTCATCCCACAGGATGAACCGTCGGTGGTCGTCACATACTTTCAGATCTTTGGCGTTCCACAGCACAGTCTGGAAATAAGACTCGGAGGGGACGAAGGTATGCCGGTAGTGCCTGAGTACGGCCGGGTTTGTCAGGCCGAAGTCCAGCAAGCGTGTCGCGGCGCGGTGTGACAGCGTCAACCAATCACTGCCCTTGTGGCAGATAAAATCCTGATCAAATGGGTGCTTTGGTGAAAATATTCCAAGCCGTAGAGGGGTGCCCCGGGGGCCGCCTTCTATTTGGAGAAGCGGCTGTCGCTGATTCAATTGGAACCGCATCCAACGCAGTGAAGAACGCATCCAGCCAGGAAGGCGATACGTATAGGGAAAGTGCGGCAGGGGCCAATAGCGCAAGTAATACCGTGACCGGTATTGTGCGGCTGGTGCCGCCTTGACGAATGCGTCAAAACGACTGCTACGAAGCTCTGCTTCAGCAATCGATAGTGGGCGAACTGGGTAGTCCTGGCCGGAAATAATTGTGAGCCATTCAAAGTCAAAATTGCTTACCGCATAGGCGATGCATGCGAGCAATACATCCACCTGAGAGGCGTCGCCCCACTGGACTGAAATACGGGGTTCTATCAATCTCACATTTACCGCATCCAACAGTGCCCTGTCGGGCAAAGTAGCCTTCGCATCGTAATGCAACAGAATTGCAGCGCTTGGACTGCTTGCCCGTATTGTCTGCAGTAGGCGGAGTAACTGCCTATGTCTGCTGTGAGCAAGCACCACATATACAAATCCAATCTGATCACGAGAGGCTTGCTGGGCGACTTTCTTCATCATGGTGTGTCCCCAACTCCTGCGCCACGTTGGGGTTCCGTAATCCGTAAAACCTGGTTGGCCTTGATCCCTTGCATTTCCTGTGCTATCCCGCTTGGCCACTGTACGGTGATTTTGTCGATTTTTGTGTGCTTTGCCAGCCCGAAGTGTAAGCGGCTGTGATTTTGGCCGCGATGATGTACGCCGCCGTCCTGCAGACGTGTTTGAGTCACACCTCCCGCGGTTACACGCACGATGGCGCCGATACCGTCGCGGTTGGATTGGGTGCCTTCTAGGTCGATCATGATCCAGTGGTTGCCATTGCCGACGTTTCGGAAGTGTTGATAGCCACCGCGGTCGGAGGGCAGCCCCAGGCTGCGGCCCATGCTTTCGCCGTTGGCAACCAGGAGATCGAGAAAACCGTCCCCATCAAAATCGACGGTCGTGACCGAATCGCCTACGCCTGCGAGGCTACCTGCCGCACCGCCAGCATCCTTGACGACCTGGAAATGGCCCGTGCCATCGTTCAGCAGCAGTAGATTTTCTTGCTGACCGATGTTGCCGGAAGCGAGGATGTAGACATCAACATCCATGTCGTTGTCGAAATCACCGGCTACCACATTCATCCCGGACACCAGCCGGCGATTGACGTTACGCTTGTCACTTTCTTCGATCAGTTTTCCGGCGCGATTCATGAATAGTCTTGCGGGAGCCTCCTCCGGCATGATGTCCGTGCCCGTTGCCTGCAACTCAGTAATGGCTGCGGTGGAGTCCAGGCGAAGCTGGACCTGTTGGGTTTTCGGGTTGCCGGCTTCCAGTGCGGCGCGCGGGGCGGTGACTCGCACTTCCCATTTGTCCGGCGCAGTAAACCCCACGTAAATCCCCCGTTCCCTGCCAGCTTCATGCGGTGGCATGCCGACGATGCCGGGGGTGGTCGGCGTAAGTTCAAAGGTCGTTGCTCCGGGGTGGGTGCCTTGTTGGCCAAGGTGAATGTGGTTCGCCGAGATCGCATCGTTCGCGTTGGCCGCGGTTACCTGGACCTTCAATGTGCTATCTGAACGAAACGTAAACCCTATGGGGATGCCGACATTGCTTTGGTCGATTGAAAGGTCGGCCACGATACCTGTGGGCGATTCCTGTCCAAGCGCGAGAGGGCCTATCGGGTTTTTGCGTGCGAGGAAAAGGTCCAGGTGGCCGTCATTGTCGAAGTCTGCAGTGGCAATATCTTCGAATGCAGTTGCCGGCAACAGATCGAGTGCGCGCGGCGGCCGAGCGGAAAGATCGAAGACCTGTGCTGCACGCTTCGGACCCATGACACGGCAGAGCAGGTCAGGACGATTGTCGCCAGTCAGTTCCGCGAGTGCGCAGAAGGGCACCGACCGCGATGCAAATTTCAGGATGTCCGCGGCGGCAAATGTGCTCTCGCCCTGAACGTAGACGAAAGGCGGATTCTTGTCGTCCAGCCTGGCTTCGGCGCCATGGAACAAATCAAGTCGGCCGTCGCCGTCCATATCTACCCACAGTGGCATGCGGGTACGACCATCCGGGTTCAGCACGCCTGCGGCTTTAGCGACATTAACCAGTCGATCGCCCTGGTTGTGGAACAGGATTTTGGGTTCTGCCCCAACCCCTCTTATCGCCCCCGTCAGTTGCACTAGATCGAGTCTGCCGTCATTGTCGTAATCGGCCCAGGCAAAGCCATGTTTGTCGGCGACAATGTCTTCGGGCGCGAAATAGCTGCTCGTGACATTTTCGAACCGTCCGCCCCCGAGGTTGCGATACAGCCGGGCTTCGCTCAAGTGATTCGAGACATAGAGATCGGGCAACCCGTCGCCGTCGAAATCTCCCCAAGCGGCGCCGTAGGTCATCCCGACATAGTCACTCATCCCGGATTCGGCGGTTACATCCTCGAATACCGTTAGGGAGATTTCGGGTTTGGAACAACCGGTAAAAGCCGTCGCAGCCATCAGCAACGCCCCAAATGTAAGGATGGCGTTGCGGATGGGATGACCGCGCCTTTCGGGGGGGACTCGATTGCATCGCATTTTGCTTTTCCCTTGTTGATTCACCACGTTTGTTGATGCCCGTGCAGCCTGGTGCCGCGCCACTGATCATGCTTTCTACGATGTGCTACCTACCGCTATTCGTAGTTTGATCTTCCATCTTTGTTGTTCAGTCTGCAGCGAAGCAAAGGGCATGAACAGGAAGCAGGACAAGTATACAAATCCACCTGACATTCCCATTGACGCCAGGTAGGCCAGGTCATTCGCCTTGACTGATTGCGGCAGGGCACTCTCAAGAATGTACAGCGTGATGGCCAGGATAATATTTAAGACCACTGCGGGCACGAGCGCGAGCGGGTATCCGGAAAGCTTTGCACCGAGGCAACGCACAGCCAGCCAATACTGCCAGAGGCCGCTGAAGGCTGCCGAACTGACTATCGCCCAGGCAACGCCATTGATGCCGTAGTTGAGTCCCACCAGGACCGCTGCGATCGTGAAGATCAAGGTCGTGACTTGCACCAGTAGCTCACGGTTCAGCCAGTTGCGTGCGTTCAGGACGTTCCCGGATAGATTGCCCATGAGCCAGAAGGGCCACGCGAGTGCCAGGATCGCGAGCGGGCCAGCCGCCTCGATCCACTTGGGCCCATAGATCACATTGATAAACGGCTCGGCGAGCCAGAGCATGCCAACATAAAACGGCGTCGCATAGATCGCGATGAGCGCGATACTCCTGAAGTAGAGGTAGCGCGACTTGTCGGTATTGTCCTGCTCCGAGGCCAGGGCACGGAATAGCGCAGGATAGACCGAGCCCGTGACGAATCCGTGCGGCATTCGGGCCAACGTTTCACCCTTGTTGTACAGACCGACACTCGCGGGGCCGAGCGTGCGCGAAAGAATGAAGATACTTGTCTGGCTGCGCAGATAGTAAACAATGTCATTCATGGTTACGAACATACCGTAACGCGCGATTTCACGCCCTCTTCGAAAATTGGTCGAAAGCTTGGGGCGCCATTTTGCTAGGGGACCTAATAGCAGCGCATTTATGAGCGAGCCCACGATGCCTCCCCAGATCAGACTCCATACACCGAAGCCCGAGTAAGCCAGGCCCATGCTCAGTGCACTTGATAGGAGGAGCGAGGTGATGGCCACGCCTGTCGTCGCCTTGAAACGCATCTGCCTGTGAAGAATGTTGCCCGGGAGGTTGACGAATGGACGAAAGACAAAGGTGAGCGCAGACACGCGCATCAGCGTTGAATAGAGTTCATTGTCGTACCATTTTGCGAACCACGGCGCGAGCAGGAAGAAAACCAGGTAAATCACAGTGCCGATGATGAGTTGCAGGGTAAAGACAATGTTGTAGTCGTCTTCCGATGCTGTTTTCGCCCGGATTAGCGCCTGACCCATGCCGCCGCCTGCGACAAAGCCTGCGACGCCGGTGAAGACCTGAATGGTTAGCAGCATGCCGAAGTCATCCGGAACCAACAGGCGTGCCAAGACAACGCCGGTCAGGAAGGTGATGATTTGTCGCCCGGTGTTGCCAACAAAAACCCACGCGGCACCATTTCGGATTGTCTGTCCGAGACTCATTTTTATTTTTGGATCAAAGTTGGTGTGTCGAGTGTTTTTTGCGAACAGATCTGCCTGGCAGCTGACGCGTCACGTATGGGGTGTTTCTCATTATCAGTCGTGTCAATGACAAAAATCCGAATTACCTGCGGAGGCAGGGCGAGGGGAGAGGCTCGCGATAGAAAGCGGTAAACGAAAGCGCGTCTTGCAGGATGGCCCATTGTTGAGAGGCATCAGCCGCGGGGGCGTTGTCACGCAGGGATCCGCCATACGGTTGTCTGCGATGGCTCAATATTCCACGGTGTGAATCCGGCGAGGTCCAGCGGCGCAATGTCATTCATGAGTTCTCTCGCGTGCGCATAACCTGGCCGATCCGAGTTGTCGAGCACGAGTGCACCACCGGGCTTGAGCTTGCTGCGGGCGCGTTCCACGCAAGCCATTCTCGCGCGGCCGTCTACAAGGACAAGATCGAAGCTCTGGTCCGGGTAGGCGTCGATGGCCTTTACGTAGGATTCGAAGCAAAGCCCTTGATATTTCTTTTGGTGGGATGCGAAGTGGCGATTCAAATCGTTACAGGGCTCCGCCTTATGTAGCATCAACTCGCAGTTGGCGACCGAGCGATTGGCGAGAAGGGTACTCACCAATTCGTGGAAACCTTCGTCATGCTCGACCGAGACGACTCGGCGTGCGCGTTTTGCCAGATAGAGCGTCGAGCCCCCGGCACCGTACTCGAATACGTTCATGTCGGGCTTGAGGAAGGCGTCGAGCCAATCGATGGCACGGAAAGTGATCCAGGGCGTCTCATCTTGCAAGGGACTGTGACCCGGGAGCAGAGAACGGAACCAGCGTGGCGCATAGGGCAATTCTCGGGGGTGCTGCACCAGTTCGCCCGTCATGCACAGGATTTTTCGAGTTGCCGATAGTGGGTTCATGTCTCAACTTGCCAATTAGTATTGTTCAGTGTCCCAACCTGCGAATGACCTGCGCGGCCAACCGCGGATAGAGCATGCGGTGATAACGGTACTCGCCGATGAAGTGGACGAATTTTGCATGGGCTGCACGATCACTGTTGAGGTCTGTGTAAACCATGTATTCGTCCGTAGGTAGCGGCATGGCTCCCTTTCCACCTAGCAGCAGACCGTGCATCGTTTGCTCGGAACCCCACCGAAAAATTCGGTCTCCCAACATCGTGTAAAGGTGTGCCAGGAGTTCCTTGAGTTCGCTGTAATTCACTGTGCCATGGTCGTAGCCCACAAAGCCGGAATTAAAGCCCTGTTCAAAAGCATATTTCGTACCAAGCGTCTGGTTAATGTCGGGGAGGCGCTCAAGGACCATCTGCTGGATGTGTTTCGGCTGTGTGGCGGTGGGTTGGGTGCTGCTGGTGGGAGCCTGGTTGGGTTGCGCTTGTCGCCACGGTTCGGATCTGTGAAACCAGGGCGAGCCGCCGTTTTGTGCCCATTCGATGATTGTTTCGGGGCGATTGAGAAATAAGACGTCCGTGTCAACGATGATAATGCGTTTGTTAGTGCTGGCCAGTGTGGGGTCAAATAGCTTCAGATAGCTTGTGTAGCTCTTCCTGACCTTTGAGAGGAATTCGTCACTCACTTTCTCGGCAAATGTCCGGTCCGCTGTGGCGCGATCAATGATTCGGACACCAGATAAATGTTTGCGAATCAGGACTTTGTCTTCTTCCCGCAATGACCCGTCATCGTGTACATACACGGCGATATCGGCGTGGTAACTAAGGAAAGACTTGATGGCGGTCAGGTAGGCGTTGAGGTAACGATGAGGTACGGCGGTGTGTATGCCCGTTTCAGCATCCGGGTTGGTTGTTATCGTGGGTGTTCTGCCCACGGCGCCGAATAAGAATGCATCCCCATATTTGTTCAATGCCCGATTAATAAACTTTGTCATTTTAGGGATGGGGCTCGTAAAGAAAGTCATGGCATATACCCTGGAGGATCATAAGGGGAATGGCAGGGCAATGGGGTCGGCGGGATGGTCTTCGACACCAATGTTCCATTTCGATGTTCTTCCACGCGAGCGTGGCCGCGCGTTCGCGTTGGTCGTAGAGGTTTTGGGGCGACGGTGAACATGGGGCAAGCATCGGCCGGCTTCGGTGCACAGGGCTGTCGAATAATTGTCGAGTGTGACGGGATTGTATACCCCGGCTCTGGTTGCCGGACTGCCCGGGCAGAGAGCCACAGCCCAGCCGTGGTGGGTAGGTGGTGCTTTGCGGCTGGAGAAAGCATTGGGGCGCATGGCGAATAATTCCATGTGCCAAAAGTGACGCAGGGTATGTCAGTGGGAATGGCCGATTGTTTGTTGCAGGGTATTGGAGGTATCCCGCGGGCTTGGTCGCCATGTGGCGGAATTGATCCAGCTGCGGTGGAGCGAGGACAGCCGGGGTCGGTATAGTTGATTTGACTGGATTCCGGCATGCGCCGCAACGACGTCGGCTTGTTCCGGGTCTCCTTAGAAGCTTGTTTGATTGCTGCGCCGGCGTGTGACGAAATTCACCAGGTTGCGATACAGCGGCGCAGGCAGCAGGCTGGCGACGAGGTGCTTGAGGTCGGCGGCTTTCCAGTCGGCTTTGCGGAAGGCGCGACGAAACAGGCGGCGGGCGGATTCGGTGTCGTTGCGCCAGTGGCAGCGATAGGCTTCGCGCAGCAGGGCGCCGTAGATGAGTTCGTGGCGGTGGCCGGGCGTGTAGTGGGCGACCAGGACCGGGTGGTGGCGGGCGAAGTCGCGGCGCACGGCGACGGCGTCGAACACCTGCTGCCAGTGCGGGATTCGGGCGTCGCGGCGCGGGTAGTAGCGGCGGTAGGCCAGCACTTCGGGCAGGTTCGCCAGGCGCGGCTGACGCGCCAGCAGCCGCAGCCACAGATCGTAGTCCATGGCGGTGGGCGCGCGCTCCGAGAATCCGCGCAGTGCATCGATGAGATGGCGGCGGGTGAGCATGCCGTTGAGCGGCCAAGCGCCGTGCTCGAAACTGTGGGCGATGGCGGCGTCGGCGTCGAGCGCGGGCGGCAGCTTGGGTTCCGGGTCGAGCGCGGCAACGCCGATGGCCTGCCAGCCGCACCAGGCGACTTCGGCCAGATCGTTTTCAAGCGCGGCATGCAGCCGGGTCAGTGCATCGGGGTGCCAGGCGTCGTCAGCATCGAGAAAGGCGATGAAATTGCCGCTGGCATGTGCGAGCGCGCGGTTGCGCGCAGCCCAGGGGCCGGTGCGGGTCTGGTAGATCAGCACGATGGTGTCGGGCCGCTCGGCGGCGAGCCGCTGCAGAATTTCCGACGAGCCGTCGGTCGAGCCGTCGTCGACGATGACCAGTTCCACCCGCGGATAGCTTTGCCCCAGCACACTGTTGACTGCCTCCTCGACGAAGGACGCGGCGTTGTGACACGGCATGATGACCGAGATCAGCGCGGGGTCGAAGTGGTCCATGGCTTATTCCGGCGTGCCTGGATGCGTGTCCATGAAATGACCGTGGCGACCGCGAAGCGTGAGAAGTCCCAGCGCTGTGCAGGGCGGCACTCGGGCAGGACGTGCCTGAGTGTGCGTTGCGGGTTGGGTGGCCAAGGGCGTCATGACCGGATTATGGTCGGAGCCGGCCGGGATGCAAAGTGGCGCCGATCGCAAGGCGCCACCGCCGTGGGTTACGCCATTGGTTACAATCAAACATCGCACTTATTGAAATATTGGCCTCATGCAAACCCTCACCGTCGACCTCGGCGACCGCTCCTACCCCATCCACATCGGTTCCGGCCTGCTGGGCCAAACGGACCTGATCCTGTCGCATCTGGCGCAGAAGCGCGTGATGATCGCGACCAATACCACGGTGGCACCGCTGTACCTGGCGCAGCTGACAACGACATTGCAGGCTGGCGGGGTGACGGTGGCGCAGGTGGTGCTGCCGGACGGCGAGGCTTACAAGAACTGGGAAACGCTGAACCTGATTTTCGATGCGCTCCTGACCGACCGCGCCGAGCGCAAGACCACGCTGATCGCGCTGGGCGGCGGCGTGATCGGCGACATGACCGGTTTTGCTGCGGCGTGCTACCAGCGCGGCATACCCTTCATCCAGATTCCCACCACGCTGTTGTCACAGGTCGACTCGTCGGTCGGCGGCAAGACTGGCATCAACCATCCGCTCGGCAAGAACATGATCGGCGCGTTCTATCAGCCGAAGCTGGTGCTGGCCGATACCGACACGCTGAAGACGCTGCCCGCCCGCGAACTGTCGGCGGGGCTGGCCGAGGTGATCAAGTACGGCTTGATCTGGGACGCAGAATTCCTTGCCTGGCTCGAAGTCAACATGGACAAATTGCGCGCGCTGGACCCGACGGCGATCACGCACGCGATTTACCGCTCGTGCGAAATCAAGGCACAAGTGGTGGGCGAGGACGAGCGTGAAGGCGGCATCCGCGCGATTCTCAATCTGGGCCACACCTTCGGCCACGCGATCGAAACCGGCATGGGCTACGGCACCTGGCTGCACGGCGAAGCGGTGGCGGCCGGCATGGTGATGGCGGCGCAGACTTCGCAGCGGCTGGGCTGGATCTCCGAAGCCGACGTGGCGCGCACCCGTGCCTTGATTCGCGCCGCCGGGCTGCCGGACGTGGCGCCGGACCTGGGCGTCGAAACGTATCTGGAATACATGGGCCACGACAAGAAGGTCGAGGGTGGCAAGATGCGCTTCGTGCTGCTGAAGAAGCTGGGCGAGGCGGTGATCACCGGCGACGTGCCGGCCGATGTGCTGAATGGCGTGCTGACCGCGCCGCAGTAAAGGAAAAATTATGGAAACGCTCGTCTCCTACGCCGCGCATTCCAGTCAAACCCGCGGGCGCCGACACGCCGAACCGTCCGCCGCGCCGCGCTCCGAATTCCAGCGCGACCGCGACCGCATCATCCATTCCACCGCGTTCCGCCGGCTGGAATACAAGACCCAGGTGTTCGTCAACCACGAAGGCGACCTGTTCCGCACCCGGCTCACCCACAGCCTGGAAGTGGCGCAGATCGGCCGCACCATCGCCCGAGTGTTGAGCCTGAACGAGGACCTGGTGGAAGCGGTGGCGCTGGCGCACGACCTCGGCCATACGCCCTTCGGCCACGCCGGGCAGGATGCGTTGAACGCCTGCATGCGCGAGCATGGCGGCTTCGAACACAACCTGCAGTCGTTGCGCGTGGTGGATCTGCTGGAAGAACGCTACGCCGCATTCGACGGCCTCAACCTTACCTTCGAGGCGCGCGAGGGCATCCTCAAGCACTGCTCGCTCGGCAATGCCGAAAAGCTCGGCGACATTGGTGCGCGCTTCATCAACAAGCAGCAGCCTTCTCTGGAGGCGCAGATCGCCAACCTGGCCGACGAGATCGCCTACAACAACCACGACGTCGACGACGGTCTGCGCTCGGGGCTCATCACGCTGGAGCAACTGATGGAGGTGCAGCTGTTTGCGCGCCATCTCGCCGAGGTGCGTGCGAAATATCCCGCGCTGCAGGGCCGCCGCGAAGTGACCGAAACCGTGCGCCGCATGATCAACACGCTGATCATCGACCTGGTCGACACGACGCGGATCAATGTCGAAAACAGCGGCGTGCAGACCCTGAGCGAGGTGCGCGCTGCGCCGCCGCTGGTGGCCTTCAGCCCCGCGCTGCTCGACGAGCACCGCGAGCTCAAGCGTTTCCTGCATCGTCACCTGTATCGCCATTACAAGGTGGCACGCATGAGCTCCAAGGCCGGCCGCATCATCAGCGACCTCTACACCGCCTTCACCGGCGACGCGCGGCTCTTGCCGCCCGAGCATCAGGAACGCGAATCGCTCGAAGGCGCGCGTGCGGTGGCCGACTACATCGCCGGCATGACCGACCGCTACGCCATGCGCGAACACCGGCGGATTTTTGCGGTGGAAGAAATCTACGGCTGAGCCTGAGCCGCCGGGGGTGTGCGGAACGCCGGGCGGCCATCGAGCCCTGAGGCTGCCGGAGCCATTTCACCCGTTCCCCGGCTGATTCACCCGCCCGGCGGCAGCGCGCGCGCCACCACCCAGCAGCTCACCTCGGCGGCGCCGGCGCGCTTGAGTGTGGCAGCCAGTTCGTCGAGGCTGGTGCCGGTGGTCATCACGTCGTCGATCAGCGCGATGCGTTGTCCCTGAACCTCGCCCGAACACGTGAACGCGCCGCGCACGTTGCGTCGCCGTGCGTCGTGCTTCAGCCCCATTTGCGGCGGTGTGTCGCGGGTACGCCGACAACTGTCGAGGTCGAGCGGCAGCTCGAGCTGCGAGGCCACCGTCTGCGCGATTTCGGTGGCGTGATTGAAGCCGCGTTCGCGGATGCGGGTGGGATGCAGCGGCATGGGCATCAGGCGGTCGGGACGGGTCGCCCGCGCGGTGGCCTGGGCCAGGCAGGCGCCCAACACCGGCGCAATCGAAAGCTGGCCGTGGTATTTCAGGCGCGGAATCATCCGGTCGAGCGGGAATGCATAGGCCAGCGCGGCATGGGTGTGGTCAAACGCGGGCGGGTGCTTGAGACAGGCGCCGCACACTTGGCCGTCCGGCGTCGGCGTGGCGCACTGCGGACACTGCGGCTGGCGGTGCCAGGGCAGGTCGGCCAGGCAGCCCGCGCACAGCGTTCGCGCCGCTCTGGCCCCGCATAGCAGGCAGGAGGGCGGAAAAAATCGATTAAAAAACGAGCTGATGTTCAATTCTGGCTCGCCCCGAATTTGACAGCCGGGTCGTCGACCCTGAAAATCCGGGCCATGAAAGCCAAACGCGTCATCTCCGCTTCGTCCTCCCGCTTCGCCGCCCAACTGTTCAACATCATCACCGTCGTGGCCTTGTTGATTTCGTTGACGGCGCTGCTGCTGGGCAAGCTGCTGGCCAGTCACAAGATCGGCTTTCTGCCCTTCGTGCTGTCGTTGCCGCCGGTGATGCTGTGGCTGGGCGCGTCGATCTTCGTCTACGCCGGTATCGCCCACCATCCCAACCCGCGCACCACGCATTACAACAAGTGGGCAGGCTACCGCTTTTATGGCGTGATGGGCAGCCTGATGGTGATCGGACCGGCGATCTACGGCCTTCTCGACGGCTGGCAGGGCTTGATGTTGGTGCTGGGGACGGCGGTAGTGATCATCGTGCCGTGGGCGATTTACGACATTTTCAAGGCCGCGCGCGAGCCGTGGGCCGACATGACCATCGAGGTGGCAATCAATGAATGACCTGACAACGAATATTGGGGATGCTCCCCTCTCCCCAACCCTCTCCCTCGAGGGGAGAGGGGGCGAACGTGGGCAGCGCCCGCCCAAAACGATTCACGACATCGACGCGCTGTTCGGGCTGCCGTTTGCCGACCTGATGTTCCAGGCGCAGACCGTGCATCGCGCACAGTTCGACCCCAACAAGGTGCAGCTTTCGACCCTGCTGTCGATCAAGACCGGTGGCTGTTCGGAAGACTGCGGCTACTGCCCGCAGTCAGCGCGCTACGATGCCGGGGTGGAAAACCAGGGCCTGCTGAATCTGGATGACGTGCTGACCGCCGCCAAGGCCGCCAAGGCCGCCGGCGCATCGCGTTTCTGCATGGGCGCCGCATGGCGCGGACCGAAACAGCGCGACCTCGAGCCGGTGCTCGACATGGTGCGCGAGGTCAAGGCGCTGGGACTGGAAACCTGCGCCACGCTGGGCATGCTGAAGGACGGTCAGGCCGAACAGCTGAAGGACGCCGGGCTCGACTACTACAATCACAACCTCGACACCGCACCCGAGTTCTACGGTGACATCATCACCACCCGCGAATACCAGGACCGCCTCGATACCCTTGAAAGAGTCCGCCACGCCGACCTCCACGTGTGCTGCGGCGGCATCGTCGGCATGGGCGAGTCGCGCACCCAGCGCGCCGGCCTGATCGCGCAGCTGGCGAGCCTCGATCCGCAGCCCGAATCGGTGCCGATCAACCTCTTGGTGCAGGTCGAGGGCACGCCGCTCGCCGGTACCGAGGCGCTCGAACCGCTGGAGTTCGTGCGCACCATCGCGGTCGCGCGCATCTGCATGCCGAAGAGCTTCGTGCGCCTGTCGGCCGGCCGCCAGCAGATGAGCGACGCGGTGCAGGCCTTGTGTTTCCTTGCCGGCGCCAACTCGATTTTCTACGGCGAAAAGCTCTTGACCACCGGCAACCCGGAATGGGAGCGCGACCAGCGCCTGTTCGACAGCCTGGGCCTGACTGCACTGTGAGCTTTGCTGCGCTGACCCGCCTGCAGCAGGGGCTGGCGGCGCTGAAGGACGATCATCTCGAGCGCCACCGCCGCATCCTCGATGGTGCGCAGGGCGCGCACGCGACGATCGACGGTCAGCGCGTCATTTCCTTCTGCAGCAACGACTATCTCGGGCTGGCCGCCGACCCTGCGCTGGTAGCCGCCGCGCACACGGCCGTCGACCAATGCGGCGTCGGCGCGGGGGCAGCGCACCTCATCACCGGCCACCATCGTTTCCACGACGACTTCGAAGCGGCCTTCGCGCGCTTCGTCGGCAAGCCGGCCGCGCTGCTGTTTTCCACCGGCTACATGGCCAATCTCGGCGTGCTGACTGCGCTCGCAGGCAAAAAGGGCGAAGTATTCGCCGACAAGCTCAACCATGCGTCGCTGGTGGACGCCGCGCAGCTGTCGGGCGCGAGCTTCACCCGCTATCGCCACAACGACCTCGCGCAACTCGAAGGCCAACTGGTGGCCAGCACGGCGCAGGACAAGCTGATCGTGTCGGATCTGGTGTTCAGCATGGACGGCGACATCGCGCCGGTGGATGCGCTGCTCGATCTGGCCGAGCGCTACGACGCCTGGCTCTACCTCGACGACGCGCACGGCTTCGGCGTGCTGGGCGATGGCCGCGGCGGCATGACCGAACGTGCCCGCGCGAGCGACCGCGTGATCTATCTCGCCACGCTGGGCAAGGCGGCCGGCGTGTCCGGCGCGGCTGTGGTGGCGCATCAAAGCGTGATCGACTGGCTGATGCAGAAGGCGCGCCCCTACATCTACACCACCGCCTCGCCGCCATTGCTTGCCGCGTGCCTGCTGGAAAGCCTGCGCCAGATCGAAGCGGGCGATGTCCGGCGCGAGCGGCTGCGCAGCCACATCACGCAGATGCGCGCAGGTTTGTCTGACCTGAAGCTGGGCACGCTGATGCCGTCCTACACACCGATCCAGCCGCTGCTGATCGGTGCCAATGAAGAAGCCGTGAGGCTGTCGCAGGCCCTGCTCGAGCGTGGTCTACTGGTGCCCGCGATCCGCACGCCGACGGTTCCGGCCGGTACGGCGCGGCTGCGCATCACCCTGTCGGCCGCGCACAGCACCGACGATGTCGCGCGACTGATCGAGGCCCTGCATGCGCTCGCCTAAACCCGTCCTCGCGCTAGTGCACGGCTGGGGCATGAACGCCCGCGTGTTCGATGCGCTGGCGGATCGACTGGCAAACGATTTCGATGTACGCGCGTTCGACCTGCCGGGCCATGGCGTGCGCGCCGCGCTGGCGGACAATAGCCTGCAGGCCTGGGCCGACGATCTCGCCGCGCAGTTGCCGGACAACACCACGCTGCTTGGCTGGTCGCTCGGCAGCCAGGTAGCGATGCGCGCGGCGCTCGATTATCCGCACCGGATCACGCGCCTGGTGCTGCTGGCGGCGACGCCGAAATTCGTGGCGACCGAAGACTGGGGGCGCGGCATGGCGCTTGCCGACCTGGAGGAATTCGGCGCTGCGCTGAAGGCCGATCCGCAGGCGACGCTGTTGCGCTTCCTGAGCCTGCAGACGCGTGGCATGTCCGGGCAGAAAGCCCTGCTGCAGCAATTGCGACAGACACTGCTGGCCGCACCCGTCGCGCGCAGCGAGGCGCTGGCGGCTGGTCTGGCGATCCTGCGCGACACCGACCTGCGTGCAGAATTGCCGCGGCTGACGCAGCCGACGCTGGTGCTGCATGGCGCGCTCGATACGCTGACGCCGCTGGCGGCCGGCGCCTGGCTGGCCGAGACCTTGTCGAATGTCCAGTACAGCGCGTTGGCCCGCGCTGCGCACGCGCCGCATCTGTCACATGGCGAAGACGTGGCCGCAGCGATCGGACGTTTTGCCCATGACTGAATCCGAACTCGATTTCGCCGAAGTGCGACGCGCGTTCGATTACGCCGCCGCCAGCTACGACGCGCATGCGGTGCTGCAGCGCGAGGTGTGCGATCGTCTGCTCGAACGGCTCGACTTCGTGAGTCTGCAGCCCGGCCGCGTGCTCGATGTTGGCTGCGGCACCGGCTACGGCCTGGCCCATCTGCGCTCGCGCTATGCGGAAGCCGAACTCTGCGCGCTCGATATCGCGCCGGCCATGCTGGCAGCGACACGTGCGCGCCTGCCGCAGCCGACCTGGGCGCAGCGCGCCCTGCAACGCCTCACCCATTATGTCCTTGGCACTACCCGTGCCAGGGACGGTATCCCTTGTGGATACCCTTCAGCCTTCACCCACCTGGTGTGTGCCGACATGGACCGGCTGCCGCTCGCACCCAACAGCGTGAACCTGGTTTGGTCGAGTCTCGCATTGCAGTGGGCGCACGATCTGGAAGCCGCGTTCAGGGGCGTCCACCAGGTGCTGGCGCCGGGCGGGCTCGTGATGTTCGCCACCTTCGGGCCCGATACGCTGAAGGAATTGCGCGCCGCCTTTTCGGCCGTCGACGATGCACCGCACGTCAACCGTTTCATCGACCTGCACGACATCGGCGACATGCTGATCCACGCCGGATTTTCCAGCCCGGTGATGGAAATGGAAATGCTGACGCTGACCTATGCCGATCTCAAAACCCTGATGCGGGACCTCAAGGGCATCGGCGCGCACAACGCGGCGGCGGCGCGGCGACGTGGCCTGCTTGGCAAATCGGCGTGGGCGCGGCTGGAGCAGGCATACGAATCAAACCGGTATGAAGGACGCCTGCCGGCCACCTTCGAGGTGATCTACGGCCACGCGTGGGTCGGCGACAAACTGCAGCGGGAGGACGGGCGCCAGGTCATCCAGTTCGCGATCGGCGAACGCAAAAGAAAACGGGGGCGCGCGTGAAAGGCCTGTTCGTCACCGGTACCGATACCGGCGTCGGTAAAACGCGGGTGGCGGTGGCGCTGATCCACGCGCTGCGCGCGCGCGGCTTGCGCGTGGTGGCAATGAAGCCGGTGGCGGCCGGCCACGCGCCGGGTGAACTCAATGAGGACGTGACGGCACTGCTGCAGGCCGCCAACGTGACCGCCGCTATCCGCGATGTGAATCCCTATGCCTTCGAACCGGCGATTGCGCCGCATATCGCGGCGCGGCAGGCAGAGGTGCGTATCGAGCTTGACGTCATCGCCGGGGCGTTTGCACGCCTGGCCGCTGCGGCCGATGTCGTGGTGGTCGAAGGCGCCGGCGGCTGGCGCGTGCCGCTGAACGAAGAGGCGGACATGGCCGACCTGGCGCAGCGTCTCGGACTGCCTGTCGTGCTGGTGGTGGGCCTGCGTCTCGGCTGCCTCAATCACGCGCTGCTGACCGCCGAATCGATTGCGCAGCGATTGCTGCCGTGGGCCGGCTGGGTCAGCAATCAGATCGATCCGGCGATGACATGCCAGGCCGAAAATGTGGCGGCGCTGCAGGCGCGATTGCCGGCGCCATGCCTGGGTGTGCAGGGGTTTCAGGCTGCGGGGTTCTCTGCCGAGCGCACGCCGCAATGGCTGACGCTGCCTAGAGAGTTAGATAATTAGAATAGTCTGTAATAACGATATTTTATAAATAAATCAATAACTTAATACGATCGTACTGCTTGTTCATGGGTAGAGCGGCGTGTTACTGTCCGCGACATATTGCCGCACGTGGTTTCCGCGATTCCTGACATGCAACAGGTGAAGTTGGACGACTGTGAGGGCGGGTCTGCCGGCGCGTTTGTCTTTCAATCCCGCCCCAATCATTCGCTGACCCGGACTCAGGAACGGCTCGTTTTCTGGAGCCTGGCGGTAGTGTGCTTTGCAACGGCGATCAGCTTCGCGTATCTGGGTTACTGGCTGATTCTGCCGTTTGCCGGACTGGAGATTGGCTTGCTGGCCTGGGCTTTCGAGGCGTTGCGCAGGCGGGCGGGGGACTACGAAACCCTGATGATCGACGGCGACGCGGTGGTGCTGGAATGGCATTGCGGCACGCGTGACGGCCGTCGTGAAATGAACCGGCAGTGGGCACGCGTGGTGTGTGATTGCAGGTCGCCAGGCAGGAATTGCCGACTCAGCCTGAGTTCGCATGGCCGGGCGACGGAAGTGGGACAGTATCTGAGTGACGAGGCGCGGCTGCAGCTGGCCGTCACGTTGCGCAGCAGGTTGCAAGGATAACGAAGCGCGCAGGTTGCCGGCCGGAACGCAACACACGCCGCAACGACACCAATAATTTGGGGACGAGAGGACGGGGGACGCGATGAAACAGAAGTGGCAACGTGTAGGGATGATCGGGGCAGCGCTGGCATTCAGCCAGTCGGCACTTGCAGAGTACGCATACAACCTGCCCACGCCGGCAAGCAAGGTGGCGCAGGATGTGTTCGATCTGCACAACCTGATCATGCTGGTGTGTCTGGGTATCTTCGTCGTGGTGTTCGGCGCAATGTTCTATTCGCTGCTGAAACACCGCAAATCAGTAGGCCACAAGGCCGCACATTTCCATGAGAACACCACTGTCGAAGTGATCTGGACGGTGATCCCGTTTGCGATCCTGATGGGCATGGCCTATCCCGCCGCCAAGGTGGTGATCGACATGAAGGACACCAGTAATCCTGACATGACGATCAAGATCACCGGCTACCAGTGGAAGTGGGGCTACGACTACCTGAACGATGGCGTCAGCTTCTACAGCACCCTGTCAACGCCGCGCGAGCAGATCGAAGGCAAGGCCGAGAAGGGTGAGCACTACCTGCTCGAAGTCGACGAGCCGATGGTGGTGCCGGTCGGCAAGCGCGTGCGCCTGTTGATCACCGCCAACGACGTGCTGCATGCCTGGTGGGTGCCCGCGCTTGGCGCCAAGCAGGACGCGATTCCGGGATTCATCCGCGACAGCTGGTTCACCGCAGACAGGATCGGCACTTACCGCGGTCAGTGCGTCGAGTTGTGCGGCAAGGACCATGGCTTCATGCCGATCGTGGTGGAAGTGGTCTCGGAAGAAGACTACGCTGCCTGGGTGGCAAAGAAGAAGGGCACAGCGGCAGTCGCGGCGGCGGACAACACCCGAACCTTCGAGATGTCGGAACTGGTGACGCGCGGCGAGCAGGTCTATCAAGCCAACTGCGCCGCCTGCCACCAGGCTAACGGCATGGGGATGGCGGGTGTGTTCCCGGCGATCAGCGGTTCGCCGGTTGCCACCGGCCCGATCGCCGCGCACATCGATGTGGTGATGAACGGCAAGCCGGGCACGACGATGGCGGCGTTCGCCGGCCAGCTGTCCGATGCCGACATCGCGGCGGTGGTGACCTACCAGCGCAACGCGTGGGACAACAAGACGGGTGATCAGGTGCAGCCTGCCGATATCGCCGCAGCACGGGGTGGGGCCAGCGAAGCCGCCGCACCCGCAGCGCAGTAAACAAAATCAAGAGGAGAGCACACGATGTCTGATGCTGCACACGCCCACGACGATCATGGCCACGGTCACCCGACCGGGATCATGCGCTGGTTGACCACCACCAACCACAAGGATATCGGTTCGCTGTATCTGTGGTTCGCACTCATCATGCTGTTCGCGGCAGGTTCGATGGCGCTGCTGATCCGCGCCGAACTGTTCCAGCCCGGCCTGCAACTGACCAACCCGGATTTCTTTAACCAGCTCACCACGATGCACGGGCTGATCATGATCTTTGGCGTGATCATGCCGGCCTTCTCGGGCTTCGCGAACTGGCAGGTGCCGCTGATGCTGGGCGCGCCCGACATGGCGTTCCCGCGCATGAACAACTGGGCATTCTGGCTGCTGCCGATGGCAGGCCTGATGCTGATGGCGTCCTTCTTCCTGCCGGGCGGCGCGGTTGCCGGCGGCTGGACGATGTATCCGCCCCTGTTCATCCAGGGCGGCATTTCCTACGACCTGACGATTCTGGCCGTCCACATCATGGGCCTGTCGTCGATCATGGGATCGATCAACATCATCACCACCATCCTCAACATGCGCGCCCCCGGGATCACGTTGATGAAGATGCCGCTGTTCGTATGGACCTGGCTGATCACCGCCTACCTGCTGATCGCCACCATGCCGGTGCTGGCCGGTGCGGTGACCATGCTGCTGACCGATCGCAACTTCGGCACGCACTTCTTCAACGCGGCCGGCGGCGGCGACCCGGTGATGTTCCAGCACATCTTCTGGTTCTTTGCCCACCCCGAGGTCTACATCCTGATCCTGCCAGCCTTCGGAATCGTGTCGCAGATCATCCCGACCTTTGCACGCAAGCCGCTGTTCGGTTATGCCTCGATGGTGTATGCCACGGCTTCAATCGCGATCCTGTCGTTTATCGTGTGGGCGCACCACATGTTCACGGTCGGCATGCCCGCCGCCGCGCAGCTGTTCTTCATGTTCTCGACCATGCTGATCGCGGTGCCCACCGGGGTGAAGGTGTTCAACTGGGTGGCCACGATGTGGAAGGGTTCGATGACCTTCGAAACGCCGATGCTGTTCGCCATCGCTTTCGTCTGCCTGTTCACCATCGGCGGCTTCTCCGGCCTGGTGCTGGCGATCGCGCCGGTCGACATCCAGCTGCATGACACCTACTACGTGGTGGCACACTTCCACTATGTGCTGGTTTCCGGCGCGCTGTTTGCGATCTTCGCCGGCATCTACTACTGGTTGCCGAAGTGGACCGGCCACATGTACAGCGAGACGCTGGGCAAGTGGCATTTCTGGCTGTCGGTGATCGGCATGAACATCGTGTTCTTCCCGATGCACTTCCTGGGTCTGGCCGGCATGCCGCGCCGGATTCCGGACTACGCGCTGCAGTTCACCGAGTTCAACCAGATCGCCACCGTCGGTGCATTCATCTTCGGCTTCAGCCAGCTGCTCTTCCTGGCCGTGATTCTGAAGACGATCAAGGGTGGCGTAAAGGCAACCGACCGTGTGTGGGAAGGCGCCGAGGGCCTGGAGTGGACGCTGCCATCGCCCGCGCCATACCACACCTTTGAAACCGCACCGGTGGTCAAGTGAGCGGGGCGGAGCACATGGCCGACAAGCGCAATGGGAAATACCGCACTGCCATCATTTTGGCGATGCTGGCGCTCGGCCTGTTCCTCTTCACGCTGTACACCGGGCTGAACTAGACCATGGCCCTGGGCAACGCCAAAACGCTGACCAAGCTCATCGTCGTGACGCTGGGCATGTTCGGCTTCGGGTTTGCCCTGGTGCCGTTTTATTACAAGATCTGCGAGGTGACCGGGATCAATTCCGGCGCCGAGCAGAGCCTGGCGAAAAATACCCAGGTCGACGAAAGCCGGCTGGTGACGCTGGAATTCGACGCCAATACCAATGAAGCCCTGCCGTGGCGGTTCAAGCCCATGCAGCGCAGCCTCAAGGTGCATCCGGGGCAGCTGGTGCAGGTGGAGTACGAAGTCAGCAACATCAGCGACCATCCCATCGTCGGTCAGGCAGTTCCGAGCTATGGGCCGGCGCGCGCGGCGGGGTTTTTCAAGAAAATCGAGTGCTTCTGCTTTACGCCGCAAACCCTCGCCGCAGGCGAGTCCCGGCGCATGCCGGTCATGTTCGTGCTGGATCCGGACATGGATCGGGATGTGCATACCGTGACGTTGTCCTACACCTTCTTCGATCTTGAAGCGAAGAAGCAGGCGTCAGACGGGCGGAAAACGGTACCGAATGGCTGAGAAGAAAAACAATCTTCAGGTTGTGCTCGCGGTTTTCTGGAGCTTTTTTGGCGTGCGCAAGCGGCGTGACTACGACGCCGATGCGCAAAGTCTGACGCCGGCCCAGGTCATCATTGCCGGGCTGATCGGTGGGGCTGTTTTTGTGTTGACGATGTTGCTGCTGGTGTATCTGGCAATGCAATTCTTGAACTGAGCGATCTACGAAACAAGAAAGAGGGGATGAGATGAGTCTGGCACAAACTGATAAATACTATCTGCCGCAACCTTCGCTTTGGCCGATCATCGGCTCGGTGGCGCTGCTGCTGATGGCGATTGGCGGCACCATGACCATGAGGGAGATCGATAACGGCGGCTGGATTCTGCTTGCCGGCACGGCGGTGCTGTTCTACATGATGTTCGGCTGGTTTGCTGAGGTGATCCGCGACAGCGAGGCCGGACGCTACAACCGGCAGGTCGATTCCTCGTTCCGCTGGTCGATGAGCTGGTTCATTTTCTCCGAAGTGATGTTCTTTGCCGCTTTCTTCGGTGCGCTGTTCTACACCCGGGTGCTGTCGGTGCCCTGGCTTGCGGACGCCGACACCGGCAGCCTGCTGTGGGAAGGCTACCAGGCGACCTGGCCGACGGCGGGCCCCGGGCTGACCGCGGACGGATTCGACTTCACGCCGATGGGCGCATGGGGCATCCCGGCGATCAACACCCTGCTGCTGCTGTCTTCGGGTGTGACCATTACCTGGGCGCACTGGGGGCTCAAGAAAGACAACCGCACGCAACTGATCCTGGGTCTGGCGATGACGGTGGCGCTGGGTCTGGTGTTCATGGGACTGCAGGTCTATGAATACATCCATGCGTATCAAGACCTGGGCCTGACGCTGGGTGCGGGCGTCTACGGCGCCACCTTCTTCATGCTGACGGGTTTCCACGGCTTCCACGTGCTGGTCGGCACGACGATGCTGATCGTGATGTTGTTGCGCTCGATCGCAGGCCATTTTACTGCCGACCACCACTTCGCGTTCGAAGCGGTGTCGTGGTACTGGCACTTTGTCGACGTGGTCTGGGTGCTTCTGTTCATCGTGGTCTACTGGCTGATCTAAAGCCAGGTCAGAAATCGGCGCGCGGCAGTGCCGCGGCCGACAGCAAAAAGCCGCGTTCAGCGCGGCTTTTTGCTGTCGGGGAATCGCGCTGGGATCAGCGCAGACCGGTTTGCGGGATGAAGCCGAAGTAATATCCGCCCATCAGCAGCAGGAACAGCGCGAGGGAAAATCCGACCCGCACGGTAAGCATCCTGACGGCGCGGTCGGACTGCCCCTTGTCCTTGATGAGATAGTAGAGTGCGCTGGCGAGGCTGGCCAGGATGACGACGATGAACAGCAGGGCAACAATGCGCATGAAACGGCTCTCCCGGCAAAATTCCAGTCTAACCGGATTGAGCGCGCCATGCACTTGCTGAAAATACGCTTCGGCCGGTGGCAGTTCGCGCCGACACTGTGGCCGACGCTGGCGGCACTGTTCTTTTTTGTGCTGACGTATTCGCTTGGCAACTGGCAGAGCGGCCGCGCCGACGAGAAGCGTGCGCTGCAGGCGCGCTACGATGTGGCGGCGACCGAGCCGCCGATCCATGTCGGCAGCGAACGGCTGGATCGGGACAGCGTGCTGTACCGCAAACTCGAGGTTGAAGGCGTGTTTGACGACGCCCACACCATCCTGATCGACAACCGGGTGCTGGACGGGGTGGCGGGATACCACGTGCTGACGCCGCTGCGGGTGAACGGCGGCGCGCACGCCCTGCTGGTCAACCGCGGCTGGGTGGCGACCGGGCGGTCGCGTGCGGAGGTGCCGCAGCCGCCGACGCCGGCGGGCCGTGTCAAGCTGGAAGGCATGGCGGTCGACCCGAACACGCGCTACGTTGAGCTGGGGTCGACCGAACCGGTGGGGCGGGTCTGGCAGAACCTCGATTTCGAGCGCTATGCCGCGACCACCGGCCTGAGCCTGCAACCGGTGCTGCTGCAGCAGACCAGCGCGCTGCCGGATGGCCTGCAGCGAAGCTGGCCGCGGCCCGATACCGGGGTCGATACGCATGTCAGTTATGCCTTCCAATGGTACAGTTTGGCGGCGACACTGACGGTGTTGTGGCTGATAATGAACGTCGGGCGGCGCCGCGACGGCGAGACGAACACTAAGACTTGAATACATAGAATAGACCCATGCAATTAACCCCGCGTAGCAAATTCCTGTTGTTGGTCGCCGTGTTTGTGGTGCCGGTGATCGCCGCCTATCTCGCCTTTTTCGGCTGGCGTCCGGCCGGCCACACCAATTACGGCGAGCTGATCACGGTGACCCCGCTGCAGCAGACAGCGGGCGCACTGCATGACAGCACGCCGTTCGACCTGAACGCGCTGCAAGGCAAGTGGGTGATGGTGCACGTCGGCCCGGCCGCCTGCGACGCAGACTGCGCGCAGCAACTGTATCTGATGCGACAGACGCGCATCGCGCAGGGCAAGGCGCAGTCCCGTATCGAGCGGCTGTGGGTGTTGACCGGCGACGGCGCGGCCGATCCGGCGCTGTTGGCAGACCACCCCGGCCTGCATGTGTGGCGCCCGACCGATGCGGCATTCATCGAGCAGTTCCCGGCCACGGTTGAACGCGCACATCATATTTATCTGGTCGATCCGCTGGGCAACCTGATGTTGCGCTTTCCCGCCGAGCCGGAGCCCAAGCGCATCATGAAAGACCTCAAGCTGCTGCTCAAAGCCTCCCAGATCGGCTAACCGGTATCCGTCATGATTTCCTATCGCAATCTCATTCTGGCCGCGCTGATCCTGACGCTGGGTGTGGTGAGCCTCGGCGCATACGTGCGCCTATCGGATGCCGGCCTGGGTTGCCCGGACTGGCCCGGCTGCTATGGCAAGATCACCCCGCTGCATGCGGCCGAGCACATCAACGCCGAACTCGTAGAGCGCCCCGGCGGCCCGGTGTCGCACGCCAAGGCCTGGAAGGAAATGGTGCACCGCTATTTCGCCGGTGCGCTGGGGCTGATAGTGCTGGCGATCGCGGTGATAGGCTGGCGCCGGCGCAACGATGGCGCGGGCGGTGCCGGGCTGCCGCTGCTGTTGCTGGCGCTGATCATCTTCCAGTCGATGCTGGGCATGTGGACCGTGACCAAGCTGCTGAAACCCCTGGTCGTCACCGCGCACCTGCTGGGCGGCATGGCGACGCTGTCGCTGCTGGTGTGGCTGTGGCTGCGTGAAAAAGGGCGTTCGACCCAAGCCTATTACGCACGCGCTACACATCTGCGCACCGGCGCCCTGCTTGGGCTGGTGCTGGTGGGGGTGCAGATCGCCCTGGGCGGCTGGGTCAGTACCAACTACGCAGCGCTGGCCTGTTCCGATTTCCCGATGTGCCAGGACATGTGGCTGCCGCCGATGGATTTCGAGCACGCCTTCACCCTGCACCGTGAACTGGGCGAAACCGCAAGTGGCGAGTTGCTGTCGATGCAGTCTCTGACGGCGATCCATTGGGTGCACCGGGTGATGGCACTGATCGTGACCCTCTACCTCGGCTGGCTAGTGGTGCGCTTGCTGCGTACCCCGGCCTATGCCGGCCAGGCTGTGGCCGTGGGCGCGCTGTTGGTGCTGCAAGTGTCGCTGGGCATTAGCAATGTGCTGCTGAGCCTGCCGCTGGGTCTGGCGGTGGCGCATAACACCGGGGCGGCGCTGTTGCTGGCCAGTCTGGTCTGGCTGAACTACCGGGTAAGCAGGAGATGAGGATGGAGTCCGCGATGATGCAGGGCGCGGCCTGCCGCTGCCAGCAATTTCTGGCCTTGTGCAAGTTGAGGGTGGTCAGCCTGATCGTCTTTACCGCAGTGATCGGCATGTTTCTCGCCGTGCCGGCCTGGCCAGCGTGGAACGTGCTGTGGGCCGGCACGCTGGGCATCGCGCTGGTGGCCTCTGCGGCGGCCGCTTTCAATTGCCTGGTCGAGCAGAAAATCGATGCGATGATGGCGCGCACCCGCGCGCGTCCGCTGCCGCGCGGCGAACTGACCAATACGCAGACGCTGGTGTTTTCCGGCGTGGTCGGCGGCATCGGCTTGTATCTGCTGCACGTCTTCGTCAATCCGCTCACCATGTGGCTGACGCTGGCCACCTTTGTCGGCTACGCCATTATTTACACCGCCATCCTGAAGCCGGCCACGCCGCAGAACATCGTCATCGGCGGCGCCTCCGGCGCGATGCCGCCGGTGCTGGGCTGGGCCGCGGCCACCGGTGAACTGCATCACGACGCGCTGCTGCTATTCCTCATCATCTTTGCCTGGACGCCGCCGCATTTCTGGGCGCTGGCACTTTATCGCCGTGAGGAGTACGCCAAAGCCGGGCTGCCGATGCTGCCCGTCACCCACGGCGAGGCCTATACCCGGTTGCATGTGCTGCTCTATACGCTGCTGCTGTTTGCCGTGACCATGCTGCCGATCGCCACCGGCATGAGCGGCTGGATCTACCTGGCCGGCGCGGTGCTGCTGGGCGGTCGGTTCATCCACTATGGCTGGCGCCTGCACCGCACCTACAGCGACGAACTGGCGAAGGAAACCTTCCGCTTTTCCATCTGGTATCTGAGTCTGCTGTTCGCGGTGATGCTGGTCGACCATTATTTCAAAATACCCATTTGATTTATATGGGGAAATAAGCCCCTATCTGGATATTCGGACAAGATTGTTTTATATTGTGCCTACTTATCCTCCAGAGGCGCGCAATGATCCTCTCCCGAACCAGTCAGTATGCCGTGCAAGCCCTGATTTACATGGCCACCCAGCCGAACGCCACGCCGGTGCTCAACAAGGACATCGCAGCCCAGCTCGGCGTGCCCGCGCCCTACCTCGCTAAGATCCTGCAGGGCCTGGCCAAGGGCAACCTGCTGTTCTCGTTCCGTGGCCGCCTGGGCGGGTTCTGCCTGCGCGAAACGGGCGACAAGATCACGCTGATGCAGATCCTGCTGCTGACCGAAGGGCCGGCGTTTACCCAGAGTTGCCTGCTGGGCCTGAAGAAATGCAGCGATGAAACCGCCTGCCCGCTGCATTTCCGCTGGCTGCCGGTGAAGAAGAAAATCATCGACCTGCTGCAAGACACCACGCTCGACAAGCTGGCGAAAGCGGTCGAGTCCGGCAAATACCGCCTGGCCGACATGCCGGGGCAGATGTTTGAGCAGGTCCGACCATGAGGATGCGACTTGCCGCGCTTGGCGCACTGGCCGCGCTCACGCTGGCGGCCTGCCAGCCCACGCCGCAGGCTCCCGCGTTCCAGGCGACCGACATCACGGGCGCGGCTTTTGCGCGAGATTTCAAGCTCACCGACCACACCGGTCGCGTCCGTGAACTGGCGGATTTCAGAGGCAAGGTTGTGGCCGTGTTCTTCGGCTACGTGCATTGCCCGGATGTCTGCCCCACCACGCTGTCGGACTTTGCGCGCGCACTCGAGCAGCTGGGCGTCGGAGCCGAGCAGGTACAGGTCATTTTCGTCACGGTCGACCCCGAGCGCGACACCCCGGAGGTGCTGAAAACCTTCGTGCCCGCCTTCAATCCCGGATTTCTCGGCATGTACGCCGAAGAAACCGCGCTGCGCGAATTGGCGAAGGAATTCAAAGTGGTCTATCAAAAGACATCGGTAAAAGGCGTGGACGATTACCTGATCGACCACAGCGCAGGCACCTATGTATTTGATAAACAGGGGAACCTGCGGCTATTGATGTCTTACGGCAGCAGCCCGGACGCCATTGCCCATGATCTGAAAGTCCTGCTGGCGACATCCTGAACCTTGCCCGGGTGGGCGGGGTGGGTTGCAGAGGCCGACCGGACTGACTTATAATCCCGCAGTTTTTTAATATAAGCATATGCTGTAATAAGGCGCGGCCCAGCGCCCTTTCGCGGACAACAGGAGCGGTCGATGGCGGTAACCACATATTCCGGTGCGGAACAATACAACTTTGATATCGTTAAGAAATTTTCCGTCATGTCGCTGGTGTGGGCGGTGGTCGGCATGTTTGTCGGCGTCTATATCGCGTCCGAGCTGGCCTGGCCGTTTCTCAACTTCGACAGCCCCTATTTCTCCTTCGGCCGTTTCCGCCCGGTTCATACCAGCGCGGTGATCTTCGGCTTCGGCGGCTCGGCGCTGTTTGCCACCTCTTACTATGTGGTGCAGCGCACCTGCCAGACCCGCCTGATTTCAGACGGCATGGCCAGCTTCACTTTCTGGGGCTGGCAGACCGTGATCGTGCTGGCTGCGCTGTCGTACGTGATGGGCTATTCGCAGGGCCGCGAGTACGCCGAGATGGAATGGCCGATCGACCTGCTGATCCTGGTGGTGTGGGTCACCTACCTGATCCTGTTCGTCGGCACCATCATGCGCCGCAAGCAGCCGCACATCTACGTCGCCAACTGGTTCTATCTCGCCTTCATCCTGGCCACCGCGCTGCTGCACACCTTCAACAACCTGGCGATGCCGGTTGACCTGTTCTCGATGAAATCCTACAGCCTGTTCGCCGGCACCCAGGACGCGATGACGCAGTGGTGGTACGGCCACAACGCGGTGGGCTTCTTCCTGACCGCCGCTTTCCTCGGCATGATGTATTACTTCGTGCCGAAGCAGGCCGGCCGTCCGATCTATTCCTATCGCCTGTCCATCGTCCACTTCTGGGCGCTGAGCTTCATGTACATGTGGGTGGGCGCGCACCACCTGCACTGGACCGCGCTGCCCGACTGGACCTCGTCGCTGGCCGCGGCATTCTCGATCCTGCTCCTGATGCCCTCGTGGGGCGGCATGATCAACGGCATCATGACCCTGTCAGGTGCCTGGGACAAACTGCGTACCGACCCGGTGATGCGTTTCATGATCGTCGCGCTGTCGTTCTACGGCATGTCGACCTTCGAAGGCCCGATGATGTCGCTGAAGGAAGTCAACGCCTTGAGCCACTACACCGACTGGACCGTGGGCCACGTGCACTCCGGCGCGCTGGGCTGGGTGGCAATGATCTCGTTCGGCTCGCTGTATCACATGATGCCCAAGCTGTGGGACACCAAGATCTATAGCGCGAAACTGATCGAGTGGCACTTCTGGCTCGCCACCATCGGCATCGTGCTGTACATCGTCGCGATGTGGATTTCCGGCATCACCCAGGGCCTGATGTGGCGCGCCTTCGACGAGTTCGGCAACCTGCAGTACTCGTTCGCCGAATCCGTCGCGGCCATGATGCCCTTCTACGCCATGCGCGCCATCGGCGGCATGTTCTTCCTCACCGGCACCGTGCTGATGACGTACAACATGTTCATGACCATCCGCCAGGGCAAGCGCGAGAGCGCTGCGCTGGAAGCCAAGCTGGCCGCCAAGATGGCGCACGCATGATTCAGGGACGATAAGAGATGAACTTCAACTTCAAACACGAATGGATTGAAACCAACATCGGCCTGATGTCCGTGTTGACCATGCTGGCGATCAGCGTCGGCGGACTGGTGGAAATCGCGCCGCTGTTCCTGATCGACGAGACCATCGAAAAGGTCGAGGGCGTGCGCCCCTACACGCCGCTGGAGCAGCGCGGTCGCGACATCTACATCCGCGAAGGCTGCTACACCTGCCACTCGCAGATGATTCGTCCGTTCCGCGACGAGAAGCTGCGCTACGGCCATTACTCACTGGCGGCGGAGTCGCAGTACGACCACCCATTCCAGTGGGGCTCCAAGCGCACCGGTCCGGACCTCGCGCGCGTCGGCGGAAAGTATTCCAACGAATGGCACGTGCAGCACATGGTGGCGCCGCGCTCGATGGTGCCCGAGTCGGTGATGCCGAACTACCCTTGGCTGCTGTCGACGCCGCTGGATATTTCCGATGTCGCCGGCCGCATGAAGGCGCTGCGCAAGGTGGGCGTGCCGTATTCGCTGTCGCAGGCTGAATACGACGCCAACGTCACCAAGTTCGGCGAGACCGTGGCCAAGCAGCTGCACATCCCCGATGCGCAGAAGAATCTGGTTGAACAGGCCAACTTCGGAAACTACGACGGCGACCGCTCCGGCATTTCCGAAATGGACGCGCTGGTGGCCTATCTGCAGGTGCTCGGCACCATGGTCGATTTCAGCAAGTACGCCGACGACGCTTTCGTCGGCGACCGCTGATCGCAGCGGGGAGCACGGCATGGAATGGCTGATGTGGTTTTCCAAACCCGAGAACACCAAGCCGCTGGCCCTGATCATTTTTTTCGTCACCTTTATGGGCATCGTGATCTACGTCTACGGTAGCAAGAAGCGGAGCAAGCAACTCGAGTCGTACCGCAATATTCCCTTTCTCGACGACCAGCCAGGCGAACAAGACGGCACGAAGGACAAGCAATGAGCGAGCAAAAACTACAATCTCAAACGGTTCAAACCACCGGCCACGCGTGGGACGGCGACCTGCAGGAATACAACAACCCGTTGCCGGTGTGGTGGGTATACACCTTCTATGCCACGGTGGTGTTCGCGCTGGTGTACTGGACCATCTACCCGTCCTGGCCGCTGGGCAAGGGCTGGATCGGCGGCGTGTCGGAAATCACCTATGTCAACAGCGAAGGCGAAACAAAGACGCACAGCTGGAATACCCGTGCGTTGCTGATGGCCGACATGAACAAGGCTGCGCTCGCGCAAAAGCCCTACTTCGACAAGATCGAGGCCATGTCGTACGAGCAGATCGCTCGTGATCCCGAGATGAACGGCTTCATCCTGTCTGCAGGCAAGGTGCTGTTCGCCGACAACTGCGCCGCCTGCCACCAGGCCGGTGGACAGGGCGTGATCGGCTTCTTTCCCAACCTGACCGACGACGACTGGCTGTATGGCGGTTCGTTCGAGAAAGTCCATGAAACCCTGATGGACGGACGACGCGGCTACATGCCGGCCTTCAACGAAGTGCTCAACGGCCAGCAGATCGACCAGCTCGCCCATTACGTCGCCAGCCGCGCCGGCATCGGACACGATGCGGGCAAGGCTGCCGCGGGCGACGTGCTGTTCCGCAGCGAAACCGCCGCCTGTTTTTACTGCCATACCAGCGAAGCCACCGGGCGCCAGGACATGGGCGCGCCCAACCTCACCGACAACGTCTGGCTGTGGGCCGACGTGCCGGGCGCGGAAACGGGCGAGGGCAAGGTTGCGGCGATCCGCAGCGTCATCGCCGGCGGCCTCAACAAGGGCGTGATGCCGGCGTGGGCAGGCCGCTTGACGCCAGAACAAATCAAGGTGTTGACAGTCTACGTACATGAACTGGGCGGTGGGCAGTAAGGCCGCCGGTGACGCGATGAGCAAAGCCCCCGTTTTCGGGGGCTTTTGCTTCACATCCATCCAACCGGTTGCGTCATGCAGACAGGCTTAGAAGACCAGCTCGGTCTTTATCAGAAACGCATTCCCATCGTCACCCGCTCGGTGACGGGACGCTTTCGCCGTTTCAAAACCACGGTGCTGGCGCTGGCCTATGCGATCTATTTCCTGCTGCCCTGGCTGCCCTGGTCGCGTCTGGATGCGCCGGCACAGGCGGTGCTGTTCGATTTGCCGGGACGCCGGTTCCTGATTTTCGGCCTGACGGTCTATCCGCAGGACGTCATCTGGCTGGCGCTGCTCCTGTTCATCGCCGCTATCCTGCTGTTTTTCGTGACAGGTCTGGTCGGCCGCGCATTCTGCGGCTACTTCTGCTTCCAGACGCTATGGACCGACTTCTTCATCTGGATCGAGCACAAGATCCAGGGCGAGCGGCCGGCCCGGGTCCGCCTCTATCGCCAGCCTTGGGACCGCGAGAAAATCTTCAAGATCGGCGGCACCCACGCGCTGTGGGGGGTGGTGTCGTTCTGGACCGGGCTCACCTTCGTCGCCTATTTCACCTATGCGCCACAACTGGTGGTGGACTTTTTCACCGGCCAGGCCGCTTCAGCCGCCTACATCACGACCAGTATCCTGACGCTGTCGACCTATGCCGCGGCCGGCCTGATGCGCGAGCAGATCTGCACCTACGTCTGTCCTTACGGCCGTTTCCAGAGCGTGATGTACGAACCGGAAACGCTGGCCGTCCACTATGATGACCGCCGTGGCGAAGCGGCGCACGGTCGCGCCGCCGCGCGCGCCGGCCAGCGCACGCTGTCCGAGCGTCACGAAAAAGGCCTCGGCGACTGCGTCGACTGCGGCCTGTGCGTGCAGGTCTGTCCCGCCGGCATCGATATCCGCGATGGCCTGCAGTACAAGTGCATTTCCTGCGGCCTGTGCATCGACGCCTGCAACACCATCATGGATTCGTTCAATTTTCCGCGCGGCCTGATCCGCTACGATTCGGAACAGAACCTGGCGTCCCCCGCGCCCGCTCCCCCTAAACTGCACTGGAAGCGGCTGAAAATCATCGGCTACGGCGTGGCGCTGGTGCTGATGAGTGCCTATCTGGTCTACAGTATCGCCAGCCGTGGCAGCTTCGACCGTGCGATTACCCAGATCCGCCAGCCGCTGTATGTGGTGCTGTCCAACGGCGATATCCGCAACCGTTACCAGATCCGCATCACCAACAAGGCGGCGCAGGCGCAGACCTACGTCATCTCTGCTCAGGGCATCCCGGCGGATGCGCTCGATGTCGGCCACTTCCGCGAAATCACCATCAAGTCGGGCCACAGCGGGCTGGTGCAGGCCAGCGTCAGGCTGCCGCCCACAGTGGCGGCCAGAACGCCGGGCTTCGACTTGGTCCTGACGCCTAAGGGCAAGCCCGAGGACGCGCGCAAGGAGCGCGTCCGCTTCGACCACCCGGGGAAACGACCATGAACACGATGACCACGCTATCCGGCGGCCTGCTGGCTGTCCTTGTCCTCTACCAGATCGGCGGACGCTTCCCGACGCTGCCGCCCATTCTGCGCGCGCTGCTGGCCGGACTGTTGCCGCTGCTCGCGTATTTCCTGCTGATCGTCGGGCGCTGGCCGGGGCTCGATGTGGTGGCCATGCATATTTCGGTCTTTCTCGCCGCGGGCCTGGTGCTGTTTGCGGTGACCCAGTTCCGGCGCCGCAGCGCAGGGCGCATGCACTGGGCGCCCAAGCTGCTGATTGCTTTTTTCATGGGGCTGGTCGTGATCAACGGCAGCCTGTTGTATATCGCCAGCAACGGCCTGCCCGGGGAACTGGGGCGCTGGTGGCTGGGCAGCGACGGCGGCGCGGTCCACAGCGGATTTTCCGGCGTGGTCGAACATGGCCAGAGCGCGGCCAAGGCGGTGTCGTCCGAACTCAGCCAGACCCATCGCGAGTCCGAACTCGGCTGGCAGGTCGAGGTCGGCGGCTTGCACGGCAGCGACAGCTCGCGCGCAATCGAGGTGCGCGTGCGCGACCGCACCGGCCTGCCGGTCGAGCGCCTCGATGCCGAAGTGCGCCTGCTGCGCCCAGGTGCTACGCAAGCCTCACACACCGTCGCCCTCGATACGCTGGGCGCCGGCGTCTACGGCGGCATGCTGGCATTGCCGGCCGGCGGCCGCTGGCTGGTCGAGGTGCGCCTGCTGCGCGACCGCGCGCTGCAGTACCAGCAGACGCAGGAGCTGGCTGCGCCATGAGCGGCATCATGGGTTTCCTCTTCCTGTTGTCCGGCATTTTCGTGTTGCTGATCATCGCCGGGGTGTTCTGGTCGATCAAGAGCGGCCAGTTCGACGACCTGGAAGGGCCGGCCGAGCGCATCCTGATGGACGACGACGACCCCCTGCTGCCGAATCGCCGCTTGAGCGACAAGGATGAATAAATTAGAATTCGTTTATATCTGAATGGAGCCTGTACGATGAAACAGCTTTTGACTTTCCAAAGTTTCCCCATGGTGGTGGTGGTCGGCATGATCATCTGGGCCTGGATCAGCGTTCTGTCGGTCCTGGTCGCCTCGTTCTTCTGAGCGCGCTGCACCCCAAACAATTCAGCCCCGCAATGCGGGGCTGAATTGTTTGGGGTGTCGTTTGTTGACGGAAGAACGCCCGGCTTGGACGCCGCCGCATTACCAGTCTGCGCGAAACTGCAGTCCCCAGACTGGCGCAAGCGTGCGCCCATGCGTCATCGCGCCGGCCAGGCCGTCCCTGCCGCTTGTGTGCAGGCCAACCGGTTGCCACTGCAGCGACGTCTTGACCCCCAGCAAACGGTCGGTTTCCGCGCTCATCACGCCCAGCGGGTCGGTGATGAACAGCAGGGTCTTGTCTGACCAGTCGAAGGGGCCGGGTTTGGCGCGGATGCGTTTCCGTAATGGCGCGAACAGGTATTCTCCGACCAGCGCGCCCACCACGGGCGTGATCACCAGATCCTGCGCGGAGACGGGCTCCGCCAGCGCTTCCGCGCCATATTCGAAGAGCGTGGACAACAGGGCCGAATACCAGAAAGCCTGCATCCGGTCGAGGCCGCGTTCCCGTGCCTGAATGTAATATGCTGCGCCCCAGTAGGGATGCAGGACGTAGTTGATCCACCAGCGGTCTTCGTCCCACACCGGCTTGCTCACATTGTTGCGCCACTTGTCGAAGCTGTAGTTCCGCTTCTGCTCGCGGTCCCATCCGGAGATGCTCTCGGGTGCAACATACAGCACGGCGATGGCCGCAAACTGGTAGCCGAGGAAATAGCCGACATCGCGGCCAACACCCTGCCAATCCGGCGTTTCGGTCGATGTCCCCCGCCAGGAATATCCATTCGATTTCCCGCCAGGCTCGTCGCGCTGCGCGATACTGGGGTCAGGGCTGTGGCTGAATGACGCTGCTAGAGGTGTGGGCATGTGCCCGGCCATGCCGGACCATTCGGCGGGCGTGTCAGCTGCGGGAATGTCGGCAATCGCCAGCGCGACGCAGAACATGCTGCAGGCAAAACCGAGGAGGATGCGGTGAGGCGTGCGCATGTCGAACCTGTCATCACGGAATCTGAATGCTAGCAAATCTGCGCAGTCACGCAGCTGCGCGGGCTTGCTGCGAATAAAAAAGCAGCCCCGCATGGGGGCTGCTTTTAGGGGTCAGGGCTGACCGTCAGGCCGGGATCGCTGCCCGCATTTTCTGCAGCGCGCGTGCCTCGATCTGTCGGATGCGTTCGGCGGAGACGCCGTACTCCGCCGCCAGTTCGTGCAGCGTCGACGCTTGGCCCTCGGCCAGCCAGCGGGCCTGGATGATGCGGCGGCTGCGCGCGTCCAGGTTCTCCAGCGCAGTGGCGAGGCCCGTATGGCGCAGCTGTTCGGTCTGCTCGCGCTCCAGCAGCTGGGCCGGGTTCTCGTCCGGGCTGGCCAGATAGGCCAGCGGGCAATAGCTGTCCTCGCTGTCGTCGAGCATCGGGTCGATCGACATGTCGTGCCCCGACATGCGGGTCTCCATTTCCAGCACGTCCTTGCGGCTGACGTTGAGCTCCTTCGCCATGGCGTCGGCTTCCTTCAGCGTCAGTGCGTTGAGCGACTGCTTCAGGCTGCGCAGGTTGAAGAACAGCTTGCGCTGCGCCTTGGTGGTGGCGACCTTGACCAGCCGCCAGTTGCGTAGCACGTATTCGTGGATCTCGGCGCGAATCCAGTGCAGCGCGAACGAGACCAGGCGCACGCCGCGGTCCGGGTCGAAGCGCTTCACGGCCTTCATCAGCCCGACATTGCCTTCCTGGATGAGGTCGGCGTGCGGCAGGCCGTAGCCCAAGTAATGGCGCGCCACGCTCACCACCACGCGCAGGTGCGAAACCACCAACTGGCGGGCGGCCTCGACGTCCTGCTTGTCATGCCACGCGCGCGACAGCCGCTGCTCGTCTTCCAGCGTCAGCATGGGGTAGCGGTTGACGGTCTGGATGTAGCTTTCCAGGCTGTAAGCCGCCGGGATCGGTAACGTCATCGTGTCTGTCATGCGGATATACCCCCTTCAAATTTCATTTTAGCACTCGGATATTAAGAGTGCCAAAATCGGCCCGGGTTCCCCGGCCAGTATCAGGGCGCGGCTTCGACCTGGCGCAGCGACCGAGTGACCGAGAGCCAGGCGCCGAGCCAGCCGAACAGCGTGGTGAGTCCGAGCACGACGGCGATTTCGGTCGCAGAGGGGGGCAGCAGGTGGAAGCTCGAGCCGTACAGGCCGGACAGGTGTTCGACCGGCGTGCGCAGCCAGAGGCCGGCGCCGGCCAGTACGGTGCCGGCCGCGAGCCCGCCGAGCAGGCCCTGCAGCGCGCCCAGATAGAGGAAAGGGCGCCGGATGTAGCGGTCGGTGGCGCCGATCAGCCGGCTGACCTGGATTTCGTCGCGCCGGGCCAGCACCAACGCGCGGATGGCATTGCCTGAAATGGCGACCAGCGCAATCGCGAACAGGGCCGCCAGCAGCGCGACGCCGGCGCGGCCGAGCGCAAGCGCCGCCTGCAGGCGGTCGGCCCACTGGCTGTCGAGGTGGGTTTCCGCCACCCCGGGCAAGGCGCTCAGTTCGGTGGCAATCCGCATCATGGCCTCACGCGTGGTGTCGCGCGGGCGCACCACCCAGGCGTCGGGCAGGGGATTGCTGGCCAGGCCGGTAGTGACGTCGCCGAGGTCCTGCGCCGCGATCAGATCGGACAGCGCCTCGTCGCGCGACACGAAGCGGGCCGCGGCGATGTCGGGCTGCTTGAGCCGGGTGGCGATAGCAGATTGCTGGGCCGCCGCGACGCGGGCGTCGAGAAACACGCTGATTTCCGGCTGCGCCGGCAGGTCGCCCGCCAGCCGGCTGAGGTTGACCAGACCGAGATAAAGGCCGCTCGGCAGGCTGATCGCCACCCCCATCGCCAGCGCGGTGAGCAGCGTGGTGACCGGCTGCGCGCGCAGGCGCCGCAGCGCCGAGCCGAGCGCGTGCTTCTGGTGGCGCAGCCAGCCTACCATGACGTCGTCTCCGCCACCCGGCCGTGATCGAGCCTGAGCATGCGACCGCCCAGCGCGGTGATGGCGCGGTCGTCGTGGGTGGCAATCAGCAGTGTAGTGCCGACTTGATGAAAGTCGCGGAACATCGACATGATGTCGGCGGCATAGCCGGCGTCGAGGTTGCCGGTGGGCTCATCGGCCAGCAGCAGTGCGGGGCGGCCGACCAGCGCGCGGGCGATGCACAGGCGCTGCTGCTCGCCGCCCGACAGGCTGACCGGGTTGGCTTTTTCGCGCGCGAGCAGGCCGACCTTGTCGATGACCGCGCGGGCGCGCTTCAGCGCCTCGCGCCGCTCGAGTCCGGCGATGTCGAGCGGCAGCAGCACGTTCTCGATCACGTTGCGGTCGAACAGGAGCTTGTGGTCCTGGAACACCAGGCCGATGTTGCGGCGCAGGTAGGGAATGGCACGGCGCGGCAGACGTCCGACGTTCTGGCCGCTGACCGACACCACCCCGCTGGTCGGCCGTTCGATCGCGGCGATGAGCTTCAGCAGCGTGCTTTTGCCGGCGCCGGAATGCCCGGTCAGGAACACCAGTTCGCCTTGTTCGACGGTGAAGTTGACGCCCGACAGTGCCTCATGCCCGCCGGGGTAGCGCTTGGTGACCTGACTGAAATTGATCATGCCGTGCGCCGCTTCATAGAGTGAAAATTGCCTCGACGAATTCGCGTGCAACGAAAGGCCGCAGGTCGTCGACGGTTTCGCCCACGCCGATGTAGCGCACCGGGATCGGTCTCGCTTTCGCGATGGCCGCGATCGCGCCGCCCTTGGCGGTGCCGTCGAGCTTGGTCAGCACCAGGCCGGTCACGCCGAGCGCGTCGTCGAAGGCCTTGACCTGGGTGACCGCGTTCTGCCCGGTGTTGGCGTCGAGCACCAGCAGCACTTCGTGCGGGGCGCCGAGCGCGGCCTTTTCGATCACCCGCTTGACCTTCTTGATCTCTTCCATCAAATGCAGCTGGGTCGGCAGGCGACCGGCGGTGTCGGCCAGCACCACATCAATCTTGCGCGCCTGCGCGGCCTGAATGGCGTCGAAGATCACCGCGGCGGAATCGCCTTTTTCCTGGCTCACCACGGTGACATTGTTGCGCTCGCCCCAGACCTGCAGTTGCTCGCGCGCCGCGGCACGGAAGGTGTCACCCGCCGCCAGCAGCACCGACAGCCCCTGCGCCTGGTACAGCTTGGCAAGCTTGCCGATGGTGGTGGTTTTGCCGGCGCCGTTGACACCGGCCAGCATCAGGATGAAGGGCTTGTGCGTGGTGACGTCGAGCGGCGCCTGCAGCGGTGTCAGCAAGTCGACCAGCGCGTCTTTCAGCGCGGCCTGCAGGTCGGACGCTTCGGTGAGGTTTTCGCGCCGCACTTTTTTCTGCAGCGTGTCGAGCAGCGTCTGGGTGGCGTCGACGCCGATGTCGGCGGTGATGAGGATGGTTTCCAGTTCCTCGAACAGCGCGGCGTCGATCTTGCGTCCGACGCCAAACAGGCCGGACAGCTGGCCGCCCAGACGGTCGCGGGTCTTGGCGAGGCCGGCTTTCAGCCGCTGCGCCCACCCCGGGCGGGGCGCGGTCGATTCGACGGCAGGGACGTCGGCCGGCGCGTCGGCGGCGGGCGCGGGATCGGTGGGTTTGGGCTTGAAGAAACTAAACACGGAGGTGGGCGGTCAGCACAGCTGTTCGACGGACGCCCAATCTTATCATTCGGATGCGGCTTATCATTCAGGCTCAATCAATCAGGCTTAATCAATCAGGCTTAATCAATCAGAGGGACGAACATGCGCAGTCTTTGGGCAATCGGCCTGGCGGTGCTGCTGACAGGTGGCGCGCAGGCGACCTTGACCGACGTGACGCTGGAAAACGGCATGCGGGTCATCGTGAAGGAAGACCGGCGCGCGCCGGTGATGGTGTCGCAGGTGTGGTACCGCGCCGGATCGATCGACGAATTCAACGGCACCACAGGCGTTGCGCACGTGCTCGAGCACATGATGTTCAAGGGCACCAAGGCGGTGCCGCCGGGCGAGTTCTCCAAGCGCATCGCCGCGGCGGGTGGGCGCGAAAACGCCTTCACCAGCCGCGACTACACGGCATATTTCCAGCAGATGCAGAAGGACCGGCTCGAACTGTCGATGCAGCTGGAGGCGGATCGCATGGCCCATCTTGTCATCAGCGATGAACTGTTCGCCAAGGAAATCCAGGTGGTGATGGAAGAGCGTCGGTTGCGTACCGACGATCAGGCGCAATCGGTGGTGTACGAACGCCTGATGGCGACCGCCTACCAGACGCACCCCTATCGCCGCCCCATCATCGGCTGGATGGACGATTTGCAGAACATGACCGCGCAGGACGCGCGCGACTGGTATGCGCGCTGGTATGGGCCCAACAACGCCACCCTGGTGGTGGCGGGCGACGTGCAGGCCGACGCCGTGGTCGCGCTGGCGAAGCAGTATTTTGGCGCGCTGCCCGCGCGAGCCTTGCCGGAGCGCAAGCCGCAGGCAGAGCCCGAGCAGATCGGCACCAAGCGCATCGTGGTGAAAGCGCCGGCGCAGCTGCCCTACCTGCTGATGGCCTGGCATGCGCCCACGCTGCGCGACTGGGCGCGCGACAGCGAGCCCTATGCGCTGCAGATTCTGGCCGGCGTGCTGTCCGGCAACGATTCGGCGCGCCTGCAAAAGCGGCTGGTCAAGACGCAGCAGATCGCGGTCAACGCGAGCGCGGGGTATGACGCCGTCACGCGCGGGCCCGGCATGTTCATGATCGACGCGACGCCCGCGCAGGGCAAGTCGGTGGCTGAGCTTGAAAAGGCGATCCGCACGGAAATCGCGCGTGTGCAGCGCGAAGGCATCAGCGAGGCGGAGCTCACACGGGTCAAAGCGCAGGTCATCGCCGCCGATGTGTACCAGCGCGATTCGCTGTTTTATCAGGCCATGCAGCTGGGCGATTACGTGATTGCCGGCCTGCCCCCCGAGGCGCTGGAGCGACGGGTCGAGAAGCTGCGCGCGGTGACCGTGGCGGAAGTGCAGGCTGCCGCCAAAAAATGGCTGCAGGACGAACGCCTGAGTGTGGCCGAACTCGACCCGCAGCCGCTGCAGGCGAAGCTGCGCGCCGCTGCCGTGCCGGGAGTGCGCCATGCGAATTGAGGCGAAGGAAATGCGCGGAATGATGATCCGGATGGTTTTTGCATGCCTGCTGCTGGGCCTGCCGCTGGCGGCACAGGCCGCACTCGCGATCCAGCACTGGCAGACGCCGCAGGGTGCGCGGGTGTATTTTGTCGAAAGCCATGAGCTGCCGATGCTCGATGTCGCCGTGGATTTTCGCGCCGGCAGCGCGCGTGACCCGGCGGGCAAGTCGGGGCTGGCCCGGCTGACCCATGGCCTGCTCGACCAGGGGGCGGGCGGCCTGTCCGACACCGCCATCGCGCATCGGCTGGCCGATGTGGGCGCCGTGCTGTCGGGGCGCCTGGACCGCGACCGCGCCGGCGTGACCTTGCGCACGCTGTCGTCCGCGGCCGAAAAGGACAAGGCGCTCGATTTGCTCGCCCTGGTGTTGCAGCGCCCCGATTTTCCGCAGGCGGTGGTGAAGCGTGAGACGCAGCGTCTCATCGCCTCGATCCGCGAGGACGAGGCCGATCCCGGTGCGGTGGCCGGCAAGGCGTTTTATCGCGCGCTGTATGGCAGCCATCCCTATGCAAACGACGAATCCGGCGATCCCGCTGCGCTGGCGCGGCTGGCGCGCGGCGACCTGCAGGCGTTTTACCGCAGGCATTACAGCGCGTCCAATGCGGTGATTTCGCTGATGGGCGACATCAGCCGCGCCGAGGCCGAAGCCATCGCCACCCGGCTGGCGTCCGGCTTGCCGCGCGCCGCACCGGTGCCGGCCTTGCCGAAGCCGGTGCCCGCCGCCGTGTCCGATGCGCGCATCGCCCATCCGTCCACGCAAAGCCACGTGCGGTTCGGCGTCGTCGGCGTCGCGCGCAACGATCCCGATTTCTTTCCGCTCTTCGTCGGCAACTACGTACTGGGCGGCGGCGGCTTCGATTCGCGGCTGATGCGCGAGGTGCGCGACAAGCGCGGTTATGCCTACAGCGCCTACAGCTATTTCATGCCGATGCGGGAAGCCGGTCCGTTCCAGCTGGGCCTGCAGACCAAGCTGGAGCAGACCGATGACGCGCTGAACGTGGCACGGGACACGCTGCGGCAGTTCATCGCCGAGGGCCCGACCGAGGCCGAGCTCACGCAGGCCAAATCCAACCTCAGCGGCGGGTTTCCGCTGCGCATCGACAGCAACCGGAAAATCCTCGACTACCTGGCGATGATCGGCTTTTACAACCTGCCGCTGGATTATCTGGACACCTGGGTCGACCAGGTCAATGCGGTCGACGTGGCCGCGGTGAAACAGGCGTTCGCTCGCACCATCAACCCTGACGCGCTGGTGACCGTGGTGGTGGGGGCGGGGCGTGCTCGCTAAGCGCGCGCCGCCGCAACGGGCGCACGGAGCGCCCAACCGGGTGCGCATCATCGGCGGCCAGTACCGCCGTCGCCTGCTCGATTTTCCCGACAGCGCCGGCCTGCGCCCCACGCCCGACCGCGTGCGCGAAACACTGTTCAACTGGCTGGGACAGGACCTGCCGGGCTGGACCTGCCTCGACCTGTTTGCCGGCAGCGGGGCGCTCGGCTTTGAGGCGGCCTCGCGCGGCGCGGGGCGCGTGGTCATGATCGAACGCGATCGCGCCGCCCTCGACGCGCTGGAAAAAAACCGCGTCGTGCTGGGTGCGAAGCAGGTCGACATCCTACGCGCCGATGCGCTGGCCTGGCTGGCAAACAGCCGCGAGGCCTTCGACCTGATCTTCGTCGATCCGCCGTTCGACAGCGACCTTGCCGGACCGGTGCTGGCCGACCTGGCCCGTCATCTGAAATCCGGCGGCCAGGCCTATGTCGAACAGGGAACGGCGGTGATCGCGCCGCCGGGGTTTATCATGCATCGCAGCGGGCGCGCGGGGCGCTCGCATTTCGCCCTGCTGATAAAGGAATGAGTCCACGATGCTGACAGCCGTCTATCCCGGCACCTTCGACCCCATCACGCGCGGCCACGAGGACCTGGTGCGGCGCGCGGTCCGCCTGTTCGATCATGTCGTTGTCGCGGTGGCCGAGGCGCGCAACAAGCGGCCCTACTTCAGCATGGATGAACGCGTGGCGATGACACGCGAGGTGCTGGCCGACGTGACGCAGGTGCGGGTCGAGGGCTTTTCCGGCCTGCTGATCGATTTTGTCGCCGAGCAGGGCGCGGTCGCCGTGCTGCGGGGGCTGCGCGCGGCGTCCGACTTCGAATACGAATTCCAGCTGGCGGGCATGAACCGCAACCTCAAGCCCGACATCGAAACCCTGTTCCTGACGCCGTCGGACCAGTACATGTTCATTTCGGCCAGCATGATCCGCGAGATCGCGCAACTGGGCGGCGACGTGACGCCCTTCGTCCACCCATTGGTGGCCCGGCGATTAAGTGAGAAAATAAGCAAAAGCTGATATGACTCGGAGAACCCCATGTCAATGATGATCACGGACGAATGCATCAATTGCGACGTCTGCCTGCCCGAATGCCCCAACGACGCCATTTCCCAGGGCGATGAAATCTACATCATCGATCCCAACAAGTGCACCGAATGCGTCGGCCACTTTGATACGCCGCAATGTGTGGAAGTGTGCCCGGTCGACTGCATCCCTTTGAATCCGGATTACCCGGAAACCCGCGAGACGCTTCAGGAGAAATTCCTGCGCCTGACCGCCGCCAAGTAAGTCCAGGCACGTCGCTGCTCAGGCGATTTTGAAGAGGCGGCTCTCGCCCGGCTGATCGGACAGGGCGTGGCTGATGTGGGTGTTGATGCGCGCCAGCTGGTCCATCTGATCGCTCACCATTGCCATATTGGCTTCAAGCTCGGCAATGCGCTCGTCCAGCGTTTCGGTCGCGGCATGAATGCGGCTGACGCTTTCGATCCGGCGCTTGAGCTGAACCTTGTGCTCGCGCACCTGGGTTTCCATCGGCGCGATCAGGGCCTTCAGCCAGGCCTCGGTCTCGCGGTTGGCCAGTTCGAACACCCGCACCACTTCGCTCGCCAGCGTTTCGAAGAAGCGCGCGGTCAGCTGCTGCTGTCCTACGGTCAGCATCCTGAACATCGAGTTGAAGCGTTCGTCGAACACGCCCTCCAGCCGCGCCATTTCCTTGCGGTACTTGCGCAGGCTGAAATTCGGCGGGCTCACCGCAGCCAGACCGTGCTCGTCGCTGAATTTCCGGTACATCGCCGTCATCATGTTGCGGATTTCCCGGACCGATTCCGACGAGGTCTTCAGGTCGGCATCCATCTGGCGAAAGAAATGGCCCATCGCCTCGCGCAGGCCGGTGCTGAAGCGGCTTTTTTCCATGACCAGACGGGTCTCGCGCACGTTCTCGCGCACCACCCGCATGCTGAGATGGCTGCGCAGCACCTCGACCTGTTTGGCGAACACACTGCGCAGCGCATTGAACTGCAGCAGGCCGCGTTCGAACTGCTGCTGGTCTGCATTGGCCTTGACCATCATGTGCTGGATGACATCGCGGTTCTTGCCGCGCAGCCCTTCCAGTTCGTCGATCTGGTCCTGCAGCGTGGCGATCCGGGTTTCCAGCAGTTCGGTGGTCTTCACCACCACGTCTTCCACACCGCCCTGGGTCGATTCACCGACCAGTGCCTGCTTGCAGGGGATCAGTTCCTGCGACAGCGCCGACTCCAGCAGCGGCAGGCGGCTTCTCGCCAGCAGCGCGGGGTCGTTCTTCACCTTGGCCACCAGCGCCTTCTGCGCCGACACCGGGTAGACCTGGGCGGCCGGCAAGTCGAGCAGCGTCGCGCTGCCCGTCACCTGCTTGGCGATTTCGGCATTGATCTCGTCTTCGCTCCGGAGGTCGTCCCACAAACCGTCGATCTTGTTCAGCACCACCAGCCGCGCGCGACTGGCACCCTGCACCGGCGCGATATAGCGGCGCCAGATCTCGATGTCGGATTTGGTCACGCCGGTGTCGGCCGACAGCAAAAACAGCACCGCATGCGCACTGGGCAGCATGTTGAGCGTCAGTTCCGGTTCGGTGCCGATGGCGTTGAGTCCCGGCGTGTCGAGGATGACCAGGCCCTGTTTCAGCAGCGGATGCGGAAAATTGATCATCGCGTGGCGCCAGCGCGGTATCGCGATGCTGCCGTCGCGTGCCAGGTTGCGCGCCGTTTCCTCGTCGTCCTGGTTGATCAGGCCATAGGCCTCGGCGGTGGCGGCGTCGACCGACATCGTGTCGGACAGGCGCATCAGGGTCGCGCTCATCTCATCGGCAGAGTCGAGGTTGAGCGGGAATTCGGTCCAGGCGTCGTCGTCGCGCTTAAATTCCGCAATGCTGCCCGCCCGGGTCTTGGTTTCGATCGGCAGCAGCCGCAGTACAGGGCGTCGGGTCGGCGTGTAATACAGCTCGGTGGGGCACATCGTGGTGCGCCCGGCGGACGACGGCAGGACCCGCTGCCGATAGTCGGAAAAGAAAATCGCGTTGATTAGCTCGGATTTGCCGCGCGAGAATTCGGCGACGAAGGCCACGTTCAGCGTGTCCGTCTGCAGGCGTTCGAGCAACTGGTTCAACTGGCGTTCGGATTCCGCATCGCCCAGTTCCTGCGCGTTGAGCCAGTCGCGCAGCGCCTCGACGCGGACGTACACGGCGTCGCGCCAGGCGCTGTAGTGCTCGAACTCGTCAACCAGCGTCATGAGCTTCATGCGGGCAAACCGCCTGATAAGAAACGATTATTTAACGGAAATTTCATCACAAACTTGATCCAGGAAAGGGGCTCAGCGCTGGCAGGCCGGGCAGTAGAAGCTTGCGCGCTGGCCCTGCACGATGCGGCGAATCGGGGTGTTGCATACCTTGCAAGGCTGGCTTTCACGATCGTACACCCGTGTCTGCAGCTGAAAATACCCCAGTTCGCCGTCGCTGGCGACATAGTCGCGCAAGGAGCTGCCACCCGCGGCAATCGCCGCGGCCAGCACCCGCTTGATCGCCGCCGCCAGCCGTTCGCAGGCCGGACGGCTGAGCCGGCGGGCGGCGGTGGCGGGTCGGATGCCGGCATGAAACAGCGATTCCGACGCATAAATATTGCCGACGCCGACCACCACCTGCGCGTCCATGATGACCTGCTTGATGGCGGCGCTGCGGCGTTGGCACTGTGCATGCAGATAGGCCGCGTCGAACGCGGCGGTGAGCGGCTCCGGCCCCAGATGCGCCAGCAGCGGGTGTTGTGTGGCGTCGTCGGTCCACAGCACCGCGCCGAAACGGCGCGGGTCGCGCAGCCTGAGCGTGGTGCCGTCGTCGAACAGCCAGTCGATGTGGTCGTGCAGCGCGGCGGGCTCGTCCGGCGCGGCAAAGCGCAGGCTGCCCGACATGCCCAGGTGCACGATCTGCGTGGCGGTGCCGAAGCCGAACAACAGGTATTTGCCGCGCCGGTCGAGCGCCTGCAGCGGCAAACCGGCCAGCCGGGCTTCGAGGTCATCCGGCACCGGCCAGCGCAGGCGCGGGTTGCGCACCACGATGCGCTTGAGCGTGCGGCCCTGCAGCCGGGGCAGCAGGCCGAGGCGGGTGGTTTCGACTTCGGGCAGTTCGGGCATGGGGGGCAACTGAGGAACCGGGCTGTCGATGATACGCGTTCCGCATGCGGGTTTGCCCCGCAGGGGAACCGAACCGATACACTGCCATTCTCACCGTGGGCATTTCGCTCCTGACATGTTGTCTCCAATTTGAATACTCGACTCTCCTTGCTGCTGGTGATGCTGGTCAGCAGTGCGGCCTCGGCTGCGGATCCCTTCCTCGTCATGGCGCGCACGCTGCCGTCGCCGGCGGCCGAACTGCGTCCGGCGGAAGCCTGCGAGGCGACCGCCGTGGTGGGCACGCTCACGCTGGCGCGCGCGGTCGAGCGCGCGCTGTGCGCCAACCCCGCCACCCGCAGCGCCTGGCTGACGGCGCGGCTGCGGGCCGCCGAGCTGGGGCAGGCGCAAAGCGCCTACCTGCCGGAGGTTTCCCTGAGTGCCCGGCTGGCACGCGGGGGCGACGATCTGCTGCCGAACGACCGCAGCGCCTGGCAGCTCGGGCTGGATGCGCAGTATCTGCTGTACGACTTTGGCGGCCGGGCCGCGCGCCGCGACGCGGCCGAAGCCTTGCTGGCTGCCGCGCATGCCAGCCACGACGCCAGCGTGCGCGTACTCTACCTGCAAACCGTCACCGCCTATTTCAGCTTGGCCACCGCGCAGGGTGCGGTGGCGGCGGCGCGCGAGGCCGAGGCGTCCGCGCTCGAAGCGCTGAAAGCCGCAACAGCGCGGGTGGAAGCGGGCACCGGCATTCCGGTCGACCGCCTGCAGGCGAAAACGGTCTACACCCAGCGCGAAATCGAGCGGATACGTGCCGAAGGCGAAGCCGCGCGGCTTAGAGGCGAGCTGGCGGCGCTGATGGGCGACGTCGGTCAGACGGCCTGGCAGCTGGCCGACGACGAGGCCGCGTTCGGCCAGGCGCTCGAACCCGGCGGCGCGGTCGACGCGCTGATCGACGCCGCGCGCGCCCGCCGCCCGGAATTCCGTGCCGCCGAAGCCACGCTGCTGGCGCGCGAAGCCGGGGTGCGCAACGCCGAGGCAGCCGGCAAGCCGCGGCTGTCCACGTTCTTTTCCAGCGGCCGGCAGGACGGCGGCATCCAGGTCGCCAACAGTTCCAGCGTGGGCGTCAACCTGACGATTCCGCTGTTTACCGGCTACCGCAACACCTACGAGATTGCCGCCGCACAAACCCAGGCCGAGCTGGCGCGGGTCGAGCGCGACCGCGTGGTCAACCAGGTGGCGCTCGAGGTGTGGCGTGCGTACTACCGACTGCAGAGCGAAACCGAGGCGGACCGTCGCAGCGCCGATCTGGTGGAAAGCGCGGCGGCGGCGGAACGGCTGGCACTCGGGCGCTACAAGGCGGGGCTGGGCATCCTGCTCGACGTGCTGAGCGCGCAGGCGAATCTGGCGCAGGCACGCCAGTCCCAGTTACTGACCCGGCTGGGGCTGCGGGTGGTGCGCGCCGAACTGGCACAGGCGATGGGTGAATTGAGCTGGGACTGGATGGAACCGGTTCCACAGGAAGGCATGCAATGAAGAAAACAGGGATGGTGGTCGTGCTGGTCGCTGCGGTGGCGGCAGGCGGTTGGTGGTGGAGCACGCGCGACAAGACGGCCGAGCCGCAATACCGCACCGAGATCGTGGACCGCGGCGACATCCGCGCCGAGGTGTCGGCCAACGGCACGCTCAACCCGGTGACACTGGTCAACGTCGGCACCCAGGTGTCGGGCACGGTGCGGCGCATCGAGGCGGATTTCAACCAGCAGGTGAAGGCCGGGCAGATTCTCGCCGAGCTCGATCCCGCGCTGTTCCAGGCGGCGCTGGCGCAAAGCAGCGCCAACCTGGCCAACGCGCAGGCGCAATTGAGACTGGCCGAGGCCAATGCCACGCGCATGCAGACGCTGTTTGAGCAGGAATACGTGTCGCGCCAGGAACTCGACCAGACACGGGCGGCGCGCGAGCAGGCGATGGCGCTGGTGCGGGTGGCGCGCGCGCAGGTGACGCGCGACCAGACCAATCTGGGCTTCACGGTGATCCGTTCGCCGGTCGACGGCACCGTGATCAACCGCCAGGTCGACGTCGGTCAGACCGTCGCGGCGAGCTTCCAGACGCCGACGTTGTACCAGATCGGCAAGGATCTGACGCAGATGCAGATCGATTCCACCGTGTCGGAAGCCGATATCGGCCAGATCAAGGTGGGACAGCCGGTGAAATTCCGCGTCGATGCGTTTCCCGATGCCGAATACAGCGGCGCGGTGCGGCAGGTGCGGCTGAACGCGACCACCGAGCAGAACGTCGTCACCTACAACGTGGTGGTCAACGTCGCCAACCCCGACCTTGCGCTGATGCCGGGCATGACCGCCAACCTGCGCGTGGAAGTCGAAACCCGTCCCGATGTGCTGCGGGTGCCGACCGCGTCGCTGCGTTTCCGCCCGCCGACCGACCCGAACGCTGAGCGCGGCAGCACGCCGCGCGGCGCGGCGGTGCACGTGCTGGGTGCAGACGGCAAGCCGGTGCGGGTGGCGGTCAAGACCGGCATCAGCGACAAGGCCTGGACCGAGATCGTCTCCGGCGAGCTGAAGCCGGGTGATGCGGTGATCGTGGCTGATCTCAAAGCCCAAAAGGACGCCAACAGCAGCATGCCGCGCGGGCGCCTCTTTTAATGGCCGCACCGGATTCATTGGCCGTACCGGGCAAGCCGCTGATTCAAGTGGAGAACCTAGAAAAGGACTACCCCACCGGCGCCGGCGTGTTCCAGGCGCTGCGCGGGGTGAGCCTGGAGATCGCCGCGGGCGAGTTCGTCGCCATCATGGGCGCGTCGGGCTCGGGCAAGAGCACCTTCATGAACCTGCTCGGCTGCCTTGATCGCCCGACCCGCGGCAGCTATCACCTCGACGGCATCGACGTCAGCAGCATGTCGTCGGACCAGTTGGCGGCGCTGCGCAACCGCGAAATCGGCTTCGTGTTCCAGGGCTTCAACCTGCTGCCCAAGCTGACTTCACTCGACAACGTCGCCCTGCCGCTGATGTACGCCGGCATGGGCCGCCAGGCGCGACGGCAGCAGGCGCAGGCGGTGCTCGAGCGGGTCGGCCTGGGCGATCGCTCGCACCACACGCCGCTGCAGCTGTCGGGCGGCCAACAGCAACGGGTGGCGATCGCGCGCGCGTTGGCGAGCCGTCCGCGCATCATTTTTGCCGACGAGCCGACCGGCAACCTCGACAGCGAAACCAGCCACCAGGTGATGGGCTTTTTCAGCCAGCTTAACCGCGAGGAGGGCATCACGCTGGTGCTGGTGACCCATGAGGCCGACATCGCTGCGTACGCGCGGCGCCGCATCCGCTTCCAGGACGGCCGCGTGATCGAGGACGTGGCCACGGCCACGGCGGCCGCATGATTTTCACCAGCTTGTTCGAGACCGCATGGCACGCGCTCACCACCCACCGCATGCGCAGCTTCCTCACCATGCTCGGCATGATGATCGGGGTGGCGGCGGTGATCCTGATGCTGGCGATCGGACAGGGTGCGCAGGCGATGGTGCGCGGCGCGATCGAATCGATGGGCAGTAATCTCCTGATCATCATGTCTGGCGCCTCCACCACCGGCGGCGCGCGGGTGGCGATGGGCAGCGCGCCCACGCTCACCTTCGACGACGCCGACGCCATCCGCGACCTGCCGGACGTGCTGGCAGCGTCGCCGGTGACGCCCGGCAGCGCACAACTGATCTATGGCGGCGTCAACTGGAGTTCCTCGGTGTTCGGCACCTCGCCGGACTACGCCGTGGTGCGCGACTGGCCGATGGACTCGGGCGGTTTCTTCAGCGAGTCCGACGTGCGCAGCGGCGCGCGGGTGACGGTGATCGGCCAGGTGGTGGCGCGCGAACTGTTCGGCGACGAGGACCCGATCGGCAAGGTCATCCGCATCCGCCAGGCGCCGTTCGAGGTGATCGGCGTACTCGCTGCCAAGGGCCAGAGCCTGGACGGGCGCGACCAGGATGACCTGGTGATCGTGCCGATCACCAGCGCGCAGCAGAAGATCTTCAGCGGCAGCCTGCGCAACCGTGCCCGCTTCATCATGGCGCAGGCGACCTCGGAAAAAACCATGGACGCCGCTGAGTCGGCGATCAACGAACTGCTGCGCAACCGCCACCGCATCGGCGTCGGGCAGGAGGACGACTTCACCGTGCGCAACCTGACCGCGATCGCCGAGGCGGCCGCGTCGACCACCCGCATCATGAGCCTGCTGCTCGGTGCGATCGCCGCGATTTCGCTAATCGTGGGCGGCATCGGCATCATGAACATCATGCTGGTGTCGGTGACCGAGCGCACCCGCGAAATCGGCATCCGGATGGCGATCGGCGCGCGCCGCCGCGACGTGCTGTGGCAGTTCCTGATCGAAGCGCTGACGCTGTCGCTGTTCGGCTGTGCCATCGGACTGGCGCTGGGCGTCGGCGGTGCCTGGCTGGTCGCCCAGTTCGCCGGCCTGCCGGTCGAGGTGACCGCGGCCTCGGTGCTGATGGCGGTGGGAGTGTCCTTCCTGATTGGCGTGTTTTTCGGCTTTTATCCGGCGCGGCGCGCCGCCAGCCTCGATCCGATCGAGGCGCTGCGCACACAATGACAGGGCCGGCCGAGTGAACCTTGCTTGCAGGCGGGCATCGAACGCTTAGAATCGTGCCAGGCACTCCCTCTTTAAGGCTTCAACATGGCTCAATTTAAAATCCTTTCCTTGTGCGCAGCCTTGCTGACTGCAAGTGCGTGCAGCCAGCCTGGAATCAGGGCGTCGCAGCCGGCTGACGTGCAAACACAGGCGGCAGTGGACGCACAGGCGGAACGCAGCGCCGAAGCAGCGGCCGAACTTGCGGCCCAACATGAGGCGATGGCGCTGGCCAAGGCGCAGGCCGCGCTGCCCAAACAGCCGCTCACGCCGGATCTGCTGTTCAAGTTCCTGGTGGCCGAAGTCGCCGGCCAGCGTGGCGCCATCGGCGTCGCCCAGTCGACCTATCTCGATCTTGCGCGGCAGACGCAGGACCCGCGCGTGGCGCGGCGGGCGGTCGAGGTGTCGATGTTTGCGCGCAACCAGCCCGGCGCGCTGGAAGCCGCCCGACTCTGGGCTGCATCCGATGCAGATTCCGAACGCGCACGCCAGACCCTGGCGGCCTTGCTGCTGAGCGAAGGCCAGATGGAGGAAGTCGAGCCAATCCTGCGGACCCTGCTGCAGAGCAATACGGCCAACGGGTTTTTGCATCTGTCGGCCCTGATGGGCAAATTGCGCGACACCCAGGCCGCGCTGGCGCTGGTTGAGCGCCTGGCGGCCGACCATCCGACCTTACCGGAGGCGCAGTTTGCGATTGCCCAGGCCGCGGCGGCGGCCGGGCGCTTCGACACCGCCCTTGCCGCGCTGGAGCGGGCCGACGCGTTGCGCCCCGGCTGGGAACCTGCCGCGCTGCGCCGCGCGCAACTGATCGGCAAAACCTCGAACGCCGACGCCATCCATTTCATGCGCGATTTTCTGGTGCGCCATCCGGACGCCCGCGATGTGCGGCTGGGCTATGCGCGCGCGCTGGTCAATGCCAACCAGTTCGCCGATGCTCGTACCGAATTCACCCGTCTGACCACTGATTTTCCGCAGAATGCCGAGATCAGCCTGGCGGCTGGCCTGTTGTCGTTCCAGATGGGCGACCACGCCGCGGCGCGCGATTTGCTGACCCGGACGCTGGAATTCAGCCCGCGCGACGCCGACATCGTGCAGTACTACCTGGGCCAGGTGGCCGAGCAGATGAAGCAGCCCGAGGCGGCGCTCGCCCACTACGATGAAGTCCAGTCCGGCAATTATCTGGTGCCGGCACGTGCGCGCCAGGCTGCGCTCTTGGCGCGTGTCGGCAGGTCGGATGAGGCGCGCGCCCTGCTGGCGGCCACGCGTGGCGAAAACGATGCGCAGAACGTGCGTTTGATCCAGGCACAGGCCGAATTGCTGCGCGAGAGCAAGGCATCCGAGGCGGTCTACGAAATGCTGTCGGAAGGCCTGAAGCGCTACCCCGATTCGGCGGAACTGCTCTACGACCGCGCCATGGCAGCGGAAAAACTGGACAAGCTTGACGTGCTCGAGGCCGACCTGCGCCGCGTGATCGTGCTGCGCCCCGATGACGCCCAGGCCTACAACGCGCTGGGCTATACCCTGGCCGACCGCACCGATCGGCTGGCCGAAGCGATCGTCCTGCTGGACAAGGCGCTGGCGCTGGCGCCGGAGGATCCGTTCATACTCGACAGCGTGGGCTGGGCGCAATACCGCTCGGGCAACCTGGCGCGTGCGCAGGAGTACCTCGAGCGCGCCTACAAGGTGCGCCCCGATCCGGAAATCGCCGCGCACCTGGGCGAAGTGCTGTGGGCGCGCGGCCAGCGCGACGAGGCCGGCAAGCTGTGGCAGTCCAGCCTGCATGTCCATCCGCAGAACGAATTGCTGCTGGAAACCCTGCGGCGCCACGCGCACTGATGCGTCGCCTTGCCGCGATTGCGCTGTGCGCGCTGGTACTGGGCGGCTGTGCCTCGGTGGCGCCGGTTGCGCGCGTCGACACACCGCTTCCTGCCCTGTCGCCCAACTGGACCCTGCAGGGCCGCATCGGCGTGCAGAGCGGCGAGCAGAGTCTGTCGGGCCGGATCCAGTGGCAGCACCGTGCGGACTCCGATGACGTGCTGATGACCTCGCCGCTGGGACAGGGCGTGGCCCGCATCGTGCGCGATGCCGACGGCGTTATGCTCGAAGTGCCGAACCAGCCCGCGCGCCGCGCCGCCGATGCCGAGACGCTGACGCGCGAGGCGCTGGGCTATGTGCTGCCGGTAGCCGGGCTGGCCTGGTGGGTGCAGGGCCGGCCCGCCCCCACCGGCCCGTTCGAGTCGACCCCCGACGCCAGCGGGCGGGTTGCCCAGTTGAAGCAGGATGGCTGGGTGATCGATTACCTGGAATACGCCGCCGATGCGCGTCCGCGCCGCATGGTGGTCGCGCGCGAGGGCCTGCAAATCCGCCTGGTGGCGGACAGTTGGCTGATTCAATGAGCCACGCCTACCCCGCGCCCGCCAAGCTCAACCTGTTTCTGCACGTCATCGGCCGTCGCGCCGACGGCTATCACCTGCTGCAAAGCGTGTTCCGCCTGATTGACCGTGCCGACACCGTGCACCTCGAACTGCGCGACGACGGCCGCGTGGTGCGCGAGGGCGACCTCCCGGGGGTGCCGGAAGACAGCGACCTGACCGTGCGCGCGGCGCGCCTGCTGCAGGCACATGCCCCGGCCGGCGCCGGCGTGAACATCCGGCTCGACAAGATTCTGCCGCTGGGCGGCGGGCTGGGCGGCGGCAGTTCAGATGCCGCGACGGTGCTGCTGGCGCTTAACCATCTGTGGCAGGTCAATTTATCGCGCGAAACCCTGCAAACGCTGGCCCTCGAGCTGGGCGCCGACGTGCCGGTGTTCGTGTTTGGGCAGACGGCGTTTGCCGAGGGGGTGGGGGACATCCTGCAGCCGATCGCAGTGTCGCCGGCCTGGTATGTGGTTTTGACGCCGCCGGTGCAGGTGCCGACTGCCGCGATATTTGCTGCGCCGGAATTGACACGCGACACGCCAGCCCTCAAAATAGCGCCCTTTTCCGCAGGCGCGGGCCGGAATGATCTGCAGCCGGTGGTCGTTCGGCGTTACCCCGAAGTGGCTCGTCATCTCGAATGGCTGGGACGGTTTGGCGAGGCCCGCATGACCGGTTCAGGCGCCTGCGTGTTCGCATCCTTCGAGACGGAAGACGCAGCGCGGGACGTACTGCGTCAGCTGCCTGAAACGATGCGGGGATTTGTGGCGCAGGGGCTCGACAGGCATCCGCTGTTCGGTTTTTGCGCCTGAGCAGGACCCATTTATTGGGGAGTCGCCAAGTGGTAAGGCATCGGATTTTGATTCCGACATTCGTAGGTTCGATCCCTACCTCCCCAGCCAGATTGAGCGAGCAGCCGCCGGTGGCGGCTGTTTTTGTTGTGATGTTGCCTAGCCCTCGGAGGCTCGCGTGTCCATAGACAACCTGATGGTGTTTACCGGGAATGCCAACCCGCGTCTCGCCGGCGATGTGGCGCGCCATCTCAACATCCATCTCGGACGGGCCACGGTGTCGCGCTTTTCCGATGGCGAGGTGATGGTCGAGATTCTCGAGAACGTGCGCGGCAAGGACGTGTTCATCCTGCAGTCGACCTGTCAGCCGACCAACGACACGCTGATGGAAGTGATGGTGATGGTCGATGCGCTGAAGCGCGCCTCGGCCGGCCGCATCACCGCCGCCATTCCGTATTACGGCTACGCGCGCCAGGACCGCCGCACCCGCTCGGCACGGGTGGCAATCACCGCCAAGGTGGTGGCCAACATGCTGCAGGGCGCCGGCCTGGACCGGGTACTGACGATGGACCTGCACTCCGACCAGATTCAGGGCTTTTTCGACATACCGGTCGACAACATCTATTCCAGCCCGATCCTGCTGGGCGACATCTGGAAGCGCAACCACCCGAACCTGATGGTGGTGTCGCCCGACGTCGGCGGCGTGGTGCGGGCGCGGGCGATTGCCAAGCGGCTGGAGTGCGATCTGGCGATCATCGACAAGCGCCGCCCGAAGCCGAACGTGGCGAAGGTGATGCACATCATCGGCGATGTGAAGGACCGCACCTGCATCATCATGGACGACATGGTCGACACCGCGAATACGCTGTGCGAGGCGGCCAATGCGCTGAAAGAGCATGGCGCGAAAAAGGTCATGGCCTACTGTACCCATGCGGTGCTGTCCGGCAGTGCGGTCGAGCGCGTGACGCATTCCGCGATCGACGAGCTGGTGGTGACCGACACCATTCCGTTGCGCGACGATGCGCGCGGCTGCGCAAAAATCCGGCAATTGTCGGTGGCTGAACTGCTGGCGGAAACCATCCGCCGCATCAGCAATGAGGATTCTGTCAGTTCGCTATTCATAGAGTAAGCAGCATTGAATAGCGAACCGGGAATGCCCCTGGTCGCGGGGGCTGCACCATGCGTTGCCCATTTCGGGTGATGCATTTATTAGCAGTTATTTAGGAGAAGTCTCATGGAAATCGAAGTCATCGCCTTCAAACGCGAAGCGCAAGGGTCGAGTGCGAGCCGCCGCCTGCGCAGCACCGGCAAGGTCCCCGGCATCGTTTACGGCGGCACCGACGCCCCGATGCAGATCGAACTGGATCACAATGCGCTCTACCACGCGCTGCGCAAGGAAGCGTTCCACGCCTCCGTGCTGTCGCTGACCGTGGACGGCAACAAACAAAGCGTGCTGTTGCGCGACACCCAGTGGCATCCCTACAGGCAGCAGGTGCTGCACGTCGACTTCCAGCGTGTCGACAAGACGCACAAGATCCACGTCAAGGTCCCGCTGCACTTCCTGAACGAAGAGACCGCGCCTGGCGTCAAGACCGGCGGCGGCAAGGTCAGCCACGTGGTGACCGAGCTCGACGTGACCTGTCTGCCGGGCAACCTGCCCGAGTACATCGAAGTCGACATCGGCGCGCTGGAACTGGGTCATTCCATCCATGCGAACGATCTCAAGTTGCCCGATGACGTGGAATTCGTTGCGCACATTCAGCATGAGAACCCCGCGGTGGTGACGATCACGCTGCCCAAGGGCATGAAGTCGGACGAGATTGCACCCGAGACGCCTGCTGAACCCGCAGCGTGAGTCTGAACGCAACCCGCCCACGGTTGCGTGGTGAGCCGTCATGACGGCTCCCCGCCTGATTGTCGGCCTCGGTAACCCGGGGCGCGACTACGAAGAAACCCGGCACAATGCCGGGTTTTGGTTTTGCGCGCGCCTCGCGCACGGGTGGGGCCTGCCGCTGGCGCACGAGTCGCGCTTTCACGGCATCGTCGGCCGCCGCGGACCGCTCTGGATGCTGCTGCCGCAGACCTTCATGAACCGCTCCGGTCAGGCGGTCGGCGCGCTCGCGCGCTTCCATCGCATCGAGCCGGCGGAAATCTTGGTGGTGCACGACGAGCTCGACATTCCGCCAGGCCAGTTGCGCCTCAAGTTCGGCGGCGGCATGGGCGGACACAATGGTCTCAAGGACATCACCGCGCATCTGGGCACGCAGGACTACTGGCGGTTGCGAATCGGCATCGGCCATCCGGGCGACCGCAACGAAGTCGTCAACTATGTGCTGAAGCCGCCGCGCCGTGAGGAGCAGGCCGACATCGATGCGGCGATCGAACGCGCGGTGGACCTGATGCCGCTGATCGAACAAGGCGAGTGGAACGCCGCCACCCAGCGCGCCAACACCAAACCCACCCCATCCCAGGAAAAACCATGAGTCTCAAGTGCGGCATCGTTGGCCTGCCCAACGTCGGAAAATCCACCCTGTTCAACGCGCTGACCCAGGCGGGCATTGCGGCGGAGAATTATCCCTTCTGCACCATCGAGCCGAATACCGGCGTGGTCGAAGTGCCGGATCCGCGCCTGGCGCAGCTGGCCGAGATCATCACGCCCCAGCGCGTCGTGCCGGCGATCGTCGAATTCGTCGACATTGCCGGCCTGGTCGCGGGTGCCTCCAAAGGTGAGGGCCTGGGCAACCAGTTTCTGGCAAATATCCGCGAAACGGACGCGATCTGCCACGTTGTGCGCTGTTTTCATGACGAAAACGTGATTCACGTTGCCGGCAAGGTCGATCCGCTGTCGGATGTGGAAACCATCGCTACCGAGCTGGCGCTCGCCGACCTGGCAAGTGCCGAGAAAGCCCTGATCCGCTACGAAAAAGCGGCGCGCGGCGGCGACAAGGAGGCGAAAGTCATCGTCGAAGCCCTGAAGCCGGTGCTGACTGCGCTGAACGAGGGCCGCCCTGCACGCGCCGCCGGGCTCGACGCCGAGGGCATGGAGGCGATCAGGTCGCTGTGCCTGATGACGGTCAAGCCCACGCTGTATGTCGCCAACGTCAGCGAAGACGGTTTTCACGACAACCCCATGCTGGATGCGCTGAAAGCCTTTGCGGACAAGGAAGGTGCGCCGGTGGTGCCGGTATGTGCGGCGCTGGAGGCCGAATTGCAGGAATTGTCGCCGGAAGACCGCCTGGAATACCTGAAGGAGCTGGGCTGGGACGAGCCCGGCCTCAACCGCCTGATCCGCGCCGCCTATGATTTGCTCGGCCTGCAGACCTATTTCACCGCCGGGGTCAAGGAAGTACGGGCCTGGACCATCCACAAGGGCGACACCGCGCCGCAGGCGGCCGGCGTCATCCACACCGATTTCGAGCGCGGTTTCATCCGCGCCCAGACCATCGCATTTGACGATTTCATTGCCTGCAAGGGCGAGCAGGGGGCCAAGGAGGCAGGCAAGATGCGTGCCGAGGGCAAGGAATACGTCGTCAAGGACGGTGACGTGCTGAATTTCCTGTTCAACGTATAACGGCGGATTTACGCCGGCAGTGTTTGACACCACCTCGCTAAGCCCCCTATAATCTCGCGCTTCGTTTGGGTGGGGTTCCCGAGCGGTCAAAGGGATCAGACTGTAAATCTGACGGCTCTGCCTTCGAAGGTTCGAATCCTTCCCCCACCACCAGATTTTGCAGGTCGAGCAGGGCGAAGCGGGTGTAGCTCAATGGTAGAGCTGAAGCCTTCCAAGCTTAAGACGAGGGTTCGATTCCCTTCACCCGCTCCAGTTTTTGTAATGGGCTTATTTGGTTGTTGTAAGTCCAAGGCCCATGTAGCTCAGTGGCAGAGCACTCCCTTGGTAAGGGAGAGGTCGGCAGTTCAATCCTGCCCATGGGCACCAGATTTTAGGTGCCCGCCGATTAAGGTTGGCGCACCCGTTTTAGGTGTCGCCGTTTATTTATTAAGGTGGCGCACCGGTTTGATTAAGTAGTTGTCAAAGTCGTCGCATCGTTACTTGTGCAAAATTGAGGGGTACTTGAAATGGCTAAGGAAAAATTCGAGCGGACCAAACCGCACGTAAACGTTGGCACCATTGGACACGTTGACCACGGCAAGACCACCTTGACCGCGGCGATCACCACCATTCTGGCGAAGAAGTTTGGCGGTGCTGCCAAGAAGT
>NZ_JAUYRI010000020.1 GCF_030696885.1 Thiobacillus sp.
TCGCTCTCCCTGACCCCTGACCCCTGACCCCTGACCCCTGCCATGGCCCAACTCCCCTCCGCCGTCGAACAAGTCCTGCGCGTCCACGCCGCCTTCATCCACACCGTCGTCAACGCGCTGCGCGACCGCAGCCAGTTGCCCGACCTGATGAAACAGCTCGACGCCGCCGAGCAGGCCGGCTGGCCGCGCCTGGTCGGCGCGCTGCGCCACGTCATCAATGGCCGCCGCGATCCCTCGATCAAGCTGGGGCTGGACGAGGAAGACGGCATCCTACTCGACGCCATCCTGCGCGGCATCGACAACCCCGCCACGCTGCCCGCGCTCGACACCCAGCCGGACGGCAGCGCCGCCGCGCCGGGGCTGGCCGCGCTGATCGATGCCGCAGCCCGGGGCGACGCACAGGCGATGTCAGTACTCGCCAACATGGCCGAGCAGATGATGAAGGCGGGCGGTGACATGGCGCTGTTGGGTGGACGCATGCGCCGGCTGGTCAACGGCGAACGCGACACCGACCAGCTGGTCGCCGGCATGGGGCCGCTAGGACGCGAACTGCTGATTAGCCTGCTCGACGAACTGGCGAAACTGCGGCCGCAGTGAATCCCGCGCCAACCGGAATCGCCGCCTTTCCTCCCGGCAACGCGCTTTGACAGTGTGTGTCCCGATCAGCTAAAATGCGCGCCTTTTCGGCGGTCGCTGGCCGAAGAAGCAGTCCCCAAGGTGATGTAGCTCAGTCGGTTAGAGCATCGGATTCATAATCCGGGGGTCGGTGGTTCAAGTCCACTCATCACCACCACATTTCTCATTTCGTGGCTGCGGCTCAATTGCAGCGGCGAAATCCCCGCCCTCAGTCTATTCACTGTCCCGGCACCCCATGAAGAAGATCTACATCAAAACCTTCGGCTGTCAGATGAACGAGTACGACTCGGACAAGATGGCCGACGTGATGGGCGCATCCGATGGTCTGGTGAAAACCGACACACCCGAAGACGCCGACGTCATCCTGTTCAACACCTGCTCGGTGCGCGAAAAGGCGCAGGAGAAGGTGTTCCATGACCTCGGCCGGGTGCGCCATCTGAAGCAGCTCAACCCCAATCTCATCATCGGCGTCGGCGGCTGCGTCGCATCGCAGGAAGGCGCCGCGATCGTGTCGCGTGCGCCCTTCGTCGACGTGGTGTTTGGCCCACAGACCCTGCACCGCCTGCCGGAACTGATCGCGCAACGCCGCGAGACCGGCCGCGCCCAAGTCGATATCAGCTTTCCCGAAATCGAGAAATTCGACCACCTGCCGCCGGCGCGGGTCGAGGGTTCGTCGGCCTTCGTCTCGATCATGGAAGGCTGCTCCAAGTACTGCACCTTCTGCGTCGTGCCCTACACGCGCGGCGAGGAAGTCTCGCGCCCGTTCGACGACGTCATTGCCGAAGTGTCGCGTCTGGCCGAACACGGGGTGAAGGAAGTCACGCTCCTGGGGCAGAACGTCAACGCCTACCAGGGCGCGTTGCACGAGGGCGGCACCGCCGACTTCGCGTTTTTGCTGGAAATGGTGCATGAGATTCCAGGAATCGAGCGCATCCGCTACACCACCAGCCACCCGCGTGAAATGACGCAGCGGCTGATCGAGTGCTATGGCACGCTGCCCAAGCTGGTGTCGCATCTGCATCTGCCGGTACAGTCGGGTTCCGACCGCATCCTCGCGGCGATGAAGCGCGGCCACACCGTGCTCGAATTCAAATCCATCGTGCGGAAATTGCGCGAACAGCGCCCCGACCTCTGCCTGTCGTCCGACTTCATCGTCGGCTTCCCCGGCGAGACCGAGGCCGATTTCGAGGCGACCATGAAGCTGATCGTCGAGCTCGACTTCGACGCCAGCTTCTCCTTCATCTACAGCAAGCGCCCCGGCACGCCGGCCTCCGACTATCCGGATGACGTGTCGGCCGAACTGAAGACGCAGCGGCTCATGAGATTGCAGGCGCAGATCGAGGCGCAGGCGCAGAAAGTGAACCAGGCCATGGTCGGCAGCATGCAGCGCGTGCTGGTCGAAGGCCACGCCAGGAAAAACGCCGAGGAGCTCGCCGGTCGCACCGACAACAACCGCATCGTCAACTTCGCCGGCCAGCCGCGCCTGATCGGGCAGTTCGTCGACGTCACCATCACCCAGGCCCTGCCGCACAGCCTGCGCGGCGAAGTCGCCCTCACCGAGACCACAAGCGCTTGAAAACCGATATCGTTGAACTGCGCCTCGCCCCGGAAGACAACCGGCGCCTGGCCAACCTGTGTGGCCCGATGGACGAGAACCTGCGCCAGATCGAGGCGGCGTTCGACGTCACCATCGGCCGCCGTGGTTCCAGCTTCCGCTTCAGCGGCGATGCCGCCCAGGCCGAAAAGGGCGCACAGGCGATCGAGCATTTCTACAACCGCGCGCACGACGAACTCTCGCTCGACGACATCCAGCTGGGCTTGGTCGAACTCACCCGCGGCCGTGCCGACGAGGAAGGTCCCGCGCTGCGTACGCGCCGTGCGGATCTCCGCGCGCGCACGCCGCGCCAGGGCGAATACATCGAGCAGATCCGCAGCCACGACATCACCTTCGGCGTAGGCCCGGCCGGTACCGGCAAGACCTATCTTGCCGTCGCCTGCGCGGTCGACGCGCTGGAGCGCGAGCAGGTCAAGCGCATCGTGCTGACCCGGCCGGCGGTCGAAGCCGGCGAGCGGCTCGGCTTCCTGCCGGGCGACCTGACGCAGAAGGTCGACCCCTACCTGCGCCCGCTGTACGACGCGCTGTACGACCTGATGGGTTTCGACAAGGTGACGCGGCTGATTGAGCGGCACGCCATCGAGGTCGCACCGCTCGCCTTCATGCGCGGGCGCACGCTCAATCACGCCTTCATCATTCTCGACGAGGCGCAGAACACCACGCCGGAGCAGATGCAGATGTTTCTGACGCGGATTGGTTTTGGCGCGCGCGCCGTGGTGACCGGCGACCCGACGCAGATCGACCTGCCCAAGCACATCAAGTCCGGCCTGCTGGATGCGACCGAGGTGCTGGGCGACGTGCGCGGCATTGCCTTCACCCACTTCCTGTCCGAAGACGTGGTGCGCCACCCGCTGGTCGGCCGCATTGTCGACGCCTACGCCGCGCGCCGTGCGGAAACGGAAAAGCGTGGCGCCTGAATTCAGCCTGTCGGTGCAGTTCGCCAGCGCGGCGACCGAGTTGCCGAGCCGCGCACAAGTGCGTCGCTGGGTTGCGGCGGCGCTCGAGTTTCCGGCCGAGATCACGGTGCGCATCGTCGACGCCGACGAAGCGCAGGCGCTCAACCAGGACTATCGCCACAAGGGCTATGTCCCCAACGTGCTGACTTTCGAATACGGCGAGATTGGCCACGATGGCGCCGGGCGCGGCGTGCTGGGCGGCGACGTGGTGATCTGTGCGCCGGTGGTCGAGCGCGAGGCGCGCGAGCAGGGCAAGCCGCTGCAACACCATTACGCCCACATGACCATCCATGGCGTGTTGCACCTGCAGGGTCACGATCACCTCGACCCGGCCGAGGCCAATATCATGGAATCACGCGAAATCGCTATACTGAAGCGGTTTCATATCCCCAATCCCTACACTTCCTGATACGAAAATGGAGTCTGACAGTAGTCCCAAACCGAGCTTGCTCGAGCGCATCTCCCACTGGCTGATGCGCGAACCCGAAGACCGTGAACAGCTGATCGAGCTGCTCCACGGTGCCTACGAAAACAGCCTGATGGATGCCGACGCCCTGGCGATGATCGAGGGCGTGCTGCAGGTGTCCGAAATGCGCGTTGGCGAGATCATGATCCCGCGCGCGCAGATGGACGTCGTCGACATCAACGACGCGCCCGAGGCTTTCATTCCCCATGTCATCGAAACTGCGCACTCGCGCTTCCCGGTCATCGACAAGGACCGCGACGACGTCATCGGGATCTTGCTGGCCAAGGACCTGCTGCGCCACTACGCCGAGTCCGACAGCGACATCCGCGGCATGCTGCGCCCGGCCGTGTTCATTCCGGAATCGAAACGGCTCAACGTGCTGCTGAAGGAATTCCGTTCCAACCGCAACCACATTGCCATCGTCGTCGACGAATACGGCGGCGTCGCCGGGCTGGTGACGATCGAGGACGTGCTGGAGCAGATCGTCGGCGACATCGAGGACGAATACGACTTCGACGAGACCGAGGACAACATCATCCGCGAAAACGAAGGCGTGTTCCGCGTAAAAGCCGGCACCGAGATCGACGATTTCAACCAGACCCTGGGCGCGCATTTCTCCGACGAGGAATTCGACACCGTCGGCGGGCTGGTCGTCTCGCGCTTCGGCCATTTGCCCAAGCGTGGCGAATCGGTCAAGTTCGACGGTTTCCTGTTCAGCATCCTGCGTGCCGACAGTCGCCGCCTGCATGCGGTGCGGGTGACGCGACTGCAAGATGAAGACGACGCCCAGCTGCCGCTAGTGTAAAAGCCAGTTTGATTTACAGCGTGTGCCGGCGGTCGCCGCGCGCGAATCCCGCCAGGGGCGCCAGCGCGCCTTTGGCGAGGCCGATCACCTTGAACAGCTCCCCCATCTCGGCCGGCGATACCAGCCGCTGCACCGCATTCGCCTGCGGCAGGTAAGCCGCGACCTCGGTCGGCGGGGTCTGCATCAGCAGCTCGGTCAGCCCGCTGTTCAGTAAAAAGCCCGCCTGGCTGGTGTAGCCCGCGAGTTCCAGCCCCGCATCCGTTCCCGCCCGGGCCACCGCGCTGAAGTCGACGTGCGCGGTCAGGTCGGCGAGCCCCGGCAGGTAGAACGGATCGTCCAGCGCATGGTGGCGGTAATGCGCCCGCAGCGTGCCCATGTGGCGTTGTGGGTGGTAGTACTCACTCGCGCTGAAACCATAGTCGATCATCAGGATCAGACCGCGATCGAGGCCGTGGGCGAGCGAAGCGATCAGTGCGTCCGCCGCCAGGTTGATTTCGGTGAGGTAGCCCGGCGGCAGCGCCAGGGCGTCGGCGCGGGCGCGCAGCACCGGGTCGTCGATCGGCCGGTCCTGCCAGGCGAAGCCGTCGCCCGTCCACGTCACGCCGCGCTGCTGCGGCCCGGCATTTGTCCCGTGTACGAGCTCCACCGGCAGCGCGTCGAGCACTTCGTTGCCGAGGATCACGCCGTTGAAATGTTGCGGCAGCGCCTCCAGCCAGCGCACCTGCTCGAGCAGCCGCGGCTGTTCGCGCGCCAGCGTCTGCTGCTGGCGTTGCCGCAAGTCAGCGCTCACTTCTAGAATGCTGTAGCGCGCCGGCTTGCTCCCGAGCTGGTCCAGTTCGGCCAGCAGGTCCGCCGCCAGTCGCCCGCTGCCGGCGCCCAGTTCCAGCACCTCGCCGCCGGTTTCCTGCAGCACCGGCGCAATCGCCTGCGCCAGCGTGCGGCCGAACAGCGGCGTCATTTCCGGCGCGGTGACGAAGTCGCCCGCCGCGCCGAACTTCATCGCCCCGGCGGCGTAATAACCCAGCCCCGGCGCATAGAGCGCGGTTTCCATATAGCGCGAAAACGGGATCCAGCCGCCGGCGTCGTCGATCAGCGACCGCAGGTGCGCGGTGACGCGTTGGCTGTGGGCAAGCGCGTCGGGAGTAGGAGCAGGCAGCATGCGGCGAATGAATCAGGGATAATGCGGACGGTTGGATAATCCAGAATCACGCGACTATAAGGGCGAATCCCGATGCAAGGCAAAGTGGTGTTGATTACCGGTGGGGCCAGGCGGGTGGGTGCCGCGTCGGCGCGATTGCTGCACGCGGCCGGCGCCAACTTGATGATCCACTACCGCAGCTCGGCCACCGAGGCGCGTGCGCTGCAGAACGAGCTCAACGCGGTCCGTCCCGATTCGGTGGCGCTGATCCAGGCCGACCTGCTTGATATCGGCGGGCTGCCGAGCCTGGTTCACCAGACCGTCATCACCTTCGGCGGGCTCGATGTGCTGCTCAACAATGCCTCGAGCTTTTATCCCACGCCGGTGGGCAGCATCGCCGAAAAGGACTGGGTCGACCTGATGGGCAGCAACCTCAAGGCGCCGATGTTTCTGTCGCAGGCCGCCGCGCCGGAACTGAAGAAGCGTCGCGGCTGCATCATCAACATCACCGACATCCACGCCGACCGGCCGATGAAAAACTACGTCGTCTATTCCGTCGCCAAGGCCGGCCTGGTCGGGCTGACCAAATCCCTGGCGCGCGAGCTGGCGCCGGAAGTGCGCGTCAACGGCATCGCGCCGGGCCCGATCATGTGGCCGGAAGACGATGCGAATTTCGACGAGGTCTCGCGCCAGCGCATTGTCTCGCACACCATGCTGAAGCGCGCCGGCGATCCCCACGACATCGCGCTTGCGGTGCGCTTCTTCGCGATGGACACGCAGTTCGTGACGGGTCAGATTCTGGCGGTGGACGGCGGACGCAGCGCGAAGCTGTAAGAAAGCGGCCCAAGCGGGCGCCCCGCCTGCGCCGGCTGAAGGCGGGGCGGTTTCGGGGGTGGGTGCAGCAACAACAGCACCCCGCCGTCGCGCATTGGCGACAGCGGGAATGCCGCTAGACAGAGTTCAACCCTAGCGTCGCTGACCGCGCGCAAACGCCGCGCCGGAAATCAGGTCCTGCGCGGTGGGGGTGTGCGTGTCCGATTCGGCCTGCGTCTCGGCGTCCGGCACCTTGGCGAGGCTGGGGCCTGACGCCAGCGTGGCCACGTCGCCGGAGATCGTGCCGCCTTCCTCGACCATCATCGCGCCATAGCGAATCACGCCGCTGACCTTGCCGGTGGCGTAGATCACCAGACGCTTGCGCGCGGTGAGGTCGCCTTCGAAGGTGCCACGCACTTCCGCCACATCGATTTCGGCCTTGCCCGAAAACACGCCGCCCTCGGCGATGCGGATGTCACGGCTGTTCATCGACGCTTCCACACGGCCTTCCACCACCAGGATTTCGCAATCGGTGATCTCGGAGCCTTTCAGCTTGATGTTGGGGCCGACGATCAGCTTGTTGCCGTCATCGCTCGTCACGTCATTCGGCACGCGGACCGTCGGGGTCTCTTCGCGTACGGGTTCGGCGGCCTTGGCCAGCGGCGCGGTGCGCCGGGTGGCGTCGAGCGTCGAAGGGCTGACCCGGTTGGACTCGGTTTTTTCATTGCTGGTGTGCATAAAATTCTTCAGCATGGGATGGGCTCTCTCGGTAACGGTTTGCAAAACGCTCTGGTGTGCTTGCGACCGGATCTGGCCGCACTGTCTTAGAGCAATACACGAGCCAGCGCTCAAAAGCGTTTGATAAACAGAGGGATAAGGATTTTGCTGCGTTGCAAACAGGCAAAAAACCGGGCAAAACGTCGCCTGACAGCGACGCCAAATCCGGCGGATTAGAAGAATCCTCAGTAAAACAAAATCTTAGACGGGACTTGTCCTGTCGTCATTGGACGACTTGAGGCGATGGACGACGGTTTGCAGCCTGACTCCGGATGCTCTACGATGCCCCGGCAAATGCAATGCACGTTGGGTCTTTCCTCAAACCTGTACAGCACCTAAAAACCTTGATTGATAACGCCGTGTCCAGAAGCCCTGACGACAAGTCTGCCCAGACAGGCAAGGGGACACCGGCTTCGGCGCAACGTGAATCCGGCGTGATGACGCTGGACCAGGTCAAGCTGAGCGTCGGCGATTCCATCCAGCTGCAGTTCCAGTCCGATATCGAGCCATCGCGCAGCTTCGTCACGCTGGTGGGCTACCTCAAGGGCCAAAGCGTTATCGTGACCACGCCCATCATCAACGGCACCATGATGCTGGTTCGCGAAGGTCAGGACTTCGTCATTCGCCTGTTCAGCGGAAAGAGCGTCTACGCCTTTTCGTCCAAGGCAATCCGCGTGACCAACACGCCGTATCCCCACCTCCATCTTTCCTACCCGAAGGAAGTGCGGGGGCTGGTCATCCGAGGCAGCCCGCGTGGACGGATCAACATCATCTGCCATGCCACGGTTGAAGACGGCCGTGGGTATGCGTGCGTCGCGCGAGACATCAGCATCGGCGGGGCGCTGATCGCCGTCAGCGAAAAAATTGGCGAAGTCGGCGCGCCGCTCACGCTCAAATTCCGCGTCAAGGTCGGCGACACCGAGCATGTGCTGGCCCTGGCGTGCATCATTCGTTCAGTGAATGCCTCACGTACGGCCGACGATGAAAAGCCCGCCACACTGCATGGCCTGTCATTCGAAGCCTTGACCAGCCAGGACACCCTGGTCATCTCCACCATGCTTTACCAGAACATGATCAGCGCCCAGGCGTCGGATCTGTAACGGCAGGCCGGGCGCGAGCGCTCCGGCCGTGCCTACTCTTCCGCCACGCGCACGCTGCCGCGGCTCACGCTTTCGCCATCCCGCGCGCGCAGCGACCAGAACGACAGCGACGACAGCATCGTGAACACACCCACCGTCAGCAAGGTGTAGTGGAGCGCCGTCATCACTGCCGCGCGGTCGGTCTGCGGCAGCTCGCCCAGATACCAGCCGGCGACCAGTGAGCCACAGGCCAGCCCGAAGCTCATCGACATCTGCTGCATCGAGCTGGCGATCGTGCTGGCCATGCTCGAATCGGGCGTGTCGATGTCGGCATAAGCCATCGAATTCATGCTGGTGTATTGCAGCGAATTGAAGAAACCCAGCGCCAGCCCCAGCAGCACGATCAGCCCGATCGGCGTGGCCGGCGTCACCAGCGAGAACAGGCTGACCACGATCCCGATCATCACCGTGTTCACCGTCAGCACGCGCCGGTAGCCGAAGCGCGCCAACACCCACGAGGCAATCAGCTTCATGAACATCGCCGCCGCCGCCACCGGCATCATCAACAGGCCCGACTGCCACGCCGGCATCCCCAGGCCCAACTGATAGAGCAGCGGCAGCAGGAAGGGCATGCCGCCCACGCCCAGCCGCGTGACGAAGCCACCCACCACCGACACGCGAAACGTGCGCACCCGGAACAGCGCCAGGCGCAACAGCGGATGGGGCGTCTCGCGGGCATGCAGCACATACGCGGCCAGCAGGCTGAGGCTGAGCGCCAGCAGCACCGCCGCCGAGGTCGCGTCGATCTGATGCTCGCCGAAGATTTCCAGCAGCCAGGACAGCAGCGCCGCGCCGCTGCCGAACAGCACCAGGCCGATGATATCCAGCGGACGTCGTGAATCGCCGCGGTAATCCGGCATGTAGCGATGCGCCAGCCACAGCGCCCCCAGCCCCACCGGCACGTTGATGAAGAAAATGTAGTGCCACGAGAACCAGTGCACGATCAGGCCGCCGACCGTGGGCCCCAGCAACGGCCCGATCAGCGCCGGGATGATGACGAAGTTCATCGCCCGCAGCAGCTCGGACTTGTGAAAGGTGCGGATGATCGCCAGTCGCCCCACCGGCATCATCATCGCCGCGCCCACGCCCTGCAGGATGCGCCCCGCCACCAGCATCGGCGCGTTTTGCGCCAGGCCGCACAGGATCGAGGCCACAGTGAACACCGCGACCGCGATGCTGAACACACGGCGCGTGCCATAGCGATCCGCCATCCAGCCGCTGACCGGGATGCACACCGCCAGGCTCAGGATGTAGCTCGTCACCACCGCCTTCAGGCTCAGCGGCGTCACCTGCAGCCCCTCCGCGATCGCCGGGATCGCCGTGTTGACGATGGTGGTGTCGAGCCCCTCCATGAACAGCGCCACGGCTACGACCCAAGGCAGGTAGGTTTTGACGGTGGCGCTGTTCATCGGTGGGTGTGAAAGGGTCGGTTCTGAGCGGCTCAATTTACGTTAGCAACGGTGTTGCAAGTCACCAGGACGATCGCTTGACACTACTAACGCGAGGCGTTAGTGTGGCGGCATGATCAAGCGATTCAAGTGTCGCGAAACACAAGCGCTGTTCGAGGGGAAACGCTCCCCGCGGTTTGCCAACATCGCAAGCGTGGCGATCCGCAAATTGCAGATGCTACACGCCGTCGAGCGTTTGGAGTCCTTGCGCATTCCGCCGCAAAACCGGCTCGAAGCGCTCAAAGGCGACCGCAAAGGTCAATGGAGCATCCGCGTCAACGACCAGTGGCGTGTGTGTTTTGTCTGGAAAGACGACGCAGCGTGGGACGTGGAAATCGTTGATTATCACTAACTCAATTTCATCAGGAGCCATCATGGCAAAACGTCAAATTCCGCTCGCCACCCCCGGCGAAATCCTGCTGGAAGAATTCCTCAAGCCGTTGGGCGTGACCCAATACCGACTGGCCAAGGAAATCGGCGTGCCGCAACGCCGCATCGGCGAAATCGTCGCCGGCAAGCGCAGCATCACCGCCGATACCGCCGCGCGCCTGGGCGTCTACTTCGGCATGGAAGCCGAGTTCTGGCTGAACCTGCAGGCGCACTACGACCTGGCTCTCACGCGCGAGGCGCTGGCTGAGAATCTGGCGGCGATTCAGCCGCTGGCGGCGGCTGCGTGAGTCGTGCGTGGCGTATGTGATATTGCAAGACCTGACCCCAAAGTGGTTTCGGGCACGATCCCAGATAAAGGTAGCGTCCCCTTTATCCCGCGTTATTTTTACTTCTTAAGTTTGTATTTGGCCAAGTCCTGCAATATTTCTTCCAGACGGGAGATTTCTTCAGGACTAAACTCATTGTCCTTGCTCGACGCAATCTCGTCGGCCTCGGCAAGCAGACGATCCTGATGCCCGAACTTCTCCTCCCTGTGCGCTCTTGTCCGATCGGCTGTCCTGACTTGTGTTTTTTCAAACAGCCACCTCCCGGCTTTGTGGAACAGGTACGTCTCGCCACACTCAATGCAATAGATTGGAAAACGGTATATGAATTTACCCCCGCACGCCCCACAAGTCCGGGATTTCCAGAAGAACAGGTATGCTGCTATCGACAAAAGTAGCATCGTGCTCACTAGAGCCACTGTCTCGTTCAGAGCACGCAAAAAGGCATAAGAAACAACTGCCAGAGTGCCGGCAGCAGATCCAGCCAAAAGACTCTGCCAAAACCCTACCCAGTAGCGTCGCCTTGCATCATGATCAAACGTCGGATCCCCCACCTTTTCGCGGGCCTGCTCGACAGCTTCCCTTCTTTTCAGGCTTTTTTCCATGGCAGGAGTGATTTGCCCGTATGTTTCAAGTAAGGCGCGCCTCATCCAGTATTGCTTGTGCGAACGTTCATGCATCCATTGTTTCCCCTGTCTTCACTAGCAGCTAAAGGGGGGGCCGCTTCGGTTACCTCTTCCTGTCAGCCCAGCTGTTTATATCTCCGATACCACTCCACCCACTTCCCAATCCCGTATTCCAGTGTCGTCGCCGGCGTGAACCCGGTGTCGCGGATCAGGTCGTCCACATCCGCGTAGGTCGCCTGCACGTCGCCGTCCTGCATCGGCAGGAAGTTCTTTTTCGCGGTCTGGCCGAGCGCGGCTTCGATGGTGCCGATGAAGTCCATCAGCTGCACCGGGGTGTGGTTGCCGATGTTGTAGAGGCGGTAAGGCGCGTGGCTCGATGCCGGGTCGGGATTCTTGTGGTCGAAGTCGGGATTGCCGTGCGGGATGCGGTCGAGCACTTTGACGGTGCCGTCGGCGATGTCGTCGATGTAGGTGAAGTCGCGCATCATGTCGCCATGGTTGAAGACGTCTATGGTGCGGCCTTCCAATATCGCGGAAGTAAACAGCCACGGCGACATGTCGGGCCGACCCCACGGACCGTAGACGGTGAAGTAGCGCAGGCCCGTGGTGGGCAGGCCGTAGAGGTGGGAGTAGGTGTGCGCCATCAGCTCGTTGGCCTTTTTGCTGGCGGCGTACAGGCTGACCGGGTGGTTGACCGGGTCGTGGGTGGAGAACGGAATTTTGGTGTTGGCGCCGTACACGGAGGACGAGCTAGCGTAGACGAAGTGCTTGACGCCGTGGTGGCGACAGCCTTCGAGCAGGTTGGCGAAGCCGACGATGTTGGACTGCACGTAGGCGTGCGGATTCTTCAGCGAGTAGCGCACGCCGGCCTGCGCGGCGAGGTTGATGACGGCGTCGAAGTGGCCTTTCTCGAACAGGTCTTCCATCACCATGCGGTCGGAGATGTCGTCCTTGAGGAAGCGGAAGTTGGGGTAGGGCTTCAGCTGCTCCAGCCGCGCGAGCTTCAGCGCCGGGTCGTAGTAGTCGTTGAGGCTGTCGATGCCGACGACTTCGTCGCCGCGCTTCAACAGGATTTGCGCGACGTGCATGCCGATAAACCCGGCCGCGCCGGTGAGCAGGATTTTCATTTTTTCTCCCTCAGGGTGGCGTCGATTCTAGCACCGGCCGCATGCCGGCCGATGACACCTGGTTTGGGCGCAGGCCCTGCCACCCTTACAATCCGGCGATGTTCAAAATCCGTCTGATTCTCGACTGGACGCTCTACCGCCTGGCGCTGCTGCTGGCCGCGCCGCTGATTCCGCTGCGCCTGCTGTGGCGGGGCCGACGCGAGCGCGGCTACTGGCGGCACTGGGCTGAGCGGCTGGCGCTCGGGCCGGCGCCGGTGACCGGCGCACTGTGGATCCATGCGGTGTCGGTCGGCGAGATGCGCGCGGCGCAGCCGCTGATCGCCGCATTGCGCACCGCGCATCCGGATTCGCCCGTGCTGCTGACCTGCATGACGCCGACCGGGCGCGCCACCGCCGAATCGCTGTACGGTGGTTTTGCGCACATTGTCTATCTGCCCTACGACTATGCCTGGCTGGTGCGCCGCTTCCTGCGGCGGCTGAAGCCGCGCGTCGGCATCCTGATGGAAACCGAGCTGTGGCCCAATCTGATCCGCGCTGCTGCGCGCGCGGGCGTGCCGCTGGTGCTGGCCAATGCGCGGCTGTCGGAACGTTCGGCGCGCGGCTATGCGCGGCTGCCGGCGCTGACGCGGGCGTCGCTGCAGCGGATCGACAGCATTGCCGCGCAGACCGAAGCCGACGCCGCGCGCCTGCTCAAACTGGGCGCGGCGTCGGTTCACGTCACTGGCAATCTCAAATTCGACATCGCGCCGCCGACCGATCAGCTCGAACGCGGCGCGGCATGGAAAGCGGCATGGGGCGCCCGCCCCGTGCTGCTGGCGGCAAGCACGCGCGAAGGCGAGGAACTGCCCTTGTTGCGCGCCTTCAGTGACGCCGCGCCGGTCGACGTGCTGCTGGTGCTGGTGCCGCGGCATCCGCAACGCTTCGATGCGGTGGCGGCGCTGGTCGAGTCGACGGGTTTGCCGTATCAGCGGCGCAGCGTTGCGGAGGGAACGGCATTGAATCCGGGCACGCGGGTGCTGCTGGGCGACAGCCTGGGGGAACTGTTTGCGTATTACGCGGCCTGCGATGCCGCCTTCGTCGGTGGCAGTCTGCAGCCGCTGGGCGGACAGAACCTGATCGAGGCGGCGAGCGTGGGACGGCCGGTGCTGGTGGGGCCCTATACCTACAACTTCGAGGAGGCGACCCAGCGGGCGATCGATGCGGGCGCGGCGCTGCGGGTGAACGACGCCGCCGACCTGCTGGAAAATGCGCTGAAGCTGCTGGGCGATGGCCCGATGCGTGCGCGCATGGGCGAGGCCGGACTGGCGTTCGCCGCACGCCACCGCGGTGCGGCGACGCGGGTGGCGGAGCTGGTGTCAGCGTTGGTTTAATCCTTCAAGCCGACGGTAGCGTGCGGCGGCACCGCCCCTCGGACGTTTACTGCGGAACGGGTCTCAGGTGCTGATCAATCTCGGCCAGATCGGCCGGGCTCAGCGTGCCGACGGCGGCCTTCAGTGACAGCGTAGCCAGCAGGTAGGCATAGCGTGCGGCGGCGAGGTCGCGGCGGGCGGACAGCACCTGCTGCTCGGCATCGAGCACGTCGAGGTTGGTGCGCACGCCGACATCGAGGCCGAGCTTGGTCGAGTCGAGCTGTGCCTGGGTGGAGATCAGCGCCTGTTCCAGCGCACGCACGCGGGCGACGCCGCTGTTGACGTTGAGCCAGGCCTGACGGGCCTGCAAGCCGGCTTCGCGGGTGGCGAATTCCAGATCCTGGCGCGCCTTTTCCTGGAAGGCGACGGCTTCGCGCACGCGCGAACTGGTCAGCCCGCCCTGGTAGATCGGCAGGTTGAGTTCGACGCCGATGCTGGCTGTCTTCGTATCGATCTTCCCGGTGCCGAAGCTTTGGTTGTTGTTAACGGTGTAGCCGGCCACCGCATCCAGCGTCGGATAATGGCCGGCGCGGTTGCGCTCGACTTCCTGGTCGGCGATGGTCTTGGCGATGCGCTGGATTTCGGCCTGCAGGTTGCCGTCGGCGGCGCGCGCGGCCCATTCGTCGAGGGTGCCGGCTTCGGCCCGCAGCAATTTGTTGTCGACCAGACTGTCGAGGGTGCCGGCCGGCTTGCCGATCAGTTTTTCCAGCGCGCGCAGACGGATGTTGAGGCTGTTCTGCTCGGCGATTTCCTGCGCGACGGCGAGGTCGAAGCGGGCCTGCGCTTCGTGAGTGTCGGTGATGGTGGCGGTGCCGACTTCGAAATTGCGCTTGGCGGCGGCCAGCTGTTCGGTGATCGAGGCCTTCTGCGAATTGATGAAGGCGATGTTGTCCTGCGACTGCAGCACGTCGAAATAGGCCTGCGCCACCCGCAGGATCAGCTCCTGCTCGGCCACCTTCAACTGCATTTCGGCGATCTTCACCTGATTCTTCGATTGTTCGTACTGCACGCTGTTCTGCTTGCGGAACAAGGGTTGCGCGGCGTTGATCCCGATGCTGTTGGAGGAAAAGGTGTCTTCCCCGTAGGAGGCGTCGACATTCTGGTAGCGCACGTTGCCGCCTAGGTTGACGTTGGGCAGCAGCCCGGCGCGGCCCTGCACCGCTTTTTCCTTGCCGGCCTCGTATGCGGCGCGCGCGGCGGCGAATTGCGCGTCGTAGGCCAGCGCGTCGCGGTAGACGTCGGTCAGGTTGGTGGCGTGGGCAGTGGGGGCCAGCGCCAGGGTCAGGGCGAGTAACAGGGGCTTGAGCTGCATGTTGGATCCAGTTCTTGTAGCGGTTCAGTAGCGCGGCATGGCCGGTTCGACTTCGTCTGCCCAGGCAGCCATGCCGCCCGACAGATTGATGACATTGCCGAAGCCCAGGCTTTCAAGATAGCGTGCCGCGTGATAACTGCGAACGCCATGATGGCAGATGACCACGGTTTCGGCGTCCTTGTTCAATTCGGCCTGGCGCTCGGGCAGCTCGCGCATCGGGATCAGCACCGTGCCGGGCAGGCGGCACAGGTTCCATTCCCACGGCTCGCGCACGTCGAGCAGCACCGGCGCGTGCCCGGCCTGCAGGTGGGCGGCGAGTTCGGCGGGACGAAACTGGCGCATCAGGCAGACGCTCAGAAAACGAATGCGGCGGGGTGCGGCGCGTTGAGCAGCGGCGCCACGCAGGTCTCGAACAGCGTTACACTGCGATAGGCGCCGGGCGCGGTGCAGGTGATGAGCTGCGCTTCCATCACGGGTGCCTCGCCGGTGATGGCGAACAGGCGGCCGCCGAGCTTGAGGCGGCGCAGCAGCGCGTCCGACAGCAGCGGCGTCGAACCGGTCAGCACAATGACGTCGAAGCCGGCATCGTCGGCCCAGTCGGTGGCGGCGTCGCCGGTATGCAGCACCACATTGTCGAAGCCGTGTGCGCGCAGTTTCTGCGTCGCCGTGGTGGTGAATTCAGGCAGGATGTCGACCGACACCACGCCGGCGGCGCGGGAGGCCAGCAGCGCGGTCAGGTAGCCGCTGCCGGTGCCGATTTCCAGCGCGCGGTCGGTGGGGCGGATGTCGAGCTCCTGCACCACCCGCGCTTCCAGCTTGGGCGTCCACATGGCCTGGCCGTGGCCGAGCGGGATTTCCATGTCGACGAAGGCCAGCGCGCGGTGCGCCTGCGGCACGTAGTCTTCGCGACGCACCTTGGACAGCAGATCCAGCACCTCCTGATCCAACACGTCCCAGGGACGGATCTGCTGTTCCACCATGTTGAAGCGCGCTTGCTCGATGTCCATGCGGTGCCCTTGAATATCAATAAGTTAGATGGGGACTTGCCTTGCAATTATTCCACATTTCGGCTACCTTGGCCGCTCGCCAGGGGTCTCCGTGCGGAAGCTTTTTCCGGATGGAGTGAGACATACCCTTCGAACCTGATGCGGTTGATACCGCCGTAGGGAGGCTGTAGGCCTCCCGCGGATTTTTGCAGCGAGGCTTGCGAGGCCTCCTGTCTGACTGGAGCGCCCATGAACGCCAACCCCAAGTTTCTTGCCGCCACGGCCCACGTCGACGAAGCAGCGGTGCACCCCCTGCCCAATTCGCGCAAGATCTATGTGCAGGGCAGCCAGCCCGATATCCGCGTGCCAATGCGTGAAATCAGCCAGGCCGACACGCCGCTGATGTTCAGCGGCGAACCCGGCAAAGGCGACGCCGCCCGCTCGGAGCCCAATCCGCCCATTTTCGTCTACGACTGCTCGGGCCCGTATTCCGACCCGGCGGCGCAGATCGACATCCGCAAAGGCCTGCCCGCGCTGCGCACCCGCTGGATCGAGGCACGCGGCGACACCGAGGTGTTGGCCGACCTCTCCTCCGAATACGGTCGCCAGCAGGCCGCCAACCCCGAACTCGCCGCGATGCGCTTTCCCGATCTGGCGCGCACGCCGCGCCGCGCGAAAGCCGGCATGAACGTCACGCAGATGCACTACGCGCGCCAGGGCATCGTCACGCCGGAGATGGAGTTCATCGCGATCCGTGAGAACAACAATCGCACTGCCTATCTCGAATCGCTGAAGCAAACCGGCCCGATGGGCGAGAAGCTCGCCGCGCTGATGAACCGCCAGCATCCTGGCCAGAACTTTGGCGCGAACCTGCAGAACGAGATCACGCCCGAGTTCGTGCGCGACGAAGTCGCGCGCGGCCGCGCCATCATCCCCAACAACATCAACCACCCGGAATCCGAGCCGATGATCATCGGCCGCAATTTCCTGGTGAAGATCAATGCCAACATCGGCAACTCGGCGCTCGGTTCCAGCATCCAGGAAGAAGTCGAGAAAATGACCTGGGCGATCCGCTGGGGCGGCGACACCGTGATGGACCTGTCCACCGGCAAGAACATCCATGAGACGCGCGAGTGGATCATCCGCAATTCGCCCGTACCCATTGGAACAGTCCCAATCTATCAGGCGCTGGAAAAAGTCGACGGCAAGGCCGAAGACCTGACCTGGGAAATGTTCCGCGACACGCTGATCGAGCAGGCCGAGCAGGGCGTCGACTACTTCACGATCCACGCCGGCGTGCTGCTGCGCTACGTGCCGATGACCGCCAACCGCATGACCGGCATCGTTTCCCGCGGTGGCTCGATCATGGCGAAGTGGTGCCTTGCGCACCACAAGGAATCATTCCTCTACACGCACTTCGAGGACATCTGCGAAATCATGAAGGCCTACGACGTGGCCTTCAGCTTGGGTGATGGCTTGCGTCCCGGCTCGATCTACGACGCCAACGACGAAGCGCAGCTGTCCGAGCTGAAGACGCTGGGCGAACTGACCCAGGTGGCGTGGAAGCACGACGTGCAGGTGATGATCGAGGGTCCCGGCCACGTCCCGATGCACCTGATCAAAGAGAACATGGACATCCAGCTGGAGCAGTGTTCCGAAGCGCCGTTTTATACGCTCGGCCCGCTGACCACCGACATCGCCCCCGGCTACGACCACATCACCAGCGGCATCGGCGCCGCGATGATCGGCTGGTACGGCACCGCGATGCTCTGCTACGTGACGCCGAAGGAACATCTGGGCCTGCCCGACAAGGATGACGTGAAGGAAGGCATCATCACCTACAAGCTCGCCGCGCACGCGGCGGATCTGGCGAAGGGCCATCCCGGCGCGCAGATCCGCGACAACGCCTTGAGCAAGGCGCGTTTTGAGTTTAGGTGGGACGACCAGTTCAACCTCGGCCTCGACCCCGACAAGGCGAAGTCTTTCCATGACGAGACGCTGCCGAAAGAGTCGGCCAAGGTCGCGCATTTCTGCTCGATGTGCGGCCCGCATTTCTGCTCGATGAAGATCACCCAGGACGTGCGCGAGTACGCCGCGAAGGAAGGCCTCAACGAAGCCGACGCGCTGGCCAAGGGCATGGAAGTCAAGGCGGTGGAGTTCGTGAAGCAGGGCGCCGAGGTCTATCGCAAGGTCTGAGGCTTTTTTACATCCGACAGGGTACGGGGATTTGCGTAGCGGATTTTTGAGACGGCTTGTCGGGTGTGTTGTGCTGCTGGGCGGCTTGTTGGGCGCGCTGGCGAGTGCGGCGCCGCTATCAGTTGCCCAGGACCCGGTATCCGCGATTGGCCTGTCAACCCGTACCCTGCAGGAAAACCAGAGTCGCTTGAGCCTGGCCGAGGCGACGGTCGCCTTGCAGGCCGGACAGTTCACGCCCGGCACCAGCCCGGTGCTGAGTTTCGGCATCGGCGCGAAGCCGGTATGGATCCAGTTCGCGCTGGATAACCCGGCCCCGGCGCCGGTACAGAAACGGCTGTCGATCGAGATTGCCTGGCTCGACCGGATCGAGCTCTATATCCGGAATCCGGACGGCAGCCTGACGACCCATCATGTCGGCGACCGGCAACCCTATGCGCAGCGCTCGGTCGCCAGCCGCTATTTTGTGTTCGACCACGCGTTCGGGGCGGGTACGAGCGAGGTGTTCGTCCGCGTCGAAACGCCCGACCCGATGGTCGTCCCGATCCACCTGCTGGATCCGGAGGTGTCGCGCGACCGGCAGATGCAGCAGGCATTCAGCTACGGCATCGTGTACGGCTTCCTGCTCGCGCTGATGGCCTACAATGCCATTCTCTATCTCAGCCTGCGCAGCACGCGTTACCTCTACTATGCCTTGTATCTGGCGATGTTCGTGGCAATGAACGTCGCCTACACTGGCCACGGCTACGCCTGGCTGTGGCCCGATTCGCTGGCCTGGCAGCAGTGGTCCAACCCGGTCCTGATGTTCCTGTATGGCACCAGCGGTCTCGTGTTCGCCATCCGCTTTCTCGATCTGCGGGTGTATTTTCCGCGGGCACGCAAGACCGTCATCGCGTTCTGCGCGACATTCGGCGCGCTGCTGGTGGCCGCCTTCCTGTTGGACAGCCAGAAGCTGGCCCTGCTGGCGGCCTTCACGTTCGCCATCCTGTTCACCGCCATCATGCTGTTCCTGGGCGTCATCTCGGTCCGCGCGGGCCAGAAGCCGGCCCGTTATTTTCTGATCGCTGCGCTCGCCGGCATGGTGGGCGCGCTGCTGACGGCACTGTCCACCTGGGGCTTCATCCCCTACAACAGCTGGACCTTCCGTGCGGTGGAGATCGGCATGCTGATCGACGCCACGCTGCTGGCGCTGGCGCTCGGCTACCAGTTTCGCGTCGGCCAGGAAGAGCGCCTGCGCGCCGAACGCCTGGCGCAGCTCGACCCGCTGACGGGGCTGAACAACCGGCGCGCCTTCTACGACAAGACCAGCGCGCTGTGGAGTCAGACGGTGCGTCATGGCCACGCCACCTCGGTCATGCTGCTCGACATCGACCGCTTCAAGCAGATCAACGACGCGCATGGCCATGCCCACGGCGATGAAGTGCTGAGAGCGGTGACGCAGGTGTTGAAGGCCTCGATGCGGGAGGAGGATGTGCTCGCCCGCTGGGGCGGCGAGGAGTTCATCGTGTTCCTGCCCGAAACCAGCCGGGAGGAAGCGATGGCGCTGGCGGAACGCCTGCGCATCCTGATCGCGGCCCTGCGCGTTCCGGCGGAAGCGGGTGAAACCGTGCTGACGGCAAGCTTCGGCATCGCCCAGATGGAGGACCACCATTCCACGCTGGATGCCTTGATTGCCTCCGCCGATGAGTGCCTGTACCAAGCCAAGCAGCAGGGCCGCAACCAGGTGGCGGGCTGCGCAGCCGGACAGTGCGCCCCGAGATAGCCGACCGGGCCGTATCGAAAAGCCACGCCCCAACCCTCGTATAATCCGCAGGCGCGCTCCACAGGCGCGCCTTTTTTATCACCGACACGTCGCCATGACCGACCCCACCCTGCTGCTGTATGCCCTGATCCTCGGCCTGGTCGAAGGCGTCACCGAATTCCTGCCGATCTCCAGCACCGGCCACCTGATCATCGCCGGCCAGCTGCTGGGTTTCACCGGCGAGAAGGCCAAGGTGTTCATGATCGCCATCCAGCTGGCGGCGATTTTTGCGGTGGTGTGGGAATATCGGGCGAAGCTCGGGCACGTGGCGACGACGCTGCATTCCGACCCCCTTTCACAGCGGCTGGCGATCAACTTGATGGCGGGGTTTTTGCCGGCGGCGGTGTTGGGCTTCCTGTTCTACAAGCAGATCAAATACTACCTGTTCAACCCCATTGTGGTGGCGTCTGCACTGGTGATCGGCGGCGTGCTGATCCTGTGGGCGGAGCGACGCACGCATGTGATCAGCACGCCGACCGTGGACGACATCCACTGGCGCCGCGCGCTGGCGGTGGGTTTCGCGCAGGCGCTGGCGATGATCCCCGGCACCTCACGCTCGGGCGCCACCATCATCGGCGGCCTGTTCCTTGGGCTGTCGAGAAAGGCGGCGGCGGAGTTCTCGTTCTTCCTCGCCATCCCCACCATGTTCGCCGCCACGGCCTACGACCTCTACAAGAACTGGCATCTGTTCGACGTGCACGACGTGCCGCTGTTCGTGGTCGGCGGCGTGGCGTCGTTCGTCAGCGCCCTGATCGCCGTGCGTACGCTGATCAAGTTCGTCAGCCGCCATGACTACACGCTGTTCGCCTGGTACCGCATCGTGTTCGGTGGGGTGGTGCTGATGACTGCCTATCTCGGGTGGGTCGACTGGAACGCGTCGGCCTGATCGACCAGACCTAGACTGGCTTGGGCGGGTGCTTGTCGAGTTTGCGCTGTAGCGTACGGCGGTGCATTTTCAGCGCGCGTGCGGTGGCCGAGATGTTGCCGTCGTGCGCGCTCAGCACTTTCTGGATGTGCTCCCATTCCAGCCGCGCCACCGACAGGGGTTCGGGGCTGACTTCGAGCGCGGCGTCGGGCTGATCGCGCAGCAGCGCGGCGAGGATTTCGTCGGCGTCGGCGGGTTTTGCCAGGTAATGCCGTGCCCCGAGCCGCACCGCTTCGACCGCGGTGGCGATGCTGGCGTAGCCGGTGAGCACGACGATGGCAGGCGCGGGCGTGCGCGCGGCCAGTTGCTCGACGACCTTGAGTCCCGATTCGCCCGGCAGCTTGAGGTCGACGACCGCGTGGCTGGGGACGAAGGTTTCCGCCACGGCCCGCGCTTCCCCGCCGTCGTGCGCCAGTGCCACCTCGAAGCCGCGTTTCGTCATCGCGCGTGCCAGGGCCGCGGCAAAATCGGCGTCGTCCTCGACGATCAATAGTTTCATCGCAGCAGCGTTCATGGTGCCGAGCTCCAGGGCAGGCGGATGCGCACGCAGGTGCCGCCGCCGTCGCGCTCGGTCAGGGTGAGGCTGCCGCCGAGCCGTTCCAGCGTGGCATGGGTGAGCGCCAGGCCCATGCCCCAGCCGCGCCCTGGCTTGCCGCTGAACAGCACGCGTCCGGCCTGCGCCTTCTGCGCGGGGGTGAAGCCCGGGCCGCGGTCGGCGATCTCGATGACCAGCGCGTCAGCGTGCGTCTCGGTGCGGAATTCAACGGCATCGGGCGACACGTCAGCCGCGTTGTTCAGCACGTTCTGGATCGCCTGCTCGAATCCGTCGGGCGCGGCGAAATCGCGGCCGTCTGCCGGCAGTTCGGACGCGATCCGTGCATCCGGGCGCAATACCTGCCAGCGCTCGATCACTGCGGCGAGCCAGGCGTCCAGCGGTAGCGCGGCGGGCGGCGTGTCCTGCGCGCGCGCGGCGAGCTGGGTCAGGATGCGCTTGCAGGCCTGCGCCTGCTTTTCGAGCAGTGCGCAGTCGGCGCCGATGTCGGGGTCGTTGGCGAATTCGGTTGCGAGCTCGTGCGCGGTGGTCTGGATGGTGGCCAGCGGCGTGGCGAGTTCGTGCGCCGCCAGCGCGGCCTGGGTGCCGAGCGCGACAATGCGCTCGTCGCGCAACTGCTTTTCGCGCAGCGCCGACAGCTCCTGGTCGCGCGCGCGGAGCGCGGCGTGCATGCGGGTGACGAAGAAGGCGATCAGCGCCGCGCTGATCAGGAAGTTGAACCACATGCCACCCAGGTGCATGCCGTAGGCGGCCACCGGGTCGGCGATCGCCAGCGGCTGGTAGTAGAACAGCAGCAGCGCGTAATAGCCGCCTGCCACCGCCGCCAGCAGCCACACCCAGCGTGGGCGCAGGCTGATGGCGGCGATGATGATGGGCACAAGCATCAGCGAGACGAAGGGATTGGTCGCGCCGCCGCTGAAGAACACCAGCACCGCGAATGCCGTCAGGTCGGCCAGCAGGTGCGCGAGAAATTCCATCTGCGTGGCCGGCACATCGAGCCGCAGCCGCCACGCGGTGGACAGCGAGAACAGCGCCATCAGCACCAGCACCGAGGCCATCGGAAACAGCGGCATGCGCACGCCCAGACCCCAGTGCAACCAGACGATGCCGGCCGCCCAGCCGGCAATCAGCGACACGCGCACCGCCAACAGCCGCCCCAGCAGGGCGCGGGCGGGCAGGGTGGACAGCAGCGTGAAAGTGGGCGCGGACGACATGGCGGCATTGTAATGCGCGCGCCGGCGCGGACTGCGGGCTGCGACAATTTGTCCAATTGTGCTCGGCGCGCGTCCCGCCTAAAGTGGGATCACGCGTCATCGCGTACCTCACGCTCCCTTCCCGCCTGCTGGCGGGATTTTTTTGCCCGCGCTGCCGAAGGGGCGGTGACGGAATTGAAAAAGCCCCGTGTTTGGCTCACGGGGCTTTTTGTTGTGCAAGGCTTCGGGCGGTAGCTTAAAACTGCACATTCACCCCGGCGTAGAACGAGCGGCCGGGGCCGGGAACGGCGATTCCCCAGTGGACGCCGGTGATCGACATCGTCGTGCCCTGGCCGACATAGGCGCCGCCCAGCGGCAACGCGTAGCCGGTGTCGAACAGATTGTCGATGCCAAGGTCCAGACGGACCTGCTTCCATTCGTAGCTGCTGCGCAGACTGAACAGGCTATAGCCCGCAGTCTCGATTTCGTTGCGGATATCCGAGACGTCGTTCTTCGCTGCGACGAACCGCCCTTCCAGCGTGTTGGTCAGCCGCCCCCGCTTTTGCGTCAGCATCAGCTTCGCGTTCAAGGGCATGATGTTGTAGAGATTGTCGCCGGTATCGCGGTTCTCGCCGCGGGTGTAATTCACAATACCGCTGACGGTAAAGTCTCCGTAGGCGGCGCTGCGTGCCGCCAGGAAGTGGCCGGACAGATCGACGCCAAGCAGCCGGGCCGACTGGTTGACATACTTCAGCACGTTGAACTGGTCATCCGGGCAGGAGGTGTTGTTGCAGGTCGCGTCGATGTAGTCCTTCACGTGCGTGTAGTACGGCGCGACGCGCACCCCCCAGGACTTCTTGCCGGCATCGTGCCAGTTGGCGGCGAAGCTCAGGGTTCGGGCCACCTCCGGCTTCAGATCGAGGTTGCCGACATAGCCATTGCCGTCGCCGACGAAGTTGTTCATCACCGCCGCCATGGTCCAGGTGGACCAGGTATAGCGCTCATACAGGTTGGGCGATCGGGACTTCTGTGCGACGCCGAGCTCGTAGGTTTGCGTCGCGGCCGGTTCATAACGCGCCAGCGCGGTCAGGTCCCAGTTGCGGTCGGTTATGTCATGATCCTGGTTGTTGAAATTGGCACTGTCGACCAACTGGTTTCCCATGCACATGCCGCTGGTGCAGTACCCCATCACGTCGCCGGTATCCATCCTGACGGTCTCGTGGCGTACACCCACCAGGCTCGTCCACTGCGGATGGATCTTCGCTTCCCATTCCCCGAACACGGCGTAGCGGTCGCGTTCACCATTGTTGATGTTCCAGAAGGTGCCAGGTCCCATGCCACCGCCAGACGCCGCCCACCAGTCATCCAGGCGATAGGCCTGGAACTCGGTGCCGACGCGCAGGGTGTCGCGTGCGGAAAGCGGTACCTCAGCGTTGACCGATGCCCCGGTGGTTTTGCCTTCCGTATACATGGGCATGCCGGCTGCACAGGTTCCGAGCGGGTCTCCATGAAAACGAATCGGCGAACACGGCGCGCCGGCGCCCGAGTTGGAGCCGTACCAGAACCGCTTGTCATCGCCGAAGTCCATTTCATGCTCGGTCTTCTCATGGTAGATGCGCGCTTTCAGCGTGCCCCATTGATATTCACCCGTGTAGCCCAGATTGACCAGATTGCTTGTGTTGTCGGTCATGTCCATGCGCTGGTTCGGAAAATTCTCGTTGGGAATATTCTGATGCGCCAGCTTCAGGTCGAACACATGCTTGTCATTGCGCAAGGCAAAACCGAGGGCATGGTTGATCGATTTGTAGGCGGTGGAACCGACTTCGTCGAGCGGCAGCGTGTGGCCGATGCGGCCGGTCGCGGTCGTCGTCTTGAAGTTGTCGCCCGCCGTGTAGTTGTCGGACTGCGCGGTCGAGCCGGCATAGCTCACGCTCAGGTTCTCGCCGGCAAGCGTCGCCGACAGGTTGGCACCCATGGCATTGCCGTTGCTGCGGTAGAAGGTGCCGAATTCGCCCTTTGTCATTGAGCTCTGGCCCGACTTGGCAAATTCCGGTGCGGCCGATTCGACCAGGATGGTGCCGCCGATGCTGTCGCCGCCGACGCTGACGGGCGTGATGCCGGCGTAGACCGTGATGCGGTCGACCCGGGTGGGATCGATATAGGAAAGCGCCGGATTCATGTGGTTGGGGCAGGCCGCGATCAGGTCCATCCCGTCCACCTTGATGCGCAGCCGGTCGTCTGCCAGCCCACGGATCGACGGCAGGCTGGACACGCCGCCGGCGCCGTAGAAGCTGAGGCCGGGAACGTCCCTCAGCAGCGTGGCCGTGTCGCTGGTGGCGGCGCGCATCAGGAGAAGATCCGCTGCTTCCAGCGTCACGCTGTTGAGATCGACGTCCGTGGGTTGTGAACCCACGACGACCACGGGCATGAGGGGGGTATCCGATGACTGGGCTGGCGATGCGCCTTGCGCAACTGCGTTGTTGCTTAGTGCCGACAGGGCAAGGGATACCGCGAGGAAGACCGGCTTTTTGGGAAACAACATGTTTTTCTCTGAATTGTTGGAATTTTCCCGAGTCTAGGGACGTCAAGCGCGTGCGAGAATGTGGCAAATTGCCGCAAGCCTTGCCGGACGGCGCGCTGCGACGATTTGACGCATCGCATTCCGCGCCATAATCCCCTATCGTTGCAGGCGATCAGAACGTAGCGCCGTGCGTGGCCGTGTCGCGCTGCGGGCGCAGTCTTCCGTAAAAAATGGAGCAAAGATGAAACTGAATGTGTGGATGTTTTCCGTCATCGCCGCGCTGGCCGCGCAATCGGCGTGGGCCGCCAACGTCAGCGTGAGCGACGCATGGGCGCGCGCGACCATGCCGGGCCAGAAGGTCAGTGGCGCCTACATGCGGATTCAGTCGGATGTCGATGCGAAGCTGATTGGCGCATCCAGCCCGGCGGTGCCGCGGGTCGAGGTGCACGAAATGAAAATGGACGGCGACATCATGCGCATGCGGGAGGTCACCGCGATCGAGCTGCCGAAAGGCCAGGCCGTTGCACTCGAGCCCGGCGGCTATCACATCATGCTGATGAATCTGCCAAAGCCGATTGCGGCCGGCGATCTGATTCCGCTTAGCTTGACGATCGAGTCAGGCGGCAAGCGGCAGACGGTCGAGGTAAAGGCCGAGGCACGCGCGCCCAATCAGCCCATGCAGCACCATCATCATCACTGAGCGACGCGGTCTCAAGCCGGACGCACCGCGCCCAGGATCGCACCGCGCGCGCGCAAGTCGTCGAGCAGGGCGCCGCCGGCCTGCAGGATAAGCCCCGGATCGGGATGGCGGCTTTCGGCCGCGATCTGTTCCAGCGCGGCGCGACCGGTCAGCGTGCCCGGTTCCAGTAGCGTTAGCAGGCGCGCGGTAAAAGCGTTGATCTCGCTGAACTGAACGGTGTCCCCGGCGTCGCGAAACACCAGCAGATGGGTTTCTGCCGGCTGCACCTTGCGGCGCGGCGCGATGCGATGCACTGGCCAGTCGTAGCGCAGATTGGCCAGTACCGGATTCAACAACGGCACGCCGTCAAGCAGGTCGCCCGCCGGGTCGAACGCGCGGTCTGCGCTGCGGGTCGACACCGACTGCACCAGCTCGATCCATTCGTAATGCGCCAGCGCCAGCAGATAGGGCGGCATGTCCTCGGGCGCGGTCCATTCGTTCTGCAGGAACTGGATGAACTCGTCCGGAATCTGGCGAAAGTAGGGCGTATGGCTGCGATGGGTGCTGAAAAATGCGCGCACCAGCCGCGCCCATTTGCGTGCTCCCAGAACCTGCCGCAGCACCGGAAAACAGCTCAGCAAAAAGCCCTCGATGTTGTTGTACAACAGGCCGTTGTAGATGTTCATCCGCCGCGCTTCGACGCCGGCCGGGCGCGGGTGCGCCTTCGGGTCGCGGATGTGCGCGGTGAAGGCGAACTGGTAACGCTGGAATTCAGGAGGCGCGGACGTTGTGTTCATGGCGTGTGAATGCGGCCTGGATGCGCGCGATGTGCTCGACCTCGCGGGTGAGCTCGTCCAGCGGCGGAATGTTGAAGTCGCGCTCCAGCAGCGTCGGCGCAACGCCGTGGATGCGGTAGGTCTGGTCGAGCAGCGCCCACACCGGATCGATCACGTCGGCGCCGTGGGTGTCGACCAGCAGGTCCGGGGCCTCGACGTAATGCCCGGCCACGTGCAGGTAGACGATGCGCTCGCTCGGCAGCGCGCGGATGAAATCGAGCGGATCGTAGCGGTGGTTGACGCTGTTGACGTAGACGTTGTTGACGTCCAGATGCAGGTCGCAGCGGGCTTCGTCGAGCACGGCGCGAATGAAGGCGAGCTCGTCCATTTCGGCAATCGGCGCGGCCGTGTAGTACGACGCGTTTTCGATCGCGATGCGGCGATCGAGAATGTCCTGCGCGCGGCGGATGCGGCGAGCGACGTGTTTCACCGCCTCTTCCGTGAAGGGAATCGGTAGCAGATCGTACAGATGCCCGTCGTCCGAGCAGTACGACAGATGTTCGGTATAGAGCTGGATGCCGTGGGCATCCATGAATTGCCGCGTCTTCTTCAGCAGCATTTCGTCGAGTGGCGCAGGGCCGCCGAGCGACAGCGACAAACCGTGGCAGACGAAGGGATAGCGCTCGGTAAAGCCGCGCAGGTCGCGGCCATAGGCGCCGCCCATGTCGATCCAGTTTTCCGGAGCGATCTCGAAAAAATCGATGGCGTCGGGAACCCGGGTTTTCAGCGCAGGTATGAGTTCGCGCCGAAACCCGAGCCCCGCGCCGGACAGGCGCAGGGGGGTCATCAGACTGGCAGCTTACTGCGCGGCCTCCGGCGCGGCGGCCGGCTTCTTGGTCGCGCCGCACTTGCCTTCACCGCACTTGCCGTCTTTCATCTTGGCCTTGTTGCCGCATTTGCCTTCACCGCACTTGCCATCCTTCATTTTGGCGGCGCCACCGCATTTGCCGTCCATGGGCTTGGCGCCGGCCTTGGCGCCACATTTGCCTTCGGCCGGCTTGGCTGCACCGTGGTTGTCGGCGACCTGGTAGCCCGAGGACAGACCAGTCAGGGCGAAAGGATTTTCAGCGGCCGCGGCGATGGGGGCGGCGGCCATGCTGGCGACGAAAGCGGAGCCCACAGCGGTGGCGATCAGGGTTTTCTTGGACATGGTATTTCTCTCCTAACAAAATTTAACGAGGGACCAAATTACCGGACGATTCCGGATTGTTGCAAAAGGCTCACGAGCCGAGCTTTTTCTGCAATTCGCTTGCGATGCGCTGCCGGGCTTCGGGTGTCAGCCCGTTAGCATCATCGTTGGCCGCAGCTTCTTCACGAAACAGACGGCGCATTTCCTGCAGTTGCTGGCTGAATCGGGCGCAGTTCTTGCAGATCGCAAGGTGTAGTCGCAAGGCCATGCGATTGGAAAGCGGCAGCCGTTGGTCCATGGCGCGCGAGGCAAGTTCGGTTGCTTCCCTGCATGTCGCCATCCAATTCATACGGCACCCACTTTCGAAAACCCGTTCAACTCAAGGCATTGACGCATGAACAATCGTGCGCGATGCAGCAGTACCCAGCAGTTCGTCGGCGTGATATTCAATTCCTTACAGATTTCTTCGGTTTCCATGCCGGCCACCTCGCGCAGGCTGAACACCTGGGCCATGACCGGCTTCAGGCGGTCGGCGCAGTCGTCGAGCACGCGCCGCAACTGGCCCAGTTCCGCCTCTGCGTGCGGATTGCCCCAGGGGCGCAGCGGCTCGGCCCAGTGGCCGTCCTGCACGAACAGCAGGTCGATCGCCTCTTCACCGTCCTCGTCGCGCGGGATTTCCACCTCGCGCACATTGCGGCGGATCAGGTCGACGATCTTGTGCTTGAGGATGCCGGTGAGCCAGGTGCGCGGGCTGGCGTCGCCAGCGTAGCGGGCCTGCGCCGACAGCGCCGCCAGCAGGGTTTCCTGGACCGCGTCCTCGGCCAGTTCGTCCGAATGCAGCTGGCGGCGCGCCACACGGAACAGATAATCGCCGTGATCGGTCAGCCAGGTGTGCGCGTCGAGCGTGTTCATCGGGGGTCCTTTTTTTCGGCTTGCGGGCACTTTAGGGGCAGTTCGCAAAACCGACAACTGCGGCTCTTGAAATGCGCCGCGCACCCCCCAGATCGGTTGCATCGACATTCGTCAACCTGAAGGAGGACATGATGGCCCATATCACCTACGACCCGCGTGCAATGACTGACCCGCTGGACGCGCTGTTCCGGGGCTTCTTACACCCGGTCCGCATGGACACAGAAGTGCCGCAGATCCGCATGGACGTGAAGGAAAACGAGGGCGGCTATGCCGTCCACGCCGATATCCCGGGGGTCGACAAGGATGACATCCACGTCTCCATCGACGGCAACACGGTGGCAATCAGCGCCGAAGTGAAGAAGAGCACCGAGCAGAAGGATGGCGAGACCGTGCTGCGGCGCGAACGCGCTTTCGGCCGGGTCAGCCGCAGTTTCGCGCTGGAGCACGAGGTGGACGAGGCGTCCGCCACTGCCCGCTATCGCGACGGCGTGCTGGAGCTGGTGCTGCCGAAGAAGGCCGCTGCCGCGGCCAGGCGGCTGGCCGTGCAGTAAGCACGATCCGGCCGGCAGTAAAAGGCGGCCGCGCGCCGCCTTTTTTATTGGCGTAAAATTCGCGCAATCGTGTCCGGAGCCGCCATGCCTTCACCCCATACCGCCGCCGAAAAAGCCCATATCCTGTCCGAGGCGCTGCCGTATATCCAGCGTTTCTACGACAAGACCATCGTCATCAAGTACGGCGGCAACGCCATGACCGAGCGCCACCTGATGGAGGCCTTTGCCAAGGACGTGGTGCTGTTGAAGCTGGTGGGGATGAACCCTGTGGTGGTACACGGCGGCGGCCCGCAGATCGCCAATCTGCTGAAGAAAATCGGCAAGCAGTCCGACTTCATCCAGGGCATGCGCGTCACTGACGAGGAAACGCTCGACGTCGTCGAGATGGTGCTCGGCGGCCTGGTCAACCAGGATATCGTGACGCTGATCAACAAGCACGGCGGCAAGGCGGTGGGGTTGACCGGCAAGGACGGCAACTTCATCCACGCCAAGAAAATGCTGGTCGCAAGCCCGGAAGAGCTCGGCAAATTCGTTGACATTGGTCAGGTGGGCGAGATCACCAGCATCGACCCGAGGATCATCCAGCTGTTGGACTCGGGCGACTTCATCCCGGTGGTCGCGCCGCTCGGCACCGACAAGGAAGGCAACGCCTACAACATTAATGCCGATGTCGCAGCAGGCAAGCTGGCGGGCGTGCTGAAAGCGGAGAAAGTCATTTTCATGACCAACACGCCGGGCGTGCTCGACAAGCAGATGCAGCTGCTGACCGGGATCACCCCGCGCGAGGTCGACGAACTGATCGCCGACGGCACCATCTCCGGCGGCATGATTCCCAAGGTGGGCTATGCGGTCGACGCGGTGCACAGCGGCGTCAAAACCGCGCACATCATCGACGGCCGGGTCGAGCATGCGCTGCTGCTGGAAATCCTGACGCCGGAAGGCGTGGGCACGCTGGTCAAACGAGCCTAGCCACACCCTGACCCCTGTATGCGCTACTGGCTAATGAAATCCGAACCGAGCGATGTCAGCATCGACGATCTCGCTGCCATGCCCGGGCAAAGCGTCGCCTGGTACGGCGTGCGCAACTATCAGGCGCGCAATTTCATGCGCGACCAGATGAAGCCCGGCGACAAGGTGTTGTTCTACCATTCGTCGTGCGCCGAGCCGGGCATCGCCGGGCTGGCCGAGGTGAGCGTGCTGGCGTATCCGGATGCGACCCAGTTCGATCCCAAGAACAAATACTTCGATCCCAAGGCAACAGCGGAAACGCCGCGCTGGTTCAACGTCGACGTCAAGCTGGTGAAGAAGACACGGCTGATGCCGCTGTCCGAAATCCGCAGCCATCCCGAACTCGCCAACATGCGCATCCTGCAGAAGGGCAACCGCCTGTCGATCACCCCGGTCGACCCGGCCGAGTATCAATTCATCGTCAAGCAGCTCTAGATGCCCGAGCTCGCCCCGGCGCTGCTGGCAGCCTACATCGGCCTGGGCCTGGTGGTCGGCTTCGTCGCTGGCCTGCTCGGGGTCGGTGGCGGCCTCATCATCGTGCCGGTGCTGATCATGCTGCTGCACGCGCAGGGCCTGGCTGCCGGCATGGAACCGCAGCTGGCGCTTGGTACTTCGCTTGCGTCGATTCTTTTCACTTCGCTGTCCAGCGTGCGTGCGCACCACCGTCATGGCGCTGTCGAATGGCCGCTGGTGTGGCGCATCACGCCCGGCATCCTGCTCGGTACGCTGGCGGGCGCCTTGTTTGCCGCGCAGATGCCGGCGCTGGTACTGAAAGTTTTTTTTATTGCCTTCCTGTTTTATGCCGCTGCCCAGATGTGGCTCGACTTCAAGCCGGCCCCGCACCGTGCGCTGCCAGGACGCATCGGGACCACGCTGGCAGGCGGCGTGATCGGCGCGGTGTCGAGCTGGGTCGGCATCGGCGGCGGCACGCTGTCGGTGCCGTTCATGTTGTGGCACAACGTGACGCTGCATCGCGCGATCGCCACATCCGCCGCAATCGGCTTTCCGATCGCGATCGCCGGTGCGGTCGGTTATGTACTGGGCGGATGGAATACAGCGGGTCTGCCGCCCGGCAGTGCTGGCTTCGTCTACCTGCCGGCGCTCGCCGGCATCGTGATCGGCAGCGTGTTCACCGCGCCGCTCGGCGCGCGCACCGCGCACCGCCTGCCGGTGCGGCCGCTGAAGCGGATATTTGCACTGCTGCTGGTGACGCTGGCGCTGCGCATGGTATGGACGTTCCAGAATTGAGCTTGATAGCCTATATGTGGAGAGCGTGAGGCATGCACTCCACTAAATGTGGGGGATATGTGACAGTAATGATTGCGTGCTTGAGCCGCCACGCGGCGCGCGTTAGTCTTTCGACACATGCTGAAAATTCGTCGCATGGCTGATCATCAACTCCGTGGAGAATCACATGGCGCACTTACAGGCAGTTCGGACTTCGCTGCAACCGCAGCAAAACACATTCACCCAATTGACCACGTATTTCGATGCGCACAACCAGATTTCCTGGGGCTACATGCACGCGGAGCCGCGCCCTTGTTTCACGCCGACCTTGCTGCAGGAGTTGCTGGCGTGGTGCCATGAAATTGCCGGACAGATCGACGACCCTGATCAGCCTGATGTGCGTTACATGGTGACGGCGTCGTCCCATCCGGGGGTGTTCAATTACGGCGGCGATCTCAACCGTTTTGCCGAGTTGATCGTGTCGGGCGAGCGCGACCGTCTCGCGCAGTACGCCCAGGCGTGCATCGAGCCGCTGTATCTGTATGCGGTGCATCTGAACCGGCCCGGTCTGAAGTCCATTTCGCTGGTGCAGGGCGACGCGCTGGGCGGCGGATTTGAATGTGCGCTGTCCGGCAATGTGCTGATCGCCGAACGGGGTTGCAAGCTTGGATTTCCTGAAATCCTGTTCAACCTGTTTCCGGGCATGGGCGCATTGAGCCTGCTGGGGCGCCGGGTGGGCTATCAGAAGGCAGAGCAGATCATTCTCAGCGGGCGTCTGTACCTTGCCGAGGAGTTGCACGAAATGGGCGTGGTGGACGTGCTGGCCGAGCCGGGAGAGGGCGAGTGGGCGGTACACGATTACATTCGGCGTGAAACCCGTTCGCGCAATGGCGCATTGGCCCTGCGCAGTGCGCGCGACGAAATCCAGCCCATTTCGTACGGGGAGCTGATGCGCATTACCGATATCTGGGTCGATGCCGCCCTGCGTCTGGAAGCGAAGGACATCCGCATGATGGAGCGTCTGGTGAGCCGCCAAACGGGCAAGGCGGAAGCCGTGCCGGCAACACCCGCAGCCACGACCGCATCACAGAAGTTCAGCGCTTAGCTTGCGGGCCTGATAGGCCATCAGGGCGGCCTGCGTGGCCGTCAGGGCCGTCTGCACCGCGTGCAGACGGTCATGGGCCAGCTGGCTGGTGAACTCGAAGGGCTTGACGCGCTCGGCGTCGGCGCATTGTTGCGCCAGCTGGTGGGCGCCGATGTCGCGGGCGCCGCCTTTCAACATGTGGAGCTGGTCGTTCCACAGGCCGTAATCCTGGGTGGACAGGGCGTGTTCGATGTCCTGCACGGCACGCCGGCTGTCTTCCTCGAAACTCGTCAGCAGGTCTTCCACTAGGGTGTTTCCTCCCATCAGCGCCAATTCGTCGAGAACCGACTCGTCCAGCCCGTCGGCATGACGGACCTCGCGCGCGGCGGCGACGCCCGTCTGGGTTTGTTGCCCGGCGAGGCGTCCGATCAGCTCTGCAAGTTCACGGCCGTTGACGGGCTTGGTGAGGAAGGCGTCGACGCCAGCCGCCTCGCATGCCGCCTGGGCTTCGACGCGCGCGTCGGCCGTGAGCATGATGACGGGCAGATGCCCTTTTTCCATGAAGCGCCAGCGCTTGACCACTTCCGGTCCCGACAACTGCGGCATATGCATGTCGACGATGGCGAGCTGGTAGGCGGGCTCGCCGGCTTCGAGCATGGCCAGGGCCTCTTCGCCGTCACGCGCGAGATGGACGGTATGCCCGCTGTGTTCGAGCAAGCCACGTATGACGCGCTGGTTGACCGGGTTGTCTTCGGCCACCAGGATGCGCAGCCCGAATCCGCCCTGCGCCTGCAGGTGCTGGGCCATCGACACCACATTGGGCGGCATCTCGTGGCTGACTGCAGCATGAATGGCGTTGAACAGCAGCGTGGCGTTGACGGGCGTGCGCAACACCGCGGCATAACCTTCGCGTTCCAGCGCCTGGTCACGCAACGGTGTGCTGGCGTCGGATTCGATCAGGATGAGGGGCAGCGTAGAAAGGCCGGGGTCGTCACGCAGCCGATGCAACAACGCGACCGGATCGTCCGACAGCGCGCTACGTTCCACCACGACCGCGCCCAGCGGCGTGCCGCCCGAGAGGTCGGTCGACAGCTCGGCCGCCAGACGGACGGTGTTGCCCACCCGCATGGATTCGGCGCCCCAGCCGTGGATCATGGTTTGCAAACGGATCGACAATTCACCCGAGGCAAGAATGGCGACCCGCATGGGCGCTTCGAATTGCGCTTCGGGCGGCGCAAGCTCGTCGGCAGTCTGTAACGCGAACGGCAGTTCGAACCAGAACGTCGTGCCTTCGCCTTCGCGGCTGTGCAGGCCGATTTGTCCGCCCATGGTTTCCACCAGCTGGCGGGCGATGGTGGTGCCCAGGCCGCTACCGCCGAACCGGCGGGTGATGGAGGGATCGGCCTGGGTGAAACTGTCGAAAATCCGGGCCTGCGCGGCTTCCGGAATGCCGATGCCAGTGTCGACGATCTCAAAGCGCAGGCGTTGCGGCTGATGGCTCTGCCCGATGGGGCGCACATAGACGTCGACCCGGCCGCTTTCGGTGAACTTGATGGCATTGCCGATCAGGTTGATCAGGATCTGGCGCAAATGCCGCGCGTCGCCATGCAGATTGAAAGGCGTCTGTGGCGCGATATGCGGTGACAGCCCCAGTCCCTTGCCCCGCGCCTGATGTTCCATCATCGAGACGGTGCCGTTGACCAGCCGGTGGAGGTCGAAATTCTCACTTTCGGTGAGGATGCGCCCGGCCTCGATGCGGGAAATGTCGAGCACGCTCTCGATCAGGTCCAGCAGGGTATTGGCCGATGCGCGGATGATCCGGGTGAGTTCTTTCTGCTCCTTGTCCAGTCGGGTTTCCGACAGCAGGTCGGATACGCCGATGACGCCGTTCAGCGGCGTGCGAAGCTCGTGGCTCATGTTGGCAAGAAAATTCGACTTAGCCTGGTTGGCTTCGTTGGCGCGCCTGATCGCCGAATGCAGCTGGCGCATCAGGGCGGCGGCATACAGTGGGACGATGATCATGGTGAACATGATGCCCGTGCCCAGTGCCAGCTGCGTTTGCCAGAAGGGATTGAAAACCAGCACCGCGCCAAATCCCACAGTGGTGAGCGCCGTGGAAAAATACAGATACGGCACACCGTATCGGAAGCCGTTGCCGAGCGTGACCCAGAGGTAGACGCCCACCAGTGGTGCAGAGGTTTCTCCGCCAATCAGCAGCAGGAAGGATGCGGTCGAAAAATCCACCACGGCCCCAAAGATACGTCGTGGCGGCGATGCCTGCAGGCTGATCAGGGTGCCGGCCAGGATGAGCGTGGCAGTCGACAGGAAAAACAGCGCGACGAAGTGAATGCTGGAGTAGATGTACTCGGGGTGTTCCACCCAGCTCGAGCTGAAATAGAAGTAGGAAACGACGCCGATGACAAAACGGATCAGCGCCTGCTGAAACTCGGTGTCTGGCCGCGCACGTATATGCGCCCTCAGGCGCTGAACGAAAGCGGGTAGCGGCAGCCTCGCCATCATGCGCTTACGGCGTCAGCGGGGCGTGTCGCCCAGTTCCCGCATGATCGCGGCGACGGCGTCGATGCGCAGTTCGAATGCGCGCACGCAGGCGGGATCGAAGTGCCGGCCACTTTCGGACTGAAGGTAGGCGAGCGCGTCCTGGAACGACCACGCACCCTTGTAGGGCCGGTTCGAGGTGAGGGCGTCGAACACGTCGGCCACCGCCACGATGCGCGCGGGCAGCGGGATGTCTTCGCCGGCGAGCCCCTGTGGGTAGCCGCTGCCGTCGAATTTCTCGTGATGGCCGAGCGCGATCACCGCGCCCATCTGAAGATAGCGTGAAGGGCTGTCGGACAGGATTTCATGGCCAATCTGCGGATGGCGCCGCATGACGACCTGTTCATCCGGAGTGTGACGGCCGGGCTTCAGCAGGATGTGGTCGGGGATGCCGATCTTGCCGATGTCGTGCATCGGCGAGGCCGCCTCGATTTCGTCGCATTCCATCGCGGTGAGCTTGAGCTCCTCGGCGATCAGGCGGGCGTAGCGGGACATCCGAATGATGTGGTTGCCGGTTTCCTCGTCGCGGTATTCGCCTGCCTTGGCCAGCTTCATCAGGGTTTCGCGTTCGCGCAGGCGCACCGCGCGGGTGGCCTGCATGACCTGCTCTTCCAGCCACTGCGCGCGGTCGGCCACCACTTTCTGGCTGCGTCGCAGCGTCAGCAGGTTGAGACAGCGCGCACGGCATTCCAGCGGGTCGATCGGGCGGGTGAGAAAGTCGGTGGCGCCGTTTTCCAGTGCCTGGTAGCGCACCTGGCGGTCTTCCACCACGGTGACGATGATCAGCGGCACGTCGGACAGACGGCGTTCGGCGCGGACACGGCGGGTGAATTCGATGCCGTCCATGCCGGGCATGCGGTAGTCGGTGATGATCAGGTCCGGCGTCTCGACCTGCATGTGCGCCAGCGCTTCCAGCGGGTCGGCAAAGCTGCTGACCACCACCCCGGGCTCCAGCGTGCGTGCCAGGCCTTCGAGCAGGCTGCGCGCGGTGCTGCGGTCGTCGACAATGACCACCCGCGCGCCGCCACGCGGCCGCGCGTCCCCTGTCGGGGTGCTGGGCAAGTCGGGAGGCACGATGCGCAAGGGTGTGGAGGCCATGATGTATTCTCTGCCGTGAACGGTTGGTTATTGTGCCGTTTTGATTAATGTATCGGGTGGTGGATCGTTTACTTTAATGCGCTGGAGACAAAACATGAAGAAAAACATGTTGTTGGCTTGGGTCACGGGTCTGGTTGCGGTGCTGGGTTTGAGCGTGCCCGCCGCCGCGTCCGATTACGCCCGTGAAAAGAAATGGGCCGATGAAGTGGTGCCGGGGCTGGTGGTGGGCGATCCGGTCTATCTTCAGACACCGCGCGGGCACCATAAATTCCTGACCCTGTTCACCCCCGTGGAGGGCACCGACAAGGCCGCCATTGTCGTGCACGGTCTCGGCATCCACCCCGACTGGGGCATGGTCGGCACCCTGCGTACCGATCTGGCCGACCGCGGCTTCACCACGTTGTCGATCCAGATGCCGATCCTGGCGGCTGACGCCCGGGGCGAGCAATACCCGCCGACATTTCCCGAGGCGGCCGAACGCATCGGCGAGGCGGTCGCGTTTCTGAAAGGCAAGGGCTACACGCAGATTGCGATCGTCTCCCACAGCATGGGCTCGCGCATGAGCCTGGTGTACCTGTCGGGCAAGCCCGACCCTGCGGTCAAGGCGTGGGCCAGTCTGGGCATCTCGGTGGGCGACTACAAGGCCCTGAAGCTGCCGGTGCTGGACCTGTACGGCGACAACGACCTGCCGCCGGTGCTGGCCAATGCGGGCAAGCGCAAGCAAAGTTTGTCGGCCGCGGGTTCAAAGCAGGTGGTGGTGGCGCGCGCCGACCACTTTTTCACCGGGCGCGAGGGTGAAATGGTGGCGGCAGTGGCCGACTTCCTGAACGTGACGCTGAAATAAGCCGGCCGTTTGTCGCAGCCAGCAAAAAGCCCCGCCGAAGCGGGGCTTTTTGCTGGGCGGGTGCCCGGGTTGTTTACACCGCCTCCAGCTTGCGCATGCCGGCGGGCAGCAGCTTGAAGTCGACCAGCGCGGTGACGAGCGCCTTGAAGAAGGTCGCGTCGGCTTCGTACACCAGCTTGTAGTACTGGATTTTCATGGTAAGGGCGCTGCCGAGTACGATGGCAAGGAAGGTGAGGATGGAACCCAGCGCCAGCGTCGAGAAGCCGGTGACCGCCTGGCCGATGGTGCAGCCCATCGCCAGCACACCGCCGAAGCCCATCAGCACGGCGCCGATGAAATGGTTGCCGAAGTCGCGCCCGGACGCGAACCACTCGATGCGGAAGCTGCGCGAGATCAGCGCCCACAGCAGCGAGCCGAGGATCACGCCCGCCAGCGCCATGATGCCGAAAGTGAGCAGGGTGCGGTCGAAGCCGTTGGCGGCGTAGCCCAGCGTCTGGCCCATCGGGTTGATGAAGGTGAAGGACTGCGAGGCCAGTGCAGCGGTGGAGGCGGGCTTGACCGCGTCGCTCGGCGCATACAGTTCCCAGTCCTGGGCGTAGGACTGCAGCGTCATCATGTCGCCTTCGGCGTTGATGTTGATGTTGCTGGTGATGTACCAGGCACCGAGCACCGCGAGGCCGACCACCAGACCGCCGAGGATGTTGTCGAAGCTGCCGCGGAATTCGGCCGACTTGAACGCCCAGATCAGCAACAGGCCGCCGATGAGGCCTCCCATCACCATGCGGCCGGTGGCGGCGTTGTCGCCAAACAGCATGGCACCGAGATCCTGGTTGGTGGATAGCGACACCGAGGTCGGGTTGGTCCACGAGTAGAACAGCGTCGAATACAGGGTCTTGTCGCTGCCGGGGAAGGGGTTGATCATGAAGTAAGCAATTACCGCGATGATCAGCAGCACCATGACCGACTTGAGGTTGCCGCCGCCGACGCGGATCAGGGTCTTGTTGCCGCACCCGGAGGCGAGCACCATGCCGATGCCGAACAGCAGGCCGCCGAGCACGTTTTCGAGCCAGACAAGATTGGTCTGGCGGTAGGGCGGGAAAGTGCTGGTGACGTTCACCATACCGGCTGCTTCGAGGCCCATCACGCCCAGCACGCCGACGGCAATGGCCAGCACCCAGGCGCGCATGCGGCCGGTATCGCCCATGTTGACCCAGTCGGACACCGCGCCCATGGTGCAAAAATTGGTTTTGTTGGCCACCGCGCCCAGGATCAGGGCGATGGCAAAGGTCGACCACAGGAAAAACGACTGGGCGCTGGCAAAATCTTCGTAAATCATGACTGTACTCTCTGGTCTGGGATGGGGAGGCGGCGCCAGGCGCGCGTCCGGAGGAAGCGCGGCATTATAGCGCTTTTCCCTTGAATAACAATGGCATGCGTGCGACAGAGACCGGTTCATTCATGCTGTTTACGCATGCGCCGGTTTGTGTTTAGCCGGGGGGGCGGACGCCGGTTCAACCCAGCAGGCGCGTCATCGCTTCGCGGTATTTCTCGCTGGTTTGGGCAACGATTTCCGCGGGCAGTTCCGGTCCCGGCGCCTGTTTGTTCCAGCCGCTGGCTTCGAGCCAGTCGCGCACGAACTGCTTGTCGAAGCTGGGCGGGTTGCTGCCCGGGCGGTACTGGTCGGCCGGCCAGAAGCGCGACGAATCGGGGGTTAGCGCCTCATCGATCCACACCAGCCGGCCCTTTTCATCCAGTCCGAATTCGAACTTGGTGTCGGCGATGATGATGCCGCGTGTGAGCGCATACTCTGCAGCAGCCTTGTACAGGGCAAGGCTGACGTCGCGCACCTGCTGGGCCAGTTCCATTCCGATCAACCCGGCCATCTGCTCGAACGCAATGTTTTCATCGTGCGCGCCGACCGCTGCCTTGGTCGATGGCGTGAAGATCGGTACGGGCAGGCGATCGGCCTGTTTCAAGCCGGCGGGCAGCGCGATGCCGCACACCGACTGGCTGGTCTGGTATTCCTTCCAGCCTGAACCGACCAGATAGCCGCGCACGATCGCCTCGACCGGCAGCGCTTTCAGCTTTTTCACCACGATGGCGCGGCCGATCACCTGGTCGCGCTCGGTGTCGAGAACGACGGTTTCCGGCGCGATGTCGAGCGCCTGGCTCGGCACGATGGCTTTGAGCTTGTCGAACCAGAAAGCCGACACCTGCGTCAGCACTTGGCCCTTGCCGGGAATCGGGGTTGGCATCACGACGTCGAAGGCCGACAGCCGATCGGTGGTCACGATCAAGAGCTTGTCGTCGCCGACGGCATAGATGTCGCGCACCTTGCCCTTGTGGACCCGCGGCAGGGAAGCAATGCGCGATTCGAGAAGCGGTTGGCCGGGGCGGGACGCAGACATGGCGGGATCGGTAGGCGGAAAAGAGGCGGCATTATAGCCGCCGCGGTAAAGCGTGCTGGTCTCGTACACGCCGCGCAGTTCGCGTAGCGCCACCAGCAGCACCGCCGCCAGCGGCACCGCCAGCAGCACGCCGACAAAACCGAACAACTGACCGAATGCGGCCAGCGCGAAGATGACCGCCACCGGATGCAGACCGACCCGTTCACCGACGATGCGCGGGGTAATCACGTAGCCTTCGAGGAGCTGGCCGACCATGAAAATCCCTGCCACCCAGGCCACCCCGTTCAAGTCGCCAAACTGCAGCAGCGCCACCAGCAAGGCCAGCGTCAGGCCCAACCCGATTCCGAGAAAAGGCACGAAGGACAGCAGTCCGGTGAGAATGCCGATCGGCAGGGCATAGTCGAGCCCCAGCACCCACAGTGCAATGGCGTGATAGAGCGCGAGGAGGGTCATGACCGCCAGCTGCCCGCGCATGAATTCGCCGACCACCGCGTCCATCGAACGTGCGACGCGGGTGGCGGTCCCCATCCAGGGGCGCGGCACCAGTGCGGCGACGCGCGCCACGATCACGTCCCAGTCCTTCAGCAGATAAAACATCACCACCGGAATCAGCAGCAGGTTGATCACCAGGCCCAGGACGGCAAGCGCACCGGTTTGCAGGGAGGGCAGCCAGCTGTCGCTGTTTTCAGTGGCCTGTTCGGTCATCCAGCTTTTGAGCGCATCGAGGTTGGGGGCGATGGTGATGCCCAGGGTCTCTTGCAGCCAGGGCAGGAAGCGGGTTTGCAGCAGGTCGAGGAAGGCCGGAAGGCGCTGGCTCAGTTCGGCAAACTGGCCTTGAAACAGGGGCAGGGCAATCAGAATCAGGCCAGAAATTGCGAGGCCCGCCAGTACGATCACCGCAACGGTTCCAAAAACGCGTGACCACCCGTGTGTTTCCAGCCGATCGACCAGCGGATCGAACATGTAGGCCAGCAGGGCGCCGGCGAGGAAGGGGGTGAGGATGGGCCCCAGCAGATAAATCAGCCCACCCGCGACGAGCAGGAGGGAGAGCGCGAGCCAGGGCAGGTTGAACGGGCGGGGAGTCGTCATAGGCGGTAAAATACCGCACTTTTTGATTCTGGAGCCGGGCGTGTCATCCATTTCCTATAAAGATGCCGGGGTCGATATCGACGCGGGCGATGCCCTGGTCGAGCGCATCAAGCCGCTGGCCAAACGCACCATGCGCCCCGAAGTGCTGACCGGCATCGGCGGCTTTGGCGCACTGGTCGAGATTTCCAAGAAATTCAAGGAACCGGTGCTGGTGTCCGGCACCGACGGTGTCGGCACCAAGCTCAAGCTCGCATTCGAGCTGAATCGCCACGACACCGTCGGCATCGACCTCGTCGCGATGAGCGTCAACGACATCCTGGTGCAGGGCGCCGAGCCGTTGTTCTTCCTCGATTACTTTGCCACCGGCAAGCTCTCGATCGACACCGCCGAAGCCGTGATCACCGGCATTGCCACCGGCTGCGAGCAGGCGGGCTGTGCGCTGATCGGCGGCGAAACCGCCGAGATGCCCGGCATGTATCCCGACGGCGAATACGATCTGGCCGGCTTTGCGGTCGGCGTGGTCGAGAAGTCCAAGGTCATCGGTGGCCAGACCATCGCGGCGGGCGATGTGGTGCTGGGGCTGGCGTCTTCCGGCGCGCATTCCAACGGCTATTCGCTGATCCGCAAGCTGATCGACCTCAGCCATATCGGATTCAAATCCGATTTCCACGGCCGGCCGTTCGCCGACGCCGTGATGGCGCCGACGCGGATCTACGTCAAGCCGCTGCTGGCGCTGATGGAAAAACTCGACGTCAAAGGCATGGCGCACATCACCGGCGGCGGCATCACCGGCAACCTGCCGCGTTGTTTGCCGGAAGGCCTCGCCGCACGCGTCGATCAAACCCGCTGGACGCGGCCGCCGCTGTTCGACTGGCTGCAGCAGGTCGGCAACGTCGAGCCGGCCGAAATGCTGCGCACCTTCAACTGCGGTATCGGCATGTGTGTGGTGGTGGCGGCCAGCGATGCCGCAGCCGCCATCGCGCATCTGCAGGCCAGCGGTGAAACTGTCTGGAAGATCGGCGAAATCGTCGTGCGTCCCGAGGGCGCTGAGCAGGTGATTTACGCCTAGAAGTTCTCATCCACGAATGCCGTCATTGCGAGTGCAGCGAAGCAATCCAGAAGGCATGCTGCCGAGCTTTCTGGATCGCCACGGCGCTGCGCGCCTGACGATGACGGCTTGAACGCTTAAATGACTATTCGCGTTGTCATTCTTTTATCCGGCCGCGGCAGTAATTTTCAGGCGATAGTCGAGGCGCAGCTGCCGATCGACATCGTCGCCGTCGTCAGCAACCGGCCGCAGGCGGCGGGGCTCGACTACGCGCGCGCGCGCGGTCTTCACACCGTCGCGCTCGATCACACCGATCACCCCGATCGCGAAGCTTTCGATACCCTGCTGGCCGACGAAATCGAACGCCATCAACCCGATCTCGTGGTGCTGGCGGGCTACATGCGCATCCTCAGCGCCGCGTTCATCGCGCGCTTCGAGGGCCGCCTGCTGAACATCCACCCCTCCCTGCTGCCCATGTTCCCGGGTTTGAAAACCCATGAGCGCGCGCTCGCGGAAGGCATCAAGGTCCATGGCTGCACGGTGCACTTCGTCACCGCCCAGCTCGATCACGGTCCCATTGTCATCCAGGCGGCGGTGCCGGTGCGCACGGACGACACCCCTGCCACGCTGGCAGCCCGCGTGCTGATGCAGGAACACCGCATCTATCCCCAGGCGATTCGCTGGTTTGCCGAAGGGCGACTGGAAATAAACCGCGGCTGCGTAAACTTGAAGGACGATCCGACGTCACAGTCAGTGTTATCCACTGGAGCGTGATCATGTCAAAAACCCTGCTGTTGGCCTTGAGCCTGCTCGCCGCCACCGTCCAGGCCGCCCCTCCGCAGCATGTGAGCGTCGTCTACGACCTCTACCGCAACGGCCACAAGCTCGGCCAGGTGACCGACACCCTGACCCGCGAGGGCAATCGCTACACGCTCGTCAGTGAAACCCGGGCAACCGGCCCGCTGAAGGCCCTGTGGCCGGGCAGCATCCGCCTTGAAAGCGCCGGTGTCGTGACGCCGCAGGGCCTGCAGCCCGCGCAATTCAAACACGCGCGCAGCGATGCGCCGCACAAGCTGGCAACCGCACGCCTCGACTGGAAAGCGCGCACCATTGCCTACCAGTACAAGAGCGAATCGTGGCAGATGAACGGACTGGAAGCGGGCGCGCAGGATCAGTTGTCGCAGCTTTATCAGTTCATGTTCGCGCCTCGCCTGCCCACCGACTTCGGCCTGCAGGTGGTAAGCGGGCGCGACCTCAAGGACTACCGCTATGTCCGCACCGATGGTGGCACGCTGACGACGCCGCTGGGCGCGCTGGCCACGCAGCAGTTTCAGCGCATCACGCAGCAGTCCGACGACAAGGCCGTCACCGTCTGGGTGGCGCCGGCGCGCGGCAATCTGCCGGTGCAGATTCGGGTGAGCGAAGACGGCGTCACGCTGGAACAGCGCCTGGTGCGCGCCAGCATCAAGGGCTAGAAGGGCCGGGCAGCGCGTGCACGACAGACACCTGTGGGGGCTGGCGCTGGCGATCTCGCTGCTGCTGCATGTCGGCCTGCTGCTGGGTGCGCTGAGCTGGAGCCGGGTGTCGGGGACGCCTGCACCCGTGCCACCGTTGATCGAGGGGCGGCTGGTCGCGGCGCCCGCAGCGAAAACCCCGCCTGCGCAACCGCCGATGCGGCCCCCCCGTCGCGAACCGCTGCCCGCGATGGCACCCGAGCCCCTTCCCGAAGCGGCCGTGACGGACGAGCTGATCGCGGCGGACCCCGTCAGCGAGATCCCTGAATCCGTCGCAGAACCCGCTGCCGAGCCCGTTGCGGACACCGCGCTCGAGGCGCCACTACCGGTGTTGAATGCGCTGCCCCCGCGCATCGACATGCGCTTCCAGGTGCGCTACGGCTTCGCGTCGGGCGAGCAGACGTTGCTGTGGGTCAGCGACGGCACGCATTACACCCTGACCAGCGTGGCGGCAGCCACCGGCCTGGTCGGTGTGTTCTACAGCGGCCGTTTTGTGCAAACCAGCCGCGGCCGCATCACCCCGCAGGGCCTGCAGCCCGAAGAATTCTGGGACCAGCGCGCCGACCGCCGCAGCAGCGCCCGTTTCGATGCAGCCCACAGTCGCTACACGCTGACGCCGGCCAGCGGACCACCGCGTCATTTCGACACGACCGGGGACGATCCGCAGGATGCGCTCAGTCTGTTTTTCCAGTTTGCGCTGACTGCGCCGCCGACCGAGACCGAGCTGGCGTACACCGTATTCAACGGCCGCAAGCTGCGCAACTACGTCTACACCGTGCGCGGCGAGGACATGCTGGAAACCGCACTGGGTACGCTGCGCACGCTGCATCTGGTGCGCCAGCTCGACGGCGACGGCCGTTTTGAAATCTGGCTGGCGATCGATCGGCATTACCTGCCGGTGCGAGTGCTGCGCAGCGATGACAAGGGCAATGAGGTGGAACTCAGGGTGCAGTCGATTGCGCCCTAGACGTTGACTCTAGCGCGGCAGGCCGTCCACGCGTGCGCCCGGCGCAATGCCGCGCTGACGGAAGGTGCCCTGTTTCACTTCCAGCGCATAGCGAATATCGGCGGGAGGGCAGTGCAGGGTCTCGCTGCGCGGCTGCATGTCGGCGAGGCTGACGACGCGGCCCACCGAATCGATGAAGGCAATCGACAGCGGCAGCGGCGTGTCTTTCATCCAGAAGCAATGACGGTCGGGCTGGCCGAACACAAACAGCATGCCGCCATCGGCGGCAAGGTGGGTGCGGCCCATCAGGCCGCGCTGACGCTGTTCAGGCGTGGCGGCCAGTTCGACCTGGAAGGCATGCGGGCCGATATGCAGCGGGAGCAGGGGCGCCATGCCGGCGGCGCTGACCGCGCCGCACAACAGGAACAGTGCCCAGGTGAAAACGCTTGTATGAAATGCGTTAAAGCGCCGCCTTATATTTGATGCACTAAAGTGCATGACGCATCTGCTCGGCCAGCTGCAGCGCGGCGTCCAGATCGGCATCGAGCACGTTGAAATGGCCCATCTTGCGGCCCGGTCGCGCGGCTTCCTTGCCATAGAGATGCAACTTGATGTTCGGGTGCGCGAGCAGCGTGTCCCAGTGCGGCCCACCGTTGTGCCAGCGGTCGCCAAGAATGTTGACCATGGCCACTGGTGACAGCAGGCGGGTGTCGCCCAGCGGCAGGCCGGCGAGCACGCGCACCTGCTGCTCGAACTGGTCGGTGACGCAGGCGTCGAGCGTGTAGTGGCCGGAGTTGTGCGGACGCGGCGCGATTTCGTTGACCATCAGCTGGTCACCTGCGATGAAGAATTCGACCGCCATCACGCCGACATAGCCGAGCTTGTTGGCGATGTCGCGCGCCATGTTGCGCGCCTGCTGCGCCAGACTGTCAGACACGCGGGCAGGTGCGATGGAGACATCGAGAATGCCGCTTTCGTGACGGTTCTCGGCCACCGGAAACAGCGCGCATGCGCCGTCGTCGCTGCGTGCCAGCACCACCGACACCTCGCGCTCCAGCGTGACAAAGCCTTCAAGCACACAGGGCTGGCTGTCGAATTCGCGGAAGGCAGCGCGCGCTTCATCGAGGGTGGCGACACGCGCCTGACCCTTGCCGTCGTAGCCGAAGCGCGACACCTTCAGCAATGCCGGCGTGCCAGTCTTCGCCAGTGCGGTATCGAGGTCGGCCTCGTTGTTGACCAGCGCAAACGGCGCGGTGGCGAAACTGTTGTCGGCGAGCCAGGATTTCTCGTGGCTGCGGTCCTGCACGATGGCGACGGCGTCGGCGCCGGGCGAAACGCGGCACCAGCCGGCCAGGGCGATCAGGCTGGCGGCCGGCACGTTCTCGAATTCGGTGGTGACGGCGTCGCAGCGTTCGCCGAGTTGCCGCAACGCGTCGGCGTCGGTGTAGTCGGCCTGCAGGTGGACGTCGGCCATCAGGCCAGCGGGACTGGAAAAATCGGGGTCGAGCACCATCACCTTGTAGCCCATGGTGCGCGCGGCGATCGTGAACATGCGGCCGAGCTGGCCGCCGCCGAGAATCCCCAGGGTTGCCCCGGGCAAAACGGGCAGCGACTTACTCGGCATCGGGCAGGTCCATCGCCATCACCGAATCCGACTGGCCGCGGCGGAAGTCGTTGAGTTGCTGGGCTAGGCCGGCGTCGTAACGCGCAATCAGCGCCGCCGCAAACAGCGCCGCGTTAGCCGCGCCGGCCTCGCCGATCGCGAACGTGGCGACCGGGATGCCCTTCGGCATCTGCACGATCGAGAGCAGCGAATCCATGCCCTTCAGATATTTCGACGGTACCGGCACGCCCAGCACCGGCACGATGGTCTTGGCTGCCAGCATGCCCGGCAGGTGGGCGGCGCCGCCGGCGCCGGCGATGATGGCCTTCAGTCCGCGCGCTTCCGCACTGGCCGCGTATTCGTACAGCAGATCCGGCGTGCGGTGCGCCGACACCACCTTGGTCTCGAAGTGGATGCCCAGTTGTTTCAGCAGCATCGCCGCGTGCTTCATTACCTCCCAGTCGCTGGAAGAGCCCATCACCACACCGACCAGAGGCGCATTCATAGGTCTGACTCGTCGAAGAAAAGCGGCATTTTACCGCGAGAGGCTCCTACAATTCGCGCGTCGCCATTTCGGATCGATGCCATGCCCGCCACCCTGCAAACCGTGTTGCTGCTCACCGCATCCAACGTCTTCATGACGTTCGCCTGGTATGCGCATTTGAAGAACCTGGCGGACAAGCCGTGGATCATCGCAGCGCTGGTGAGCTGGGGCATCGCGCTGTTCGAATATCTGCTTCAGGTGCCGGCCAACCGCATCGGCTATACCGTCATGAGCCTGCCGCAGCTGAAAATTCTGCAGGAGGTGATTACGTTGTCGGTGTTCGTGCCCTTCGCGATCTTCTACATGCGAGCCGAACTCAAATGGGATTTTCTGTGGGCCGCGCTGTGCCTGGTGGGCGCGGTGTACTTCATGTTCCGCGGCACGCAATAAGTCCGGCGGGCGGAATCCTGCCACGCGGGCGAATCTCGTCTAAGGTTGTAGCTGCCTGGCGGCCGCCCGGCTGTCCGTCTCGAATCCAAGGGAGGAAACGTAATGAGCAAGCCAACCGGAATGCGTCACGTAGCGATCAACGCAGCCTTGTCGCTACTGCTGGCAGGACCGTTTGCCGCGGCATGGGCGCAGGATGCGCCCCTGACACGCACGGCGGGCGATACTGCGCTCCAGTGGGGCGGCTGCCCTGACTTCATGCCCCAAGGTTGCCAGATAGCAGTGCTGCATGGCGATCCTGCCAAAAACAATGCCGACGTTTTCTTCAAGGTGCCCGCTAATGCGGAGATTCCGCGCCACTGGCACACCTCGGCCGAGCGCATGGTGCTGGTCTCCGGCGAACTCCACGTGACCTATGACGGACACCCGACCGCGGTCATGAAGCCGGGTACCTACGCCTACGGCCCGGCCCGGCTGCCGCACAAGGCAAGCTGCAGAAAATCCGGTCCCTGCGTGCTTTTTATCGCGTTCGAATCGCCGGTGGATGCAGTGGCGGGCGAGCCGCCGGCGAACTAGCGAACAGCCCGCCACCGCCCGAAAAAAAGCCCCGCATCGGCGGGGCTTTTGTCGAAGCAGGCAGCGTCACACGCAACCAGTCGGCTTCGGGGTGCCGGCGTAGCGGCCGGCCTGCTTGGCGGGACCGAACGGGAACAGGTCGAACAGGAATTTCTTCTCGCCCCATTCGGCGCCGAACTCTTCTTTCAGCCCCTTCTGCAGGAAACGCAGGTTGGGCGCAGTGCCGTTCGCGGCGAACTGGTCGCGCATGAAGTGGATGATCTTCCAGTGGTCGTCGCCGAGTTCCAGATTGTCTTCCTTGGCTAGCTCGACAGCCAGCTCCTCAGACCAGTCTTCCAGGTTGACCAGATAGCCTTCGGGGTCGGTCTCGACCATTTTGCCGTTGATTTCGCGTTCCATGATGCCGTCCTTGTGTTCAGTAAAAAATTGCAATGCCGAACCATAGAATAACCAAGTAATTTAGTCAACCACTCCCGATGGGTAGGTGGGGTCTCAGGCGGCGGCCGGTTTCCAGGCATGGGGCTCGCCCTGGGCCTGTTTGAGCCAGGCGTAGTAGGCGTCATACATCACCCTGCCGTGCTGCAGCATCACGTGATCCTCCGGGAACAGGGCCGACAGGCCCAGCGATTGCGCCAGTAAGCCGGGGCATTGCGGAGCCAGGTCGAGCCGTCCGGTGTCGGCCCCGCGTACGATGACAGCGAGCTGCTGCAAGGCCGGATCGCCCAGTCGGTGCAGGCGCAAAAAGGCATCAAAGCTGCACAGCTCGCCGACGTGGCCGTAATCCACGCCCGGGATGTCGTAAGGCGTCGCGCCGGTTTCTGCCGCCACCTTCAGCACTTGGTCAGCGGGCACGTAGAGAAACTCGGCCGCCGGATCGATGAAGCGCGCGACCAGCCAGGGGCAGGCGATGCGGTCGATCTTCGGCCGCGCGCGCGTGACCCATTTCATTTCTTCGCAACCTTGCCGCCCGCCGCTTTGTACGCCTCCAGGCCGCCCTCGATGTAGCGCGCCTTCACGCCCGCGGCCTGCAGGCGGTCGACCACGCTGTTCGAGACCGATCCGCCGCGCACGCAGTAGATCACCACGTCGAGCGTGAGCGGCAGCGCGCCGATCCAGACGTCGATCTTGTCCGGGTTTTTCCACATCGCGCCGGGAATGATTTCATCGGACGTGGCGTAATCGGCTTCGCGCCGTACGTCGAACACCAGCGTGGCGTCTGGATTCACCTCCGCGGGCGCGATCGTGCGCGGCAGGTCCGGACATTTTTCGGTGGGTGTGCCGCAGCCGCAGCGCTTGAGGGGTTGGGTACCGGATTCCATGATGTGTCCTTAGATGAAGAATGAATAAACCAGCCCGATGAGGGCGCAGACGCCGATCACCTGCATGATGTCGGCCTTGTATTTCCACAGCGCAATAAAGGCGGCAATCGCCACGACGACGGGGAACACGTCGAACACCCCGGCGAAGGGTGCGTCGGCGGTGCCTTGCGGCCAGAAGGTGTGCCAGGCGAAGAAGGCGGCGAGGTTGAGGATCACACCGACCACCGCTGCGGTGATGCCGGTCAGCGGCGCAGTGAAGCGGATTTCGCCGCGCGTGGCTTCGATCAGCGGGCCCCCGACCAGAACGAACAGAAAGGACGGCAGGAAGGTGAAGAAGGTCGCCACCGCCGCGCCCGCGAGTCCAGCCAGAATCGGGTTGTCGAACACACCCTTGGCCACGCCACCCAGATAGCCGACCCAGGTGACGATCATGATCAGCGGCCCCGGCGTGGCCTCGCCCAGCGCCAGGCCGTCCATCATTTGCGGACCGGTCAGCCACTGGTAGTGCTCAACGCCGCCCTGGTAGACGTAGGGCAGCACCGCATAGGCGCCGCCGATGGTGAGGAAGGCCGCCTTGGTGAAGAAATCGCCCATGTGGAAGAGATCCGGCGCGCCATAGATTGCCGCCATCGCCCCCAGCCAGATCAGTACGAAGGCAGCAAGCTTCCACGCCAGCTTGCGCCAGGAAAAGCGCGCATGGTCCGGCGGCGGAGTGTCGTCATCGATGATCGCCGGGCCGTATTCCTTCGCGCTGGCGCCGTGGCCGCCGCCTGCCTTGAACTTGTGCGGCGCGAGCTTGCCGCCGATCGCGCCGATCAGTCCCGCGGCCAGCACGATCCACGGAAACGCAATGTCGAAAAAGAAAATGCCGGTGAAAGCGAGCGCCGCTATCGTCCACAGTACCGCGTTCTTCAGCGCCCGGCTGCCGATGCGCCACGCTGCGAACAGCACGATCGCCACCACCGCTGGCTTGATGCCGTAGAACAGGCCCTGCACCCACGGCAGGTTGCCGTAGGCGAGATACAGCCCCGCCAGCAGCGACAGCAGCAGAAAGGACGGTAGGAAAAACAGCACGCCGGCGATGATGCCGCCGCGAATCCCGTGCATCAGCCAGCTGATGTAGATCGCCAGCTGGGTCGCCTCCGGGCCGGGCAGCAGCATGCAGTAGTTGAGCGCATGCAGGTAGCGGTGTTCGGAAATCCAGCGGCGTTTTTCCACCAGCTCCTGGTGCATCATCGAAATCTGCCCGGCGGGGCCGCCGAAGCTGATGAAGCCGAGCTTGAGCCAGTATTTGAAGGCTTCGCCCAGGGTGGGGCGCGCGGGTGCAGTGGTGGGTACGGTGTCCAAGGATGATGCTCCAAGTAATAAGGATGAAACCAGACTTGGACGGGACACCGTCTTGCGGATGGGACATCCAGACGCCGGGGGCTGGTACCCCGACTGGCGCGATTCTAGAGCAGCGGACGCGATCCGCCAAGCCGCGGCCCGCTGGCGGATCAGGCGGGTGCTGCGACTGCCGCCGAACCCAGCACGAAATCCTTGAATGCCTGCGCCGCCGGCGACAGCCGCTTGTCGGCACGATGAACGACATACCAGTGGCGCATGATGGGGAAACCTTCGACGTTCAGCACGGCCAGCCGCTTTTGCGCCAGTTCCATTTCCAGCGTCTGCAGCGACAGGATGCCCAGTCCCAGCCCGGCCTGCACCGCCAGCTTGATCGCTTCGTTGCTGCTCATTTCCATGCTCGATCGCAGCTCCAGCCCTTTTTCCGCAAAAAAGCGCGTCATTACGGCGCGCGTGCCGGAGCCGGCTTCCCGCACCAGAAAGGGCTCGGAGGCGAGCTCGCGCAGCGACAGTTTTTTCGCTCGCACGAAAGGGTGATCGGGCGGCGCAATGGCCACCAGCGGGTTGTCCAGGATGCGGGTGGCCTCCAGTTCCAGCCCGTCCGGTACCTGGCCCATGATGGCGAGATCGATGCGATTGGCGGTGAGCTGCTCAAGCACCGACTCGCGGTTGGCCACGCCCAGGTGGATCGAGACCCCCGGATGCCGCCCGCGGAAACGCACCAGGATATTGGTGGCAACGGCGTTCACGGTCGAGGTCACGGCGAGATTGAGACGGCCGCTGTTGATGCCCTGCAGCTGCGCGAGGTTGGCCTGCAGGTCGTCGAGCCGCGCGGTGATGGTCCGGCTGGCGTGCAGCACCTCGCGCCCCGCCTCGGTGAGAAAGATCTTCTTGCCCAGTTGTTCGGTGAGCGGCAGGCCGAGAATCTTTTCGATTCCCTTGACCTGCATCGAGACGGCAGGCTGGGAGAGGTGCAGCTCTTCCGCCGCCCGCGAAAAAGAAAGATGACGGGCGACGGCCTCAAAAACCCGGAATTGGCGGAGCGTCAGACGGCGCATGCGTGGGCGTGTTTGTCCATGTATAAGTCTATTGATATGGTTTTTATCATAATAATTGAATATTAATTATATAAACCCGTCCGTATAGTCCGCCCCTGTCGTGTTCAGGGGCAGGGCTCCTGGGCTGTATTAATCACCCGCAGGAGCCAATCTATGGACCAATCCGCACGTTACGCCGACCTTTCCCTCAAGGAAGAAGACCTGATCAAGGGCGGCAAGCACATCCTCGTCGCCTACAAGATGAAGCCGAAGCCCGGTTTCGGCAGTTACCTGTCGTGTGCGGCCCACTTCGCCGCCGAGTCGTCGACCGGCACCAACGTTGAAGTCTCGACCACCGACGACTTCACCAAAGGCGTCGACGCGCTGGTCTATTACATCGACGAAGCCACCGAAGACATGCGGATCGCTTACCCGATCGAGCTGTTCGACCGCAACATCACCGACGGCCGCATGATGATCGTCTCCTTCCTGACGCTGGTGATCGGCAACAACCAGGGCATGGGCGACATCGAGCACGCCAAGATCCACGACTTCTACATGCCCGAGCGCGCGATCCAGCTGTTTGACGGCCCGTCCAAGGACATTTCCGACATGTGGCGCATCCTCGGCCGCCCGGTCGTCAACGGCGGCTATATCGCCGGCACCATCATCAAGCCGAAGCTGGGACTGCGTCCCGAGCCGTTCGCGGCGGCGGCCTACCAGTTCTGGCTGGGCGGCGACTTCATCAAGAACGACGAACCCCAGGGCAACCAGGTGTTCTGCCCGGCCAAGAAGGTCTACCCGCTGGTGTACGACGCGATGAAGCGCGCCCAGGACGAAACCGGCCAGGCCAAGCTGTTCTCCGCCAACATCACGGCCGACGACCACTATGAAATGTGCGCCCGCGCCGACTTCATCCTGGAAGCCTTCGGCCCCGATGCGGACAAAGTCGCGTTCCTGGTCGACGGTTTCGTCGGCGGCCCCGGCATGATCACCACCGCCCGCCGTCAGTACCCCAACCAGTACCTGCACTACCACCGTGCCGGCCACGGCATGATCACCTCGCCGTCCGCCAAGCGCGGCTACACCGCCTTCGTGCTGTCGAAGATCTCGCGTCTGCAGGGAGCGTCGGGCATCCACGTCGGCACCATGGGCTACGGCAAGATGGAAGGCGAGAACAGCGACAAGAACATCGCCTACATGATCGAGCGCGACGAGTGCCAGGGCCCGGTCTACTTCCAGAAGTGGTACGGCATGAAGCCCACCACCCCGATCATCTCCGGCGGCATGAACGCACTGCGTCTGCCCGGCTTCTTCGAGAACCTGGGTCACGGCAACGTCATCAACACCTCCGGCGGCGGCTCCTACGGCCACATCGACAGCCCGGCGGCCGGCGCGATCTCGCTGCGCCAGTCGTACGAGTGCTGGAAGTCGGGCGCAGACCCGATCGAATACGCGAAAGAGCACAAGGAGTTCGCCCGCGCGTTCGAGTCCTTCCCCGGCGACGCCGACAAGATTTTCCCCGGCTGGCGTGAAAAGCTGGGCGTGCACAAGTAAGTACGCGGAGGACGAAGCATATCGTCCCCTTGTGGGGCAGTTGAGGCGGGCCTAGCCGCCGCAAGCCGCCCCAGCGCTACACGCCCCCGGCTTGCTGGGGGCGTTTTTTCTTCCGCCGTGAGGAATCAACATGACGAACAAAGACCAGTACAAGCTTGAGCAGGAACCCTTCTACCAACAGCAGAAGAACGAAGTCGCGCTGTACGAGGCGGCCTACCGCAACCGCCTGCCGGTAATGGTGAAAGGTCCCACCGGCTGCGGCAAGTCGCGCTTCGTCGAATACATGGCGTGGAAGCTCGGCAAGCCCTTGATCACCGTGGCCTGCAACGAGGACATGACCGCGTCCGATCTGGTGGGGCGTTACCTGCTGGAAGCCAACGGCACCCGCTGGCTCGACGGCCCGCTGACGACCGCCGCGCGCATCGGCGCGATCTGCTATCTGGATGAAATCGTCGAGGCGCGCCAGGACACGACGGTCGTGATCCACCCGCTGACCGACCACCGCCGTACGCTGCCGCTCGACAAGAAGGGCGAGCTGATCCACGCGCACCCCGACTTCCAGCTGGTGATCTCCTACAACCCCGGCTACCAGACGCTGATGAAGGACCTGAAGCAGTCGACCAAGCAGCGCTTCACCGCGTTCGATTTCGACTACCCTGACGCCGCACTGGAGGCGCAGATCGTGGCCAAGGAAACCGGCATGGATGAAACGGTCGCCGCGCAGCTGGTGAAGATCGGCGGTGTGGCACGCAACCTGAAAGGGCATGGCCTCGACGAAGGCATTTCCACCCGCCTGCTGGTGTACGCCGCAACGCTGATCAAGGACGGCGTCGAGCCGCGCGACGCCTGCCGCATGGCCATGGTGCGCCCGATCACCGACGATGCCGACATCCGCGACACACTGGATCACGCGATCGATGCGACGTTTGCCTAAGCCTGCGTCGATATACGCCAAGGCTCGCCCGGCATGACGACCGAAACCGTGTACCAGCATCCCCTGATGGCTGCCTACTGGAAGCAGCTCGACACCCGCTTTCCGCAGGTCGAGGCGGTGTTTGACGATCTGATGGCGGAAGCGCTGGCGGTGCTGACGCGCGCAGGCATCGACGCCTATCTCGAAGCGGGCCGCGTCATCGGCAAGCTGGGGCGCGGCGTCGAGCCGATGCTGGCGTTCATGGAAGAGTGGCCGTCCACCGCCAATGCGGTCGGCGAGGCGGCGTTGCCGGCGGTCATGGCGCTGATCCAGCGCTTGCAGAAGTCGCCCAACGGCAGCGCCATCACGCCTTTTCTGGAAACGCTGGCGCCGGTGGCGCGCCGGCTGCAGTCGCAAGAGCAGCTGCAGCACTACCTCGACATCACGCTGGACCTGAAGGCGCGCACCACCGGTTCCATCCACGGCCACCACACCACCTTTCCCAGTCCCGGCCTGCCGGATTTTCTCGCCCAGGCGCCGGCGCTCCTCAACCAGCTGACGCTCGCCGGCCTGAAAAACTGGGTCGAATACGGCATCCGCAACTACCGCACCCACCCCGAGCGGCAGCAGGATTATTTCAGCCTGCAGTCGGCCGACGCCCGCGCCGTGCTGCAGCGCGAACGCCACGGTACCCTGCTGGTGGACGTCGAACACAAGCTCGATTTGTACCTGCGCGGCCTGTGGCAGGACGGCGACCACCTGGTGCCGTATTCCACGGCGTTCGACGAACTGCGGAAACCCATTCCCTACTACGACAAGCTCGGCATCCGCCTGCCCGACGTGTACGACGACGCCGGTAAAATATCCGGCATCGACCGTTATCGCGCCGTGCTCGCCCATATCGTCGGCCACCGCCGCTGGTCCGAGGCGCAGATCGCCGACAACTGGAGCCCGTTCCAGCGCATGGCGGTCGAGTTCTTCGAGGACTGCCGCATCGAGACGCTCTTGATCCGCGAATACCCCGGCCTGCGCCGCCTGTTCCTCGCGCTGCATCCGAAGCCTGCGGAGAACGCCTGCGATCCCGAAACCACCTCTTGCCTGCGCCACCGCATGGCGATGCTGTCGCGCGCGCTGCTCGATCCCGATCACGGCTATGTCGATGCGGCCCTGAACGACTTCGTCGGCCGCTTCCATGCCGTCATGCAGCAAGGCGAATCCTCTACCGGAGAAATCGCCGCGCTGGCGCTCAGTTATGTCGCCAAGACCCGCCTGCAGAGCGACCAGTTCGCCCGCGTGCATTTCGACGACACCGTGGTCGACTACCGCGACGACAATCGCCAGTTGTGGAAATTCATCGAGGCGGGCGACGAGGAAGAGGCCTTCGACGAGACGCGCACGATCGAACCGGGCGAGGAAATCCAGGGTCTGCCGCCGCGCCACTACCCCGAATGGGATTACGCGAGCCAGACCTACCGCCCCGACTGGGCCAGCGTCTACGCCGCGCTGCATCCTGCCGGCAACGCCGCCGACATCGACCGCCTGCTCGCCAAGCACAGCGCGCTCGCCAAGCGGCTTAAGAAAATGCTCGACCTCTTGAAGCCGCAGGACAAGGTGCGCATCCGCTACCAGGAGGAGGGCAGCGAACTCGACCTCGACGTCGCGATCCGCTCGCTGATCGATTTCAAGGGCGGCGCCACGCCCGACCCGCGGATCAACATGAGCCACCGCACCGACGGCCGCGACATCGCGGTCATGCTGCTGCTCGACCTGTCGGAATCGCTGAACGAAAAAGCGGGCGGCTCCGACCAGACCATCCTTGAACTCAGCCAGGAAGCCGTTTCGCTGCTGGCCTGGTCGATCGAAAAGCTGGGCGACCCGTTCGCGATCGCCGGCTTTCATTCCAATACCCGCCACGACGTGCGCTACCTGCACATCAAGGGCTACGGCGAACACTTCAACGACGACGTCAAAGCGCGACTGGCCGCGATGGAGGCGGGCTATTCGACCCGCATGGGTGCCGCCATGCGCCATGCCGCGCATTACCTTGGCGCGCGGCCGGCCGACAAGAAGCTGATGCTGATCCTCACCGACGGCCGCCCGTCCGACGTCGACACCCACGACGAGCGCCTGCTGATCGAAGACGCCCGCCAGGCCGTCAAGGAACTCGACCAGCATGGCATCTTCACCTACTGCATCAGCCTCGACCCCCAAGCCGATGAATACGTCGGTGACATCTTCGGCCGTCAGTTCACCGTCATCGACCACATCGAACGGTTACCAGAGCGGCTGCCGCAGCTGTTCATGGCGCTGACCAAATAGCGGCTATTTGCCGGCCCGGGCACCCGGGCGAACGCCAGATCTCCCGCGCTTCACGCGTCTGCGAATTTACTCGGGGGACGATCTGAGTTAGAATGCTTTTGCGCAAAATAGTATTGCGCAGGTTATACCGGGGTGCCCGCAGGCAAACCCGCATAAAAACAAGCCATTGCCGGCCAACTACGCGCCTGTGATTTTTCCGTCCGCAACACCGGGCTGATGTCTTCCCGCAGAAGGCTCGCCCCTACGCCCGGGCATCCCGCCGATGCCCCGCCCCGCCCAGATGCTGCCCGCAGCGTCCGGGCGTCCATCCAACGAGCATGCCGATGGCATGCCCCGATATTGGAGATGACATGTTTGACCTGACCGAAGGTTTCGATCTGAACCCGCCCGCCCCTGGGCCGCACGCGCACACGCCGCTGGCCTGCGCCGCGGTGCTGGGTGCCGGCGCCTGGGGCACGGCCCTGGCCTGCGCCCTGCAGCGCGGTGGCGTGCCCACCTGGTTGTGGGCCCGCCGCCAGGCGGTGGCGGAAGCGATCCACAGCTGCAACCACCATCCGCACTGCCTGCCGGGGATCGCCCTGCCGTCCGGGCTGGGCGCCACCACCGACATGGCGCACGCCGTGCACGGCGCGCAACTGGTCATCCTCGCCGTGCCCTCGGCCGCCACCCGGGACATCGCCCGCCAGGTCGCGCCGCTGTTGAAGCCGGGCACGGTGGTGCTCACCGCCAGCAAGGGCATCGAGCAGGGCAGCGGCGCGTTGATGACCCAGGTGCTGGACGCGGAACTGGGCCAGGCCGTGCTGACCGGATCGATCGGCGGCCCCAGCTTCGCCGACGAAGTGGCAGGCGGCAAATCCACGCTGCTGACACTGGCGCTGCCGGCGCTCGAACGCTTTCACCCGCGCTACAAGGACGCGCGCAGGGTTGCCGATAGCCTGACGCAGCAACTCGCGCTGGCCGGCGTTTCGCTGGAACTGACGCGCGATGTCGTGGGCGCGCAGGTGGGCGGCGCCTTGAAGAACATGATCGCGATCGCCTGCGGCATGGCCACCGCGCAAGGCCTGGGCGAAAACGCGCGCGCCGGCATCATCACCCGCGGCCTCGACGACATGCGCCGTCTTACGCTGGCCATGGGCGGTCGCATCGAAACGCTGTTCGGCAGCAGCGGCATCGGCGACCTGTTCCTGACCGCCGCCTCCGAGCAGTCGCGCAACACGCGGCTCGGCATGCGGCTCGGACAACCGGGCGGCGCGGCCGCACCCGATGACGGCGCGCTGAGCGAAGGCGCCGTCAGCGTGATCTCGGTGCAGATTCTGGAACGCAAATATGGCCTGCGCCTGAACGTGGCCGCCGCCGTGCGCGATGTGCTGGCGCAGCGCCTGCCTGCCGGCCAGGCCCTACAGCATCTGCTGCACGACAACGCCCCGGCGGTGCTGTCGCCGGTGGCGCGCCCGCCGCGTCCCGCCACGGTGCGGCCGCGCATCGGACGTGACAGCGAAACGCGTCCTGCCCTTCAGCCCCGGGGCTTGAGTTATGCATAAGGCCGACAACAGCACGCCGCAGACCATCCTCGCCACCGATCTCGATGGCACCTTTCTCGGCGGCAGCAGTGAAGAACGCGCGACACTGTACGACTGGATCGCACAGCGCCGCGACGAGATCGTGCTGATCTTCGTCAGCGGACGCGGCCTTGATTTCATGCGTGGCCTGGCCAAAGAGCTGCCGGTGCAGCCCGATCACCTGGTCGGTGACGTCGGCACCAGCGTCGCTTGCGGGCCGTGGTATGCCCCGCTGCCGCATCTGGAGCAGTGGCTGGATACCTGCTGGCCGGCCGATGCGCACGTACGCATCGACCAGCTGATGCAGCAGCATCCGGGGCTGCGCGAACAACCGGGTGTCAGTGGACGCCGCCGCTCGTATTACTACGAGGACCCCGTGCACGCCGATGTGGCGCAGCGCGAGGTGCAGCAGCTGGGCTTCGACGCCCTGATCTCCGACAACCTCTACTTCGACGTGCTGCCGCGCGGCGTGCAGAAAGGTCCCACCCTGCTGCGCACGCTGCAGGCGCTGAATCTGCCGGCGCAGCGCACGCTAGTCGCCGGCGACACCCTCAACGACCTGTCGATGTTCGACACCGGCCTCGCCGGCGTCGCCGTGGGCAACCGCGAAGCCGCGCTCGACGCGGCGATCCAGCAACACGACAACGTGTACCGCAGCCCGCATCCGGGTGCAGCCGGCGTGCTCGACGCGCTGCAACGCTTTCACCGAACGGAGGACTCCCATGGCTTCATCACTGGTCATCGTCTATCACCGGCAGCCCTATGAGGAACATGTCGTGGACGGCAAGACCGTCTTCAGGGAAAACGCCAGCCCCAACGGTATCGTCCCCGCGCTGAAGGGTTTCATCGGTCAGACCGAGCGCGCCAGCTGGGTTGCCTGGAAAAAGGCCGCCGCCGGCAAGCCGCTCAAATTCGAGCGCCGCATCACCGTCGAAGACAGTTACGGCAGCTACGAAGTGGTGCGCCTGCCGCTCACCAGCGAGCAGATCGGCCAGTTCTACCACGTCACTTCGAAAGAGGCGCTGTGGCCGATCATCAACAGCTTTCCGTCGCTGTATTCCACCGAAAACTGCGACTGGGCCACCTTTCGCGAAGTCAATCGCCTGTTTGCCGAAGCCGCCTGCGAAGAAGCGGCGCCCGGTGCCGTGGTGTGGGTGCACGACTACAACCTGTGGCTGGTGCCGAAATTCGTGCGCGAAATGCGGCCCGACGTGCGCATCGCCTTTTTCCACCACACGCCGTTCCCGCCGGCGGATGTGTTCAACATCTTTCCGTGGCGCGACGAGATCATCGACAGTCTGCTGACCTGTGATGTGGTCGGCTTCCACATCCCGCGCTATGCGCGCAACTTCGTCGCCACCGTGCAGTCGCTGCGGCCGGTCGACGACGTCGTCGAGCGCGAGGTGCCCGACGAACTGCGTGCCACCGGTACCGCGCTGTCCGAACCGCTGACGCCGGTGTCGATGACATGCAAAGGGCGCACGATCCGGATCGATGCCTTCCCCATCGGCACCCACGCCGGGATGATCCGCAGCACCGTGCAGCAGGCCGACAAGGTGGCGCAGGTCGCACAGATCCGGCGCGACATCCCGCACGAAAAAATCATCGTCTCGGTCGGTCGCGTCGACTACGCCAAGGGTACGCGCGAAATGCTGCTGGCCTACGAGCGCCTGCTGCAGCGTCGTCCCGAACTGCACGGCAAGGTCAAGCTGCTGGTCACCGCGGTGGCGGCGGCCGACGGCATGCGCGCCTACAAGAAGGCGCAGCAGTACATTGAGCAGCTGGTGGGCCGCATCAACGGCCATATCGGCACGCTGTCGTGGCAGCCCATTCTGCTGTCGACCACGCCGATGCCGTTTGCCGACACACTGTGCTACTTCCGCGCCGCAGACATCTGCTGGATCACGCCGCTGCGCGACGGCCTGAATCTCGTCGCCAAGGAATTCATCGCCGCCCATGTCAACGAAAGCGGCGTGCTGGTGTTGTCGGAGTTCGCCGGCGCCGCGGTCGAGCTGCAGGATGCGGTGCTGGTCAATCCCTACAGCCTGGTGCAGATGGACGCCGCGATCGACCGCGCGCTCGACATGCCGCGCGAGGAACAGCGTGCGCGCATGCAGCGCATGGATGCGCTGATCGACCGCTACGACATTGGCCACTGGACCCGCCACGTGCTGGAGATCTTCGCCCAGCTGCGTGCGCAGCCGGTCGAAAACCGGCAGGCGGCCTGACGTCTCCGCCGCGCGCCCCTTTCTCTTTTTGATCCAACGCCCTGCTCACGCCCGCCGGATGACCGGCGGGCCGGCACCGGCATGACCCCGAGGTTCCCCTTATGACTCTGCGCAACCAGGTCCAGCTGATCGCTTATCCCGACCGGATGGGCACCAACCTGGCCGAGCTGTACGACATCGTCGACCGGCATTTTTCCAAGGCGATCGGCGGTATCCACATCCTGCCGCCGTACCCGTCGAACGCCGACGGTGGCTTCTCGCCGCTGACGCACAAGGAAATCGACCCTAAATACGGCAGCTGGGCCGACGTCGAGAAAATCTCGGCGCGTTTCGACCTCTGCCTCGACCTGACGCTCAACCACATCTCCGACGAGTCCGAGGAATTCAAGGACTTCGTCGCCCGTGGCTACGATTCCGAATACGCCGACCTCTTCGTGCACGTCGACCAGCTCGGCCCGATTTCGGCGGACGACCTGGCGCGCATCCACATCCGCAAGGAAAAGGAACCTTTCCGCGAAGTGGTCTTCGCCGACGGCAGCCGCGGCCGCGTCTGGTGCACCTTCACCGAACACCAGATCGACCTCAACTTCAGCTCGCCCAAAACCTATGCGCTGATGGAGGATTACATCAAGTTCCTCACCGCGCGCGGGGTCAAGCTGTTCCGCCTCGATGCGTTCGGCTACACCACCAAGAAAATCGGCACCAGCTGCTTCCTGGTCGAGCCCGACGTCTACGACATCCTCAAGTGGATCGACGGCGTCGCGCGCGAGAACGGCGCCGACACCTTGCCCGAGGTGCACGACCACGCCAGCTTCCAGTACGCCATCGCGCTGCACGGCATGCACCCCTACGGCTTCGCGCTGGCGCCGCTGCTGCTGTTTTCGCTGCTCGACGCCAACAGCACCTACCTCAAGCAGTGGCTGCGCATGTGTCCGCGCAACCAGCTCACCGTGCTCGACACCCACGACGGCATCTGTATCCCCGACGTCGAAGGCGTGCTACCCAAGGACAAGATCCAGGCGGTGATCGACAACGTCAGCCAGCGCTCGGCCGACCCCATCCTGCGCCGCTCCGCCGCCAACGTGCACAGCGTCGGCGCGATCTACCAGCTCACCTGCACCTATTACGATGCGCTGAAGCGCAACGACGACGCCTACATCGCCGCCCGCGCCATCCAGTTCTTCGCACCCGGCATCCCGCAGGTCTATTACGTCGGCCTGCTCGCCGGCAGCAACGATCTCGAACTGATGGAAAAAACCGGTGAACTGCGCGACATCAACCGCCACGCCTACAGCGCAGACGATGTCGCCGCGGCCGTGAAAACCCCTGTGGTGAAGCGGCTGCTCAAGCTGATGGAATTCCGCAGCAGCTACCCCGCGTTCGACGGCGTGTTCCACCTGATGTATTCGAACGAAAGCAGCGTTGCCATGTGCTGGCGCCACGGCGAACTGCGCTGCGAGCTGTTTGTCGACCTCAACTTCAAGAAGGCGACGATCAGCTACGTGGACGAGAAGTCGAAACGCTGGCTGAGCATGCGCTGCTAGGCGACCGCAGACGGCGGAGGACGCACCGCTTCGAGTGTCCTCCCGGCATAATCCGGTATTCGAATTCCTGCCGGTTTATCCCATGCGTCACCTGCCCCTGCTCCTGATTGCTGCGCTGCTGACAGCCTGCGCGGCGCCCGCTCCCGCGCCCAAGCCACCCGTCGCGGCGCCCGTCGCGGTGCAAAAACCGCCGCCCAAGATCGCGCTGGTGCTGGGCGGCGGCGCCGCGCGCGGGTTTGCGCATATCGGCGTGATCAAGTCGCTGGAGGCGCAGGGCATCGTGCCCGACATCGTGGTGGGCACCAGCGCGGGCGCGGTGGTGGGCGCACTCTATGCCTCGGGCATGAATGGCTTCGAACTGCAGAATCTGGCGCTGCAGATGAAGGAAGATCTGCTGGCGGACTGGACCCTGCCCAATCGGGGCGTGCTGAAGGGCGCGGCGCTGCAGGACTTCGTCAACCTGCACGTGAAGAACCAGCCGATCCAGAAATTCCCCAAGCCGCTGGGCGTGGTGGCCACCGATCTGCAAAGCGGCGAGCGCGTGCTCTTTCGCAGCGGCAACGCCGGCATGGCGGTGCGCGCGTCGAGTGCGGTGCCGGGCGTGTTCCAGCCGGTCGAGATCAATGGCCGCGATTTTGTGGACGGCGGACTCACGTCGCCGGTGCCGGCGCAGGCCGCGCGCAGCATGGGGGCGGATTTCGTCATCGCGGTGGACATTTCCAACGTCAGCCGTCGTGAGCGGCTCAGCGGCACGCTCGACGTGCTACTGCAGACCTTTGCCATCATGGGCCATACCCTGAGCAGCCACGAACTGAAGGATGCCGACGTCGTCGTCCGTCCGCAGACGGCCGCGGTCAGCCGCACCGATTTCGAAGGCCGCCACTTGGCCATTCTCGAAGGCGAAAAAGCCGCCGCCGCCATCATGCCGGAGCTGAAGGCCCGGCTTGCCCGGGCGCGGGCGCGCTGAACGCGGAGGCAAGCGCGCCCTGGCTCAGGCCTGCCAGACGCCGTATCCCGCTTCGCGGAAATCGATCGCCAGCTCCACTTCCAGCGCGCAGGCGTCGTCATACGAGGTCGGGTTGTAGAGTTCGTAGAGCTCGGGCAGCAGGCGCAGGCCGAAGGCCTGGACGTAGCGGTTGGATTGGATGCCGGCCTTGTGCTTGTCGAAGCGCACGTCGGGATCCAGTCCCGTCATGCCGACATAAAGACAAGGTTTGCCCGCGATGTAGTTGGGGTTGGCTTTTTTGAAGCGGGCTTCGTAGAGAACGTCTTTCGACAGTTCGATCACATAGACGTGGTAGTGGTTACGGCGTCCCATCGGTCCATTCAGGCAAGCAGGCGGTGTCGGCGCAGCTTACTGCGCCGACCGCCGCCTGCAAACCGCCGTCAGGCCACCCCGTGTTTCCTGAACCAGTCCTGCATCCGCTTCCAGCCGTCTTCGGCCGGCTCCTTGCGGTAGCTGGGCCGATAGTCGGCATGGAAAGCGTGGGGGGCATCGGGATAGAGATGGATGGCCGACGCCTTGCTGGACGGGTTGTCGGATTGCGCCAGTGCCGCCTGCATTTTCTCCACCGTGTCGTTCGGGATGCCGGCGTCCTGCCCGCCGTACAGCCCCAGCACCGGTCCGTTCAGTTTGTCTGCGACGTCGAGCGGATGCCGCGGCGTCATGTCGTTTACCGGGTTGGTCAGACGGCCGTACCACGCCACGCCGGCCTTCACCTTGGGGTTGTGCGCGGCATACAGCCAGGTGATGCGGCCCCCCCAGCAAAAGCCGGTGATGCCCAGCCGCTGGGTGTCGCCGCCGTTGGCCTGGGCCCAGGCCACGGTGGCGTCGAGGTCGGTCATGACCTGGCTGTCCGGCACTTTCGACACCACTTTGGAAAGGATTTCCGGGATTTCGCTGTACTGCCGCGGGTCGCCCTGGCGCGCATACAGCTCGGGCGCGATGGCCTGGTAGCCCAGCCTGGCGAGGCGGCGGCAGGTGTCCTTGATGTACTCGTGGACGCCGAAGATTTCCTGCACCACCAGAATCACCGGGAAATTCGACCCCTGCGCTGGTTGTGCGCGGTAGGCCGGCATGTTGCCGTCGGCGGTCGGCACCTGGATTTCGCCGGCCGTGAGGCCCGTGCTGTCGGTGGTGATGGCCGTCTGGGCGGCCACCGGCTGCACCGCCAGCGCAAAGCCCGCGCCCAGCGCGGTGACCAGAAAGCCGCGCCGGTTCATCGGCAGGGCAGGGGGAACAAGGCTGTTGAGTTCTGCAGTCAGGGCATCGGTTTCAGCATTCATCAGGGTCTCCTCTGGTATGGGGGGTGCAACGAATAGGCCGTGCCGGGACGGCTTGATTCTCGGACGCCAGAAGCCTGCCCGGGTTCGATTGTGCAGCCATCTTTATAGCGGATCCCAGCGGCACAGCGGCACAGCGGCACAGCGGCACAGCGGCACAGCGGCACAGCGGCACAGCGGCACAGCGGCACAGCGGCACAGCGGCACAGCGGCACAGCGGCACAGCGGCACAGCGGCACAGCGGGCAGGCGAGGGGGCTTTGGCCGGGCGGTGGGACGCTTTCCGGTTTGAGAATTAATTTCATTCTTGGTCTTAAACACAGTCTAAGATGGGAAATCGCGCACGCTTGCCAAAGGGAACGATGAACAAGACACCGCTTGAGCCGCCCTCAGGTCTGAAAGGCGAGACGCCCTACCATGACCGCGTCTCCAGCGGGGTGCGCGAACAGCGCTTCGCGCCCCTGTTCGATCTGATGATCCAGGGCTTTGTGCTGGCCGAGATCATCCGGGACGACGCGGGCCAGCCGTACGATTTTCGGGTGATCGAGGTCAACGAGGCGTGCGGTTTCCTGACCGGCTTCTACCCCGAGCAGGCCAACGGCAGACGCGGTCGGGAACTGATCCCCGATCTGGAGCCGCACTGGCTCGAGGCTTTTGTCCAGGTGGTGGAGAGCGGCGAGCCCGTGCGGATCGAGGACTATGTCGCAGGGATGGGCAAATGGTTCGAAGTCTTCGTCCACCGGACCGGGCATGACCAGTTTGCCTACCTGTTCATCGACGTCAGCGAGCGCAAGCGGGCCGAGCAGGCCGCGTCCGCGCAGTTCAAGCTGGCGGAAGCCGTCTTCACCAACAGCATCGCCCCCCTGGTCGTGCTGGACCGCGACTACAATTTCCTGCGGGTAAACGAAGCCTACGCCCGCACCTGCCGGCTGGACATCAGCGACTTTGCGGGACGCAACCACTTCGAGATGTACCCGTCCGACGCGAAGCTGATCTTCGACGAGGTGGTGCGGTCCAAACAGCCCGCCCGGACCTTCACTCAGGCATTCATATTCCCGGACCAGCCGGAGCGCGGCGTGACCTACTGGGACTGGACGCTGGTGCCGATCCTGGATCGCGACGGCGAGGTTGAACATCTCTTTTTATCCCTGCTGGACGTGACCGAACGCGAGGTGGCGGCCGATGCATTGCGCCAGAGCGAGACGCGCTACCGCCGGCAGGCAGCGGAACTGGAACTGATTTACCGCACCCTTCCCATCGGCCTGTGCGTGCTGGACACGGAGTTGCGCTACGTCCACATCAACGCCCGTCTGGCAGAGCTCAACCGCATTCCGGCCGAGACGCACCTGGGCAAGACGGTGCGGGAGCTGCTGCCGCAGGTGGCCGACCACGTCGAGCCGCTGCTGCGCCGGGTGCTGGAAACCGGCCTGCCGGTGATCGACTTCGAGGCCAGCGCTCCAGACACCGCAGGCGTGATGCGTCAGTGGGTCAGTCAGTACTGGCCGCTGAAGTCCAGCGACGGCACGGTATTCGGAATCAATACGGTAACGCAGGAGATCACCGATCGCCGCCGGCTGGAAGAGGCGCGCCGGCGTGAGCAGGAGTTTCGCAGCCTGGCGGAAAACTCGATGGACGTCATCGCCCGCTTCGACAAAGATCTGCGACGTATTTATGTGAACCCGGCGATCGAATCGATACTTGGCCGACCGCGGGCCGAACTCCTCGGCAAGACCCACCGCGAGATCGGCCTGCCGGAAGCGCTCGCCGAGACGCTTGATCGCCCACTTAAAGAGGTGTTCGCGACGGGGGAGCCGAGGACAGTGGAAATCGTCGTACCGACGCCGCGTGGCGACCGCTATCTCGATGCGCGACTCGTGCCGGAGTTCGGCTTTGACGGCGAGATCAGCACGGTGCTGACCATTACCCGCGACCTCACCCAGCGCAAAGAGGCCGAAGACGCGCTGCACGAAAGCGAGCAGAAATACCGCACACTGGTCGACAACTTGTACGAAGGCATCTGGCTCATCGACGACGCGGAGAAGACGACCTTCGTCAACGCACGGATGGCGGAATTGCTGGGCTATCCGTCCGACGAGATGCTGGGCAGAACGCTGTCCACTTTCGTCGACCCGCAGCACCTCGATGCGGCCAGGGACCACCTGCAATGGAGCAAGTCCGGCGCGCGCGCCGCCTATGAGCTCGAGTTCCGGCGCAAGGACGGTGAGGCGATCTGGGCCCGCGTAGCTACCGCTCCGCTTTTCGATGCCCACGGGCAGTATCGGGGCGCGCTGGCCGGGGTGGTCGACATCACCGAGCGCAAGCACGCGGAAGAGGCGCTGCATCGGCGTGAGCAGGAGTTTGCCGCGCTGGCTGAGCGTTCGCCCGACATCATCATGCGGGTGGATGCTGCGTTGCGCGTGCTTTACATCAACCCGGCGATCGAACGCATTACCGGCCAGGCCCGCGAATCCTTCATCGGCAAGACGCCGGCCGAATGCGAGTTGCCGCAGGCAGAAATTGACTTGCGCGTGCAGGCCGTGCGGAAGGTGTTCGACAGCGGCGAGGAGCAGGTCCTCGAGCACAAGAACTCCACGCTCACCGGGGATCGCTATTACCAGACCCGGCTGGTGCCGGAGTTCGGCGCCGACGGCACGGTGCAGCGGGTGCTGATGGTGTCGCGCGACATCGAGGAGTTGAAGCGGGCGCACGCGGCGCTGGAAGAGCTGGCCCTGGTGGATCCCCTGACCGGCGTCGCCAACCGTCGCTACCTGGAGCGCTTCGTCGGCATCGAATGGCTGCGCGAGGCGCGCAAACAGTTGCCGGTTGCCGCGATCATGATCGATATCGATCACTTCAAGGATTACAACGACCACTATGGTCACGCCCAGGGCGATGAATGCCTGCGGCAGGTGACGCGGACCCTGAAGGAGGCTCTGCACCGGCCTGCCGATACGCTGGTGCGCTACGGCGGGGAGGAATTCATTGTCCTGTTGCCGGAAAGCGACCTCGTCGCCGCACTGGACATCGCGGAACGCCTGCGCCACGCGGTGGAGTCGCACACGCTGTTCCACCTCGCTTCTCTGCTGGGCAGCCAGATCACCATCAGCCTCGGCGTCGCCGCGATGAATGCGCACGAAGGCGAGTTCGACGATCTGCTGGCGGAGGCCGATGCGGCGCTGTACCGGGCCAAGGAAAAAGGGCGCAACCGCGTCGAAACGAGCGCCTAGCCGATTGCCGCGTTCGGTGGGCGCCGGACCCTTGTCGCAGCCCGCTGCATCGGCGTCCGTTTCGGCGCTTCCCTGGCTGCACCGGCGGTCGCGCCTTCGCTGTCCGGCAAGGCGCCTGCGCGCAGACGTCGCCGAGCATGTGAAAGCGTGTGGAACCTTGCGCGCCCCTGGCCCCACCTAGAGTACTTGGGTCGGCCGACCTGCCAGAGGACTGCACACCATGAAACACGACAACCATCTATCAATGATCCGCGGTTTTCACCTCGCGGACTGGTTCACGCTGGGGAACGCCGCCTGCGGCGTGGGCGCGCTGTTTGCCGTGATCAGTTATGTGCAAAGCCAGGCGGTGCTGCACCTGTTGTTTGCCTGCGCGCTGATCCTGCTGGCGTTTGTATTCGATGTGTTCGATGGTCGCGTGGCGCGCTGGCGCCAGCAAACCTCCTTGCTCGGGCGCGAGCTGGATTCGCTCGCCGACATCATTTCCTTTGGCGTTGCGCCGGCGATCATCGCCTACGGCGCTGGCATGGACGGGCTGTGGGATCGGGTGATCCTGATCTACTTCGTTGCATGCGGCGTGAGCCGCCTGGCCCGCTACAACATCACCGCGGAGACGCTGGCGCAGGGCGGCGACAAGGTCCGCTACTTCGAGGGCACGCCGATCCCCAGTTCGCTGCTGCTGGTCGTCGTCATTGCCATTGCCGCGCTGAACGGCGCGATTGGCGACGCGCTCTGGTTTGGCATGATCCAGATTGGTCCGGGACAATTCCATCCGCTGGTGCTGATGTTTGCGGTATCCGGCTCGCTGATGATCAGCCGGACATTGCATATCCCCAAACTCTGAACGCGGCGCCCACGGTTGTGGAGCGGCCCGGCCGCGTGCGTCCAGACGCGCTTTTTCACCATGAGAAATTATTTCTCTTCCCCTTCGACAAGCCCGCCTTGTGGTGCAACATTAAAAGAAACCACGCGTGCAAAAGTGAGGAGCGTACAAGGTGGACTTGTCGAATCTGCTGATTCCGGCTGTACTGTTCTTTGCCCTGGGCTTCGTCGCCCAGATGGTCAGATCGGACCTCAAGTTTCCGCCGGAGCTTGCCAAGGCGTTATCGATCTATCTTCTCATCGGCATTGGCCTCAAGGGCGGCATCGAGCTGTCGCACGCCGACTTGGGCGACGCGCTCAACGCGGTGACGGCGGCGCTGGTGCTGGGCTTCAGCCTGCCGATTTTCGCCTACCTCATCCTGCTCGCCGGCCGCCTCGACAAGCTCAACGCCTCGGCGATCGCCGCGCACTACGGTTCGGTGAGCGCCGGTACCTTCCTCACCGCGATCGCCTACCTGAACGCGCAGGGGATCGCGTACGAGTCCTACCCGGTCATCATGCTGGCGATCATGGAATCGCCGGCGATCATCGTCGGCCTGATGCTGGCGCGATTTTCACGCGGTTCCGGGGCCGGCGAAGACGATGCGCGCGAGAACCACATGGGCGAGCTGCTGCGCGACGCCTTCACCAACGGCAGCGTCATGCTGCTGTTTGGCGCCATGGTTATCGGCCTGGTGGTGAAGCCTGACTCGCTGGCGACCATCACGCCGTTCTTCAGCACCCTGTTCATGGGCGTGCTCTCGTTGTTTCTGCTTGAGATGGGCATGGAAGCGGGCAAGCGAATTTCCGATTTCCGTCGCGCTGGCCTGTTCCTGGTGTCGTTTGGCGTGGTGATGCCGCTGATCGGCGCGGCCGCCGGGATCCTGGTCGGCCATTACTGGCTCGGCTTCAGCGAGGGCGGCGTGCTGCTGGTGGCGGTGCTGGGCGCGTCGGCCTCGTACATTGCGGTGCCGCCGGCGATGCGGCTCGCCATCCCCGAGGCCAACCCGTCTTTTTATCTGACGCTTTCACTGGGGGTGACCTTCCCCTTTAACGTGCTGGTCGGCATTCCGCTTTACCATTACATCATTGCCCGACTCGCCGCCTGATTGCCATGACCCAGCGCTATCCGATGAAACTCATCAATATCGTGGCCAACGCCACGCTCGAGGAACGATTGGTGGGCATCGCCGACAGACACGGGGCGTCGGGCTACACGGTACTGGATGCGCGTGGGGCGGGCAGTGCCGGTCTGCAGACCGGGGTGCTCGAAGGCGGGAGCAACATCCTGTTCATGCTGGCGGTTCCGGAATCCAGGCTCGACGAGGTGCTGGCCGATGTTGAACGCCTGATGAAGCGCGGCCACCACCTTGCCGCCTTCATCACCGACACCCAGGTGCTGCGGCCGGAGAAATTCAGCGCTTGAACGCCTGCGGTGCGAACAGCTGTTCCGCCTCGTCCATCACGAAATTGAGGAAGGCCTGCGCCACCGCCGAGAAGCGCTTGCCCTGGCGGTGCACCACATACCAGTGGCGGAGGATCGGGAATCCTTGCACGTCGAGGATCACCAGGCGCTTGAGCTCCAGCTCCATTTCGAGGGTGTGGACCGATACCACGCCGAGGCCGAGCCCGGCCTGCACCGCCTGCTTGATCGCTTCGTTGCTGCTCATTTCCATTGCCATGGTCAGCCGTGTGCCGGCTTCGTCGAAGAAGCGCTCGACAGCGATCCGTGTGCCCGAGCCGATCTCGCGGCTGATGAAGGCTTCTTGATTGAGACGCGCCAGTGGGATGTTGGACGCCTGCGCCAGCGTGTGACTGGGCGCGGCGATCACCACCAGCGGGTTCTCCATGAAGGGATGGGCCACAAGATCCGAGGGTTCGGGCGGACGGCCCATGATGGCGAGGTCCTTGTCGGTCTCGTGGAGCAGTTCGAGGATGTGCTCGCGGTTGCTGACGTCGAGACTGACCTTGACCTCGGGGTGGCGCTGGCAGAATGCCGCCAACAGGCGCGGGGCGAAATAGTTGGCGGTGCTGGCGATGGTGATGTTGAGCTGGCCGCGCCGCACCCCGCGCATTTCCTCGAGCTCCAGTTGCGCCTCCTGCACTTGGGCAAGGATGCTCTGGGCGTGGCTGTAGAGCGTGCGGCCGGCATCGGTCAGGTGGAGCTTTTTGCCGATCTGGTCAAACAGCGGCATGCCGGCCTGCCCCTCGAGCTGGCGGATCTGCATCGAGACGGCCGGCTGGGAGAGGTGAAGCGATTCCGCAGCGCGGGTGTATCCTCCCAACCGCGCCGCCGCCTCGAATACCTGCAATTGCCTAAGGGTAATGTGCATTCGATAATCATAACCTATGGTTATGGATTGCATCATTAATATGAATTGTTAATTATGCAATGGGGCGGATATGGTTACGGTCCGTCATGGTCATTGGGCCATGGACTGATAGAGGGAAGCTTTGAACAAGTCCTCTGATAACGGGGGTTTTGTTCAGGGTTTCCTGAGGGCCTGGCAATGCGCAGCGCGGCAGCCGGGTATTAAGGGTTTGGAATTTTTGTCTGAATCAGCAAGCTAAGGAGCAAATAATGGCAGTGAAGACCTATCAGGCCGGGGTAAAAGAATACCGGCAGACCTACTGGATGCCGGAATACACCCCGCTGGATACCGATATCCTGGCGTGTTTCAAGATCACCCCGCAGGCGGGCGTGGACCGCGAGGAAGCTGCTGCTGCTGTTGCTGCAGAATCGTCGACCGGTACCTGGACCACCGTGTGGACTGACCTGTTGACCGACATGGACTACTACAAGGGTCGCGCCTACCGCATCGAAGATGTGCCCGGCGACGACACCTGTTTCTACGCCTTCATCGCGTACCCGATCGACCTGTTCGAAGAGGGTTCGGTGGTCAACGTGTTCACCTCGCTGGTGGGTAACGTGTTCGGCTTCAAGGCCGTGCGCGCACTGCGTCTGGAAGACGTCCGCTTCCCGATCGCCTACGTCAAGACCTGTGGCGGTCCTCCGCTGGGTATTCAGGTCGAGCGTGACGTGATGAACAAGTACGGCCGTCCGCTGCTGGGCTGTACCATCAAACCGAAGCTGGGTCTGTCCGCCAAGAACTACGGCCGCGCCGTGTACGAGTGTTTGCGCGGTGGTCTGGACTTCACCAAGGACGACGAGAACATCAACTCGCAGCCCTTCATGCGCTGGCGTCAGCGTTTCGACTTCGTGCAGGAAGCCACGCTGAAGGCCGAGCAGGAAACCGGCGAGCGCAAGGGTCACTACCTGAACGTCACCGCTCCGACTCCGGAAGAGATGTACAAGCGTGCCGAGTACGCAAAAGAAATCGGCGCGCCGATCATCATGCACGACTACATCACCGGCGGCTTCTGTGCCAACACGGGCCTGGCCAACTGGTGTCGTGACAACGGCATGCTGCTGCACATTCACCGCGCCATGAACGCCGTGGTCGACCGTAACCCGCACCACGGTATCCACTTCCGCGTGTTGACCAAGATTCTGCGTCTGTCCGGTGGTGACCACCTGCACACCGGTACCGTCGTCGGCAAGCTGGAAGGCGACCGCGCTTCCACCCTCGGCTGGATCGACCTGCTGCGTGAATCCTTCATCCCGGAAGACCGCAGCCGCGGCATCTTCTTCGATCAGGACTGGGGTTCCATGCCCGGCGCGTTCGCAGTGGCGTCCGGCGGTATCCACGTCTGGCACATGCCCGCACTGGTCAACATCTTCGGCGACGATTCCGTGCTGCAGTTTGGCGGCGGTACGCTGGGCCACCCCTGGGGCAACGCTGCAGGTGCTTGCGCCAACCGCGTGGCACTTGAGGCTTGTGTGCAGGCGCGTAACGAAGGCCGTGATGTTGAGCGCGAAGGCAAGGAAATCCTTATTGCCGCTGCGGCCAACAGCCCCGAGCTCAAGATCGCCATGGAAACGTGGAAAGAGATCAAGTTCGAATTCGATACCGTCGACAAGCTGGACATCGCGAACAAGTAAGCAGGGATCAGGATTCAGGATTCAGGATTTAGGGAAAACTGGCGCGACCAAGCCGCGCTTCCCTGACCCCTGGTCCCCGACCCCTAGCCCCTAACATTTGAAAGGAAATAAATCATGGCTGTTCAAGTTTACAAAGCCGCGACCAAGTATGAGACCTTCTCCTATCTGCCGGTGATGACGGCTGATCAGGTCCGTCGCCAGATCGCTTACTGCATTAGCCAGGGTTGGAACCCGTCGGTTGAGCACACCGAAAAAGGCACCGCTGCTACCAGCAACTACTGGTACATGTGGAAGCTGCCCTTCTTTGGCGAGCAGTCGGTCGACGCCGTGCTGGCCGAGCTGGATGCCTGCCATCGCGAGTTCCCTGACCATCTGGTGCGTTTTGTCGCGTATGACAACTACGCGCAAAGCCAGGGCATGAATTTCGTTGTATATCGCTAAAAAGCGGATTGGCGGCGGTGTCTCGATACCGTCGCCCCTGCTGCGCCGCAGCATCTCAAGTTTTGTTTGCTGAGGTCGCGGTTGCGACTCCGATGAGCGCGGAGCCGCGACCTCAACAAACCCGTTAGATTCGAGGTAAGTGATGACACTAACCACCGACAGCACCGCCACAGCGAACCTCTCCGGCCGCGAGTTGGCATTGAAGCGTCGCAAGGCCATGGCCTTGCATGGCAAGGCCGGCGTGACCAAGACTGCGTCTGTGATGTCCAGTCGCCCCGCTGCAGCGCGCCAGGCGCCGCAAGCGGCGAGCAGCCCGGCCGCAAGCCAACCGAGTTCGGCGTCCGATGCCGCCATCATGGCCCAGGCTCGTGTCGCCGCTGCCAACAGCGGCCGCAGCGCCAGCCGTGCGCGGCGTGAAGCATTGAGCACGGCCGGCAAGGCCGCGCTCAAGCCGACGGTATCGCAGCCCAGCGGCCGCGTGCGTCCCAAGGCGCAAACGGGGTCGGGCGTGTCCTATGCCGCCAGCGCGGCGTCCGAGTCGGTTGCCAAAGGTTGCGGCTGTGGCTGCAACGGTACAAAAGGCGGCTGTGGCGCTACCCAGGCTGCCGCATCGGTGATGCCGGCTGCGGTCGTGTCGTCCGCCTCGGACATACCGAAAAAATCGAGCCTGCCGACCGGCCGTGCCCTGGCGCAGGCGCGTCGCGCCGCGTTGTCGCAGGACGGCAAAGCCGGCCTGAAGCGCGTGGCCCAGGCTACCAAGATTGCGTCTTCGATGCCCGGCCAGGACTGGCAGGCAGCTATCATCAAGGGCGCGACAGGCCGACAGAAGGCCATGCAGCGCCGTCTGGTCCAGTCGCTCGCGGGCAGCACCAAGCCCGCCAAGGAAAGCAGCCGTCCGGCGGGTCGCATGCGCGCTTTCCTTGCCACGCCGGCAGGGACGGTTCCGCCCAAGGTCGAGGAAGGCCATACCCTGGCCGGCCACGAAGTGACCGGAACCATGGTCGAGCGCAGCAAAAAAGTGACGGGCAACGAGCCGGGTTCGTGCCGCGCCGTGACCGGGACCGAGTACGTCGGCAAGGAGCAGTACGAGATTCTGTGCAACACGCGGCCCGCTCCGGCGCCGACCAAGGTTGGCGTCAGCCATACGCTGGGCGAGCGCAAGGTCACCGGCACCGAAGTCGGCCGCGCCGCCAATATGACTGGCAATGAGCCTGGCAATTGTCGCGGGATCACCGGTACGGAGTATCTGGCCGCCGAGCGTTACGACGAAATGTGTCCCGCCCGCCCTGCACCGGCGCCCACGAAAATCGGTTTTGCCGAGACGCCCAAGGGCAAAGTGGTGACCGGTACCTCGGTGCTGCGTGCTGAGGGCGTCACCGGCAACGAGCCGGGTTCGGACCGCACCATCACGGGGACGGATTACGCTGTCTCGCGCCTGCGCGATACCGCGCCGGAAAAAGTTGTGGTCAGTCACACTGCCGCGGGCAAGCCGGTCACCGGCACCGCCCTCGGTCACACCAGCAAGCTGACGGGTGACGAGAGCGGCAGTTGCCGCGCCGTGACCGGTACCGAATACATGGCCCAGGAGCAGTTCTCGGCAGTCTGCAACACGACTGCACCGGAATCGCCCCGCAAGGTCAGCGTGATGTCGTCGCGCGGCAACCAGCCGGTATCCGGCACCGAAGTCGGCCGCTCGAGCAAGGTCACGGGCGACGAGCCCGGTTCCTGCCGCAACATTTCGGGCTCGCAGTACTACACGTCGGAAAGTTTCGGCGCGCTCTGCGATACCGCTTCGCCGCAAAAGGTTGCAACCATGCGTACGCTGTCGGGCCGGTCTTTGACCGGCACGGAGGTCGGCCGCAGCCCAAAAGTGTCCGGTGACGAGATGGGGGGGTGCAAGCCCGTCACCGGTACGGAATATATCGGAGCAGACCAGCAACAAGCGGTCTGCGCCGTGAGCACCCCAGTTGCGCCCGTGGCCAAGGTCGCGGTCGACCAGACCTGGCGTGGCCAGTCCGTTACCGGCTCCTACGTCGGTCGCTCGGGCCGTGTCACCGGCGATGAGTCGGGTGGCTGTTCGCCGATCAGCGGCACGCCTTATATCGGTCGTGGCCAGTTCAACGGTTTTTGCGAGGCACCCGCGCTGCAGGCGCAGGAAGCGCTCATCCGGACCAGCGCACTGATCCCGGCAACAGCCGTGACCGGTGACCGTCCCGGTTCGGGCGGCTCGGTGATGACTGGTGACGCTCGGGGTGCCTGCGAAGTCATCAGCGGTACGCCTTACATCGGCGTCGACAACGCAACTTCACAGTGTGCGACCAGCGGACGTTTTGTTGCACGGGGTCGCACGCAGGTCGAAATGTCGCGTCCGCCTGCGCCGCAGAATTTCAGCATCAGCACGCCGGCACGCGTCGCGCAGCAGAAGCAGTTCAATGACGTCACCGGTTCGGCTTACAGCAGCGAGCGCATCACCGGCCCCGTCAACAAGGCGGGCGGCTTGATTACCGGCACGCCGGAGTTCCGTCATCGTGATGCCACGGACTCGCAGGCGGTGATCGCCCTGCAGCAGGCGGCGACCGAAGTCGCCCTGTCGGCGGCGCAGCGCCTCACCGGCGAAGGCAGTCAGGCCGGCCGCTCGGTTACGGGCGACGCCTGGAGTGCGTTGAGCAAGGTGACCGGCACCGAAGGCTCCTCGAGCCTGTCGCGTAATCCTTCGGCACGCGGCGAGCCGCGCGGCATGGGGATGAACGCCCTGCGCTTCCGCGATGAAGTGGCCGAGGCTCCCGTCCCCGCAGTGCCGGACAGCCGCATTACGGGTTCGGCGGGCAACACGGGCAAGGGTTCGCTGGTGACGCTCTCGGGCGGTGCGCGCGGCTAAGGATTGAACAGTGAATACGCGTAAACGCCTCGCTGCCATGCACTCTGCCGGATATCTCCGGCAGGGCGAGGAGTCGTCCGCGAATCAGGCGTGCGTCATCGCATCGGGCCAGCGCTGCGAGCATGCACTGGTCGACCCGGAGCTGAACCGTCGACTGTACACGTATGAAAAGCAGGTGCGCGGGCGCTTTGCGCCTATCGTCGATACGCTGAAGGCGTTGTCGGCCTTCCAGCACGAGATGGATTTTGAGTCGCGCGCGCAGCGCGTGGCGCAGGACAAGCTCGGTTACGGCTTGCCTCAGGAACTGCTGGAGAACGCCTGGGTGAACGGACTCGATCTGCGGGCCCTGCATTCCTACTGCATTTTTCGCAGTTTCAAAGAGTGCATCGATATGGCCGAATCCGATCAGCAGCCGTGGCGTGAGCGGATGCTGATCGACGCCGAATTTATCCGCTCGTGCGGCTATCACACGATTGATGTCAGCCCCTGTGCCGACGGCCGCCTGCAGGGTCTGCTGCCCTTCGTGTTCCGCATGGCACCAAACGATGCGGTGTATGTCAAGGCGTATGCCGGCGCGCTGTTTGATGTCGAGGGCGATGTGGCCGACTGGACGCATCGTGAACTGGAGCGCCTTGCCGGTTTCATGCCGGGTGGCGAATCCGGAAATTACCTGAAGATCGCGGTGTATCACTACAGCACATCCAATCCCTGCCAGCAGGGCTGTGCGGCGCACGGCAGCAATGATGCGCTAGCGACGCAGGAAGCCGCCGATCGCCTCGCCGAACTGCGCGCGGCCATCGAGAACACCTACGGACGCGGCGCGGCACCGGACACGCTGTTGATCGGGATGGATACCGATACCGATGCGATCCGTGTGCACCTGCCCGACAGCGAGAGCGGTAACTGCCCGATGCGTTTTGTCGAGAGCGCGCAGCTCTTCCGCGACACGCTGGGGATGGACGCGCAAAGCGCGCGCAGTGCGATTGAAGCGGCGGTTGTGCGCGCCGAGAACAGCTGCGGGCTGCAGCCGGGAATGCGCAAGCTGATCGTGCGTCTGCTGGAATCCAATCTGTCGCAGATCGAGTATGTGATCCACCATCACGAAGGGCGCTATTCGGTCATCGGCCATGACGAGGCATTCATCTGCGCCGGCGAAGCCACGAACTATGTGCAGCTACGCAACAAGTACTACTACGCCCATCTCGATACGGTCGAGGAAGGTGCGCCCGACATGGATGTCGGCATCAAGATTTTTAGCGGCCTGAATGTGCATCGCGGCTTGGCAGTACCGGTGCTGGTGCATTTCCATTATTCGTCGCGCGTGCCGGGTTCGCGTGAACGTACGGTGTCACGGTGTCGGCGCGTCAAGGCCGCAATCCAGGGACGCTACCGGAATCTGCATGAACAGGGTTTGCTGTATTGCCAGATGGCGGTCAGCGACCGCCAGGGAAGCGAACGCTGCACGTTTATCGAGGACCTTGCCGGGCAAGCAGGGCACTAGGATGTTGAATCATCTAAGCAGGATTATGAAGGTGGTCGCATGAGGATTATGAAAGTCGAAAAAACGCTGGTATCGACGAACCGAATCAATGGATTCGGTCACCGTCCGCTGCTGGTGGTGCAGGAAAAAGACGGCGGCACGCGGAGTGTCGCGGTGGACGCCGTGGGGTGTATTCCCGGCGACTGGGTGATCTGTGTGGGTTCATCGGCAGCGCGCGAAGCCGCGGGCAGCAAGGAGTTCCCGTCCGACCTGACGATCGTCGGCATCATCGATCACTGGACCGCGGACAACGTCTGACGGAGCGGATTGATGGAGATCATGCGCGTCAAGGATGAACTGGTATGTACTCGCCGGGTGCCGGGTCTGAAGACCGCCTCGCTGCGCGTACTGGAAAGCCAGTCCGGCGGCTTGATGGTGGCGTCCGACCCGGTCGGCGTGCCGATCGGCAAGTGGGTATTTACCGCAAGCGGCAGCGCAGCGCGGTGGGCAATGCCCGACCCGGACGTGGCCACGGATCTGACGATCTGCGGAATCATTGACAACTGGGATGTTTAAGGTTTTGGAGTAGGGGCAAGGGAAGACGCGACGACGCGATTGCCCTTGGAATTTTGCAGTAAGAATTTCATTTTCAACTTGGTGATAAAGGAGTAACAAAATGGCTGAATATATGGGTGTTGCACTGGGCATGATCGAGACCCGTGGTCTGGTTCCCGCAATCGAAGCGGCTGACGCCATGACCAAGGCTGCCGAAGTGCGCCTGATCGGTCGTCAGTTCGTGGGTGGTGGTTATGTGACCGTGCTGGTGCGCGGCGAGACCGGCGCGGTCAACGCTGCCGTTCGCGCGGGTGCCGATGCATGCGAGCGTGTGGGCGATGGCCTGGTGGCTGCTCACATCATCGCGCGCGTGCACAGCGAAGTGGAAGGCATTCTGCCGACCGCGCTGAGCGCCTGATCGTAGTTAATTCGTAGCAAGCATTAAATTTAGGAGATATGGAATGGCTAGCGTGACTGGTATTGCTCTTGGCATGATTGAAACTCGTGGTCTGGTTCCCGCGATTGAAGCGGCTGACGCCATGACCAAGGCCGCAGAAGTGCGCCTGATCGGCCGTCAGTTCGTCGGTGGTGGTTATGTGACCGTGCTGGTGCGCGGCGAGACCGGCGCGGTCAACGCTGCCGTTCGCGCGGGTGCCGACGCATGCGAGCGTGTGGGTGATGGCCTGGTGGCTGCTCACATCATCGCGCGTGTGCACAGCGAAGTGGAAGGCATCCTGCCGACCGCGCCCGACGCCTGAGTTTTTGTCAGGCCGGACGTCTTGTTCAGCAATAAAAGTATTGGAGAATTCTCATGGCTATCGTGAGCGGTGTTGCCCTTGGCATGATTGAAACCCGTGGTCTGGTCCCCGCGATTGAAGCGGCCGACGCAATGACCAAGGCGGCTGAAGTCCGTCTGGTGGGTCGTCAGTTCGTGGGTGGGGGTTATGTGACCGTGCTGGTGCGCGGCGAGACCGGTGCGGTAAACGCTGCCGTTCGCGCTGGAGCCGATGCCTGCGAGCGCGTGGGTGATGGCCTGGTGGCTGCGCACATCATTGCTCGTGTGCACAGCGAAGTCGAAGGCATTCTGCCGTCTGCGCCCGACGCAGCCGGTGGCGGTCGCGACGGCGAAATCACCTCGACCCGCAGCTAATCCCTCCGACGGATGAGCGTGGATCCTCGCACCCTGGGCTGGCTGTCGCGTGCGCTGACGCATGAGATGGCCGCGGTCCAGCAGTATCTTGCGCAAAGCGTGTTGGCGCGCCTGTGGGGCGACTATGCGTTGTCGTCGCAGTTGCGGCGCGAAGCCGTTGAGGAGTTGCAGCACGCCGAACGTTTGATGGAGCGACTGATCGTCCTCGGCATTGCACCGTCGGCGGGCAATTTGCCCCCGGCGCGGCTGGGCCGTACCGTCGACGAGATGCTGGCGGCCGATCGGGTGCTCGAGGTCGACGCTGTCCGGCTCTACGAGCAGGCGGTGTCGCATGCCGAGCGGATGCGCGATGCAGACTGTGCCGCTTTGCTCAAAGGCATCCTTGCGGAGGAGATCGCGCATGTGCGGGAACTCGACGGCATGCGCCAGGGCCAACATCATGGCTGAGGTGCCGCAGGGCTGGGAAGCGCGCGGCAAGCCGCCAATTCTGACTCGGCGGTTTGTTTTCGACGGCTATGGGGCGACGCGCGCGTTTCTCGACGCGCTCGCGGCACTATCCGAGAAGACCGGGCAGCATCCGCAGAACATCAATTTCGCCAGCACCTATGTGAACATCACATTGGAGTCGGGTGAAAAAGGTGAGTTGGGCGCGGCCGAACTCGACCTTGCCGAAAAGATCAATGCACTGTATCTGCAACCGGAAGGCTGAGCATGGCAACCCATATCATTGCTGTCATCAACCAGAAGGGCGGCGCGGGTAAGACCACGCTCTCGATGAACCTGGCGGCCGGACTGGCCCAGCGCGATGAGACGCTGGTGCTGGACCTTGATCCGCAGGCGTCTTCGCGTCAGTGGGCCAGCCTCGGGAGTGCGCCGTTCCCGGCTACAGTGAAGCAGATCAATGGCAAGTGGGACGCCAAGAGTCTGCACCAGAACTACAAGGCATACCGGCATCTTGTGCTCGATTGCCCACCGTCGCTGGAAAGCCACGCCTCGCTGCAAGCCTTGCGTGCCTGCGATGTGGCGCTGATTCCGGTGCTGCCTTCACCGATCGACCTGTGGGCCAGCCTGCGTTTGCCGCAGGAGATCGAGGAAGCGAAGAAAACCAACAAGCGACTTAAAGCTTATCTGGTGCTGAACCAGCTTGAGCCGAAAAGCGCCTTATCCGCGGCGATGCATGATGCCATCGCAGAATTTGGCATTCCGGTGCTCGACACCGGTATACGCCGCCGCGCCATTTATCGCAGTGCTGCACTCGAAGGCGTGTCGGTGTATCAGCTTGGGAGCCGGGGTGCACCGGCGGCAGCTGAGATCGAAGCCATCATTAATGAGGTGATCGCATCATGACAAACTTGAAAGACAAACTGTCCGCCAGCGTACGTCAAGCCAAGGCCGCGCAAACGCCCGCCGTCAAGACGGCTGCCGCCAAACCCGCCGCTGCGAAGTCGGCCCCCGCAAAGAAGGCTGCGCCGAAGAAGCGTGTGCCGCGGAAGGCCGCCGCCAAGCCCGCTGCCAGCAAGCCCGCGCCCGCAACCAGCACGAGCAAAGCCGCGACGAAGCCGACCCCGGCGAAGCCAAAGGCCACCCCCTCAAGCGGCAGCCGCACTCGCGAGCAAAACGCGGCCGGAGCGGGCGTTCCGAACAGCGGCAATGTTTTGTTTCCGGACCGTGTCTGGCCGGACTGAGTCCAATTTTTGCAGGTAATCCGTCATGCGTAATGACCCGTTTTTTCGCACCTACTCGCCGCGCCAGGAAGCCATGTCGCGCGTTTCCCAATCCCAGCAGGAGGCCATGACGCGCCCCGCTTCGACCGGGACCGTGTCCGAGCTCATGGATCAGTACATCGTGCGCGAGGAGCCCTACTATCGTACGGTCGCCGACGAAGTCGAACTGTATGAGGCCGCTTATTCGGTTCGTATGCCGATGATGCTGAAAGGCCCGACCGGCTGCGGCAAAACCCGCTTCGTCGAATACATGGCGTGGAAGCTGAAAAAGCCGCTGATTACCGTCGCCTGTAACGAGGACATGACCGCGTCGGATCTCGTCGGCCGCTACCTGCTGGATGCCAACGGCACGCGTTGGCAGGATGGTCCGCTGGCGGTGGCTGCGCGTCACGGCGCGATCTGCTATCTGGATGAAGTGGTCGAGGCGCGCCAGGACACCATCGTGGTGATCCACCCCCTGACCGACGCGCGCCGCCAGTTGCCGCTGGAAAAGAAGGGTGAGCTCGTCGAAGCGCATCCCGACTTCCAGATTGTGATCTCGTACAACCCCGGCTATCAGTCGCTGATGAAGGACCTGAAGCAGTCGACCAAGCAGCGTTTCGGTGGTCTGGATTTCAATTATCCCGAGCATGAAGTCGAGGCCGAGATCGTGGCCCACGAGTCGGGGGTGTCGATCGACGTGGCCAAAAACCTGGTCCACATCGGTGAACGCGCGCGCAACCTCAAGGGCCATGGCCTCGATGAAGGTTTGTCGACGCGGATGCTGATTTATGCAGGCTCGCTGATCACCAAGGGCGTCGCTCCACTGGCAGCCTGTCGCGTCGCACTGGTGCGCCCGATTACGGACGACCCCGACATGCGCGACGCCCTCGATTCCGCCGTCACTACGTACTTCTAATCCGTTACGCGACGCTGGCTCGCCCAGCGTCGCGTTGCCGAACCGACTTTCATGGCCATCCATCTAGAAGAGTACCAACAGGTTCTCGATGACCTGCCGACGGACGCGCAGGACGTTTTGCGCGCCTCCTGGAACGAGGCGGCGCGGATGTTCTCGTCCCGCGGGCTGGATAACTACCTGAAAGGGGCGGTCGCACTACACAATCTGGGTCGCGGCGAGGAAATTGTCGTCACCTACATCCAGGAAATGCCGGAAGTCAGTCGCGCCATTGGCGAGGATGTGCTGCCCGATATCGTCAATTTCCTGATGGCCATGGCGTCGAAAACCTCTGGCCAGGTACTGACGCTGATCGTGGCCACCGCGCCGCTTGCCGCCCAGCGCCTCGGGGACGAGCACCTGTTTCGCGCCTATCTCAACGTGCTCGAAATCGTGCTGGCGCAAGCACCGCGCGGGCTCCGCCCGATGCTGGAAAACCTGGAACGACTGCTGTCGCAATTGACGCTAGGCGGTCTGCGCCGCTGGGTACAGTGGGGTGCGCAGGCATACAAGGCAGATTTTGACGGACAGGTCGGCTACTTCTCTCTCGCCACGCCTGATTCGATGGGCGTGCTTCAGCAGCAGCGCAAAGGCACGCTATTCGTTGACGTTCAGCGTCGCCTGAACATCTATATGCGCGCCATGTGGGGAAGGGATTTCTTTCTGCGCCCGACCTCAGGCGATTACGAAGTCCGTGAAGGCCTGAAGCCCTACATCGAGCGCTTCGTCATTTATATCGCCGACGCTTTCGATGACTACAAGCCGTTTGGCGACGACACGCCCGACGAAGCCCGGGTGTCAGGCCTGGAAATTTACCGAGCCGCGGCCAACCATTGTGCGGCGCACCTTGTGCACACCGGCGCGCCGCTGTCGATGCAGATGCTCAACACCACGCAGATGGCGATTATCGAGGCCATCGAAGACGCTCGCGTGGAAGAACTCGCCTGCCGGGACTTTCCCAACATGCGCGCGTCGTGGCTGGCATTGCATCCGCCGCTGGACACCAGCGAGCCGCAGTCCGTGGGCGATCTGTTGAACCGTCTGGCGCGTGCGCTGCTTGACCTGGATTCGAACGACCCGCATCCGTGGGTGCAGGAAGGGGTGCGGCTGTTCCGTGCGGAGACCGATCTGTCTTCCAATCAGGTGAGCTGGAATATCGGGGTCGAACTTGCCCATGCGCTGGCCCAGTTCCCATTGCCGGAGTTCAACGTCCGAACCGATGGGTTGCGCGCGATCTATCGCGACGACAACCGCACGGTGTGGGAGTCGGAGGAATACGACGAAGCCGAGGCGCTGGAAGCGACCTGGGGCGGCAATCAGGTGCGCAAGAAAGTCTCGCTGATGGAGATGGTCAACGAGGTCAACAACGAATACGCAGGCGACGACGCAGAAGAAATCTGGGTCCTGGAAACGCCGTTCTATCTCGACCAGGAAGGCGTGACAATCAACGAACTCGAAGGGCGCCCTCCGATTTCGGAGCCCTACCATTATCACGAGTGGGATTACCAGATCCAGCTTGAGCGGCCGAGCTGGGCCACCGTGCTGGAGCGTCATCCGCCGCTGGGCGAACTGGAGGTGATCGAGAAGATCATCACCGACAACAAGCCGGTGATCTCGCGTCTGAAGTATCTGATCGAGTCGATGATCCCGCAGGCCATGCAGCGCATTCGCCGTCAGGAAGACGGGGATGAACTCGACATCAACGCCGCAGTCAGCGCCATGATCGACATCCGCATGGGCATCCAGCCCGATACCCGCATCATGATGCGCTACAAGCGCAACGTGCGTGATCTTGCGGTGATGGTGCTGCTCGACATGTCGGAGTCGTCCAACGACAAGGTGCGCGGTCAGGACTACAGCATCATGGACCTGACGCGTTCGGCGACGGTCTTGCTGGCCGATGCGCTCGATCGCATAGGCGATCCGTTCGCATTGCACGGCTTTTGCTCGGATGGTCGTCACGACGTCCACTACTACCGTTTCAAGGACTTCGACAAGCCCTACAATGACTTGGTGAAGGCACGCCTCGCCGGGCTGAAGGGCTCGTATTCCACCCGCATGGGCGCGGCGCTGCGCCATGCCGGGGCGCAACTCAAATTGCAGCCGAAAAGCAAGAAGGTTCTGTTCGTCATCACCGATGGCGAACCGGCCGACAACGACGTGCGCGATCCGCAGTACCTACGCTTCGATACCAAGCGCGCGGTCGAGGAACTGCAACGCGACGGCATCACCACCTATGCGCTATCACTCGACCCGCACGCCGACCAGTATGTGTCCCGCATCTTCGGCGCAAAGAATTTCACCGTACTCGACCAGGTCGAGCGTCTGCCTGAAAAGCTCCCGATGCTCTACATGGGGCTGACCCGATAATTGCATGGATATCACGCTACGCACCTTCGTTTTCATCGACTCGCTGCAACCGCAGCTGGCGTCGTATCTCGCCACGTCTTCGCAGGGCTTCTTGCCGGTCCCGGGCGACGCCTGCGTGTGGATCGAAGTCGCGCCGGGCATGGCGGTGCACCGTCTGTCCGACATCGCACTCAAGGAGACCAACGTTCACCTCGGCGAGCAGGTGGTCGAACGCTCCTTCGGTTCCATGGAGATCCACTACCGCAACCAGAGCGAGGTGATGGAAGCGAGCAACATCATCCTGCGCCAGCTCAACACCACCATGGATACGCGGATGGCCTGCCGGATCGCCTGGAATGAGATCATCCGCGGCATGACGCCGGATCACACCACGCTGATCAACCGCCAGTTGCGCAAGGGATCGATGATCCTGCCCGGCAAGAGCATGTTCATCCTCGAAGTCGAGCCGGCGGGTTATGCCGTTTATGCCGCCAACGAAGCGGAGAAGGCAGCCCATGTCACGCTGGTCGACGTGAAGCCTTTCGGCAACTTCGGCCGTCTGACCATGATGGGCAGCGAGGCGGAGGCCGAAGAGGCCCAACGCGCTGCCGTTCACGCCATCGAGCAGATCAACCAGCGCGCAACGCGGGAATAAGCGGCCTTAGGCCGACGGTGCCGACGTGGCGGTGCCGAGCAGGTTGATGGCATCGATGAACTGGTCGGCGTAATCCGGCGTACCCGCTTTACCGGTCACGCCTGCACGGCGGAGCTTGCCCAGAACCCGCGGGTTGGCTTCACTCAGCACCACCTGAATGCCCCGCTTGCGCAGTTTCCCGATCACCGCTTCTAGCGTCTGGATGCCGGTGATATCCATGAAGGGAACGCGCCGCAGCCGGATGATGAGCGCTTTCGGGTCGGTGTGCGTCTGCAGCAGCGCGCGTTCGAAATTCTCTACTGCGCCAAAAAACATCGGCCCCGCGATCTCGTAGACCATGACGCCCGCCGGCAGACGTTCGACGCCGTGCTGCGCGAGCTCGGACTGCAACGCCTGGGTGTCCATTTCCTTCGTTTCCACCACCTCGGCCATGCGCCGCAGGAAGTGCAGGATCGCCAGAATCACACCGACGTTCACCGCAACGACGAGGTCGGCGAACACCGTCAGCAGGAAGGTGATGACGAGGATCGCGCGGTCGGCGCGCGGCGCCTTTTTCAGGATGTCGGCGAAGTGGTGTACCTCGCTCATGTGCCACGCAACGACGAACAGGATCGCTGCCAGCGCGGCGAGCGGAATGTGCGCCGCCAGCGGCGCCAGGAACAGCACCACGGCCACCAGCGTGGCGACGTGCACCAGCCCGGCGAGCGGGCTGGTGCCGCCGTTGCGGATATTGGTTGCCGTGCGCGCGATCGCGCCGGTGGCGGCGAAGCCGGCGAACAGTGGCGCAACAATGTTGGCGATGCCTTGGCCGATGAGTTCCTGGTTGGAGTCGTGGCGGGTGCCGGTCATGCCGTCGGCGACGACCGCCGAGAGCAACGACTCGATCGCGCCGAGCATGGCGATGGTGAACGCCGGGCCGATGAGCAGGATCATTTGCGTGAGCGACAGGTCGGGCAGGGTGATCGGAGGCAGGCCGGCCGGGATGCCGCCGAAGGCGGTGCCGATGGTCGCCACACCGGGCGGGTCAAACGCGACGTGAATCAGGGTGGCGGCAACCATCGCGACCAGCGGGCCGGGGATCTTCGACAGGCCCCAGATGCGCGGCGAATAAATCACCAGCAGCAGACTCAGCACCGCCAGCGCGGCGGTGGGCCAGTGCGCTTGGGGCAGCACCTGTAATTGATGCCAGAATTTGTCGTGGAAATGGTCGCCGGTGACCTTGGGCAGGCCGAGGAAATCCCCCCACTGTCCAACGAAGATGATGACGGCGATGCCGGCGGTGAAGCCGACGATCACCGGCGCGGGAATGAACTTGATCACGCTGCCCATGCGCGCCAAGCCCATCAGCAAGAGTATGACCCCGGCCATGAGGGTGGCCACCTGCAGCCCCGCGATGCCGTATTTCGCGGTGATCACCGAGAGGATGGCAATGAAGGCGCCGGTGGGACCAGCAATCTGCACCCGACTGCCACCGAGCAGCGAGACCAGGCCGCCTGCGAAAATTGCCGTGTAGATGCCCTGCTCGGGTCGCGCGCCGGAGGCGATGGCGAAAGCCATGGCGAGCGGCAGCGCCACCACGCCGACGACGACCCCGGCAGCGATGTTCGACAGCCACTGGCTACGCGCGAACAGCCCGGCGCGGTGGGCTTCGAGGAGGGCGATCATGCGGGCTTTCCTTTCGGGCAAATACGGGTTGACATGCAATGCACATCGGACGAGCATATTATTATCATTCCATTGTAATTTAGCAATCGCTTATGGAACTCAAGACCGCCCGCCTGACCCTCCTCCTCGATCCGGCCAAGAAGCAGGCCTTCGAGCAGCTGTGCGCGCAACAGGACGTCACGCCTTCACAGGTGGTGCGGCGGTTGATCCGCGAATACCTCGAATCCCATGGCGTCGAATGGGAGCCGAGCGGCGCGCGCAAGCCGGCCGCGGACCGCAAGGGGCGCTAGAAGGGGTAGGAGTCAGGCTGTCAGGTGGGACGGACGTCTCGCCGCATCGCGCTGCGCGGCGGCGAGGGAATTACAGACGCACTTCGACTTCGGGCTTGTTCGACATGACTTCGATCGAATGTTCGAGGTCGATTTGGGCTGAATTGGTGCCGGGCACGCTGCCCAGACGTTCGATGAGTTCATCTTGCTCGAGAATCTCGCGCCGGCCGTCGGCATGCTGCAGGTAGGCGGCCCAGGGCACGAACTTGGTGAGCGGGAAGTTTTCACCGGGATTGGGCGAAATGTCGATGTTAATCCCGGCAAGGAACACCAGATTGCGCCCGGTCATCGCCGAGGACTGCACCAGACTGCGGAAGGTGCGGTCGAACTCGACCATGGTGTTGGCGCACGCCGCGGTGAGCAGCGGGTGCCGGGAGGTGAGGATCCACGGCATGGGTGCCAGCAGGTTGTTTTCGAGCTGGTCCTGCAGCGGGTCCAGATAGCCGCCCTTGTGACGGAAGTAGAAATCCTCCGCCGCGAGGTGTTGGCTGATGGCGACGCTGTCGGTCTGCGGCCAGGTGTCGACGCCGAGACGGGCGATCAGCTGGCTTGACGCGGCGAAGATGTGTCCGGTGCTGCGCGTCGACAGCGGCGGTGGCAGTTCCTCGCCGACCGCGCCTTGCACCAAGTTCTCGAAAATGAGGAACAGGCCTTGCGGACGCGGGCTCGCGATCAGCTGATAGTCGACGAGCACGGCGAGCTGACCTTCGTGGCGCAGCAGGCGGATGTTCTCGCAGGCGTAGTCGTACTCGGTCTTGTACCACTCGATGATGCGGCCGATCTTGCCGCAGCTGCAGCTCAGGTGCTCGTTTTCCGACTGCAGGCGGCGGTAGACGCCGAATTCGCCGCTGTCCGGCTCATAACCGACGTGGCTCGCCTGCAGCAGCAGCAGGTCCTTGCCGTGGTCGGCGTGCGGGCCGTGGCGGTCGACTGAGACGATGCCGCCGACGCGGCCGTGATTGAATGGAAACGCACCGAATTGCTTGGCGAGGAGGATGATCGGGAAACCCTGGCTCTCGTCCGAGCAGAACGCCCGCGACGGCATGATCTTTCCGGGCGTAAAGCCCAAGGACAGGCACCAGTTATAAAGTTTGGGAACGAAGCTGGTGTAGCACAGCATGCGACCGTCTAGGCGAAAGCTGTGGAGGGCGCTGGCGATGCTTGCGCGATGGGAAAACATGGGCTTTGAGCTTAGTAAAAATGGACTTGTTGCTATAATAGCAAGCTTTTTAAATCAACCGCCTGACAGGACGACGCTGGTGCGGCCGGCGCTGTAACCCATGAATCCCAAGCTTTACCGTTTCCTGCCGTTCTTGCGCTGGTTTCCGCTCAAGGGCGACGACGTCAAGATCAACTTTCTCGCCGGCCTGACCGTTGCGCTAGTGCTGATTCCGCAGTCGATGGCCTATGCGCAACTCGCGGGACTTCCTGCTTATTTCGGCCTGTACGCGGCGTTCCTGCCAGTGCTGGTGGCGTCGATGTGGGGTTCGTCCAACCAGCTGGCCACGGGTCCGGTGGCGGTGGTCTCACTGCTAACGGCATCGTCGATCGCGACGCTGGCCGCGCCCGGCAGCGACGAATTCATCGCGCTCGCGATCATGCTGACCTTCCTTGTCGCGGTCATCCAGCTCGTGCTGGGCGTGTTCAAGCTGGGCGTGGTCGTCAATTTCCTGTCGCATCCGGTTATCGTCGGTTTCACCAACGCCGCCGCGCTCATCATCGGCCTGTCGCAGGTGTCGAAGATTCTGGGCGTGTCGATGCCGCGCAGCGAATCCTTCATGCACGACATTATCGGCGTGTTCCGCCAGATCGGCGACACCCACTGGCCGACTCTGGTCATGGGTGTTGGGGCGATGCTGCTGATGTGGGCGATGAAGAAATATGTGCCGAAGTGGCCAGGGGTACTCGTGGCCGTGGTGCTGACAACGCTGATTTCGTGGGCGATCGGCTTCGAACGCAATTCGAGCGCGACGCACGATCAAGTGGCCAATCCCGAGCTGCGCGCGCAGATCGAGCGCACGCTACGGGCCGTCGCCGAGGTTAATCATCTGAATGCGGTCATCGCCGACAAGAACGATGCGCTCGCCGTGGCGACCAAGGCCGGGGACAGCATAAACGCCGTCAATCTCGAGGCCGACGTCGGGCTCGCCCGGATCGCGCTGCGCAACGCTGAAGAAGTGTCGGCGAGCGAGCGCAAGAGCCTGCGCATGATCCCGGTGGTGCAGCAGATCGATGAAACGGGCGCGACGCTCGCGGTGTATCCGGCCGGCATGGCGCCTGCGGGGGCCAAGCTGGACGAGACCGAATATCGCATTCGCAGCGTCAATGACAAAGGGTTTACGCTTGTCGGTGGCGGCGAAGTGGTCGGCAGCATCCCCGAAGGCCTGCCGCAGTTCAGCCTGCCCACGCTGGACATGAGCAAGCTCGGCGCGCTCTTCTCGGCGGCGCTGGTGATCGCGCTGGTGGGCTTCATGGAGGCGATCTCAATCGCCAAGGCGATGGCGGCCAAGACCAAGCAGCGGCTCGACCCCAACCAGGAGCTTATCGGCCAGGGTCTTGGCAACCTCGCGGGCAGCGTTTCAATGTCCTACCCGACCTCGGGCTCGTTCTCGCGTTCGGCGGTGAATATCAACATGGGAGCGACCTCGGGCCTGTCGGCCGTGTTCACGGCACTGATCGTGCTGGTCGCGCTACTGTTCCTGACGCCGCTGCTGTATCACCTGCCGCAGGCGGTGCTGGCCGCGATCATCATCATGGCGGTCGGCGGGCTGGTCAACATCGAGGCGGTGAAGCACGCATGGAAGGCGCACAAGCACGACGGCGCCGCGGCCATCGTCACCTTCTTCGCGACCATCTTTTTCGCGCCGCACCTCGACAGCGGCATCCTGGTCGGTGCGGGTCTCGCCATCGTGCTGTTCCTACTGCGCACCATGAAGCCGCGCGTCGCGCTGCTCGGCCGCTACAGCGATGGCACGCTGCGTGACATCAAGGTCAACCCCGACTTGCCGACCAGCGAGCACATCATGGCGATGCGCTACGACGGTTCGCTGTATTTCGCCAATGTGTCCTACTTCGAGGACACCGTGCTCGAAGCGCTGGCCGAGCGGCCCAATGTCAAGTATGTGCTGATCGTCGGCGACGGCATCAACCAGATGGATGCCTCCGGCGAAGAGGTGGTTCACCATCTGGTCGAACGCCTGCATGAAAACGGTATCACCCTGGTGTTCTCCGGACTCAAGAAACAGGTGCTGGACTGCATGCGGCAGACCCGTCTGATCGAGGCGGTCGGCGAGAACAACATCTTCGCCACCGTAGACCAGGCGATTGCCTCGATCTATGAGCGCCTCGGCGACGCGGCCCGCGACGATCTCTTCTGTGCAGTGAAGCCGGCCGCTACCTAAGCGCGTCGAGGAAAGGCGAGTATGGAAATCAACTCCATCACCAAGAAGCTGCTGTTCAACACCGTACGGGTCGATACCGTGCTGGAGGACGGCAGCGAGGGGTCCGGTACCGCCTTCGTCGTGAGCCATACGCATCCGCGTGGAACCAACACCTTCATCGTGACCAACCGCCATCTGGTCGACGGCGTGCGCCGCGGCGGCTTGGTGTTCACGCAGAAGCGCAACGGCCAGCCGGTGTTTGGCCAGCGCTTTCAGCTCAACATCGAAGATTTCCCGCACGCTTGGTTCACGCATCCCGATCCAGAGGTCGACCTTGCGATCATTCCGATGCGGCCGCTGGAGCAGGCGGCACACGACCAGGGCGTCGAACTCTATTACCACGCGATCGACAGCCGTCTCGCACCCGACGCCGCGACCCAGCGCGGGTTCGACGCGCTGGAGGATGTGCTGTTCGTTGGTTACCCCAGCGGCGTATGGGACCAGACCAACCTGATGCCCATCCTGCGCCGCGGCACCACTGCGACGCCGATGGCACTCGATTTCGAAGGGCGCAAGGAATTCCTCATCGATGCCGCGGTGTATCCCGGTTCGAGCGGCAGTCCGGTGTTCGTCTACCAAACGGACGTGATGCGGCCGAGCCAGGGCAACAGCAAGAAATTCCTGTTTGCCGGCGTGGTGGCCGCGGTGTTTTTCCGCGAGGAAGCCAACCACCTGGTGCCGGCACCGGTGCCGGCCAACAACCACGGCCTGGTGATGGGCTCGGAAATGATCGACCTCGGCCTCGTCATCAAGGCCGAAGCCGTGCTTGAAGTAATTAATGCCTATCTCGGCAAGTGGGCAGAGTGATCTCGCCCCCCAATCCTGACTGACTGAGAACGCCATGCAAAACAAGATGACCTATCCGGGTTTCCATAAGGATTCCCACGGTATGACCACGCTGTCGCGGGTCGTCCTCGATGCGTGGCTCTTCGGCATCCTGCCGGAAACGGAAGACTGCGCTGGATGGGATTTGCAGCGCATGCAGAAAGTGATGGGTGAGGTCGAACAGGAATGGGACAAATACGGCAGCCTGCCGAGCTTCCTTCCGCCGGAGCTGCGTCAGCGCCATACCGAGCTCTATGAAATGGCGACCGAGCGCGCCAAATCGCTCGGCTGGAATCCCGAGCTCGGCGACGACGAGTAGGGACCTCGCGGCTCAGGCGGCGACGCGATCGTAATGGTTCGCCAGCGTCTCCAGGGCCATGGCCTTGCTCAGGAAAATATTCTCCCGGCCCAGCGCCTCGTCGAGTCCGGCGCGCGCCAGCGCTTCCCTTACCGGTTTCTTCAAACCCGATAGCATCAGCGTCACGCCCGCTCGCTTGAGATCGGTCGCGAGCGCACGCAGTTTTTCCTCGCCGGTGGCGTCGATCTGATTGATGCCGTTGCCGATCACCAGCACAGCCTTCGCCTGCGGAAACTGGCTGAGCGCCTTCATCACGGCCTGCTCGAAGAAGGCCGAATTGATGAACACCAGGGAGGCGTCGAAGCGCAGTGCCACGTAGTGCTCGCTGATCGGCGGCAGGTCGTGGCTCGCCGCGCCGGCGAGCGTGCCGTCCCGGGTGCGCCCCAGCACCTCGCTGCGCGGCTGCATCACGCCGTGCAGGAATAGCAGGATGGTGAGCACCACCCCGACCAGCACACCGTTTGCAAGCTGCGGCGCCATGACGAGCGTGGCGAGGAAGGTGAGCAGACCGACCACGCCGTCACTCGGGCGCACGTTCCACGAATGACGCAGCGACTTGAAGTCGATCAGGCCGAACACCGCGCTCATCACGATCGCCGCCAGCACCGGTTGCGGCAGGTGATAGAAATACTTGGTCAGGAACAACATCACGATGACGACGCCGAGCGCGCTGATGATCGCGTAGAGTCCCGTGCGCGCGCCGGACTTCGCCGCCACCGCTGAGCGTGAGAACGAGCCCGATACCGTATAAGACTGGAAGAAGCTGCCGACGATGTTGGCCAGCCCCTGCCCGATGAGCTCCTGGTTGGGGTCGAGCTTTTCGCGGCTCTTGGCCGCGAGCGCGCGCGAGATCGAGGTCGCTTCCATGAAGCCGATCAGCGCCATGATGAAGGCGGTGCCCAAAAGACCGCTCATCACGCCCAGATCCATCGCGGGGATCGCGAAGCTGGGCAGGCCGGCGGGGATATTGCCGACCACCTGGCCCCCGCCCGAAAGGCGGAACTTGCCGTCCGTGATTCCGGCGAAGCGCCAGGGCGTCGTGGTCCAGTCGTGCTCGGCCGCCGCGCGATACCGCAGCGTGCCGTCCGCGCCCGTGACGGGCTCGAGCGCATAGCGGAACACCGCGACCCGCTGACCGTAGAGTTGTTTTTTCAGGCTCTGCTCCTCACCGAGGAGGCGCAGTTCTTCGGATTCCAGCGTGTAGTCGTGAGCAAGGGTCTTGGCGAGCGTGGCGATCTGTTTGCGCACCTCACCTTGCGCGGTCTTGTTGCGGGCGAGTGCCGCTTCCAGTTGGGCGTATTGGGTGTAGGCCGTGCGCGCCTCCGCATCGACGATCTGCTCGGGTGCGACCACGGCCGTTTTCTCGAAGCCGATTGCCGCGCTGAGTACGGTGCCGAGAACGACGACCGCGAGTACGCCAGGCAGCCGGGGCAGCCATTTCTTCAGCAACGACATCGCCACCAGCGTGCCGACGCCGAAGACGATGGTCGGCCAATGCGCCAGCGGAAATTGCATCACCACATGCCAGAGGTCGCGCAGGAACATGTCAGAACGCGGCATCGGCACGTTGATAAAGGTGTTGAGCAGCGACAGGCCGATGATCAGCGCGGCGGCATTGGTGAAGCCGTTGATTACCGGGTGCGAAGCGAGGTTGATCAGCACGCCCATGCGGAAGGCGCCGAGGGCGAGGCGCAATACGCCCACCATCAGCGCGAGCGTCAATGACAGTGCGATGAATTCGTCGGTACCGCGGCTTGCCAGCGGTTCGATCGCCGCCGCCGACATCAGCGACAGCAGCGCGACGGGTCCGGTGTGGAGGAAGCGCGATGCGCCCCACATGGAGGCGATCATGACGGGCAGGAAGGCGGCATATAGGCCGTACACCACCGGTAGACCGGCCAGCGTCGCGTAGGCCATCGATTGCGGAATGAGGATTAGCGAAACCGTGATGCCGGCGACGAGATCGCTGCGTACGGACTCGCCCTGCAGCGGAAACCAGCGCAGGAAGGGAAAAAGACGATTCAACATGGGTGCATGCATTCAAAACAAAAAAAGCAATCCTCTCATGCCTGCGCGCAGGCATGAGAGACGATCGTGTGCGGGGAGGATCAGGCCGCGCGGCTTGCGGCGCCCGGCGCCACAGACGAGGTGCTGGTGCGGGTGACTGCATCGGCGGTGGCGACCAGCACGACCGGTACCGGAATGGCGTCGCGCCGCATGCTGCCTGTCAACAGGCTGCGGCCCAGATAGCCCGCTTCGTTGCAGATCAGGAAAGCCACGTCGGGGCGTTTGCGCAGCGCATGGACCAGCGCGGAGGGGGGCTCGCCGGCCAGCAGACTCAGTTCCATGCGGATGCCGGCCGCCGCGAGCGCTTCCCGGTGGGGAGCCAGCAACGCTTCGGCTTCGTTCGCCGACCGGAAAGTCAGGACGCGCAGACCGTGCCGCAGGCGGCCGCAGGTCTGGATGACATATTGCATGACGTCGGCAGGCAATTCGCTGCCAAGATAGAGGCCGATCTGGGGGCCAGCGGCGACGGGTGTGCTCGGCGCAGGCTGGGACACAGGCACCGCGCTGCCCGAGAGCGCCCGGTCCTTTTGCTGCCGGGTGAGATTTTCGCCGGCGTTGGCGTGGGCGAGGGCGTTCAACATGCGTTGGATGTCCTGGGTCAGTTTCATCTGGGGCTCCTGGTTAATCGGTTGTGGTCTCTCCCTTGCCCTTGCACGTGCCGTGCCAGCAATTAAGTTGATAAAAATCAAAATGATAGGTATTTTTCGCATCATGGCCCGGTCGCCGGACTGTTGCATACTGTAGCGGTACTTGTTGCATGTGTTGTAATATGCAACATTCTGTTAGCCGGCTTTGCGCCATGCCCAGCCTCCGCAACAAAATCCTGCGCACCTACGGGTTTTCCAAGCTCGTCATGCTGGGCTTCGCCGTCGTTGTCTTTGTTGACCTCCATTACCTCAATCGCCAGATCGAGGCCGGACAGGTGATCACCGATTTCCGCGAGGCCACGCTGGAAATGCGCCGCGACGAAAAGAACCTGTTTCTCTATCGCGATTACGCGAGCCTCGACCAGTTGCTGATGCAGATCGACGCCACCCGCCAAACGCTCATCGACAACCGGGAGACCTTCGCGGCGATCAGCGGCGAGACGATGCAACGCACCATCGAGGACCTCGTGCGGCGCTACCGTGCCGAACTCGCGCGTTATCCTTTACTCAGTCAGTCGGAGCAGGCCGCGGCGCGCGGCGTGATTCGCGACCTCGGCCACGACCTCAGCGAGGCGTCGGACGAACTGTCGCGCGGCGAGCGCCAGCTGCTGGCCGAAGCCACACAGCGGGCGGCGTTGCTGCTGGTGCTGGCGTTCGCCGGCGTGGTCGCGCTGGGCCTGGCCGGCGGACTTTTCCTGGTGCGGCGGGTGGTGCGTCCGCTGCGCGAGCTCGAGGCGGGGCTCCACGCCATCGACGAAGGCCGCGCGCGCGTCCTGCCGGAGTCCGCGGGCGACCAGGAGATTCAGTCCTTCGTGACCGCCTTCAATGCGATGCTGAAGCACATGCGCCAGCAACAGGATCAGGCCCGGCGCAACGAGAAGGCCGCGGCGCTCGGTGTGCTCGTGTCCGGGGTGGCGCACGAACTCAACAACCCGCTGTCAAACATCTCGACCTCGGCGCAATTGCTGCTCGAGGAAGACGCGGCGGGCGACGCAGAAATGAAACGCCTGTGGCTGACGCAGATCGACAGTGAAACCGAGCGTGCCCGGCGCATCGTGCGTCGCCTGCTCGACAGCGTGCGTCAGCCCAAACTGCACCGGCAGCGCCTGGCGCTGGCCGACCTCGTGCAATCCTCGCTGGCGCTGGTGAACCGCCAGTTGCCGGCAGGCGTGCAGGTCTGCGTGGGGACGATGGCCGAGATCGAGATCGAGGTCGATCGCGAGCGCCTGCATCAGGTCTTCATCAACCTCATCAAGAACGCTGCCGACGCTGGCGCCCGGCACGTCACGGTGAGCGCAGCGCTTCAGGCCTGGGAGGCCGAACTTGCCGAGGGGGCCCTGCTGGTGGGTGACCCGGCGATGGTCGTCGAGTCGCCCCCGGCCGTGCGGATCAGCGTCGAAGACGACGGCCCGGGCATTCCTCTCGAGCTGCGCGAACACATTTTCGACCCTTTCATCACCACCCGTACCAGTGGCGAGGGCACCGGCCTTGGTCTTTATCTCGTCGAGGAAATCGTCGGCGAGCATCAGGGCTGCATCGTGCTCGACGCCGCCGTGGCCGGCGGCACCCGCTTCTCGATCTGGCTGCCCGGCCCCAAGGACAAGACACCATGAACGAAACCCGCATCCTGCTAATCGACGACGAGACGATCGCGCTGACCAACCTCACGCACGTGCTGCAGCGCGAGGGCTATGCGGTCACCGCGTGCAAGGACGGCGAATCTGGCCTGGCCGCGCTGCGCACGACCGACTTCGACCTGGTGCTCACCGACCTCAAGATGCCCGGCATCGACGGAATGGAAGTGCTGCGCGAAGTGCACACCCGCTATCCCGGCGTCCCGGTCATCATGATCACCGGCCACGCCTCGCTCGACTCGGCGGTTGAGGCGATGAAGGCGGGTGCCTACCATTACCTCGCCAAACCCTTCCGCCTTGCCGAGGCGCGCGAGGTGGTACGCGCCGCGCTCGAACTGCGTCGGGTAAAGCGCGAGAACCAGGATCTGAAACTGCGAATTGAGCAGCTGCAGAATCCGCACACGCTCATCACTCAGGATCTCGGGATGCAGCGGTTGCTGGAAACCGCGCGCCAGATCGCCACCAGCGACAGCAGCGTCGTCATTCATGGCGAGTCGGGAACCGGCAAGGAACTGCTCGCACGCTATATCCACCGGAGCAGCCGCCGCGCGCAGGGCCCTTTCGTCGCGTTCAACTGCGGCGCGCTGTCCGAGGATCTGGCGGCGAGCGAATTGTTCGGTCACGAAAAGGGTGCCTTCACCGGCGCCCAGGCGCGCAAAGTCGGCCTGTTCGAGGCGGCCAATGGCGGCACGCTCTTCCTCGACGAAGTAGCCGAATTGCCGCCGTCAGTGCAGGTCAAGCTGCTGCGCGTGCTGCAGGAGCGCGAGGTGCTGCGCGTCGGCGCGGTCGAGCCGGTGAAGATCGACGTGCGCGTGCTGGCGGCGAGCAACCGCGACCTGCGGGAAGCGGTCGAGGCCGGCCACCTGCGCAACGACCTCTATTTCCGACTCAACGTGGTTACCTTATCCCTGCCGCCGCTTCGCGAACGGCGTGACGACATCCCGCTGCTCGCCTATTTTCTGTTGCGCAAGTTCGCGGTGACGATGGACCGCCCGGTCGAGGAAATCACGCCGGAAGCGATGCAGCGCCTGGTCGAATACGACTACCCGGGCAACGTGCGCGAGCTGTCCAATTTCATCGAACGCGGCGTCGCGCTGGCGCAGGGAGAGGTACTCGACGTCGAACATCTGCCGCAGCACCTGGGCCGGCTGACCGTGCGCGTGTTCGCCCCGGAATTGGCGGCGGCCCCCGCCACGCTGGAAGCACAGGAAAAGGCCCACATTCTGCAGGCCCTCAAGCTGGCCGGGGGAAACCGCAGCGAGGCGGCGCGCATGCTCGGCATCGACCGCGTGTCGCTGTGGCGAAAGCTCAAAAAATACGGCGTGAATGACTGATAATGGCGGCCTTTCGCTACGGATTTCTCGTATGACTTCGCCGCTTCATACCGCCTCCGACTACGTCTTCGACACCCACCTTGAGCATTTCGACCGCGACGTCATCGAAGCCTCGCGCGGTGTGCCGATGCTGGTCGATTTCTGGGCCGACTGGTGTCCGCCCTGCCGCGCGCTGACGCCGGTGCTGGAACGCGTTGTCGCGCACCACGCCGGGAAAATCCGCATGGCCAAGGTCGAGGTCGACGAGGGCGACAACATGAAGCTCGCCGGCCGCTATGAATTGCGCGGTTTCCCCACCGTGCTGCTATTCGTCGGCGGCGAGATCGTCGGACGTTTTTCCAGCGCCCGCCCGGAAGGCTGGGTGCGCGAATTCATCGCCGAGCACACCGATATTGAATAAGCCATTATGGGTGATCGACACCAACGTGGTGCTCGACATGTTGCATTTCGACGATGTGGCTGCACGCCCCCTGCGGCTTGCGCTGGAAGACGGGCGTGTGCGCTGCATGGTATCGGACAGCATGCTGGCAGAGTGGCGGCGGGTGCTGGCCTATCCGGAATTCGGCCTGGATTTGGCGCAACAGGCGAAATTGTTTGCGCGTTATCAGGCGTTGGCGATTAAGACGGATGCCGTGGGGGTGGATGTTGGCCTGCCGCGTTGCAGCGACCCCGATGACCAGCAGTTCATCGAACTGGCTGCGGCAGTCCGCGCGCAGGGCTTAGTGAGCAAGGATCGGGCGCTGATCAAGCTGCGCCGCCGCTGTGCGCCACAATTCCGGATCCTGACGCCGGCCGAGGCGGTGTGCTGGCTGGACGATTCGGCAGCTTGAGTAGACGCCTGGGAATCAGTCCGCATTCCGTGGCTGAAACCGGCGCCGCGCTGCTTCGCTGACCGCCACCACCGCCGGATGGCTCAATCGCCGCTCCACAGAAATGGCGAAAAAGCGTTCGCGGATCTCCAGCGTCTGCCCCAGCTCAATCACGTCGTGCTGCCGCATCACGTCCGGCGCGGTGGTCAGCGGCACCGGGAATACGCCGGCGCCCGCCTGGCCAAACGCGCTCATCAAGGCGCTGTCGTCGAATTCGCCGACGATGGTGGGCTGCAGTCCCTTGCGCTCGAGCCAGCGCAGCAGGGGCACGCGGAGCGCACTGTCCGCGCCCGGGATCAGCAGCGGCGCACCGTGCAGACAGGCGGGAAAGCCGGGCGTCAGAGTGTGTGCCAGGGCGCGGGCGGCCAAAAAGGCGATCCCGCATTCGCCCAGCGGGTGGCTGTAGCCTTTGATGTCCATGGTGGTCGGCAGCGGACGATCGGCCAGCACCATGTCGAGCCGGTGAATGGAGAGCTCGGCTGCCAATTGCTCCAGCCGGTCCTCCCGGCATATCAGCTTGACCGGTTCAGCCAGGGTGAGGGCGGGGGCCAGCAGTTGATAGGCGATGGCCTTGGGCACCACGTCAGCGATGCCGACCCGAAACGGGTGGACGCGGGCGGCCGGGTTGTTTTGCAAGGCTTCCTCGAGTTCGGCGCCAACGTCGAAAATTTCGTCAGCGTAGGTCAGCGCGGTGCGCCCGGCATCGGTCAGTTCGAGCCGGCGTCCGCTGCGGCGGAACAGCGCTACCCCCAGGCGGTCTTCCAGTATGCTGATTTGTCCGGACAGCGTCTGCGGTGTCAGGTGCAGTTTCTCGGCAGCCCGGTTGATGGCACCGGTTTTGGCCACGGTGCGGAAGTAATGCAGGTGCTTGAAGTTGAGCATGATGCGGAGTCAGTTCGGTAAAACCGAACAATAGCAGTATAAAAATCGAATTTTATTGTGTGTACTCGATCTGTATTCTCTTGTGTGGGCATGAAAAGGCCATAAGTTGGCCCACGATTTGAACTTTTAAGTAGAACACCATGAAACGTATTGTTCTGTTCCTCGCCACCAACATGGCCATCGTGCTGGTGTTGTCCGTCACCATGCGCATCCTGGGCGTCGAGCCCTACCTCACCGCGCAGGGATTGAACCTCACCTCGCTGCTGATCTTCGCCGCGGTAATGGGCTTTGGCGGTTCGCTGATTTCACTCGCGATCTCGAAGTGGATGGCGAAGAAATCGATGGGCGTGCGGGTGATCGATACGCCGTCCAGTTCCAAGGAATTCTGGCTGGTCGAAACCGTGAAGAAATACGCGGCGGATGCCGGTATCGGCATGCCTGAAGTCGGCATATTCGATTCGCCCGAGGTCAACGCCTTTGCCACTGGCATGAACAAGAACAACGCGCTGGTTGCAGTGTCGTCGGGCCTGCTGAATGCGATGACAAAGGAAGAAGCCGAAGCGGTGATCGGCCATGAAATCGCGCACATCGCCAACGGCGACATGGTGACGCTGGCGCTGATCCAGGGGGTGGTGAACACCTTCGTCATGTTCCTGTCGCGCGTGATCGGCCACACGGTCGACCGTGTGGTGTTCAAGAACGAGAATGGCCACGGCCCGGCATTTTGGGTGACCATGATCATCGCCGAACTGGTGCTGGGCATTCTGGCGTCGATCATCGTCATGTGGTTCTCACGTCAGCGTGAATTCCGCGCCGACCGCGGCGGTGCCAGCCTGGCCGGCGGGCAGAACATGATCGCGGCGCTGGAGCGTCTGAACAGCCTGCATCCGGCCCCGCTGCCGGAAAAAATGGCGGCCTTCGGCATCGCCGGTGGCGGCGCGTCGGGCCTCAAGCGCCTGTTTATGACGCACCCGCCGCTGGAAGAGCGGATCGCGGCACTCAAGGCGGTGCAGGAATGAGCGCGCGGCTGGCGGTGGTGGATCGGCTCACGAAATCTACTGACCGCTGAGGCGTCGCCATGAACAAACCCGGTCTTTTCGCCTTCGCCACTCAGTTCGCACCCGGGCTCTTCCAGGTGCGCCGTGGCACCTGGATCGCCGTTGGCGTGGGGCTGCTGGTGCTGTTCGGCCTGTTGATCTGGGCCGCTCTGGCGCTGACCGGCTGGTTCTTCGGGCAGGCGCAGGGTTGGATGGGTGCCGCGCCCGAGGCAGTGCGCGGGGCCATGGAGCAGGCGGAGCAGGTCGTGCCCGGCGCGCGCGAGAAACTGGGCGAGTTCGTGCCGGCCCTCAAGCCCTCGCCGCCGCGACGCGACGTCTCCGGCACCGATCTGGGCCCGGTGGCGCGCTACCCCGGACTCGCGCGTACCTACTGGCACCGCGAAGGCAAGCAGGTCACGATCGAATACGAAGGCGAGGCCGACTATGCCGCGGTGCTTGACCACTATGCCAAGGGGTTCGCCACGCAGGGCTACGCTCAGAGCGTGCAATCCGCCACGCCTTCCACCGAGACGCACGAATATACGAAAGGCGGCGAGCGCATTACCTTGAAGATTGCGCAACTGCCCAGGGGCGCCGTCAGCGCGCGCATCGAAACGCCCCTGCAATGAATGACAACCGAAATTCGATATGAACACGAGTAATGCAATCTCCATCGGCGAACCCTGGATGTGGGGTGCCTTCATCGCCTTCGTGCTGGTCATGCTGGTGCTGGACCTGTTCGTGTTCGGCGGCAACAAGGCGCACAAGGTAAGCGTCAAAGAAGCCGCCGGCTGGTCGCTGGGATGGTTGAGTCTGGCGCTGCTTTTCAACGTGGGTCTTTGGTGGCACCTGACGGGCACCGTCGGGCCTGAGGTCGCCGACCGCAAGGCGCTGGAATTCCTCACTGGCTATCTGATCGAGAAGTCGCTGTCGGTGGATAACGTCTTCGTTTTTCTGCTGATTTTCACCGCCTTCCATGTCCCCGCCGAATATCAGCGCCGGGTGCTCCTCTACGGCGTGCTGGGCGCTATCGTCATGCGCGCCATCATGATCCTGGCAGGGGCCTGGGTGGTGCGGGAGTATTCCTGGGTGCTGTACATCTTCGGCGCTTTCCTCGTCGTCACCGGCATACGCATGCTGGTGATGGCAGAAAAGACGCCGGACCTGGAGAAAAACCCGGTGCTGAAATTCGCGCGTAAACATCTGCGCATCACCGAGGACTATCACGGCGAGAAATTCACCGTGATGAAGAACGGTGTGCGCTATTTCACGCCGCTGTTCCTAGTGCTGATTCTGATCGAGGTCACCGACCTGGTGTTCGCGGTGGATTCCATTCCGGCCATCTTCGCCATCACCACCGATCCCTTCATCGTTTTCACTTCCAACATCTTCGCCATCATGGGCCTGCGCGCACTGTATTTCCTGCTGGCCGACGTGGCGGATCGCTTCCATCTGCTGAAATACGGCCTGGCCATGGTGCTCACCTTCATTGGCACCAAGATGCTCATCATGCCCTGGTACCACATACCGGTGCAGGCCTCGCTCGCCATCGTGGCCATCTTGATCGGATCGAGCGTGATTGCCAGCCTGATCGCCACGCGCAAGAAAGCGGCGTGATGCTTCCGCGTTTGCTCGGTGTCGTGCTGCTCGCGGGCGCCCTCGGCGGATGCGCCGAGCCGCCTACAGTAACGCGGACAACGAGCAGTTGAAGGCCTTGCTGGCGCAAGACGTGCCGATCTACGACATGCGCCGGCAGGCAGAATGGTGATCGACCGGTGTGGTGGAGGGTCGCCACACGCTGATTTTCGTGGATGCAGGGCACCACCAAGCCTAGCCGGCTGATCGAACTCGCGGCCCCCTGATTGTTCCCTCATGATCATGATGGCCGTCTTGTAACTACCTGGCACGCTCGATCCACGAACTCGCCGAAGCACTGAAAGGACCCGCATGAACAGCAAACCCGAACGCGATGTAGAAAAAAACTACCCCCTGCCGGAATTCATTGCGAAGTTGCGGCGCCTTGCCGATGCGCTCGAACAGGGCGAACGCTTTGAAATTCAGATCGCAGGCGAAAGAATTTCGGTGCCGGCGCGGGCGATATGCAATATCGAGCACGAACGCGAAGGCGCGTCGGAGGAAATCGAATTCCAGATCAAATGGGAGAACCCGCAATGAACCCCGAACAGCAGAAATCCATCCTCGCCATTGCCCTCTACGCCGCCTTCGCCGACGGCGCCAAGCACGACCGTGAGCGCGAGGAAATCCGCCGCATCGCCGAGTCCCTCGGCGGCGAAGCGGGTGGGGCCGATCTCGCGCGCCTCTACCAGGACGTGCTGCTCAAGCGCGTTAGCCTGGATGCCGCTACCGCCGCGTTGCAGGACCCCGGCGAGCGCCAGTTGGCGTATGAAATGGCGGTGTGCGTGTGCGACGCCGACGGTCGCCAGAGCGAGTCAGAGCAACGCTTCCTGAACGACCTGAAAGCCCTGTTGAAGCTCGATGCCGGACAGGCCGCCGCCTTCGAGCGCGAGGCCGACGTCATCGTCGAACTGTCCGAGGCCGCGGCGCCCGCCGTCGTGGCAGGCACCGCTGTTGCCGCTGCACCCGGCCCAGCGAAGTCGTTGGCGGCTAGGCCGCCTTACGAATCCGGCGTGCCCCTTGCGGGTGCAGTGGTGGCGGCGCAGCCGAACGTGACCGAGGCAGAGCTGGACAAGTCCATCCTCAACTACGCGCTGATGAACGGCGCCTTGGAACTGCTGCCGCAGTCGTGGGCGTCCATGGCCATCATTCCGCTGCAGATCAAGATGGTGTACGGCATCGGCAAGGCTCACGGGGTTCAGCTCGACCAGGGCCACATCAAGGAATTCATCGCCGCCGCCGGGGTGGGGCTCACCTCGCAATATCTCGAACAGTTTGGCCGCAAGTTGCTGGGCGGCCTGCTCGGCAAGGCCGCCGGCAAGACCTTCGGCAAGGTGGGCAGTGCTGCCACCGGCATGGCCTTCTCCTTTGCCACCACCTACGCGCTGGGGCAGCTCGCCAAGCGCTATTACGCCGGCGGCCGGGTGATGAATACGGTGGTGCTTAAAGAAACGTTCCAGAACCTGCTCGGCCCCGCCAAGCAGATGCAAACGCAATACCTGCCGCAGATCCAGCAGCAGGCGGGCAACCTCGACATGGGCCGCGTCATGGCCATGGTGCGCGGGGTTTAAACGTCTTGCGGATATTTTCGGCCCTCTACGCCCGGACCATGCGCTGGTCGCGGCACTGCCATGCGCCGTGGTATCTGGGCGGGGTGAGCTTCGCTGAATCGTCGTTCTTTCCGATTCCGCCCGACGTGATGCTCGCGCCGATGAGCCTCGCCAATCCGTCCAAGGCCTGGCGCTTCGCTTTAATTACCACGCTGGCCTCGGTGGCCGGTGGCCTGTTCGGTTATGCCATCGGCTATTTCGCCTTCGATTCATTCGAGCCCTGGCTGCGCGCTTCCAAATATTGGGACAGCTATCTGGCCGCGGTGAGCTGGTTCGAGCGCTGGGGCTTCTGGGCGGTGTTCATCGCCGGTTTTTCGCCGATCCCCTACAAGGTGTTCACCATTGCCGCCGGCGCCCTCTCCATGGCGCTGCTGCCCTTCACCCTGGCCTCGCTGATCGGGCGCGGCGCGCGTTTCTTCTTGGTTGCCGGGCTGATGGCCTGGGGCGGCGCACGCATGGAAGCGGCGTTGCATCGCACCATCGACCGCCTGGGCTGGGCGACCGTCGCGTTGGTCGTGGTCGGCGCGATCGTCTACCACTGGGCGGGCATGTCATGACTGGCCCGGCGCCGGCGAAGCCCGTTGCCGGGCCGTATTCCGGTCGGCGCGTCACTCTGCTCACGCAGCATGGCAAGGAACGGGTGATCGCGCCGGTGCTGGATGCCGCGCTCGGCTGCCGGGTCGAGTGGGTGGGCGGCTTCGATACCGATACTCTGGGCACCTTCGCCCGCGATATCCCGCGCGCCGGCACGCAGCTCGAAGCGGCGCGCAGGAAGGCGCGCATCGGCATGGAATTATCGGGCCTGCCGCTGGGCCTGGCGAGCGAGGGCGCGTTCGGGCCGGATCCGATGGCGGGACTGTTCCCCTGGAACGTCGAGCTGCTGGTATTCATCGACGACGAGCGTGGCATCGAAGTGACGGGCATGGCGCAGCAAGCGACGCGGTTCGCCCACCTGCTCACGGACGACTGGGCGCAGGCCGTGCAATTCGCCTGCCAGGCCGGATTCCCCGAGCATCACCTGGTGGTGCGCCCGCAAGGCCAGGACGACCCCCGCATTGAAAAAGGCCTCGCCGGCTGGACGGCGCTCGAAGCGGCTTTCAACCAGGCGCGCGGGCAGGCGGAAAACGGCCGGGTATTTCTGGAAAACGACCTCCGCGCCCATGCCCATCCCACCCGCATGGACGTCATCCGTCTGGCCGCCGTGGACCTCGCGGCCAAACTGAATTCGCTTTGCCCCGCGTGCGGCACGCCGGGCTTCCAGGTGATGGAGCGATTAAGCGGCTTGCCCTGTGCCGACTGCGGCGCGCCCACGCGGGAGATTCGCGCCGACATTCACGGCTGTCTCAAGTGCGCGCACCGTGAGACCCGCGCGCGTGCCGGTGTGGAACATGCCGATCCGGGCCGCTGCGATTATTGCAACCCCTGACCATGCCTGAGCGAACGATGCTGAACCGCCTGCGGCGTCTGTCACCCAAAACCACTCAAGGCCGACCAGTCGGCCGGACTGACCACAGCGCTGGTCGCGATTCCCGACGGCATCGCCTCGGCTATTCTGGCTGGACTCAATCCGAAGCACGGTCACTATGCGCTGATGATCGGCGCGCTGATCGCGGCCATGCCGACGGCGAGGCCGGTCCTGCCCATTTAAGGAAAACCGAGACATGACAACGACACAACCCACCGCGACCAAGCACTGGCATGAGCAAAGTGCCGGCGAGGTCTGCGCCGACCTCGAGACCGACCCGGCACGGGGGCTGACTCTTGACGAGGCGGCTCAGCGGCTGGCCTATCACGGCCCCAACAGGCTCGCCGAGAAAAAGCCGCGCCCGGCGTGGCTCAAGTTTTTCGACCAGTTCAAGAATGTGCTGGTGATGGTGCTGCTCGGCGCCGTCGTGCTGGCGGCGGCGATCGGCGACCTCAAGGACGCGGTGGTGATCCTGATCGTGGTGGTGTTCAACGCCGCGCTGGGCTTCTACCAGGAGCACCGCGCTGAGGCGACGCTGGCTGCGCTGAAGAAAATGCTGGCGCAGCACGCCCGGGTGCGGCGCGGCGGGAGGGTGCTGGAAATTCCCGCCGAGCAACTGGTGCCGGGCGACCTCGTGCTGCTCGAGGCGGGCGATCGAATTCCCGCCGACGGCCGCGTACTGGTGTCGCACAACGCTGAAGTGGCCGAAGCGGCGCTGACCGGCGAATCCCACGCCGTAGGCAAGCACGCCGGGGCGCTGCCGCCCGGCGAGCATGCGCTGGCCGAACGCTTGAACATGGCGTTCATGAACACCGTCATCACCCGTGGCCGCCTCGAGCTGATGGTGACCGCCACCGGCATGGGCACCGAGATGGGCCGCATCAGCGGCCTGCTGGACGCGGCGCAGGAAAGCGCCACGCCGCTGCAGGTTCAACTCGATGCGCTGGGCAAGCGTCTCGCCCTCATCGCCGGCGTGGTGGTGAGCCTGATTTTCGTGCTCGGCATCCTGCGCGGCGATCCGCTGGTGCAGACCATCATGACGTCCATCGCCCTGGCCGTGGCCGCCATCCCCGAGGGGCTGCCGGCAGTGGTGACGGTGACCCTGGCCATCGGCATGCACCGCATGGCGAGGAATCGCGCCATCGTCAAAAAGCTGTCGGCGGTGGAAACCCTGGGCTCGACCACGGTGATCTGCTCCGACAAGACCGGCACCCTGACGCTCAACCAGATGACCGCGCGCCAGCTTTTCTACCACGGGCGGCGCTTTGCCGTGAGCGGCGAGGGTTATTCCGGAGAGGGCAGCATTCGCGCCGACAATGGCGATCCGTTGCCAGATTTCCTGCCCCTGCTCACCCCGGCGGCCCTGTGTTCCGATTCCCGCCTCCGCGACGGCCAACTCATCGGCGACCCCACCGAGGGCGCGCTGCTGGCGCTGGCCGCCAAGGGCGGCGTGGATCAGGAAACGGCGGCGGAGCACAGCCCGCGCATCGCCGAAATTCCCTTCGATTCGGCGCACAAGTTCATGGCCACCTTTCACCACGATGGCGAGCGGGTGCGCATGTTCGTCAAGGGCGCGCCCGACGTGCTGCTGGCGCGCGCCGACCGTTTTCTCGGCGCGGCGGGCGAGTCGCCGCTGGACGACCCGGCCCGCGCCGCGTTCGAGGCCGAAAACGCCGCGTTTGCCGGCCAGGCCATGCGCGTGCTGGCGGTTGCCAGCCGTGCCATCCCGGCGCGGGAATTCGACCCCGCCGGCGACCTGATGGCCTGGGCAAACAGCCTGGTGCTGACCGGACTGGTTGGCATCATCGACCCCCCCCGTCCCGAGGCGCGCGACGCCATTCGCCTGTGCAGGAAGGCCGGCATCCAGGTCAAGATGATTACCGGCGACCACGCCATCACCGCCGCCGCCATCGCCCGCGAACTGGGACTGGAAGGGGCTGTGCTGAGCGGTGCGGAACTCGACCGCATCGACGTCGCCGAACTTTCCCGGCATATCGAGGAAACCGTGGTGTTCGCCCGCGTCGCCCCGGAACACAAGGTCAAGATTGTTCAGGCGCTGAAGGCGCGCGGCCACGTCGTCGCGATGACCGGCGACGGCGTCAACGACGCCCCGGCGCTGAAAAACGCCGACATCGGCGTGGCCATGGGCATCACCGGCACCGAAGTGACCCGCGAGGCCGCCACCATGGTGCTTACTGACGACAATTTTGCCACCATCGTCGGCGCGGTCAGGGAAGGCCGCACCATCTACGACAACATCGTCAAATTCGTGCGCTTCCAGCTCTCTACCAACGTCGGTGCCATCCTCACCGTGCTCGGCGCGCAGCTGCTGGGCATGCCGATGCCGTTCACGGCGATCCAGATCCTGTGGATCAACATCATCATGGACGGCCCGCCCGCCATGACCCTGGGTCTGGAACCGGGCCGCCCCGGCATCATGAATGAGCCTCCCCGCTGCGCCGACGAACGCATCCTGTCCCTGGCGCGCTTCAAACGCCTGCTGATGTATGGCATCACCATGTCGGTAGGCACCCTGGGGCTGTTTTACTACGCGCAGGACCGCGGCGAAGCCTACGCGCTGACGCTGGCGTTCACCACCTTCGTGCTGTTCCAGTTTTTCAACGTGTTCAACGCACGCGCCGAGCATCATTCCGCGTTCAACCGCCAGTTTTTCAGCAACGGCAAGTTGTGGGCGGCACTGGGCACGGTGATTGGACTGCAGGCGCTGGTGGTGCACTGGACACCGGCCCAGGCCATTTTCGATACCACGGCATTGTCCGCCCAGGACTGGGGGCTGGCATTCGCGGTGGCCTCCTCCATCCTGCTGCTGGATGAAGGCCGCAAGCTGATGTTGAAATTGCTGCAATACAGCCAGCGGAAGGCGATATGAGCAAAAAGATTCCTTCTGCGGAAAATCATGGCATGGGCAACGTGCCGGCCAGGTCCGCGTGGTTCTTGCCGCCCCGGGGTGGTGCGGCCATGCAATTCCTGATGCGCAAGGGAATCGGATGAAGCCAGGCTGGAGCACTGGGTGCGCGAGTTCATCGCCGAGCACACCGCTAGGCTGGCGTATCCGGAATTTGGTCCGGATGTGGCACGGCAGGCGATGTTGTTCGCGCGTATCGTGCCCTGTCGGATACGGCCCAGACAGTTGAAGGGTGCACCGGCCTGCCCACAAGGGGACTTCGATCCACTGCGGGCTCAAGCCGTGTGGGATCGTATGCCAAAGCTCCAGCGACCCCGACAGCCAGAAGTTCATCAACTGGTCGCTGCCGTCCGCGCATGGGCTGATCAGCAAGGATCGCGCGGTGCCCAGGCTGCGCCGCCGCTGCGCGCCGCTGTTCCGGGTGATGACGCCGGCCGAGGCCGTGCACCCGTTGTTGCCGGCTGTCGACGCCGCAGCATGAAAAGCCCCCGGATTTGGGATAATGTCCGCGCCCACCTTGAACTTGCGCAAGCCAACACCATCTTAAACACGTTCGCTGTCCGGATTTTCCACTGGAGTACTTGATGAAACGTATTGCCCTCTTCCTTGCCACCAACATTGCCATTTTGCTGGTGCTGTCGATCGCCATGCGCGTGCTGGGCCTTGAGCCCTATCTCACCGAGACCGGGCTGAATCTGACTTCGCTGCTGGTCATGGCTGCGGTGATGGGCTTTGGCGGTTCATTCATTTCGCTCGCCATTTCCAAATGGATGGCGAAAAAATCGATGGGGGTGCGGGTGATCGAGTCGCCGTCGAATTCGACCGAGCTCTGGCTGGTCGACACGGTGAAGAAATACGCGGCTGACGCCGGCATCGGCATGCCCGAAGTCGGCATTTTCGACACCCCCGAAGTCAACGCCTTCGCCACCGGCATGACCCGCAACAGTTCGCTGGTTGCGGTGTCCTCCGGCCTGTTGCAGAAGATGACGCGGCCCGAGGCCGAGGCGGTGGTGGGCCACGAAATCGCCCACATCGCCAACGGCGACATGGTCACGCTGACGCTGATCCAGGGCGTGGTGAACACCTTCGTGATCTTCCTGTCGCGCGTCATCGGCCACACCGTCGACCGCGTCGTGTTCAAGAACGAACGCGGCCATGGCCCGGCATTCTGGATTACCACCATCGTCGCCCAGATGGTGCTCGGCATCCTGGCGTCGATCATCGTCATGTGGTTCTCGCGCCAGCGCGAATTCCGCGCCGACCGCGGCGGCGCCAGCCTGGCCGGCGGCACGGCGATGATCGCCGCGCTGGAGCGCCTGAACAGCCTGCATCCGGCCCCGCTGCCGGAAAAAATGGCCGCGTTCGGCATCGCCGGCGGCGGCGCCCACGGGCTCAAGCGCCTGTTCATGACGCACCCGCCGCTGGAAGAGCGTATTGCCGCGCTGCGCAGCGTGCTGCAGTCGGCGTAAGGGCGTCACGATGGCACAACGTCCTGCCCACTCGCTGCTCGAACTCGCGTTCACGATCCTCGTCCCCGCACTGGTGCTGATGAAATTCAGCAGCGAGGACGCGCTTGGCGCGATGAACGCGCTGCTGCTGGCGCTGGCGTTCCCGCTGGGCTGGGGTGCGTTCGAAATGGTGCGCCGCGGCAAGCCGGGCTGGCTTGCGGTGCTGGGACTGGTCAGCGTTCTGCTCACCGGTGGCATCGGAATTTTGGCGCTTGACCCGCAGTGGCTGGCGATCAAGGAGGCGGCCGTGCCGGGCGTGATCGGGCTGGCCGTGCTGATCTCGGCGCGGACCCGCTACCCGCTGGTGCGCACGCTGCTCTACAACCCGGCGGTGGTCGACGTCACGCGGGTGCAGCAGCAGCTGGACGAACGCGGCACCGCCGACGTGTTCGAGCAGCGCCTGCTGCTGGCCAACACGCTGCTGGCGAGCACGTTTTTCTTTTCGTCTGCGATGAATTACGCGCTGGCGACCTGGATCGTCACCAGTCCTGCCGGCAGTGCGGCGTTCAACGAGGAGCTCGGGCGGCTGACGCTGCTGAGCTATCCGATGATCGCCTTGCCGTCGATGCTGATGATGATGGCGGTGCTGGTCTTCCTGGCACGGACGGTGCACAGCCTCACCGGACTCAAGTTCGCCGAGATGCTGCACGCCGCGCGTCAGTAAGCGCGGCCGACTGGGGGATAATGGGCGGATTTCGCCGTCTCCGTCGCGACCCCTTATGGACTTGACCCCCGCCCTGCTGCAACTCGCCACCCAGGCGCTCGACCTGGTGCTGGATTTCAAACGCCCGGCCGATGCCGTGCTGTCGGCCTTTTTTCGCGAACACAAGAAGCTCGGCGCGCGCGACCGTGCCTTCGTGGCCGAGGCCGTGTTCGGCGTGCTGCGGCGCTACCGCTATCTGTCGGTGGTGGTGCCGGCGGCCAATCCGCGCACCCTGATCATTGCGTGGCTGATCAAGTCGCGCGGCATGAGCGGCGCGACGCTGGAGCAGTTCGCCCGGCCGGAGCTGATCGACCACATCCGCAACGCCAAAACCGATGACCTGCCGCTGCCGGTGGCGGCCGAGCTGCCCGACTGGGTGATCGAAAAGCTGCAGCAGTCGATGAGCGATGCCGACATCCTGGCGCTCGGCCGCGCGCTGCAGCAGCAGGCACCGCTCGACGTGCGGGTGAACGCGCACAAGGCCGGCCGCGACGCCGTGTTGGCGCAGTTGCAGGCGGAGGGCCTGGCGGTCGAGGCGACGCCGTATTCGCCGTGGGGCATTCGCTTCAAGGAACACCCCGCGATCAACCGCCATCCATTGTTTCTCGATGGCAGCCTGGAAGTACAGGACGAGGGCAGCCAGCTGCTCGCGCTGCTGCTGGGCGCGCGGCGCGGCGAGATGGTGTGCGATTTCTGCGCCGGCGCCGGCGGCAAGACGCTCGCGATCGGCGCGATGATGGCGTCGACCGGCCGGCTGTACGCGTTCGACGTGGCGGAAAAGCGGCTCGCCAACCTGAAGCCCCGGCTGGCGCGCTCCGGGCTGTCGAACGTGATGCCGCAGCTGATCGCGTCGGAAAACGACACCCGCGTCAAACGGCTCGCCGGCAAGCTCGACCGCGTGCTGGTCGACGCGCCATGCTCGGGCCTGGGCACGCTGCGCCGCAACCCCGACCTGAAATTCCGCCAGTCGCCCGAGAGCGTGGCCGAGCTGACGCAGAAGCAGACCGCGATCCTGCGCGCGGCGGCCAGACTGCTGAAGCCCGGCGGGCGCCTGGTCTACGCCACCTGCAGCCTGCTGCCGGAAGAGAACGAAGCCATTGTCGACGCGCTGCTGGCCGAAGGCGGCTTTACGCTGCTGCCGGTAAACGAACTGCTGGCGCAGCACAAGATTCCGCTCGATACCGGCGCCCTGCTCAAGCTGTCGCCCGCCGTGCATGGCACCGATGGTTTCTTCGCCGCGGTGCTGGTCAAATCCGCCGCTTGACCCGATCCGGATTGCAGATGAAACTTCGGCGTCTATGTTGGCTGCTGGATTGACCTGATATGACGGCTACGCCACTCCATCCCGATACGCTTGGCACGCTGTGCGGCCTGTTTCGCGCGCGCGTCGCCGCAACGCCCGACCAGGTGGCCTATCGCCAGTTCGACGAAAAAAGCAGCAGCTGGGTGAGTTTCACCTGGGCGCAGGTGGCAAGCGAAGTGACCCGCTGGCAGGCCGCGCTGGTCAAGGAGGACCTGCTGCCTGGCGATCGCGTCGCGGTGATGCTGAAAAACTGTGTCGAGTGGGTGATTTTCGACCAGGCCGCGCTCGGACTGGGGCTGGTCACGGTGCCGTTGTATCTGGACGACCGCCCCGACAGCGCGGCTTACATCCTCGACCACTCGGACACCAAACTGCTGCTGATCGAAGGCAAGTTCCAGCACAAGAAGCTGGCCGAAATCGCCGGCACGGCGCACAGCCTGCAGCGTATCGTCAGCCTGGTGGCGCCGGAAAACAGATTGTCCGATTGGAGCACGCGCTTAGCCGTCGCAGCCGACTGGCTGGCGGCCGCGACCGATACTCCGATTCCCGAACGCCACCTCACCACCGACCTGCTGGCCAGCATCGTCTACACTTCGGGCACCACCGGACGCCCCAAGGGGGTGATGCTGACGCACGAGAACATGTTGTGGAATGCGTATTACGCGTCGCAATGCGCGGATTTCGGCGCGCACGAGGTGTTTCTGTCCTTCCTGCCGCTGTCGCATACGCTGGAACGCACCGGCGGCTATTACCTGCCGATGCTGACCGGCGCCGAAGTTGCCTATGCGCGCTCGATCGCCCAGCTGGCGCAGGACCTGCAGGACATTCGCCCGACCGTGCTGATTTCGGTGCCGCGCATCTACGAGCGGGTGTACCGGCGCATCCAGGACAATCTGGAGAAGAAAGGCGTGCTCGCACGCCTGTTGTTCAAGCTGGCGGTCAAAGTGGGATGGCGGCGTTTCGAGGTGGAGCAGGGGCGGGCACGCTGGCATCCGGAACTGCTGCTGTGGCCGCTGCTCGACAAACTGGTGGCGGGCAACGTCACGGAGAAACTGGGCGGCCGGCTGCGCCTGGCGATTTCCGGCGGCGCCGCGCTGTCGCCCGAAATCGCGCATGTCTTCATCGGCCTCGGTGTGCCGATCTACCAGGGCTACGGGCTGACCGAGAGCAGCCCGGTGGTGACATCAAACCGTCCCGACTCCAACGTGCCATCGAGCATCGGTCAGCCGCTGCCCGGGGTTGAGGTGAAGATCGGCGACAACGACGAACTGCTCACCCGCAGCCGGTGCGTGATGCGTGGCTACTGGAAGAACGAGGACGCCACCCGCGCCATGATCGATGCCGAGGGCTGGCTGCACAGCGGCGACAAAGTCAGCGTGGCCGCCGACGGCCATTATTCGATCGTCGGTCGCATCAAGGACATCATCGTGCTGAACAACGGCGAGAAGGTGCCGCCGTCCGAAATGGAAGCCGCCATCCAGCTCGACCCCCTGTTCGAGCAGGCGATGATCGTCGGTGAAGGCAAGCCCTATCTGGCCGCACTGATCGTCCTCAACGAGGAACACTGGAAGAGTTTTGCCGCCCATCGTCACCTCGACCCGGCGCAGCCGGCCACGCTGCGCGACCCCAAGGTGGTGAAGGCGCTGACCAAGCACGTCGCGCATCAGCTCAAGCATTTCGCGGGCTACGCCCAGATTCGCCGGCTGCACCTGGACCTCAAGCCGTGGACCCTGGAAGACGGCCTCCTGACCCCCACGCTCAAAATCAAGCGCGACCTGATAATCGATCGCTACCGCGATGCGATCGAGGCCCTCTACGCGGATTCCGTACGCTAAGCATTCCGATTATTCAAAGGAGACCTTCATGATGTTTCGTGTTAACCGCCTGGCCGCAGGCCTGATGCTGATGGGCTGCGCCCCATTTGCGAGCGCCGCCGGATTCGCATTGATCGAGCAGAACGCCAGCGGGCTGGGCAATGCCTACGCTGGTCAGGCCGCCGCCGCGACCGACGCCAGCACGATTTTCTTCAATCCGGCGGGCATGACCTATCTGCCGGACCGACAGGTGGTGATGGCTGGCCATCTCATCATGCCGCAGGCCGAGTTTTCCGGCACCTCGGCACTCACGGGCAACAACGGGGGCGATGCGGGCGGGCTGGCTTTCGTGCCCAATGCCTATTTCGCGTTCCGTCTAACGCCGGATGTGCATTTGGGTGTCGGCATGAATGCACCCTTCGGCCTCGCGACCAAATACGATCCCACGTGGAAAGGCCGTACCCAGGCGATCAAGTCCGAGGTCAAGACCATCGTCATCAACCCCTCGATCGCCTGGAAGGCCAGCGAATCGCTCTCACTGGGCGCGGGGCTGAGCCTGCAATACATCGAAGCGACCCTCACCAATGCCACGGGAGGCGCTCCCGGTGCCCCGGTCGGCGAGGTGAAAGGGGACGACTATGGCTGGGGATTCAACCTGGGTGCATTGTGGAAACTGAACGACTCGACCCGGATCGGCGTCACCTATCGTTCGGAGATCGACAATACTCTTGAAGGCACGCTCAAAGTGAACGGTGCAACAGTCGTAAATCCTGTTTTTGCCGATGTCACCCTGCCCGATTCCGCCTCGCTGAGCCTGTTCCACAAACTGGATACGCGCTGGGAGTTACTGGCCGACGTGACCTGGACCGGTTGGAGCGATTTCGACGAACTGCGCATCGTCAATACTGCCGGCGCGCCGGTGGTGCCGGTTGTAACCGAGAACTGGGAGGATACCTACCGTTACTCGGTGGGCGCCAATTACCGCTACAGTGACAAATTGACCTTACGCGGCGGCGTGGCTTTCGACCAGCGGGCCGCGTCGGATGATTTCCGCACCGCACGCATCCCGGATGAGGACCGCACCTGGCTGGCATTCGGCGCGCAGTACCGGCTGTCCGAGCGTAGCAAGATCGATGTGGGCTATGCTCACCTGTTCGTCAAGGACGCGTCCCTCGACGAAGGCGCGATCAATCTTTCCGGCACCTACGATGCCTCGGTCGACATCCTGTCGGCGCAGCTGACGATGGATTTCTGACCCCGGTCCGGGCGGCCCCAGGCGGGCTGCGGGCCCCAGCTCGGACGCGAATAAACCTTGATTTTTATGGGGTTTGTCCGTATATTCCAAGACGTGATTGTCCTTTTTTAGGAACCGAAAACCATGCAATTAGGCTTGTTTGATCTGCCCTGGTGGGGCTATGTCGTCGTGGCATTGGGCCTGACCCATGTGACCATCGCTGCCGTCACCATTTTCCTGCACCGTTCGCAGGCGCACCGCGCCGTCGACTTGCACCCCATCGTCAGCCATTTCTTCCGTTTCTGGCTGTGGATGACCTCCGGCATGGTCACCAAGGAATGGGTTTCCATTCACCGCAAGCACCACGCCAAATGCGAAACCCCTGAAGATCCGCACAGCCCGCAGACACGGGGCATCAAGAAGGTCTTCTGGGAGGGCTCCGAGCTGTATCGCGCCGAGGCCAAGGTCGCCGAGACGCTGGAAAAATACGGCCACGGTACGCCCGACGACTGGATGGAGCGCAACGTCTACAGTCGTCACTCGGCTGCAGGCATCTGGCTGATGATGGCAATCAACCTCGCCCTGTTCGGCCCCATCGGCCTGACCATCTGGGCCGTGCAAATGGCGTGGATTCCGGTCACCGCCGCCGGCATCATCAACGGCATCGGCCACTACTGGGGTTACCGCAACTTCGCCAGCGAGGACGCCAGCACCAACATCCTGCCGTGGGGCATCTTGATCGGCGGCGAGGAACTGCACAACAACCACCACGCCTACGGCACCTCGGCACGCCTGTCGAACAAATGGTACGAATTCGACATCGGCTGGATGTACATCAAGCTGATGACTTACGTCGGCCTGGCTACCGTCCGCAAGGTAGCGCCGACGGTGAAATGGCAGCCCGCCAAGCCACTGTGCGACTTCGATACCCTGCAGGCCGTGATCACCCACCGCTATGACGTGATGACGCGCTACGTGAAGAGCGTGCGCGCCGACACCGCCGCCGAAATCGCCAGGCTCAAGGCCGGCGCCAACCTGCCGGAAAACTGGAACCTCAACAGTTTCCGCAGCTGGCTGTACAAGGAACCCACCGAACTGGCGGCGGCCGACAAGGCTCAACTCGACACGCTCTTGGGCAAGAGCGAGCGCCTGCAAACCGTCTATCGCATGCGCCAGGAACTGGCTGCCATCTGGGGCCGTTCCACCGCCAGCCGTGAGCAGTTGCTGGAGCAGTTGCAGGCTTGGTGCAAGCGCGCTGAAGAGAGCGGCATCCAGTCGCTGCAGCAGTTCTCGGTGCGCCTGCGCAGCTACGCCTGACCGAAAGGGGGCTGCGGCCCCCGGTACTGCACAACACCCGCAGCACGCAATAAAAAACCCGCCAACCGGCGGGTTTTTTATTGGACAGCCACGCTGGATTACTTCAGCTTGGTTTCCTTGTACATCACATGCTTGCGAGCCTTGGGATCGAACTTGCTGATCTCCATTTTCTCCGGCATGGTCTTCTTGTTCTTGGTGGTGGTGTAGAAGTGACCGGTGCCCGCAGTGGACTCCAGCTTGATCTTTTCGCGTCCGCCTTTAGCCATGATTCAGCTCCTTAAATCGCTTCGCCGCGGGCGCGCAGATCGGCCAGCACGGCGTCGATGCCGTTCTTGTCGATCGTGCGCAGGGCGGCGTTGGACAAACGCATACGCACCCAGCGGTTTTCGCTCTCGACCCAGAACCGGCGATATTGCAGGTTGGGCAGGAAACGACGCTTGGTTCTATTGTTGGCGTGGGAAACGTTGTTCCCGACCATGGGCTTCTTGCCCGTTACGATACATACGCGAGCCATGACACTGCTCCAAAATTAAGGGTGAACGAAACCGGTTAACTGGCGGGAATAGCAATGAGCGCTAACCCGAGAACCGCGATTTATATCACAGCTTGCAAGCGCGAGGCAAGTGGGGCGAGCGCTCAGAGTTGGCCCGACTCCATGAAAGACAGCGAGGACGCGCCCGCAACGATGAAGTGGTCGAGCACGCGGATGTCCACCAGGGCCAGCGCATCCGCCAGTTGCCGGGTGAGCACGCGGTCGGCCTGGCTGGGTTCGGCCACCCCGCTCGGGTGGTTGTGCGCGAGGATCAGCGCGGCAGCATTGTGCGCCAGCGCGCGGCGGATGATTTCGCGCGGGTAGACGCTGGTTTGCGTCAAGGTGCCGCGAAACAGCTCCTCCACCGCAATCACCCGGTTCTGGGCATCCAGAAACACGCAGCAGAACACCTCGTATTCCTTGCCGCGCAGCATCAGCCGCAAGTAGTCGCGCACGGCAGTGGGCGAGGTCAGCGCGTCGCCCGCCTGCATGTCCTCGGCCAGCGTGCGGCGCGCCATTTCCATCACCGCCTGCAACAGCGCGTATTTGGCCTCGCCGACGCCGGGTGCTTCACAGGCGGTTTTCCGGTCGGCGCGACACAGGCCGCCCAGCCCACCGAAGCGTGCGATCAATTCGCGACCGAGGTCGACCGCGCTTTTACCGACCACGCCGGTGCGCAAAAACACCGCGACCAGTTCGGCGTCGGTCAGCGCCCCCGCTCCCTGCTTCAACAGCTTCTCGCGCGGACGCGCGTCCTCCGGCCAGTCGCGGATCGCCATCGCTGCCCCCCTCCCGTAGAATGTGCCATTTTCATGGAATCCGGGCCGGGAATCGAGACTGTGGCACTGGCAGGCAAAAAAATCCTCTTGGGCGTGACCGGCGGCATCGCAGCCTACAAGGCGGCGGAGCTGTGTCGTCTGCTGGTCAAGGCCGGCGCCGACGTGCAGGTGGTGATGACCGCCGCCGCGCAGCAATTCGTCGCCCCGCTCACCTTCCAGGCGCTTTCCGGCAAGCCGGTGCTGGCCTCGCTGTGGGAGGCCGCCCGCGGCGACGGCATGGAACACATCCACCTGTCGCGCGATGCCGACCTGCTGCTGGTGGCACCGGCCTCGGCCGACTTTCTGGCGAGGCTCGTCCACGGCCGTGCCGAAGATCTGCTGTCGACCCTGAGTCTTGCCCGTACCTGCAAACTGGCCGTCGCGCCCGCGATGAACCGCGAAATGTGGGCGGCCGCGCCGACCCAACGCAATCTGGCGCAGCTGCGTGCGGATGGCGTCAACGTGCTGGGGCCGGCCGCGGGCGAACAGGCCTGTGGCGAAACCGGCCTCGGACGCATGCTGGAGCCGACCGAGATCCTGGCCGCGCTGCCCGGCATGCTGGGGGCAGGGCCGCTTGCGGGCAAACGGGTGCTGATCACCGCCGGCCCCACTTTCGAGGCGATCGACCCGGTGCGCGGGCTGACCAATCGCAGCTCCGGCAAGATGGGCTATGCGCTGGCGCAGGCAGCCGCGGCAGCGGGCGCCGCAGTGTGCCTGGTGTCGGGGCCGACCTGCCTCGCCACGCCGGCCGGGGTGCGCCGCATCGACGTGCACAGTGCTGCCGAGATGCGCGCCGCGGTGCTGCGCGAACTGCCAAGCGACGTCTTCATCGCGGTGGCGGCGGTGGCCGATTACCGGGTGGAAGCGGCCGCCACGCAGAAAATCAAGAAAAGCGATGCGGGCCTGACGCTGAACCTGGTTCCCAACCCCGACATCCTGGCCGAGGTCGCCGCCTTGCCCGATGCGCCGTTCTGCGTGGGCTTCGCCGCCGAGACCGAGCGCTTGGCCGAGCATGCCGAAGCCAAGCGCCTGAAGAAAAAGCTGCCGCTGCTGGTCGGCAACCTGGCGCAGGACACGCTCGGGCAGGACACGGCCGAGCTGGTGCTGTTCGACGACCGGGGTGCGCATCCGCTGCCGCGGGCCGATAAATCCACCCAGGCGCGACACCTGATCCGCCACCTCGCAACCCTGCTCAACTGACGAAATCCCGACGACTATGAAGATGGATGTGAAGATTCTCGACACCCGCCTGCGCGATCAGCTGCCGCATTACGCCACCCCGGGCGCCGCCGGGCTCGATCTGCGGGCCTGCATCGATGGTCCAATCGTACTGGCGCCCGGCGAAACCCGGCTGATCCCGACCGGCATGGCCATCCATCTGGCCGACCCCGGCTATGCCGCGCTGATCCTGCCGCGTTCGGGGCTCGGTCACAAGCACGGCATCGTGCTGGGCAATCTGGTCGGGCTGATCGACTCGGACTATCAGGGCGAGCTGATGGTGTCGTGCTGGAACCGGGGCTCGGAGGCATTCACGCTCCAGCCCTTCGACCGTCTGGCACAACTAGTTTTAG
>NZ_JAUYRI010000010.1 GCF_030696885.1 Thiobacillus sp.
GCTCAACTCAAACTCACGACACCAAATTAATAGCATCGCTTCATTCAAGTGTGAGCATTTATGCTAGTTGCTACCCCGGCCGAAACCAGAACAGCTACCGCAACAACACCCACACCTATCGGCTGTAAATTGTTAAAGATCAATCTCTTATTGACTTCGCTTTCACTGCGTTGCCGTTTCGAGAGGTGCGCATTCTACGGAGTTCGCAAAAAACGTCAACACCTGATTTTCGAAATGGTTGCGGGGGCAGGATTTGAACCTACGACCTTCGGGTTATGAGCCCGACGAGCTGCCAGACTGCTCCACCCCGCGCCTGTCGCAATGAAACTGCGTCAATCGAGAAGCGGAACTATAGCAAAGCGCGCCGCGCGCCGTCAACACTTGCGCGACTTATCAAACAGGCCGGCGCGGCCGAAAACCAATATTCTCAATGTTTTCAAGCAGCTGAGAAATGCGGGCTGCACGCGTGCCAGCCTGCCCGGATCGCGTCGGGTGAAGCAAGTCCGGAATGCCTGCTCATTAATTAAGCAGCCCTGTGCAGACAGGGCATTCGCAAACTCGCTACCATTCAGCGTCATCGTGATTTTGAAAGCCGCCTGTGCGCATTGCTGATTTCGCCCTTTCGCGTTTGCCACGCATTGAGTTTGGCTCGGGTGCGCTGGCCCGGTTGCCCGCCATCGTGCGCAGTTACGGGGCCCATGCCCTATTGGTGACCGGTGCCGGCTCACTTAAAAACTCGCCGTTCTGGCCAGCCGTGACGGAGGGGTTCAAGGCACAGGGGATTTCATGGCTGCATCTGACCGTGCCGGGTGAGCCTTCGCCGCAGATGGTGGACGAGGCGGTACGCGTGCTCGGCACAGAAGCGATCGATGTCGTCGTCGGCATCGGTGGCGGCAGCGCGCTGGATGCGGCCAAGGCGATTGCCGGCCTGCTGGGGCCAGGCAATTCGGTGATGGATCATCTCGAGGGCGTAGGGCCGGAGTTGCCTTACAACGGACCGGCAACGCCCTTCATTGCGGTGCCAACTACCGCCGGTACCGGCTCGGAAGCCACCAAGAATGCGGTGCTGAGCGTGTTGGGGCCGGACGGTTTCAAGAAATCCTTCCGCGACGAAAAGCTGGTGGCGGAAGTGGCGCTGGTCGACCCGGATCTGCTGGCCACCTGCCCACCCGCGGTGATTGCGGCAAACGGCATGGATGCGCTGACCCAGTTACTGGAATCCTATGTTTCCAGCCGTGCGGCGCCGCTGACCGATTCGCTTGCCTGGGGCGGGATGAAGGCAGCGCGCGACGGGCTGCTGGCTTTATATGCGGATGCCGGCGATGCCGCGGCACGCGAGCGAATGGCCTATGCGGCACTGGTATCCGGCATCACGCTGGCGCAGGTGGGGCTGGGTTCGGTGCACGGGCTCGCCGCGCCGCTGGGGGCGTTTTTTCCGATTCCGCATGGCGTGGCCTGCGGCACGCTGGTGGCAACCGCCACGCGCGTCAATATCGAAGCATTGCACACGCGTGATCCTGAAAATCCGGCGCTGGAAAAATATGCGCAGGTGGGCCGTCTGATCAGCAAGCAGGGCCAACTGGATCGCGAGGCCGCATACGCCGTCCTGATCGACACGCTTGACGCCTGGACGCGCGCGCTCGGGCTGCCGACGCTGGCACATTACGGCGTGACGCCTGCCGACATTCCGCGCATCGTCGCCAACAGCCGCGGCAGCAGCATGAAAACCAATCCGGTCCGGCTCGAGGATGCCGAGATCGCAGCGATTCTCGCGGCACGCATTTGAAGGCGCTGCACTCAAGTTAGGCTGCGCCCATCCGCTATTTCTGCGATCAAACCTCTGTGGAGTGCACCATGTCCGGTCTTCTGGTTTTCTTTATCGTCCTGGGACTGCTCGCTGTTTTTGTCATCTTTCTCTTTAACCAACTGGTGACGCTGAAGCACGCCGTCGGCAAGGCGTGGTCGAACATCGACGTGCTGCTCAAGCAGCGCCATGACGAATTGCCCAAGCTGGTCGAGACCTGCAAGCAGTACATGCAGTTCGAGCAGGAGACGCTGGAGAAGGTAATGCAGGCGCGCAGCCAGGTGGCCAGCGCACGCGCCTCGCACGACATCCCCGCATTGGGCCAGGCCGAAGGTGCACTGCGGCTGGGGCTGGGCAATCTGTTTGCGGTTGCCGAAGCCTACCCCGAGCTGAAGACCAATGAGACCTTCAAGCATTTGCAGGCGCGCATCACCGGGCTGGAAAACGCCATTGCCGACCGCCGCGAGTTCTACAACGACTCGGTCAACGTCAATAATGTGCGCGTCGAGCAGTTTCCCGATACTGTCGTCGCGCGTCTGTTCGGCTTCCGCCAGTTTCCGCTGCTGCGCTTTGCCGCCGAAGAGAAAAAGGATGTCGATCTGAAGCAGCTCTTCAATAGCTGATGCTTCGCAGAGGCCTCGTCGCGGCTGGGCGGCACGATTACGCCAACTTCGCGCTGGGCGGCGGCAACCTGCTCATCCTGCTGCTCGGTTTTCAGCTGCATTCGCCGCTGGGGTGGAAGATCAGCCTCTCGCTGGTCGGGCTCACCAGCTTCTGGGCGTGGTATGCCAACCTCAAGCGTTACCGCACTGTCGCCGACACGCCCACCTCGCGCATTACCTCCGCGCCGCAGGGCTATATCGAGATTATCGGCCGCGGCAGGCAGCCGCCCGGTGCGACGCTGGTCAGCCCGATCAGCGGCCTGCCCTGCCTGTGGTACCGCTACCGGATCGAGCGCAGAAACGATGACCGCTGGGAATACGTCGAGTCCGGCGTCTCGCACGATACCTTCGGCGTGGACGACGGCAGCGGCCAGATGCTGGTCGACCCCGAAGACGCGGAAATCATGACTTCGCACAAGCAGGTGTCGACCGCGGGCGGTTTTCGCAAGACCGAATGGACGCTGATCGAGGGCGAGACGATCTACGCCATCGGCGAACACGTGACGCTCGGCGGACCCAATGCCGTGCTCGACAAGCAGGCTGACCTCTCCACGCTGCTCGCCGAATGGAAGGCCGACAAGGCCACGCTGCTTGCGCGCTTCGACCGCAACCGCGATGGCGAAATCAGTCTGGAGGAATGGGAGGTCGCGCGCAAGGCCGCCTCCGACGAAGTCGACCGCAGCCACCTCGACATCCGTCTCGCCGATGGCATCCGCCTGCTGCGCAAGCCGCCGCACGGACGCCCATTCCTGATCGCCAACCGCGAGGTCACCGCGCTGGTCCGTCATTTTCGCCTGTGGAGCTGGGCGCACCTGGCGATCATGCTGGCGTCACTCTCTGGCCTGATGCTCCTCCCCCAGATGCTCTAGGCTTGCCGTGCGAAGTCATGCTGCCTATAGTTGGAGACATGGAGGACAGGCGATGAAACACCCCATACCCGAAACCCCTGCAGATTATGATCAAACCCGCATCGTCGAGCGGCCGGATGGCTGTTACTGGATCGATGCCGAGACCGGCGTGGAATACGGTCCCTTTGCCAGCCTACTGGAAGCGGTGCAGGACATGGAATACAACGCCGACAGCGATTACGAACCCGGCGAAACGGTGGAAGAGGCCGAGGACGAGCTGGGCATTTCTGACTGGATCGATCCCGAGACCGGCGACCCCGGTGAAATCTCCCACCGCCCGGTGGAGTGAAGTCCTGCGCGATCAGGCCCTCCCGCCCGTGTGACGCGCAGCGTCCGCTGCGGCCCGCGCCTCGCGCTCGAACACATTGTCGAAATACGGATGCCCACCGCGCAGCCACGCTGCCAGTCCGGCCAGCGGATACAGCACCAGCAATAGCACACCCCACCGCTCGAATTGCCTGACATGCGCGCGCTCATGCGCACGCGTCGCGACGAGCGCCTCGCGGGACACGCCGAGCACTACATGCCCCAGCGTCATCGCCGCCACCGAGCCGCTGAACGGGAAGCCATGCCGCAGACAGCGGCCCGGCCAGCCCCCTGCCGCCTCCAGCACGCCCGCCACCCGCTGCACGCTGCCGCCGCTGCTGCGCGCAACGAGCACGGCCAGCATGCCCAGCAAGGTCACCGGCAGCGGCCACAGATAGAGCAAAACGCGCAGCATTCAGCTGCCCAGCACCTCGGCAAACCAGCGCGCCTCGTGCAGGCCTTCGCGAACGAAATGCGCGTGCGCCTGCTCCAGCTGCGCCGCGGTGCCCACCGCATAGACGTCGAAGCGATGCAGGTCGGGGTAGTCGGTCACGATGCGCTGCAGCAGCGCATCGAGATCCCCCGTCGGCGGGTGCGGCACGTAATTGAAGTTGTCCAGTGCATCGGTCCAGGTGCGGCACAGATTGTCCTGATAGTGCCCGGCCTCATCGGCCAGCCAGTGCAGGTCCATCGATTCGGCAATCTCCAGCGACATGGCGTGCTGGATCAGACTCTTGATCGGCGCAAAGCCGGCGCCAAAAGCGAGGAAGATCACCGGCCGCGGCGAATCCTCGTCCAGCACGAATTCGCCGTACGGACCCTCCACGTCGATCGTGTCGTTGGCGCTCAGTTGCCCGAACAGCACCTCGGCGAAGGGATCGCCGGGCCGGCGCGGTACCTGCACCTCGATGTGGCGGTCCTCGCACGGACAGCTGGCAATCGCATAGCGTCCGCTGACGCCATTGAAGCCGAGCTGGATGCTCTGTCCGCCAAGAAAACGCAGGCGCTGGCTGCGCGGCGCCAGAATATGCAACGCGGCAATCTGCGGGTTGAACACTTCCACCGATTTGACCCTGGCAGCGAGCTGCTGCACCGGAATGTCGCGCGCCCCCGCCACGTTGGCTTCGATCACCACATCGTTCACCGGCGCATGGGCGCACAGCAGAATAACGCCGGCGTCTTTTTCGGCCTGCTTCAGCACGTAATCGTAGGCGTGAACCTTCTTCACCTCGCCCGACAGCAGCCGCGCCTTGCAGTCACCGCAATTGCCGTTGCTGCAGCCGTAATTGAGCGACACCCCGTTGCGCAGCGCGGCTTCCAGCAGCGTGTCGTTGCCGTCCACAAAGAATTCGTGGCCGCTCGGCTGGATGGTGACATGGGCTGACATCAGTTTAAGCATCCTTTCCTGCAAGATCACCGCCTGCGCCTGCACCGCGTCCGGCGGCGTCTCGGCCAGGTTGCGCAGCAGGAAAGCGCGCACCGTATGCAGGGCATGGTAGGTTTCGACGCTCGCATTTTCCTCGAGTTCGTCGATCTTTTCGTCCAGCCAGGTCATCACGCTGCCGTAGTGCAGCAACAGCGCCTTGGCCGCAGCGTATTCGTCACCCATTTCGTTCAATCGCGCCACCAACACATCCTTATCCGGCAGCGCACGCTCCCGCACTCGTTTGGCAAATGCCTTGTCCTTGATTTCGGTGACCCGACGGAATTCCGCGTCGTCGTCCCATTTCACTTCGGGAAACGCGCGCAGCAGTTCGTCGAGCTCGACCATGCCGTCGAAGGTCGCCAGCGACCCGCTGCGGATCATTTCCTGCAGCGTATGGCGCGGCTGGCCCACCAGCTTGGCGACGCGCGAGAGGGGAAGCAGATGACTCATGTGCGCATGGTACCCCGCGCGCCGGCCTGCAAGAATCGGCAATTCACCAGATTCTTAAACTGGGCGCGCGTTCAGGAAAATGCCGCGCGCACCATTTCGATCAGGAGGCTCACCACCAGGCGGACACTCAGCTTGCCCTGTTGGCTGCCTGCGACTGCCTTGCTTACGGTGCATGCCGCCACAACTTGATGCCGGCTTGTGCGCGGGGTGGATACAATCGCCCCATGCCACGAATCACCACCCGCCCCTGCCCTGCCGACACCTGCGCCGCGCTGCAGCAGGCTGGCATCGATCCGACCTGGGCGCGCCTGTATGCCGCGCGCGGCGTCAGCCACCCCGACCAGATCGCGCACCGCCTGCCGCAACTGCTGCCGCCGGCCGGCCTGCTGCATATCGAGCGGGCCGCCGCCTTGCTGGCCGATGCCATTGCGGCCAACCAGCGCCTGCTGATCGTCGCCGATTACGACGCCGACGGCGCCACCGCCTGCGCGGTCGGCGTGCGCGGCTTGCGTATGCTCGGCGCGCGGGTCGATTTCATCGTGCCCAACCGGCTCGAGCACGGCTACGGCCTCAGCCCTGACATCGTCAAACTCGCCGCGACGCGGCAGCCCGATCTGCTGGTCACGGTCGACAACGGCATTGCCGCAGTCGAAGGCGTGGCGGCGGCCAATGCGCTCGGTATCCCGGTCCTGGTCACCGATCACCACCTGCCGGGCGATGCGCTGCCGGACGCCGCCTGCATCGTCAACCCGAACCAGCCCGGCTGCGGCTTCGCGTCGAAGAATCTGGCGGGGGTGGGGGTGATGTTCTACGTGCTGCTGGCGCTGCGCGCCGAACTGCGGCAGCGCGGCGCGTATGCGGAACAAGTCGAACCCGACCTGCGCAGCCTGCTCGACCTGGTCGCGCTCGGCACCGTCGCCGACGTGGTGAAGCTCGACGCCAACAACCGCACCCTGGTGGCGCAGGGCCTGGCGCGCATGCGCGCCGGCAAGGCCAGCGCCGGCATCAACGCCCTGTTTCGCGCCGCCGCGCGCGACCCTGCGCGCGCCACGGTGTTCGACCTCGGTTTCATGCTGGGGCCACGGCTCAATGCCGCCGGCCGCATTGACGACATGGCGCTCGGCATCGAATGCCTGCTGGCCGATGAGCCTGCCACCGCGCAGCAGCTGGCGCAGCGGCTCGATACGCTGAATCGCGCCCGGCGCGACGTCGAATCCGACATGCTGGACGAAGCGCTTGCCATCCTCGCCGACTTCAGCCCCACCGACAGCCACAGCCTCACCGCCTGGCAGCCCGGCTGGCACATCGGCGTCATCGGCATCCTCGCCTCGCGGCTGAAAGACAAATTCCACCGCCCCACCATCGTGCTGGCCAACAGTGGAAGTGGGGGAGCGGAAGGGTCGCTGCAGCCGCAGCGGGGACCCACCGGCCTACCCCTTGCGGGTGAGCTCAAGGGTTCCGGCCGTTCAATTCCTGGCCTGCACCTGCGCGACGCGCTCGATCTGGTCGACAAGCGCCATCCCGGCCTGATTCTGAAATTTGGCGGCCACGCGATGGCGGCCGGGCTCAGCCTGCCTGCCGGTCGCCAGGACGAATTCAGCCAGGCTTTCGAGGCAGTGGTACGCGAGCTGCTCGATCCGGCCGACCTGGAAGGGGTGATCGAAACCGACGGCGAACTCGACCCCGCCGACCACAGCTATGCGCTTGCCGAGCAGCTCGACCATGCAGTGTGGGGACAGGGCTTCCCCGCTCCGCTGTTCACCGCCACCTTTGACGTGCTGGCGCAACGCGTGGTCGGCGAAAAGCACCTCAAGCTGAAACTCGGGCGCGACGGCGCGGCATTCGAGGCCATGCGATTTTTTCACTCGGACCCGCTGCCGGCACGCATCCACGCCGTCTACGCGCTGATGCCGAACGAATTCAATGGGCAGCAGACGCTGCAGCTGAAGCTGCAACATTGGGAGCCGGCGGCCGGATGACGGCCAAAAGAATGGCGGGGAAAGAACCCCGCCAAACAAAGTGCCACCGGAGGATGAAGCCTTGCCCAAGCCACTTGGGCTGGGCTCATTCTGCATGCGGAAGATGACTTTTCTCTGCGGTGCGGACACGCCAGGCATGGCCCGTTCGGCCCATGCCCTCCAATCAGGGTTTACCGCTTGCGCTGAGTTTTTCCCGATCGAGACGGTCGCGCCAGGTTTCCAGCAGATTTTCCACTTCGACTTTTTTCAAACCAGTGAAGGGCTCGGCCTGCGCCAGCGCATCCTGGCAGGACTTGTCGCGGTATTTCTGCATCATTTCGCGGCCCAGCGTGTAGAGGCTGCCGTTGTGCGTCTGGCAAGACTGCAGATCGCGCACCATGCCCGACAGTTCGCTTTCCGTGTGCTTTTTGGCGGATTCCGTCTGCGCAAGCCTCTGCGCAGTGGCCTGCTGCAGGGCCATACTGTCGGCCAACTGTTTTTCGGTGTCGGCCAGACGCGTTTTCAACGCATCGTTCTCCGTTTGCACGGCTTCAAGTTTGGCTTCCATCCGGCTGCGCGCCGCCCGTTCCCCTGCAAGCTGGCGCTTGGTGGCGCCGAATTTTTCCAGCTCGCGCTCTGCGGTTTCCTTGTCGGCCAGGGCCGCCGCTTTCTCCTGCTCGGCCTGCACGCGCGCCTGCTCGATCTGCTGCACCTGCTGCTGCATGCGGCGCAGCATCTCCTTCTCGCGGCTGTCGTTCGCCGCCCAGGATGGAGAGGTCGCTAGCACCATCATCGTTAGCAGCAATGAAAAAGTTTTCATTCGTTCGCCTCCGCAGGCAGGGGGCCGGGCAGACCGGCCGTATCGGCGCCATGTTTCAGCAACAGATGCACCATCTTGAAATCGCTGTAGGTATAGGCAAGCCACAACGGCGTATGGGCATATTTGTCGCCCGCTTCCAGCGGCGCACCCGCCTCGACGAGGGTGTCGGCGATGGCGTATTGCCCCATCGTGGTCGCGAGCGCCAGCGGCGTGCGGCCGTCACGATCGTAGCGACGGAAGTCGGGATGCGACGCCGCCAGTGCGCTCACGACGCCCACGTGCCCCTTGCGTATCGCAGCATGCAGGGGCGCATCGCCTTCTACATTCGCGCGATCGGGGTTCGCCCCGGCGCGTAGCAACATCCGGGTCGCTGGCAGGTTTCCCTTGATCGCTGCCAGCGCGAGCGGCGTGTATCCCCGCCAGACGGCCTCGGTGTCCGCGCCGGCGTCGAGCAGAACCTGCACCAGTTCGACATTGTCGTGGCGCACCGCGGCCATCAAGGGACTGTCGCCCCAGTAATCGCGCCCATTGGGGCTGACGCCATTTTTGAGCATCGCCTTGACCGTATCCGCATCCTGCCGGGCGGCGGCTTCCAACAGCCTGGCTGCATCGCCTTGCGCCGGTTGGGGCTGGACATCATTTCCGTCGGCCTGGATGCGCGCGAACGCCTCGGGCGGTCGCAAGGTCCGCGCGCTCGCGGGCGGGGGGGCGTCCGGCCGGATCAGCCAGCTGTGTTCGTTCGACTCCCAGGGCTGATCCGCCCATACCGGGGCGGAAATCAGCGCAGCCAGCAGGCAGATGACTCTAGAACTTGGCATTGAGATCAAGCTGGAACACGTCGATGGAAAGCGGCAGGCCGCTGATCTCGTCGGCCGACATCCAGCGCGCCGATAGCCAGGTGTTCTTGTAGAGGCCATAGGAGCCACCGACGAAAAAGCCCTTGGCATTGGTGCCACCGAGGTGGAAATCGGAATCGGTGAAGGCGTCAAGCACGGCGTCGCGTTCCAGGTAACGGTAGCCGACGAAGGCCTGCCATTTTTCGAAATCGTTGACAGTAGGATAGCCAACGCTGAGCTTGACCTGGTAGCCGTCGGTCTCAGGCTCGATATCCTGCCCGGTGCGCGCCAGGATCTCGGCACGGTCGAAACCGACGTTGCGCGCCCAGTCGACGCTGCCGATCACATGGATGGGATCGAACTGGGCAAAATCAGCCACCAGGGTCAGGTTGGCGATGCGGTAGTCGGCCGCCAGCGCCCACAGGTTCGTGTTGGTGTTGCCGTCGTTGTCGATATTGATGAGGCTGTTGCCTTTTTGCCGCGATTGCGGCGCAGTCGCGTTATTGAACACGTTGCCAAGCAGCGGGTTGGGGATACCCGCGATATTCCGGTAATCGTAGTAGCTCGCGCCGGCCTTGACTCGCGTCGTCTGGCTGGGCATCCACTCGGCGCCGCCCTGGATCCCGACCAGCCACTTGTCCTTGGCGCGCACGTCGATGCCGTTTTCATCAATTTCCTGTAGCGGGAAAATGCCCGCCGTGACGAACGGCCGCCAGACGCGCTCCGCATCCGGCCAAGGCCGAAAGGTGGCGGCGACGCCTTCGAAACCGAGGTCGCCGTCCCACACCAGGTCGGTGCTGAAGAAGGGATTTGGAATGCGGCCGCCGCTGATGCTCAGTCCCTCGAGCGGGGTGAGCTTGAGAAAGGCACGGTCGAGCACCAGCGAATACTTGTTGCCGGTGGTGCCGAGCGTCTGGTTGGTGGAGACCGGGTCGGACGTATTGCCGGTGGTGATGCGTATGCCCGCATCCACACCCGACACGACGTTGGCGTTGAGGCCGAGCCGCAGGCGCATCCGCTCGCGGTGACGGTCTTCCTGCGTGTTGTCGATGTCCTGGCCGATGGTCTGGAATGTAGTGGGCGGCGCGTTGCCGTCGCTGAACAGGTCGGCCTGATAGCGCAGGCGGATGTCGCCTTCCCATTTCAGGCGGTCCAGCCATTCGGGCACCGCATTGACGTCGCCCCAGCGTTCGGTCTTGGCCTGCGCCACCACTTCCTGACGGATCTGCTCGCGGATTTCGTTGCGCACATGCTCGGGAATGTAGGTCACGCGCACCACGCCCTTGTCGGTTTCCGCCTCGGCGGCCTGGGCCTGGGCTGTTTTCTCGATGGCCTGTTGCTGCGCCTTTTTCAGCATCGCATCGGCGGCTTCCTGCTTCAGCACGCCCTGCTCGACCAGCAACTGAATCAGGCTCAGCGTGGTTTCGTGCAGCATCTCGACTTTCGCGCGCTCGTCGTCGGACGCTGCCAGCGCGCTGCCCGAACACGCCGCCGCCACGGCCAGCGCCACCATTTTCTTTCGTATCGTCATAGCGTTCTCATGCTCATTTTCAGGCGCGTGAAGTCACGCGGATTTTCATCGGTTGCGGCATGTCTGCCGGCGGGCTGTCGCGCAGGGCGCGCATCCCTTTCAACGCTTCCTTCAGCACCTCGTCAGCCCGGGCATCGCCGGTGCTGTCCTCCAGGGCAGCGCGCGTCACCTGCCCGGCGCCGTCGATCCATATCTTCACAATCACCTTGTAGTTCTTGTTCTTCAGCGCCTTCTCGCGCGAAAGCGCGGTCTGAACTGCCGAGTTCACCGCATCGTTCACCAGGGCGTCGTACCACGCCCAGGGATTGCCTCTGCCACCGCTACCCGGCAACGTCGGAACACCGCGTGCGATGTCGGTCGCCATGCCGCCCTCCGGACCTTCGGCGATGCCGTCCGGTGGCGATGCATCGGCCTGCTGCGGCTCATCCGGCGTCGGCTGCGGTTCGTCCAGCTTCACCTCTTCCTCGATTTCCGGCTCGGGCGGCTTCTGCTCAGGCGGTGGAGGCGGCGGTGGCGGCGGACGCACCAGGGTGATCTGCTGAACTTTCATTTTTTGCACCGGGCCTTTCGGCGTCAGCAGGTCTTTCAGCCACAACGCGATGAGCACGGCGGCGACCAGCCCCACCGCCACCCCACCCCAGCGCATCCAGGCCGGTTTGCGGTCGTCCTCCATGTCTATTTCGCGAGCTTCTGGGTCACCAGACCCATCTGCGTGATCCCCACCTGCCCCAGCAGGTCGAGAACTTCCATCACCTTGCCGTACTGCACCACCGTATCGCCCTTGACCACCACCGGCAGATCGGGATTTGCGGCTTTCAGCGCACTGAGCTGGGTGCGCAATTCGTCGAGCGACACCGGGTAGGTATCGAGAAAAACCTGTCCGTCCTCGGTGATCGTGATCGCCTTGGTCTGCGGCTTGGCGAGACTGGGCGTATTGCTCGCTTTCGGCAGATTGACCTGAATGCCCTGCACCGATGCGGTCGTCATGATGATGAAAATCACCAGCAGCACATACGCAAGATCCAGCATCGGCACCACGTTGATCTGGTCGTATGGCTCGTTGTCATCCTGGATCTGCATGGGGGTCTTCCGTCAAAACATTCACACAAGGCGGCATGGGCTGGATCAACGGCTGTAGTTTTCCGCCAGCTTGGTAATCAACTCGTCGTTGAACACACGCATGTCGGAAGTCATGGTCTTGATGCGTGAATTCAGATAGTTGTAGCCAAACAGCGCGGGGATCGCCACGGCCATACCCGCTGCGGTCGCAAGCAAGGCCGCGGCAATGCCTGGCGCAATCGCGGCAACGTTGACATCGCCGGTCGCGGCAATGACGGCAAAGGTGATCATGACCCCCAACACCGTGCCCAGCAGCCCGATAAACGGCCCGCCGGAAATGGCAATGGTGAGCAGCACCATCAGCTTGTTCAGGCGCGTGGTTTCCTTTACGAGCCCGGTGTCCAGACTGGCGCGGATCGCTTCGAGCGATTGCGGCGACAGGTTCTTGTCCGGCATGTGCGCGGCGTCGGTATCCTTGAAACGATGCGACAGCTCGGCCGCGGCAACGTGGTAGAGACGGTATAGCGAGGAATGCCTGAATTCGTCTGCCATCCCGTGCGCCTTGTCGATCGCCCCCAGATCGGTCGACAGTGTGCGGAACCTGTTCATGAACAGGCGGTTGGCCTGGTCTACGCGATTCACATAAAGGGTCTTGACGAACATGATCCACAACGCGATCACCAGCATCACCGCCAGAATGCCGATCGCGGCCCAGCCATCCACGGTCAGCGCGCCAAACAAGGTGCCCCAGATGCCGCCATGGCCGCCCCCTTCACTGAATTCGTCTGCACCCAGCGCCACCAGCGCGCCCGTCGGGCCTTGCGCAGCCAGTACCGCGATCCAGGCTGCGTCACGCAGCTCGCCGCTCAATTGCACTTCATCCAGCTCGCCGCTGTAGCCCGCACCCACGGTCAGCGCCCCGGCAGGCAAGGCCGCACCGGGTGCTTCACCCGCCAGCTGGCCGTCGATATAAACCTTGAGCGTGCTGTCCACGGTGATCGCCAGGTGATGCCATTGGCCCGTGGTGAGCGGTACGCTGGCGGAGACGCTCGCCGCGCCCGCCTGCACGTTCACCGTGCCGCCCGCCAGCGCCACGTTCAACCCGCCTGCCTGCATTAGCGTGCCGTCGAGCGCGGCCGGCTTCAGCCACATCGCCACGCTCACTGCACCGGACGCGTTCATCGCCGGCAGCGTCAGACTTTGCGACCCGTTGAATCGGGCACCGCCGTTGGCGAACGAAGCGGCCACGCGCTCACCGCTGAACGCCGTTGCGTTGAGTTGGTTCGGCCCGCTATCCGCCGGATTGCCGCCGGCTTCGTTGAAATGAAATACCGCGCTGGCAGCGTCATAGCTGCCCTTGGAATCGGACGCCGGCACCGCCTCGACATTGCCGAAATACAGCCAGGCCTCGGTGCTGGCAGCCAGTTTTGGCACCTTCACCCAGACCAGCGCAAGCTGGTTGAGGCCATCCCATTTCTCGATGTGAAACTTGAGTTCGGTGGCGTCGTCGCCCGCCACCACACGCAGGTCGCTGCCGTCTTCGTTGGCCGACAGGAAATCGAAATTGCCGGTATGCAGGCGGATCAGCACCGGCGCATCGGCGACCTCGCCGGCCGGGTTGGTCAGCGTGATCTTCTTGCGTGCGCTCCAGTCCTCATTCCACCAGGCGTGGCTGGTGGCGGAAAACAGGGAGAGCAGCAGGGCAATCGCAACAGCAAGGACGCGCATGGGTCTTCAACCGAAATCTGGCAAGCGCCCGATTATGCGGACCGGCAATGACAGGGCATGGACGCCGGCATGGCCCGATCGGGCCATGCCGGCGCGTGCCGGTTCGGTTTCCCTGATAATTCGTCAGGATCATCATCCGCTCAAAGTATTGGGATAGGCTTGTTACCCCTGACGAGCCCGGTGAGGAGGAGAAAATCGTGGTTTTTCCTGAAGTCTGGAAGGCGGAAGACGGTTCCGTCCTGACATTACGTCGACTGAATGACTCCGATGCCGAGAACCTCATTGCGTTCGTCAGGAACCTGTCCGTCTCGGCACGCTATTTCCGTTTCGGACAGGGCGACTACGACCCGGCGTTGGATGAATCACTGAAGGTCTGCACGTTGCGCCCTGACGAGGGCATGCACCTCGTCGTGCTGACGACCGCAGACACCGGCGAGCAGGTCGTCGGCTCCGCGCGCTACGTGATCCAGCCCGACCGTTCCAGCTGCGAGTTCGTCATCGTCGTCGCCGACAAATGGGGCCACCACGGCGTCGGCCATCGACTGATGCACGCACTCCTCGAGTGTGCGAAAGGCCAGGGTTTGCAGAAAATGGTCGGGCGCATCCTCGCGAGCAATCGCGACATGCTCCAGTTCGTCAGAGGATGCGGATTCATGATTTCCGACAGCGCCGAAGGCGACTGGATGAAGATTGCGAGCATCGATCTGTGAAGCGTCGGCTGCCCGGCGGATGCAAGACGTAGAGCCTGTCCTCAGCCGGAAAATGAAAATGCAGGTCAGCCGGCCGTCGCCCCACTGCCGGGCAATACGCCACCGGCAGAACGAAAAAACCCGCCTCATGGCGGGCTTTTCCGTGCACGACAAACGGATCAGGTGCGCATTGCCTTGCGCCGTGCCATGAAGCCCACCAGACCCAGTCCCGCCAGCAGCATGCCGTAGGTTTCGGGTTCGGGCACCGCTGCCAGCTGGTAGACCGTGGTGGTGTTGGACACTTCGTTGGCAATCGCCAGGTAGTCCAGACCGCCAAAGCTGAAGCTCTTGAGGCCTTCGGGTGCCACATCGCCGTCGGTCACGATCATGTCGATAAAGCTGGCATTGGCCGGATCGGTGATGTCGTAGACCGCCACCGCAGCCTTGGTGGTGCGCTCCAGGCCGATAAAGGCATACATGCGACCGCCGATCATTGCCAGCTCCACGCCTTCGGGTTCCACCCCCTTGTCGTCGCTGCGGCCGTCGTCGTATATCCCCCGTGCAATGGCTTCAGCATCGAGTGTGTTGCCGCTGTCGAAGATCAGATTGCCATTGGCATCGCTGATCGAGAACGAACGGCCGCCGAAGGTGTAGAGGTCGCCGCCGCTCGAATCGATCGTCGAAATGTTCAGCTCTCTCAGATCGACCGGCCCACCCAAGGCGGCATCCTTCAGGCGTTCCTTGTCACCGTCGTCTTCGCGCGTGTCGCCTTCGTTGGCACGGACGAGATAAGTCTGTCCGCCCACCTCATACGCCGCGATGGCGTCGGGTTGATAAAAGCCCTTCACATTGGCTGCACGCAATTCGATCTTGCCATCCTTGTGGTTGGGATCGATTTCGTTTCCGGGCAGCGAAAAATCCTTGGTGCCGAGGCCGATCACGCTGGTGAACTGCTGGGTGCCGAGATCGAGCACGCCGATGGCGTTGTGCTCCTGCAGGGTCACGTAAGCCTGCGTGCCGGCGGCATTCACGGCAATGTATTCCGGCTCGAAATCCATGCCCGGGTTGCGGATGCCGCTGCCCGCGGTGGGCACACCCGCAAACCCTGCGGTGGCGGTGACGCTGCGGCTGTTCATATCGATGATGCTGACGCTGCCCACCGGATCGAAGCCGCCATAGATCGTCGGTGTCGCTTCGTTGGCCACCAGCAGCGTGTTGCCGTTGGGGGTGAAGGTCACCATATCGGGCAGGGCGCCGACACTGATCTGATTGATACCGCTGGCGAGCGCGCGGCTGGTGGTATCGAACAACATCACCTGACCATTCGCGGTGCGGTCCAGCGACGACTCGAACGCCATCGCCGCGAGCCCATTGTGAATCGCCACGCCGTTGATGCTGCCAAAGCCCGTGGTGTCGATGAACTGCACCAGACCGCCGGTCGTGGCGTTGAGCACCGACACGCCCGACACGCCCGCAACCCACAGAGTACCGGTAACGGCGTCAAACGCCGGAATCTCGGCGGTGAATCCCGCCGCTGGGCTGGCGTAAGTCCAGACTTTGCTGAAGCTGAGCGGCGCGGCGGCCTGGGCGGTGCCGGAAACCATCAGGCTGAGCAGCAGGGCGGGAATGGGTTTGATGCGCATGGGGTGCTCCTAATTGTTGTTAAGTGATTGATCTGCCTGCAACAGGCGCGAAAGCACGCGCAAGATTAGCGAGCGCACATTGAAATCAATGCATCAGGCACAGCGTCTGACATGAGCCGTTCGGCTCATGTCAGGTTTATTCGCCGTGATCGATCAGTTCTGCCGAGAGGGTGGGGTGTCGCCGCGACGAGCGGACGTCGCTGGAAATCTGCATAGGGGCAGAAATGCCACCCTGCACAGTCAAGTTGCCAGCATGAGCCGAACATCCCATGTACAGCTGCATGCCTGTTGCGCGGGCCTTAATCGACTCCCCACAGATTTGTCATATGCCTGTTATTCAATTCTCTTACTGTGCATCAGCGCAGTGTCGATCCGGAATGGGCACTGCCTGTGCAAACCTGCGTCCGGTAGCCCCTCCCTCAATTTGAAAGCGACAATCCATGAAACCCCTCCTCACCCTGCTGGGCCTGGCCATTGCCCTTGGCGCGCACGCCGACGACGACGTCATTAAAAAGGTGCTCACCGAGCGTTTTCCGGGTGCCGACATCCATGCAATCAACACCACGCCCATCCCGGGTCTGTTCGAGGTTTACGCCAACAGCTCGATCATTTATGTCGATGCAAAAGCCGATTACATGCTGTCGGGGCCGCTGAAAGACACCAAAACCAAAACCAATCTGACGCAAAAAAGCCTCGAAGCAATGCAGACCATCGACTTCGCCAGCCTGCCGCTGGACCAGGCCATCGTGACGCGCCGCGGCAACGGCGAGCGCAAGCTGGTGGTGTTTTCCGATCCCGACTGTCCTTTCTGCCGCGGGCTGGAAAAGGAACTGGCGCTGATCGACAACATTTCGATCTATACCTTTCTCTACCCGCTGGAAGAGCTGCACCCCGGTGCATCGGCGAAAGCGGACGCCATCTGGTGTGCGCCGGACCGGGCACAAGCCTGGTCGGACTACATGCTCCAGGGCAAACTGGCCGCGCCTGCCAGCGCGTGCGCAACGCCAGTGCGGGATATCGGCAAGCTGGCCACCCAGCTGGGCATGATGGGCACCCCCGCTATCGTGTTCAGCAATGGCAAGCGTGTCGATGGCGTCATTCCCGCAGCCGAGATCGAATCGCGGCTGGCTGCGCTTTCCACACAGGCTGTGTCAACCCAGCAGTAAACGAGGCCGGCCAGAACACCGGCTTCCGTTTCCTGCCGCACATGTCGCAGTTGCCCGCCCCGCAGGGTGGGCACAAGCGTCCACCCTGCGTCTTTACTCGCCGTGCCCCACCACCTCCGCGGTAATGAAGGTCGGCTTGAATGCATTCTTCATCTCTTCCGCCGCGCGCACGGAATCTGCCAGGCCCTGCGACAGCCCGGCGGTCGCCGATGTCGCCTCGCTGCCCACATTGCCCGCGCTGGTCGCTGCTGCCGCCGCCGCACCGCTGTTGGATACCGGCACGCCCGCTGAAACACCGCCCACCTGAATGTTGTCCGCACCAACCACACGGCTGGCGCCTATAGTCAGGTTGCCACCGGCACGGATGCCCGCGTCGCCCGCGTTGACCTCGCCGGTGGGTGCAATCAATACGACATTGCTGGCAACATCCAGCGCAGCGATACCGCTGCCGGAAATGGACTGGCTGACGTCCAGCACGAAGTTGCCCTTGCTGTCGATGCGCAGCTGCGGCGGCGGCGTGGCGCTGGCGGTCTTGGCGCCCTTGCCGGCGTCGATGTTGCCGAGCGCCGACCACAGCAGGATATCGCTATCGCCGTCGGAGATGGTGAATACGCGGCTGCTGTTGACCTGGAAATCGTCGCGCACATAGGCCTGGATGTTGCCGCCCTGCACGGTCATGATGCCCAGGTCCGCAGCGGCGCGCTCAAAACCGGTGACGCTGGCCAGGCCGGCATTCACTCCACCGCCCGGCGTCAGCATCTGGATGCTGCCGCCCTGCTCGGTTTTCGCCTGGCTGAAGAAGAGGCTGATATCACCCTCGTAGCTCAGCGGCGCGGCGGCCGTTCCGGTGGGAAACAGCGCCTCGATGGCGGCTTCGCCCTGGCTGTAGTCCTTGTCGGTTTTACTCGCCTCGGCCGATGCCAGCAATTCTTCAAAGAAGTGGTTCACCGCCTGCGGATCCTGCAGCGCCGCGCTGATCGCGTGCGCATTGCCGTCGGCATCGCGCGTCGCCGCCCCGGCCACGAACAACAGATCGGCACCGCCTTCCGGCAGATAGGGGTTCGCCAGATTGCCGCGTGAAATCACGCCTTTGGATGCCCCCAGATCGATGTCGCGGCCGGCGATGACTTCCACTCGCCCGGGGCCGCCGATGGCGATGCGCGCCTCGCTGCCCGAGGCGATTGCCCCAGAAATGGGATTGCGTACCAAGTCGAATACGATGTCACGGCCGGCGATGAAACGCGTTACATCATCGGGACGCAGATTCTGCCCCACTACGGTTACATCACGGATATCCCGGCCTGCCTGGAATACGGCCGGTTTGGCCAGATTCGCGAATACCGCGGGACTGGGCTGGCCGACAATGTCGCCCGAGCGCGCCACGATATAGGCCTGCTGCGTATCGGCCTGATGGATCAGCTCGGGGCCATGTGCATCGCTTTCACTGCCCGGCAGCATCGTCAGCGAACCCACGCTTGAGCTTGAGCGTACCGGGTTGGACAGCGTGTAAAAGTCCGCGAGCGCACGGTCGGACAGGTCAACCGGCTTGCCGCCGAGTTTTTTGATCGAACCGCCCGCCAGCAGACGCAAATTTCCGGCCGCTGACGGCATCAGGGTGAAGCCCTCTTCCATGGCAAGCTTACCCATCAGGGCAACTGCTTCAAGCGTGCCGGGATAAAGCCCCAGCCCCCCGGCATTCGCATTGTTCAAGCCGAAGGCGCCGCTCAATCCAGTCAGGTCAGAGAAATCGTTCTTCAACACGGTATCGCCCGCCACTGACAGCAGCCGCGCAACGCTGTCTGCCCCATAGCTCACGAAATACGATTCACGATTGAAACCGCCCACCCCAGCCCAGTTGCCGCTGGATTGCGGCACCAGGCTGGGATTGACCACAGTCTCCAGCGACAAGCCGCGCCGCGCCGATAAATTCGTGCTCGCATCGCCCAATGCCAGCACTGTGCCAACAGCCTGGTTTGACCGTGCAATCCCCTCGACAACCGCACCGTCTGTCTTGATCGTGCCAAGCCCGCGGTCGACGAAGAACAATCCGCCCTCGATATCGCCACCCGCGCGCACGGCAAGGTCTCCGCCACCCTGGATCACCTGTTGGCTCGCATCCACCGGCTGAGCGACAGTCGCCGGCTGGCGCGCGTTGGTCACCGTGGCCACCAGCAGGTTGGCTACCCGGCCGCCCGCCTCAAGGGCCACATCGCCGCCCCCCAGGGCTGCAATGCCGTTCTTGAATTGGGCAATCTGGGGCCACCAGCCTGGATCGCGGAACTGGTTGCTGTTGCTGCCCACGTTGCCCTGGCGATACAGCCAGTCTGTCAGCAAGCCCGACGGGCCCGCCTCCGACACCACCGAACCCCCCGCGCGAATCCGCACGTCGCCGCCGCCAACCGGGAAGGCATTGCCATTCAGGAAGGAAATGGTGAAATCAGTGACTGCGGGCGTGTTGGCACCGGCCGTGTACAGCGCGGCGCCGTCGGCGAGGATTACATCGCCCGCCGCCACCGCGTCGATGTCGCCTGTACCGGTACGCACCAGTTTGCCCGCCGCGACATTGAGGTCGGCGAGGACGTTGGGCTGGGTCGCCAACGGATCGGCCGCGCCGCTGGCGGCACCGGCAACCAGGCGGTAGGACCAGCCGACCGGGCTGGTTTGCAGCGCACCGGATGCGGCGGCGGTGCTGAAGCCGTCGCTCAGATTCGCCGCCACATCGAGCTGGCCGCCTGCGCGCACGGTCAGCACGCCCGCCTCGCCGTTGTGGCGCAGCGGGTTCAGATTCCAGTCCCCGGCCAGCGCGATGTCGCCGCTGTTGGCGACGCCGGCTTCAACAGGGTTACGCACCTCGACGCCGGGGCGCAGATGCACACCCGCCGCACCGGTATCCAGATTGCCTTTCAGCGCAACGGGGTCGACCGCCGCGACGAAGGCGTCGTTGTCCGCCTGCACGCTGTCGATGCCGAGCTGGTTGCCGCTGGAACTGCCCGCGATCAGGCCGGTGATGCCGCTGCCATCGCCGTCATAGACCTTATAGGCTTCCACCTCCACCCGCTCGGCGCCGACGATTTTCCCGTCGCGCACGCCCAGCGCCACGCCGTCGCCGGCACCCGCACCGGTGCGTGCTGCGCGCAGCACCACGCGGCCGCCGTGGGCAGCACTGCCGGCGGGCACGGACACATCGATGTGTGATCCCGCGGCCAGATTGAGCACACCGGCGTCGCCGCTGCCGAGCTCAACCCGGCCACCCTCACCGGCCGTTCCTTTGGCCGTAGTCAAGCTGTCGGTCGCGTTGGCGAGCAGTTCGGCGCTACTCAGGAGATCGAGATCGCCGCCCGCATACAGACCGATGCGGCCACCCTTGTCGCCGCTGGCATCGACCGTGCCGGCTACGCGGATCGCGCCCGTATCGGCCGACAGCAGCACTTCATGCGCTTTTACGTTGTCCGTCGCGGCCACGTCGATATCGCCTTCGCGTACCCGGATGCTGCGCGCGGCGTGGAAACCGCCGGCTTCCAGCGTGCTGTTCAACGCGGAAAAATCGTTGTCGCCGTTTGTATCCGGGTTGATGCGCCGGGCCGTCAGCACAAAGCGGCCGGACTCGAAGCCGCTCGCCGCATCGCCCTGCAGCGTGCCGCCTAGAACGGCATCGTCGTTCGCCAGCACCGTCAGTTCGCCGGCATCGCCACCCGCGGCTGCGCCCGCCACATCGATGTTGGAGCCAGCCTGGGCAATCACCTTGCCTTGCGATGCCGTCAGGTTCACAGCGCCACCTGCCGCAAACGCCTGCGTATCGGCAAAGTCCACGCTGGCGCCGCCGGCGAGAATTTCGCTACCGGACAACAGGGTGACGTCGCCCGACTCCGCACGCAGTTCAACCACGCCAGCAGGCATGTCGATGCGGCCGCCATGCGTGACCGACGCGCCGGCGAGTTGCAGCTTGCCGCCCAGCGCAGCGGCCGGCAGCGTGGCCGGCGCAGCGGGCTCGGCCGTGACCAGCGCACCTGCCGCCGAGAAGGTCTGGTCGGCGCCCGCCGCCACTGTGATGCGGCTGGCGATCAGGTTGAGATCACCCGCCGCACCCGCACTGGCCTCGGTCTTGAAGGCGCCGCCCAAACCCTGCACCTGCCCGCTCGCCGTCACGTTCACGCTATCGAAACCGCGCAGCGTGAAATCACCCTCGCCCAGTTCCACGTTGCGCGCCAGCACGACGAAATCGCCCGCACCGGGTGTCGCGGTAAACGCCGTGGCGGCGTCGATATTGTCCGGATTGGCGAAACGCACGGTATCCGCCTGCAGAGTGGCGGTCTGCCCCGCTGCACCGATGCCCGTGATACCCGCCGCCTCGATCGCCAGGCTGTCCAGCGCGCTGCTGCCGAGATTGACGTTGCCGTAGATGTCCAGCGTCGAATAGCTGCGCAGCAGCAGTTGGGCGGGATTGCCCAGGTCGGCCAGGCGATCCTGGTTGAACACCAGTCCGCTGGTGGCGACGGCGGTGCCGTTTTCCACCAGCGAAATGCGCGTCGCCCCCAGCGTCAGGGCGCCGCCGCTGGCCGGCAGTTCCACCTGGCCGAGGGTACGGTTGTCCAGCGTGGCATCAAGGATGGCCGACTTGCCGCGGACGGTCGCGCCCGCCGCCACGTCCAGCACACCGCCCGTCCGGTTGGCGGATTCGCGCGTGAGTGCAATCTGGTCGCCGGTGGATACGCGCAGCAGCGCGCCGTCGCCGTTGCCGCTGGAATCGACAACGACAAGATCCCTGGCCTGGCCGGAGAACGTACCGTCGCCCGCCACCGCCGCGCCGTCTTCGAGTTTCACCGTATCGCGCGCGGCCAGAATGACTTCCGGCGCAGCCAGCGCGTGATCGGCATCGTTGGCGATCACGACTTCGTCGCTGCGCTGCGTCAGTTGCACCCGGTCGCCGTCCGCGCTGCGGCTGCCTCCCAGCAGCAGGCTGGACGCGTTGAGGCTGTCGAGCTGGTCCACGCTGAGGGTGACGTAACCCGCGCCGTAGCTAGCGCCACTGGAGGTCACGGCCAGCTTGTCGGCGGAGATATCCACCTCGGCACCACGCCTCCCGTCGGCATGGCTGGCCAGCAGATCGCCCAGCAGCGTCAGACTGCTGCCGACACCGATGGACAGCCGACCCGCGTCACCCGGCAACTGCGCGCCGGCCACGTGGGCAAAGGTCTGGCTGGCATAACTGTTCAAATATTCGCTGTATTCGCGGGCGACGCTGCCGGGACGGATTTCGATAGTGGCCGTGCGCGCACCATGCAACACGTCGCCGTTCGCCGTCGCCGTGCCGAGATAGCCCGCCACCCGGGTAGCGCCATTGGGCAGTGAGGTGACCTGGCCCTGAACCTGATCGGACGCCTGTGCGCGCACCCGCACCAGATACGCGCCGGGCAGCAAGGCGTAGCGCGCGGGCAGCAGCGCGTAGTTGCCGGCCGCCAGCCCCTGCGTGCTGTCCAGCAACTGCACGCTCGCACCCGGGTTCCAGTTTTCCAGGCCCCGGTAAATCTGGTGATCGTAAGCCGCGAACGCGTTGTCGAGACCGGGCAGCACGGCGTAAACCCCCTCGCTGTTTTCCGGCAGCAGCATGTCGCGCGAGCCGCCCGGCCCCTTGAAGAATTCATAGGCGTACACATCGCCGCCGCCTGACAGGTCGATGCGCGCGCCGGCCGCCTGCGTGACGGTGTCACCGTCGAGCACAATCTGTTTTTCCGGCGCGCTGGCCAGCTGTTTCTTGAATGTGCCGAAATCGTAGATCCAGTCGCGACCTGACAGCTCGGTCATGCCCAGGGGAATGATCTGGCCTTCCGCCGACACCGAGGTGAGGCTGCCGTCTGCCAGCGTCACCTCGCCATTCGGCGTGGCGGCGCGCGTCAGCGTTACTGGTGTCGCGCCGGTGGGCAACCCGTCGATATTGAATGCGTTGGTGACGCGGGTGATGGTTTCGGCGCGCAGCGCGATTTCGCCGAACGGCGCCTTGATCGCGCCGCGCTGCTCGATGAAGGGTGCCGCGAAGCTGAGCTTGCCGCCGGCCGACAGTACCTTGCCATCGCTGCCGGTCGAGGTGACGGTGATGCGGCCGGCAGGATTGTTGTGAACCTCGAAGGCATACTCGGCGAGACTGGCAGGATAGATCTGGCGCGCCGCCAGATTCAGGTCGCCGCCGGTGACCAGGCTGCCGCGGTAGACGTATTCCACCTCCTCAGGCTGCGGGCCCAGATCGGCGTCGTACACCACGCCGCGCGCCCGGATGTCGCCCCGGCTGGCCAGTGTGGTTTTGCCAAAGCCCTGCATGCTGCTGTGACCGACCAGTTCGATCAGTCCGGCGTTGACGGCGAGTGTGCCCGCGCCGCCACTGGCGTCGTTACGCGTGGCTTCGGCCTGCGCATCGGAGTCGGGATTGCCGACAATAGCCGACGCCGCCGCGAGCCGGACCTGGGCCGCGCCCTCCGCCGACAGGTTCGGCGCATACAGGCTCAGGCGGCCAGCCAGATTGAGATCGAGCGTATCGGCAAAGACGATGCGGTTTTCAGCTTGCAGGCTGAGGTCGGCGAAGCCGCCGTCCTGCACCTGGCTTTGCGTCAGCCGCGCCTGGCCGTTACGGCTGGCGGTATCGAGCGCATCGCCCGCGTTCATTCCGGCGGTAAGCGAAGTCGGCGCGGCCTGCAGCGTGACGACGCGCTGACTGTTGAGTGGTACGTTCAGGGGATCGGCGGGATTGTGAATGACCCAACTGGGGCCCATGCGATCCAGCGCGACGGCCAGACTGCCGCCGCGTGCCTGGCTACCGCCGGCGCGTCCATGCAGATCACCTTCAAGAATCATGCCTTCACGCGCGGCCAGCGTGATCGTGCCGCCGTTGCTCGCCACCGGCGTGGCCGCCAAACCCGAGGCGCCTACGATGTCCAGCGTCGTCTCGGTGCCGGACACGTCGATGAGCGAGCCCTGCTGGGCAATCAGATAACCCTTGGCCGCCGTGATGTCCACGCTGCCGCCGTCGAGCACCTGGCCCTTGCGCAGGTTGTGCGGATTGGGTTCGGCGCGGTAAATCCCCCGCGCCAGCAAGCGGCTGTTCTCTCCGAGGAAAATCGAACGGCCGGAATCGAAATTGTCGACCGCCTTATCGCCATCGGTCAGTGCGGGCTGCGTCAGCGCGATATGGCCGGCGGCGGCTTCAAGCGTACCAAGCACCGTGAGCTGACGATTGGCGGAAAGCACCACCTCGCCTTCGGGATCGACGCGGATCGACGCCCCCTCGCCGACATGCACATCGCCACGGAAGAAATTGCTTGCAGTGAGGCTCACCCGGGTGGGCGCGCGCTGCTCCGCCGGCAAGGCCAGCAGGGTGGTCAGCGCAGCCATGTCGCTGCCGCTGGCCTTGATGCTATAGCCGGGCGCGAGTTGCGCCGACAGCGGCGCCGGGCGCAGCTGGAAGCCGTCCGCCACTTTGACGCCGTCGACGCCGCTCAGATCGAATTCGCGAAAGCCGCCGCGGCCGAAGAAGCCTTCGTCGAGCACGAGTTCGCCCGGCGTGCCGGCAGGGTTCTCGCCCATGTGGATGCTGGACGCGGTGATCTTCAAGGTTCCGCCGTTTTCCATCCCGTAGCCGCGCAGTTCGCCATTCAGCTCGATGCGAGAGCTCAGCGGGGCGCTGCCCTGCTGGCCGAAGCTGCCACTCGCCAGATCGATGGAACCGGCATCACCGGTGCTGATCCTGCCATTGGATTTCACCCATGCGCCGCCACTGACATCGAGTACGCTGCCTTCGGCAAGCGTCAGATCCGAATGCGCCGCCAGCGTAATGACGCCGCCAGCGATGACCACCGATCCCGTGTTGGCATCGGGCCCCGATCCGGGCAGATCGTTGACCCATCGGCCTGCCACGTCGAGCCGCGCTGTGCTGCCGATGTTGAGACCGAAGTCGGCGGCATCCGGCGTTTCCCTTTCCTGGCTGACACCGGTTGCCAGTGCAATCTCGCCGCCGGCTGCCAGGATGTCGCCGTCGATATCGATCCGCCGGCCGCTGAGACTGACGCTGCCCTGGTCGCCCGCATCGAGCGTGACATCCGAAGGCAGCGTGATGCGCCCCTTGCTGCGCACGGCGACTCCGGCAAAGCCGCCTTGCGACAGGAATTCGGAAGACAGTTCCACCTGCGCGGGCAAGGCATCGCTGAAGCCAGTCGCAGCCGCACCGATGCGCGACTTGACGAAACTGAAATCGGGCAAGCTTGCTACGGGCAGCGCACTATTCGCCAGCAGGGTCAGCGCAAGCTGACCGCCCTGCGGCGCCTGGGTGCGCTGATAGGTTCCGGTTGTGGTTTTGCCAAGCAGCGTGGCGTCGGCCACCAGGTTGTGCGCCGTCAGGCTGAGCGTGCCGGCATCGCGACCGGCGGTGTAGGCGTTGATGTACCTGGCCTGCCCGACATCAAACGTTCGGGTCTCGTTCCATTTGGCGTCATACGCGGTGAAGCGATCCGCGAAACCACTGTAAACCTGTTCCGGATCGGCATCGCCGATATCCACGACCTGGCCGTTGAGCGCAAGCTTGGTGACGCGGCCATAACCCGCCTGGTAGGCGAGGCTGCCGCCGGATACGTCGAGCGTCGCCCCGGCCTGCAACACCATATCGCCTTCCGAGCGCAGCGCGATGTTGCCGCCGACCGCGCTTTTTTCCGCCACCGAGCGCTCCAGCTTGGCGATGTCCGCCGACACATCGGCCAGTTTGGTTCCTTTCTCGGCATCGATCCACACCTTGCTCTTGTTGAGGAAGGTGTTGCGTTGCAGCGGCGAATCCGCGAGCTGTGAGCCGCGCAGTTCCACCTCGATGTAATTGCGTTCCACCGCCACGGCCACATTGGCGAGACCGGCGGTATCGATCAGTGCGCCGTCGTCCACCTGCAGGCGCACGTCGTTGACCTTGGCGTCGCCCGCATTCTGGAACACCGACCCCGCCTGCGCCGCCAGGTCGATCTCGCCACTGGTCGCACGAACCACCGCGCCGCCCTGCACATGAATGGTCTTGCCCACACCGTCGATGCGCGAACGGTTGAAGGCCTGTTCGTCGGTGAGCGTCTTGCGATCAGTCGCGTCCGCCAGCACTTCGGTCGTGCTGTTTGCGCCCAGCACCAGCGTGCCGGTGCGGGCAGCAACCGGTACGGTCACCTCGGGATTGGAAGAATCCTTCGGCAAACCGCTCACACTGTCGCGCGCCGTCAGCCTGATCGAGCCATTGAGATTGACCGAGGTGGTGGCGGTGACGCGGCCGGACTGATTCACGGTGAGGCCCGTTATGCTGACATTGCCGCGCTCGGCCAGGACACGCCCGGTGTTGGTTGCCGTGCCGCCGCCGCTGTCAGGGCTGTCCACCTCCACCAAAAACCCGCGCAGGTTCGGATCGTCGCTCACCGCCAGATACACCTTGGCGCCGGCGGCGAGGATGGTTTGTCCTTCCGGCGTTTCGATGAGACCGTGGTTTTCCACGTTCTCCGCCAGCAGCATCACCAGGCCGCCGCTTTCGGTTTTCAACGTCGCGCCTGCTTCGACCTGCACCAGACCGCCTGCCGCACCGCTCGCAGCGGAGAAGGCCGCCACGCCGCCGGCGTTGCGGTTCGAGGGTATGCCATCGATGAACAGCTTGTCGTCGATGTCCAGGGTCGACGCGACAATTCTGCCCGCATTCACCTGCGCGCCATTGGCGAACACGATGCCGTTCTGGTTGACCAAGTAGAGTTGACCGTTGGCCTTGAGCGCCCCCGCGATCACGCTCGCGTCGCCCTGCCAGATCCGGTTCAGCGTCGCTGCGCCCGCGCTGGGCTGCAAGAACTGCATCGTGTTGCCGCTACCCACGTTGAAGCTCTGCCAGTTGAGGATGGCGCGGTTAGTAGTTTGGGTCACGATGCCCTGGGTGCCATTGACCGCATAGCCCGCGGCACCGCTACCGACGAAGGCCGTGGGGTTCGGATTGACGCCGCATGCGCCGCCGCCGCAGGGCACCGGCAGCGTTTGGGCCAGTGCAGGAAAAGCCGCCAGCAGCAGCGCCAGCGCCGGCCCCGCCGCCTTGCCGCCGCAAGCCTTGCCCCGGCGCCGCGCAGTTTCCGCCACCGGCACCATCATGCCTAAAGTCGTATTGAATACCAGACGATAACGGTTGCGGTTCATGCTTTCTCCTGATAACGGCTGGCATCCGGGATGCGCGGCGACCGTCTGGCTTGCGTGCTTACTTTAATTTCCAAATACGACGATCCGGTTTCCCGGAACATGAGCCGTATGGCTTATTGCTCGTACTTCCGCGGCAGCAAACCGCCTATTCCCCATCACGTAGGTCGGGAACACTTTCCCGACATCCACGCCGCTCTACCGACCGCTTCCGGTGTCGCGACATGAACAGCATCAGGGCGCCCACCCCCAACAGCATCGCCATCCGCGGTTCCGGTACCGGTATCGGGACTGCGGATTCATCCGTCAGCAGAAACATGTTCTCGATGACGATGGACTCGAAAAATATCGGGTCTGGCAAAGACATTTGAGTGGTCGTCACAGCACCGTAAACCGGATCGATGATCGGATTCAGCACGATGTCGCCGAACGTCCGCAGGTGAGCGTTCTCACTGCCGGCGTGACTCAGTGCAGTCACCTCGGGCAGAAAATCTGGGGATCCCGAAAACAGGCCGCCGCCCACACTCAAGTCAGCATTCGCGGACAGCTGGATACGTGGCGCAACCAGCGTCCCCCATAAGGTCAAGTTGCCGCCAGATGAGATGGAGATCAATTCGTCCGACCAGATCACGTTCGCTCTGTCAATGTACAAATGTCCAGAACAGTGCGCGACGAAAGTCGTGCCGGTCGAGATCGAGAGCTCGCCGCCCTGGCAATAAAACGACGAAATGTCCAGCAGCGAGGCCTGCGCCGACGTTACGCTTGCCAAAAGGGCGAGCATCATTGCGATACGTTTTTTCATGTCAGACCCCGCCTTGGTTTGTTTGCATGCCGTTCACCACTCATACCCCAGCCGGAAATGCACGCGGCCGTCGCCCGCTTCCACCTGGCCGGCGTCTTCGAAGGGGTAGGCCAGGTCGAGGCTGCCTGACATCCCGCCCCAACCTTTGAAGCGCAGGCCCAGACCGGCGGCGAGCAGGTCGTAGCGGTCGATCTGGCCGCCCAGGGGCTCGCGTATGGACAGACTGGCGCCCTCGGCGAAGGCATACAAAGTCAGATCGTCGAGCCGTTCGGAAACCCGCTTGGCCAGCGACGGCGTGCGCAACTCCAGCCCGCCGACCAGGCCGTCATCGCCAGAGACGGCGGACTCTGTGTAACCGCGCACCGTGTCCGTGCCGCCGGCGCTGAACTGCTCGTTGGAGATCAGCGGACCGCTGGCCACCTGCCCGCCCAGGCGGCCGAACAGGCTCCAGCCGCTTCCGATCTGGTGCGTGTGCTTCAGGTCGAGGCGCAGGAAAGCATAGTTCGCATTGCCCAGATAGCGCTTGCAGGCGAACTCGTTGAGGAACACCCCAGGGACGCATTCCACTGTTTCGTCCGCCAGACCGCGCAGGGAAAAATTCAAGAAGGCAGCGAGCTGGGTCGTGCTCCGCACGCCCTGCACGGTGCCTTCGTAGCCCAAACTGAACGGCAGGTAGGAAATCGGCGTATTGGCCGTGACGGGGGCGCTGCCGTCCGTCGACGTGAGACTCAGGGTCTCGTCGAAGTCCTTGTAGTCCACCCCCAGCGTCAAGGAATGGAAATACCCCGGGCGTGCACGCAGCGGAACGATGTAGCGCAGCCCGGCGATCCTGCCGTTGCCGATGACGTTGACGTCGCCCACGACGGCTACGTCGCTTTCGGAAATCACCCCGTAGGCCGCCAGATAATTGCCCTTGTCGGTGGGCCAGACATAGGTGGCCGAAAAAACCGTGCTTTCGGACGGATCCTGCGGCGCGGTCTGCACGCCCAGCGACAGGCTGTGCTCCCGCTGCCACAGGTTGTCGTAGCGCAGGTTGGCATTCAGGCGGGTGCGGGTGGTGTTGGCGGAATAGCGGTCGTTCAGCTCCACACTGCCGTGCAGCGGCAGGCGGTCATCTACTTTAAGGTCCACCTCCACCTTGCCCGGAGATTTGCCCGGGCGCAGCACCGGCGTCACCCGCCGGTCACTGCCGCGATTCACCGATGCCAGTTGTTTCTGCACCTCTGGAAAATACGGCACGCTGCCTTCCGCCAGATCCGGCGTCTTCTCGCGGATGCGGCCCAGGCTGAAATAGCGCGAGCCCATCACCCGCAGGCGCTCCACCCGGCCTTCAGTCACCCGCAGGCGCACGACCCCAGCCTGCACCTGCTGTTCCGGGATATCGACGAACACCGTCAGGTAGCCGCTGTCGTGATAGACCTTCTCCAGCGCGGTGCGCGCGGCTTCCACATCCTGGATGTTCTTGTTTTCGCCCAGATGCGGATAGACCGCTTTTTCGATCGACAAGGCAGGCAATACCGTATTGCCTTCCACCCTGATTTCAAACAGATCGAAACGCCCTTCCTCCGCAGCGTGCGCCGGTGCAAGGAAGAAGATGACGAGCAGCATCAAGCCACAGGACAAACAAGAAAGAAAAGCGCGCATTGAATTCAGATCGTGACCCGGTTGAATATTTTTATCCTGCAGCAGGTCGGGAACACCTTCCCGACACCACCGGCCATTGCTACCGTTGCAGGTGATGGCATCGCCACAACCACAGGGAAACACTGCGCCATCGACTCCTGAAAAACCGATGGCGCAAGGCTTCTGCAAAAATAACCACTCCCCGCCAGGCGGGGAGTGGTGTTCAGACAAGCGGCATTGCACCGCCCGCGGGCCTTTCAGCCCGCATCACGAACAGTGATCAGTACTTGCGCACCATCGGCTGGCACATGTTGCCCTGGTGGCTGCCCAGTGCGACATGCGCTTCGTTGGTGGGGTTGGCGAAGGGATTGTAGTAGTCCGGCAGCGCCGCGTAGGCTTCCTTCTTGCTGTTCAGCGCGATCTTGGCGGGGTCGCCAGCACGCTTGATCAGCTCGTCTGCAAAGGCTTTCTTGGTGCCGGCCAGCGGGGTGATGACGTCGCCTTGCGAGTTGGTCACGTTGGCGTTGCGATACTGCATGGTCAGTTCCACCGCAAAGTCCCAGGCACCGGTCAGCAGGTTGGCCTTGGACGGAGCGATACCGGTTGCACCAGCCGAAGCGGTCTGCGTCGCCGGGGCGAAGCTGCCTGCGCCGTAGATGTTGCGGAAGGTCCAGCCGCTTTCGCTGCCATAGCTGTCAGCCGACAACACACCGATCGCCTTAAACGGATCGCCCGAGTTGCTGAACAGGGCCTTGTAGTACTTGCCGTCGTCACCCTTGAAGAGGTGGTCTGTTCTGCTCTGCGCACGGGCCAGGCAGTTGCGCACGTCGCCCGAGGTGGAGTTGTTCAGCACGGTGTAGCCCTGGGTCGGGTCGATCAGGTAGGGATCGGCCTGGGTGCCGGAACCGCTGATGACGCCGCTGGCGTTGTCGCCACCCGAACCGTTCACCCCCATGCTGGTCGGCGCCTTGGCGCCGGCGAAAGCGGACTCGCACGGGAAGTTGTTGAAGAACCAGTTGTAGCTGGCCTGGGTGCCGGAGCCGTTGACGCGACGGCAGGCGACCACCTGGGTGTTGCCGCCCAGGTTGGCGTCGATCTGGGTCCAGTCCTGGATGTTGCCCATCAGCATGTTGCCGTAGTCGGCGCGGGTGATGACGGTGGACAGCGGCACGTCGTTGGTGGCCACCAGGCCCATGATCAGCGTGTTGACCGGCTTGACGGTCAGCTTGGCCACTTCGGCAGCGGTTAGTGCGGTCTGACCGAACTCGACGTTATAAGGACCCTTGAACAGCGCCGGCGACACGTCGGACACGCCGAAATCGCTGGGCACGCCGTTGTTCAGCGCGGGGTTGTTGAAGTTGGGGCTATCGGGATCCAGGCCCTTGGTCGGACAGAAGTAGTCGTAGACCTTGCCATTCAGGTCGGCGCCGCCAACGGTACAGGCCGAGAAATCGAGCGATTCGATGCGCGAAGCGCGCGCAACCGGGTCGACCCCCCAGACCGAACCGCCCTTCGAGCGCTTGACGAACAGAATGGGGGTGCCAGCGGCCACGCCGGGGATGCCGGCCTTGGCCAGGCCGTACCAGGCCTGGTGCTGGAAGGCCAGCGTGGCGGCGGCATTGTCGCGGTAGGACTTGTAGCCGGGCTGCAGCATTTCCTTCACCGAGCTCTCGATGAAACCGTCAGGCGCGGTGGCGCCGGACAGGATGATTTTCTGCACGCCGGAAACCGCTTCCGGGGTCAAAGTAGCAAAGGCGGAGGGGGCAGCCAGGGTGGCGGCCACAGCCAGGGTAATGAGTTTGAGCTTCATGTGAGTCTCCGAAAAAAACATTGAAAAATAATGAACAACATTCGCAGGTCGGGAACACGTTCCCGACTCTGTCGCGTGGCGATTACTTGGGAGGGCGTCGGGAAAATATTACCGACCTACGCACGACCCTCCGTGCCCGGCGAGCTGGCCGGGACGGACGAATCAGGCAAACCCGCTCAAGCGGCGCGGCGGCGGCGCGCGACCATGAAGCCGACCAGGCCGAGGCCGGCGAGCATCATGGCGTAGGTCTCGGCCTCAGGCACCGGCGCAGCGGCAATCATCAGGTTGCCGTTCATGTCCAGGTTGGCCATGTACTGGTTGCCGTTGAAAGCCAGCGCTTCATAGATGGAAGCCGAATTGCGCGCAGCGAAAGTACCGCTTGATTGGCGCAGGACATACATGCCCAAGTCATCTCCGATCAGGCCAGTGCTGACACCGTTGAAGGCGCTACCCCAGTTGCTGCCCCACAAAGCGCTGCCAGCGTAGGCGACGATGCCGGGATCAGTGACAACGAGGGAGTTGCCGGCGCCGATCAGGCTGTTGGCATCCGCCACGAACTGATCACCGTTTGTGCTGAGTTGCTTGAGGTTGGTATTGGTCACCGTATTGCCAAGGTCGATGGTGCTGGCGGTGGTGATGTTGCGGTAGTAGTTAGTGGTAGTGGAGCCAGTAGCATCCATAGCGCCGATGGCGAAGGTCAGACCGGACTGGTTGGCCGGAGCCACCATGGACAGGAAGCTGCTCATGTTGGCATCGGCGGCGTAGCTGTACGACGCGTTGGCGGCGACGCCGGCCAGGAAATCGTCCATGGTGATGTTCAGGTCCAGCGTATAGGACTGCTGGCCGACGCTGTCCAGAACCGTCATGAACAGTTCGCCGTTGCCGCTGGAACCGTCGACGATGGCAGCTTGAGCGGAACCGGCGGCCAGCATGGCGGCCAGCGCGATAAGTTTGAATTTCATGTAGTGCTCCTCTTTATTAAAAAAGACCCAGAAAGTTATGCAGCTTTCCGCCCCCCTGTGGGGCAGGCTTGCCGACAAACGGCAAACCAACCGGAAATCGAGCCCGTGTGACTACGGACAGGGGAACTTTAGGGGGCGTGGATGACACCCGATGGGGAGAAGGAAAGGGAAAAACTGAGCCGGATGGCTCATCCCGCAGGATGGTGGGATGGGCAGAGCGCCCGCGTAGCGCCGGGCGCGCTATTGCGTGTCGCCGCGCACGCCCTGCGCGCGCAAAAAACCCAGCGCGATGGCCTTGGCGACGGCCTGGCCGCGGGTGCGGACGACAAGTTTTTTCATCGCGTGGCGCAGATGATTTTTGACGGTGAGCATCGACAGGCCAAGGATGGCGGCGATTTCGTCGTTGGTCTTGCCTTCGCGCACCCAGGTGAGCACTTCGACTTCGCGCGCGGTGATGAGCCCGATGGGGCGCTCGCTATCGGTGCGGGTGCGCGCTTCGTGGGCGAGCACCCGCACCAGGGTTGCCAGCAGGTGCGGCAACAGGATGTCGACATAGAGCGCGAGGCGGCCATCGAACGGCGCCCGCACGCGAGAAAAACTGGCGTACCCCCTGATCTGTCCGTTGATCCAGCTCATGCCGTGAAAGGCGACGTTTTTCAGTTCCAGCTCGCTCAGGCGGGCATGCCAGCCACCGGCCTCGTCCTTATGCGCGGCGATCATGCGCGGCTCGCCGAAGGCCTGCCATTCCTGCGACAACTGATTGATCAGGCCGTCGCCAGGATGGATGACGCGGTGGTAATGATCGTCCTTGAAATAGCGACAGGCAGTGAAGCGCTCGTGCAGCAGATAGCCGCTTTCATCCGCCAGACCGCACAACAGGATTTCATGGGGAATGAGCGACTGCATCGGGCCATGCACCCAACTGAAAAAATGATGGCGCTGCGTCACCCGTAGCGAGGCAACCAGGATGCGCGCCAGGTGTCCGCACTCTTCATCGGTCAGTTCATTGGTGTTATGCATGAAGCCCCCCAGGCGGCGAGCATAGGCGTGCGCAATGACAGTGAAGTGACAGATTCAAGAAACAAGATGTTCGGGGCTGGGCAGGAAGCGGCTCGGTTCGCTTGAACCTTGAACCTTGAACCTTGTAACTTGCAACTTGAAGCCCGCAAAGCGGGTGTCCTGTGATTCACACGCACGTAACGCTTTCCTCCTATCGTCGTCCGGTCTACCCTCCTTCGTCCCCCCGCCATGAGCCACGACGAATTACGCCCTCACCTGGTTCACATTCTGGACAATGCGCGGCTGATGACGCTGCTGCAGCCGGTGCTCGATCTGGAGGAGGGGCGGATGATGGGCTACGAGGCGCTGTCGCGCGGGCCGTCGAACAGTCCGCTGCATGCGCCGCAGGCGCTGTTCCGCGTGGCCGAGCAGCATGGCATGCTGGCCGAGCTGGACTGGGCCTGCGTGCGCATGGCGCTCAAGACCTTTGCGCAGCTGGATCTGTCGGGACGGCTGTTCGTGAATCTGTCGCCCAGCAGCCTGTTGGACGCCAGCTTTGCGCCGGACGCGATCGTGGCCGCGCTGGATCAAGTTGGCCTGACCAGCAGCCAGGTGGTGATCGAAATCACCGAGAACGCCGCCGCGCTCGACTACGGCAATCTGCGGCAGGCCGTTTCACTGCTGCGCGCAGCCGGAATCGAAGTGGCCATCGACGATCTCGGCGAGGGGTTTTCCAGCCTGCGCCTGTGGTCTGAACTGAAACCCGCCTTCGTCAAGATCGACAAGCATTTCATCGCCGATATCCATCGGGATCCCCACAAGATCCAGTTCGTGCGCTCGATCCGGCAGCTGGCCGAGGGTGCCCACTCCACCGTGATTGCAGAAGGCGTGGAAAACGTGTCCGAGCTGGCGGTGCTGAAAGACCTCGGCATCCGTTACGCGCAGGGCTATCTGATCGGACGCCCTTCACCGGTGCCAGTCCGGCTACCGTCGCGCGAGGTGATGGCTTGCCTGCAGTCCGGCAGGGTCAGCGTGTTTCCCACACCGCGGGGACGCGACGGCCTGCATGTTTCGGCCGGCAAGCTGGTCGTGCCCGCGCCGTGCGTCGCCCCGTCTACCCCGAGCCAGGACGTGCTCGAACTGATGATGCTCAACCCCGACCAGCATGCGGTGGCGGTGGTGGCGGACGGCATTCCAGTCGGCATCATCCATCGCCCCGCCGTGCTCGACCGCTTCATTGGCCGGTACGGCCGCGAACTCTACGGCAGGAAGCCCTGCTCCGATTTCATGGATGCCGACCCGCTAATTGTCGACAAGGCCACGCGCATGACCGAGCTGTCCGAACTGGTGGTAAAAAAAGGCAAGACCGCCTTCACCCAGGGCTTCATCATCACCACCGAAGGGCGCTACCTGGGACTGGGCTCGGGCTTCGACCTGATGCGCGAAGTCACCGAAATGCAGATCGTTGCCGCGCGCTATGCCAACCCGCTCTCCGGACTGCCGGGCAACGTGCCGATCCAGGAACACATGGAACGTCTGCTCGTCAACGAACAGACCTTCGTCACCGCGTATTTCGATCTCGACCAGTTCAAGCCGTATAACGATGTCTACGGGTTTCGCCGCGGTGACAACATCATCCAGTTGCTGGCGCACATCCTGCAGGAAAGCTGCGTCCCCGAGCTCGATTTCATCGGCCACATTGGCGGCGATGATTTCGTCGTGCTGTTCCAGAGTCTTGACTGGGAAGTGCGCTGCCACGGCATGCTGGTGCGCTTCGATCGAGAATGCCTGGCCCTGTTCAATCCCGAGCACGTGGAAGCAGGCGGCTACCACAGCGAAGACCGACGCGGCGTGATGGCCTTTCACGCCCTGGTGACACTCTCGATCGGTGCGGTGTTGGTCGACCCCACCCATTTCCACCAGTATCAGGAAGTGGCCCGCGCAGCCTCCGAGGCCAAGCGCATGGCCAAGCGCATCGACGGCAGCAGCCTGTTCATCGACCAGAGGCGCATGCCTTTCGGCCGCAAACTCGCAGATGAGGAGCCCCTGGCCGAGACGGATTGCATCTGAGCCGCCTTCGCGCACATTGCTTAGGGGCAATTCAGTCAGCCGCCGCCCATTCGAAAAAAAAAGCGGGCCGCAAGGCCCGCAAACGGAGTGCAGGAAAATCCTGCAGAACTGCCCTTCATACACACAGCGCCGATGAGGTCAGAATAGACGACGCCTGTTCCGATCTACCATCAGGCCGACCAGACCGATGCCAGCAAGAATCAGCAGCCAGTCCTTGGCGTTCGGCTCCGCCCAGGGCGCGATGCTGATCGCCAGGTCGGAGAATTCCTTGACGTCGCGGGTCACGCCGACCTCAGCCATCGCGATGCCGGATGCGTCGTAGGGTGCGGGCGTATCCGGCGAACCGTCCTGGAAATCGGCCGGTGCGGGCTTCAGTGTGGCGCCGCCAAAACCGCGGGCGCGCTCACCCATCGTGTCGCGGTCGGTGAACCCCGGCGGACCGAAGCTGCCGTAGGTGACCGCCTGCGCATTGCCCGCACACAGCAGGCCGAGCAAAACTGCGATGACAGTGTGCTTGAACATGATGATGCATCCCTTTCATCAATAATCAGGCGCTGCAGCGGGCGGGTCGACACTGAGGCCGCCCCGCATTCGCTGCGTGCATCCTCAGCTTGCGCGTCGGGCGAGCAGGCAGCCCTCAAGAAGCACGGCGGCGCAACACCGTGAAGCCGACCAGGCCCAGGCCGGCCAGCATCATGGCGTAGGATTTCGCCTCGGGCACCGGAACGGCCTGCAGCACGCCGCCGTAGCTGCCGCCCAGGGTGCCGGTGACATTGCCGGAAACGACGAACTTATAGTCCAGCGCGGCAGGCAGGTAGGCAAACACCGACAGGGTGTAATCGGTCAGCGAAGACTGGGAATCGCTGACGATGGTGTTGTTCAGGCTGTCCTTGAACGCCACCATGAAATTCTCGATGGCGAATTCCTGCCCTGCGAATAGTGGAATATCCAGGTTGATGGTGACGGCGGTACCCACCGCGGCCGACTCCGGCATGATGTCGAAAATGTATTCGTCACTGAAGGTGGCACCGGCGGCAAACGAATTACCGATGTTGACTGTCTGGCCGGTCAGGTTGCCGAGATCGCTGGGGCCAACGGCGGCGGCGGCGCCCATGTAGCCGGCCAGCAGCAGGCCGAGCAGGGTTTTAATACGAGTCATGATGTTCTCCAAAACAAAGTGGGCAAGCAGGTGCATCCAAAGCGCGTGATGTAACTGGCAACCGGCTGTCTGCGCGTACGACGCTTCTCCCAAAGCCGCACAGATCCTGGTGTTTCCGACCCCGCCTCGCGACAGGTGTGGCTTTTCAGCACGCAGGCAGTGTCGCGCATCAATGTTGCAGCAGGTGGTGTATGCAACGCGGCTGGCATGGCACGTTCGGGCCAGTCTGGACATTCGGGCCATCAAAATTTCAGGCGCTGTCATCATCGCCTCACCTTGCGCAGCGAGGATGGGCGTACCGGTCAAATCAGGGAACCCCATGAACACGCCAAACGAGACACTCAGCGCGCAGGCTGATTTGCTGGCGGAGGAAGCGCTGCACGAACTGGGCGATGCGCCACCGCTCGACGAGCTGGACGAATACGCCGAACAATGCGATTACGCCGGCTGCTATCCGTGGCTGGCAGACGTCATCTGCGCGCATCCGCACGACAGCACCATGCGTTGCGTCCTGCACGGCGGCGACGCGGCTGAGGACGATTCCGAGTTTTCATGCTGAGCCGCGCAGCGTAGGCAATCGCCTGCGCGGCCTTGCGCACGCGGTGGTCGATCTGGGCATCGATGCGTCGGGTAGGTCGGCAGTGCGTGGTTGTTGCCGATTAATCGGCTTACAACCACGGCCTCCCCTTTACGGGGAACACCTTGCCGACGCACGCATGCACGGCGGGAAAGTGTTCCCGCCCTACGGATGGGCAACACCAATTGGCCAGCGCGAATTTGTCACGAGGCAGGTGTCCGCCTCACGCGATTTTCGACCCACGCAGAAAAAAGACCCGCCGTGAGGCGGGCCAAGGATGCGCGTGAACGCATTCGAAAATCGTGCCCCGGCTTCGAGGGGGCGGCTCACGCTGAAGCCTGGCGCTCAGGGCGCCATGATGTGTTTCATCGATAACTGAACTGTTTTTATGCTGCACTGCGGCGGCGTCTGGCCATCCAGCCCACCAGTCCCAGGCCCGCCAGCATCATGGCGTAGGTCTCCGCCTCGGGCACCGGCGTCACCGCCATCATGTCCGGGGTCAGGCCGACGAACTTCTTCTCGATAAAGGCAAGCGAAGGACTTGCGCCGGTCGAAACCAGCAGCAGGTTCTGAATCGTCACGTTGAGCACCCGGGCATCGTTCCATGCAGTCAGGTCGATCGCCGCATCGGCCTGCCAGTTATGCGTCGGCATGCCGGTCAGATTGAGCGGCCCGGTCGTACTGATGCTTGCGTCCAGATCGGCAAGCGGGTTGGCAACATCGAACACGCGGATCTGCCCGCCCACATCGGCCGTGCTGCCCGTGCCGAGCAGCAGGTAATCGCCCCGCTCCAGCAGCCCCATGCCGGCAAACGACCAGCCGTTGTGCGCCGCCACCTGGATATTCATGGTTTGGTTGGTCAGCGCAAAACCGGCGCCGTTGAGCGACTGGGCCTGGAAATCGACCGGGGTGAAATAGAGGGTATCGCCCGACACGCTGGCCGGCCCGAACAGGCCCAGCAGCGCATCGTCGAAAGTGAAATCGACGGTCGTGCCCGCCAGGGTGACGGAGGCCGCGAAAGCGGCTCCCGAGAGGGTTTGCCCCAGCAACAGCATGCCGGCGGCCAGTGTTTTCACGCGCTTCATGGTTTACTCCTTTGGTTTGTAATGGGTCGTGACCTAGCCCCGGACACCGTCGTCCGCGACATCACGCAAATCTACGATCGAATTCTTCAAAACCGCACAGCCACAAGGCTGCCTGCAAAGCCGCTTGCCTGGGACGCAAGAACGCCCGTGCAAACAAGACTCAGCGCACGCCGGAAGGAGCTCGCAAAAAAACACGCAGCGCCGTTACGGCGTGCGCATGAGACATCGCCGGACGGTCGCCCGACGAAACAGGAACGGACGGGGCATGGGAGATACCCCTCCTGGCGTCAAACTGCCGACGCCTGCTGCTATTCACGCGCACTGCTTGCTACTTTATTTTTGCAGCGTATCGGGCCGGATTCCGGGTTAGCCCAGCTTGTTATGCCGGCCCTGCTGCTTATCATTTACCGCTTGTCATTTGCCTTGCGGCCACACCATCCCGCTGGCCGAAACCAGCCCAGGCGCACGTCGATACGGAATCTGCAATAGGCAATACAGCGCAGCACCGTCTCGGCGTGCGCATGAGATATCGTTGAACAATCCAACGACCACAGGACATGACAAACCCTGGGAGGGGGCTTGCCCGGACATCGAAACCACCGATGCCCACTGCTTTTCACGCGCACTGCTTGTTGCTTTATTTTTTACAACTTTTGTTTTGCCGTGACACCCCGAATCTGTTGTCCGGTTGCGTCCTCGACTGTGGTGAATCTTATCGGTCGAATGTTTCAGGGCTTCGCGTTGAAGCGCAGCCGGCGATGAGCCTATCGGCTCATGTGACGACGTACCGGTGATGCGGTGCGCATCGCCGTCGATGGCGCGCGTCCGGGGCCGCCAGTTCGGATACCAACTGCGGGCAGCCGTATAAAGAATGACTCTTTCACCGTTAATTGTTTGGCGGTAGCCTGATGTAGGTTGGCAATACTTTGCCGACACGCGGTCTGGGCGCCGTCCATTGTGTCGGGAAGGTGTTCCCGACCTACTGCAGCCTTTGTTGTCAGGGGCTTTGCGAGGAACAATAGTTAACGGTGATAGAGCCTAAAGAACGGGCGGCCCGAAGGCCGCCCGTTCTGCTTGCCACTTACAATTACCTTTTATTCCACCGATTTGCGACGCGCCATTAAACCGACCATCCCCAGACCCGCCAGCAGCATCACCCAGGTATGGGGTTCGGGTATGGGCGCGATCGTCGCCTGGATCCAGGGCAGATAGGATGCCACCACGGTCCCGCCGCCAATCGCACCGAACTTCACGTTACTGCCGGAAGACTGATTGGTGCTGCCGTTGAACGTGGCGATGCCGGCGATCTTCCATACTCCGTTGTCGTCGACGAACACCGGACTGCCCGAATCGCCGCTTGCAAACTGGGCTTCTGCATTCAGGGCCAGGTTGGAAGGGCTGGGCGGGCCGTACACATTGGTCGACGCGTCCGGGCCGTCAAAATCGAACACGAAGATTTCGTCATGCAATCCGCCGTCGTCGTCCACCAGCAGATCATCGACCCGGTTTTCTCCCACACGCTTCACACTGGCACTGGCGCCCACGGTATCCCCGTTGACCCCATCGCCACCCCGGCCATAGCCGACGAGCGTAAGGGTCTGGTTCGCCAGACTCCCGCCATACATGTCATACATCGGCACCACACCCGCCACCGGTGCGTTCAACCGGACAATCGCCAGGTCATCATGCCAAACGCCGTCCGCCCCGGGCATCGTGCCTGTGTAGCCGTCAAAGACTGTTATCGCCGAGGCACTGTAGGTGTGGGTCTGGTCACCGCCCACATTGAGGGAAAAACCGACATTGCCGGGCGTGCCTACCTGCCCACCAACCACGTGCGCAGCAGTCAGAACATGCTGGCTGTCGAGCAAAACACCCGAGTAGACGCTGCCGCTGATCGTAATCGAACCCACGCTTGCCCAGGGCGAACTTGCAAGATTGGCATCCACGCTCCCGCCCACCAGGGCGAACGCAGAAGACTGTCCAAGCGTGGCCACGAACGTCAGCCCGCAAATAACGCCATATTTGTTCATACTGCATCTCCTCATTGGTGGTTATCGGCACGCGCAGATTTATTGTGTTTGGCGCGAAGCTCTGATTGTTTGTAGCAAACAAGCTTCACGCAAGCAACATTCCAGAAACCCAGGAAAGCTCAGCCCTCCTCTGATGTGTCGCCTCTTCCGTTTTCACGAGAACAAGCGGCCGCCATTAATCGGAGACGGCGTGTCCATGGCGCCCATGGAAAGGCATTGAGACTTGCTTCCGGGGTCTGGAATCTTGTACCGTGCGGCTTGAGACCCGATCCTTTTCCATGCCGCCCATCACCTACACCCTCATCCTGCTGAACATGCTGATCTATGCGCTCGGCATGGCGACCGGGCCCGAGATCGTGCGGGTGTTCGGCCTGTGGCCGCCGGGATCAGGCGGCGCGTTCAATATCTGGCAACTGGTGACCTATAGCTTTGTGCACGGCTCGATCCCGCACCTGGCGATGAACATGTTTGCCATCTGGATGTTCGGCACCGAACTGGAAAAGCGCTGGGGCGACCTGCGCTACCTGTTGACCTATCTGTTCAGCGTGATTGTTGCGGCCATGACGCAGATCGCCGTCAGCGGCTATTTCCTGCATGCACCCGGCGCGGTGGTCGGCGCCTCGGGCGGCGTGTTCGGCCTGCTGCTTGCGTATGCGCTGTATTTTCCCAACCGGGTCATCAGCATCATTTTCCTGCCCTTCATCCGCATCCCCGCACGCACCTTCGTCTACGGCTATGCCGCCATCGAGCTTTTTCTCGGCGTCACCAACACCGCCGCGGGCATCGCCCACTTCGCGCACCTGGGTGGTCTGTTCGGCGGCTGGCTGAGCGTGCAGTATTTTCGCGGACGCGGGGTGTTCGGCAAACGCTAGGGCGACCCTGAACAACTCCACATTCGTCATTCCGGCGGAAGCCGGAATCCAGTTAAATCAAGCATTTGGACCCCGGCTTTTGCCGGGGTGACGACTTATTCAGCGTTTCCTTAGCAAACCCACCCAGCGCGGCGACAGGTTCATGTCAACGAGCACTTTCATGCGTTGGGCAGCATGACCTCGCGTTCCTCGGCACGCCAGGCGGCATAGCGCAGTGCCTGCATGATGTCTTCGCGTTCGAGGTAAGGATAGTCTGCGAGGATTTCTTCAATGCTGCGCCCCGCACCGACTTGTCCCACAACCATCCCAACCGTGACGCGCATCCCACGAATGCAGGCTTTCCCCCCCATCACATCGGGTTGCTGGGTAATGCGATCGAGTCCCTGTGTCATGGCCGCTCCCGAATCAAATGCACTCAACAAGTCATGCGCCAAGCATAGTCCAGAACCTGAAGGATGGCACATAGCCACCCCCATCCAGCTTCAGCTACAACTTACACCTTACAACTTGATCCTGGACCTTGCATCTTGCCTTCAGGCATACCCCTCCGGGTTCCCCGACTGCCAGCGCCAGGCATCCGCGCACATCCGCTGCAGGTCATATTCCGCGCGCCAGCCCAGTTCCCTCGCTGCACGCGCGGGGTCGGCCCAGCATTGCGCCACGTCGCCGGCGCGCCGCGCCACGATCTGATACGGCACCGGCTTGCCGCTGGCCGCCTCGAACGCGCGCACCATGTCGAGCACGCTCACCCCACGCCCGGTGCCCAGGTTCCAGGTTTGCACCCCGCCCAGCCCATGGAGCTTGTTCAGCGCCGCCACATGGCCGCGCGCCAGGTCGACCACGTGGATGTAGTCGCGCACCCCGGTGCCGTCCGGCGTCGGATAGTCGCCGCCGAACACATTCAGATGCGGACGTCGCCCCACCGCCACCTGCGCCACGTACGGCATCAGGTTGTTGGGAATGCCGCGCGGGTCTTCGCCAATCAGCCCCGACTCGTGCGCGCCCACCGGATTGAAATAGCGCAGCAGCGCAATGTTCCAGCCCGCATCAGCCCGCGCCACGTCGCGCAGCATCTGCTCGATGAAGAGCTTGGACCAGCCATAGGGATTGGTCGCCGACAGCGGAAAATCCTCGGTGATCGGCACCGTCGCCGGATCGCCGTACACCGTGGCCGACGACGAGAACACCACCGCCTTCACCCCCGCCGCCGCCATCTCCTCGAACAGCGCGATGCTGCCCGCGATGTTGTTGTCGTAGTACAGCAGCGGCTTTTCCACCGACTCGCCCACCGCCTTCAGCCCGGCAAAATGCACCACCGCATCGATCGCATGCGCCGCGAACAGCGCACGCAATGCCGCGCGGTCGCGAATGTCGCCCTGCACGAAATCCACCGGCCGGCCCGAAATCTGCGTCACCCGCTCCAGCGACTTCACGCTGCTGTTGGACAGGTTGTCGAACACCACCACCTCGTGCCCCGCCGCCAGGCATTCCACCGCCGTGTGCGACCCGATATAGCCGGCGCCGCCGGTCAACAAAACTCTCAATTCGCTTCCTCCCATTCGTTATTTTGTTTCCGGCAGACGTCTTCCCCGTCCAGATTTTGCCACCAGAATCCTGCCCGTCAGCCCTGGACAACGCCCCAGCCGGTTAACTGCGTGCTCGCCACAGCGTCGGATTGCGCGCGCTATGGAACACCGCGAGTACAACTATCGTTTACGCGCGAATCCTGAAATAAATGCAATAAGGAAAGCGCCGCACAACCGCCTTGCGAACGCCATTGAGCACCTCGGGAAAAGCACCCGGGTTGCCGGCAATCAAGTGCAACAGCCGTTCGACCTCAGCGAGAAAAGCACCACCAAGACCTGGCAGCTCCCGTTCATACCAGTCAGCTGCTGAATCGAACTCCTGCCTGGCTTGGGGCCGGAAGACCACACCCCTGGTCATTATTTCCAGCGTTCAACTGCATCACGCTTGATCTCATCCCATGTCGTGACGTTCGCTGGTGATGCATCGTCTTCAGACATTCGGCCTTCGATCTCCTGCTTCTCGTCGGCAGTCGGTGGCAGCAAGCCCACCTCGCGTGCGATGGAATCCCAGATTTCCTGCACCAGTGTCACGCGCTGCTCAATTGGGAGACGATCAATCCCCAAATCACGAAGTACATGGCCCATGTCAATCTCCTTAACCAACCGATCCGAATTCATTATCCGTCCACATCCCGGTCAATGCACCCGTGCCTGGCACGAACTTCCATCGGACATGGCTGGAACCGTCTCTTCCTGATCAACGCTGCCCGCAACGTTGGCCATATGCCGACCAGCCTGCCACCTTTTCCCTAAATCAACTTGCATTTTGAATCTTGCCTCTTGCATCTTGCCCCTACTTCCTCGGCATCGCCTCAAGCCAGTTCTCAACCGCAAGCCCCGGCACCCGGGAAAACTCACCGATGTTTGCTGTCACAAGGGTCGACTCGGTGGCCAGCGCGTGCGCGGCGATCAACATATCGTTCGGTCCGATCGGCGTGCCGGCCTGTTCCAGATGCAAACGCAGCTTTGCGTATTCGCGATCGGCAGGGATATCGAATGGGCGGACCTCCAGCGCTGCAAGGATGGCGTCCACTTGTGCGGTGAGCTTCGGCGCATTTCGTTTGGCCGCCCCGAAGCGCAATTCGCTTGCAACGATCATGGACGTGCAAACCGACTTCTCCCCCACTTGCGCAATGCACGTCGCAATCCGGCCCTGGGGATTGCGCACCAGGTCCGACAGGATATTCGTGTCCAGCAGATAAAGCGGCATTCGGCTCAAAGCGCCACGTCGTCCAGGGGCAACATGCCCTGGTCGACATCGGGAAACGCCTCATCCAGCGCGCGCAGCGTCGACAGCGTAGCCAGCAGCCCTTTTTTCCTGATCGGCTCGATCACCAGACGATCGTCCTCCCGCCGAATGATCGCTTCTTCCGCATCCATCTCGAACTCGCGCGGAATGCGGATCGCCTGGTTCCGCCCATTGCGAAAGAAACGGACATGTCTTCCTGTATTCATTGGCGACCCCCTTCATCGTTGGCATATGCAGAAGCCTATGCCGCGAATGTCAGCAAGTCAATCATTGAGCCGCCTTGCGCCTTGCCCCTTGCCCCTTGCCCCTTGAATCTTGAATCTCGCCTCTTGAATCTCACTTCCCCAACAGCAACTGCCGAGCCGCGCCCACAATGAACAGCGTATTCGTCACCAGATAACGTTTCCACAAGCGGCGCGGTTCGGACGCCAGGCGATGCAGCCATTCCAGCCCGCTGTTGCGCATCCACTTCGGCGCGCGCTGCACGGTGCCGGCGTGAAAATCGAACGCCGCCCCCACTCCGATCATCACCGCGTTGATCCTGCCGCGGTGTGCCGCCATCCAGCGCTCCTGCCGGGGACAGCCCAGGCCGACGAAGACGATGCCCGCGCCACTGGCGTTGATCCGGTCCACCGCCGCCGCGTCTTCCTCCGCCGTCAGCGCGCGGAACGGCGGCGATTCCATCGTCATCCGCAAAGCCGGAAACGCCGTCCGCAGACGCTGTTCCAGCAAGGCCAGCGTCTCCCCGGTGCTGCCATAGCAATACACCGGCACCTGTCCCGCTGCTGCGCACGCGCACAGCGTCCACATCAAATCCGGCCCGCAGATGCGCGACTGATGGGCAAAGCCCTGCCGCCGCAGCATCCACGCCACCGGCGCGCCGTCCGGCGTTGCCATATCCGAACCATTGATGATGTCGCGATACGCCGCATCACGCGACGCGCTCACCACCACATGCACATTGCAGATCGTCACATAGCGCGACTCGCGTGCATGCGCCCAGCCGAGCAGGCGCGCTATGGTGGCGTCCCACGACAGTGCGTCGATCTGCGCGCCAAGCACCGAGCCTGTAATCCGATTTCTCGTCATCCTCTATCCAAGTCGCGACTCAGCCAGCCTTGTGGCCAGCCATTTTGATGCACGTACTGAAAACCCGCCCCGCTCACCAGTACGCCATCCCGTGGCGCATGCGGCGGATCGCGCCGAACACGTAATTCGTCAACATGCCGCCGGGACGCGACGCCATCAGCGTCATCCACTTCGCAAACTGCGCGGTCGGCATGCCGTCTGCACACAGGCGCGGCAGCCGCAGCTGCGTCGATACATGGGTGACTGATCCCCGCTGAACCAGATACTGCCAGTCGAAACCCGCCTCCCGCGCCAGCGTCTCCATTGCGGGAGTGCAGCGGCCCCACGGCCAGGCCAGATGCCGGACCGCGTCCGGCGAGCGGCCCAGCGTCGACGTCAGCCATGCGTGCGACGCGGCCAGATCGGCGGCCAATGCCTCCATCTCCTCGGCGGAAGCGCCCACCCGCACGTGGCGATGCGTGTGCGACTGGAATTCCAGCGTCCCGCGCCCGGCCAAGCGGACGACTTCGTCGGTGGCGATGCAGTCGGGGTCGCCCTGCTGTACCCGACCGGTGATCAGAAAAGCCACGCCGGTAAAGCCGAACGCCTCCATCTCCACTGCGCAGTGACTCAGATCGGGCGAGCCGTCGTCGTAGGTGAGCAGGAAGCGGCGCGGCCCCACCGCCGCACGCCCGGCGACGGCCGCCTCGAATTCGTCCAGCGTCAGGCTGCGCCACCCCTGTTCGGCCAGCCACTGCAGGTGCGCGCGGAAAGTCTGCGGCGCGGTGGTCGTCGCGCTTGGATGCGCATTGACGTGGTGGTACAGCAGGACCGGTACGTGGATCGACGCCGCCATCGCTTCAGCTCCGCTTCACGGCACGCGCCATGAATGTGCTGTACCGATGCCCGGTCTTGGACGGCACCGGCGGCACCACGATTTCCAGTCCGGCATCGCGGCACATTTGCGCGTAGGGATGCAGGAACAGTCCGTCATTGTCGCCATCCGGCGCGTCGAAATGGCTCAGCTCGTCGCACACCAGCACCAGATCGGCAAGCCGCGCAGCATGGGCCAACACGTCCTGGCAGCGCTGCTGCGGAATATAGGACAGCACGCCGGAGGCGAGAAACACGTCAAATTTTCCCAGTGTCTCTGCCTGCTCGGCCAACGCCAGATCATCACCCACCATGAACACATCGTCGGGAAATTTCGTTTTGGCAAAGGCAATCGCGTCAGGCTGGATATCCATGCCCACATATTCCACCGGCATCGACATGATTTCCCGCAACAGCAGCAGATTGTTGCCGCCGCTGCTGCCGAATTCCAACACCTTCAGCGCCGGCAGCGGATGCGACGCCAGCCAGTCGCGCAGTACGTCGAGCACCTCCGAGCGCGTCTTGTACGCATCGAAATACGTGTGGTGTGCCTTGCCGCCTTTCGTTAACCAGTAGATACGATGCTTGAGCGCGTGCAGCCGGTTGGCCACGCTTGAGGGCAACAGTGCAATCGCCTTGCGCAAGAACTTTTTCATGTCAGCGTCTCGTCAGTGGGGAGAAAAAGCCTGGATGGCCTCGTCGTAAATCGTCATCAACTGCCGGTAATTGATATCGGCCGTGTAGTTCGCTTCATATTCTGCGCGGGCCGCCTGTCCCATGCGCTGCATCTCGGCGGGATGGCTGGCGACCCAGCTCAGTTTGTCCGCCAGATCGGCGGCATTGCTCGGCTCGAACAACAGCCCGGTTTCGCCCTCGCGTATCAGGTCGGCCAGCGCACCCAGGCGGCTGGCCACCACCGGCAGACCGCAGGCAAAAGCCTCCACCAGCGTGCGCGGAAAATTCTCATAACAGATGCTTGGCAGGACCAGGCACGCCGCTTTTCCCATGGCGGCATGCACCGTATCCGCCTCGCAAAACCCCTGGGTCTGGACGTTAGCCAGCCCCTGCAAAAGAACATCCTCCGGCCCGGTGCCTATGATCGTGATACCCACTCCGGGAATCCGTTTCGCTGCGCCCGCCAGCGTGCTTATACCTTTCTCAGGTGACAGGCGTCCGACAAACAGGACACCGCTGCGCGTCGTGTCCGGTGGCGCCGGCAGATCGACGAAATTGGGCTTGATCGCAATGCGCGACGGCGGCAGCCCGCCCTCGATGAACTTGCCACGGCAAAACGCGTTCAGTGCAATGTAGCGCGTCACCTTGTTCTGCCAGGTGCCGAGCGAACGATGCAGCACCAGCATTGCACCCAGCACCCCGGACTGGGCCATCGATCCGCGATAGCACGCGCGCACTACGCCGCGCCACGGCAAGTGACCCACACAGTCCTCGCACACCCGGCCTTCGCGCAGCAGCATCGCCTGCGGACACAGCAGCCGAAAATTGTGCAGCGTCTGCACCACCGGCACGCCTGCCTTCTCCGCCGCCCAGTAAAGCGAAGGTGAAATCAGCGGAAAGGTGTTGTGCACGTGGATGACGTCCGGCCGGAACGATTCGACCACCGTTTCCAGTTCGCGCAGGGTGCGACGCGACCACAGTGTTTGCTGCGCCAGCGCGAGCCTGGACAGCCCGGGTATCTCGTCATTGCTGCGGGCGTAGCTTTCCACCGCGTGGCCGCGTGCGCGCAGCAAGGCCATTTCGTCCGAGACGACCGAGTCCTCGCCGCCGCGATGCTGGTAGGCATTGTGGACGAACAGAACGCGCCGGATGCCGGTCATGCTGCCACAGCTTCCAGAAATACAGCCAACTCGGCCGCCACGCGATCCGCCTCGAACCGCTCCAGAAACCGTTGTCGTGCCGCATCGCTCGCCAGCCGCATCCGGCGCTCGTCATCCAGCCATTCGATGATCAGTCGCGCAGCCGCAGGCGCATCGTCCAGCGGAATCAGGCGCCCTTCCACTGCGTCGTTGAAAACTTCCGGCATGCCGCCTGCCTGGGGCGCGAATACCGGCAGGCCGCGCGACAGGGCTTCGATCAGCGTCAACGGCAGATTTTCCATGCGCGCCACATGCAGGCAGGCGCGGTGGCCCGGCATCAGGGCGGCGGCATGCGGAACGAAGCCCAGAAAACGGACCTGCGCCCCAAGTCCCTTGTCCTTCACATAGTGTTCCAGCATCGCCCGGTCCGGTCCGTCACCCGCTACGGTCAGACTCAGCGGCCGCCCCAGTTGCGCTGCGGCCTGCACGATTTCCAGCGCGTAGCGCTGGTTCTTGCGGGCCTCCAGCGTGCCGACCGTAATCAGGTCGGTCTCCGCCTCAATGGTTTGCACCGCACCGGGATCGCCCAGAAAATTGGGGATCACCCGCGACGGCACGGCAACCAGTCCCGCGATGCGGCTCTGCAATTCGCGCCGCATGAAATCGGACACATACACCAGCGCATCGATCTGCGGCAGGATAACGGCCTCCTGCTGGCGGATCGCTCTAAACAATCCGCCGTCGCGCGGAATCGCGCCCTTGTCCGCCCACTCGTCCGCCTGCGACAGATTGAAATGCACCACCATCACCACCTTTTGGGCCTGCGACCGGCGGGCACGCAACGCCGCCCGCGCAGACAGGGGGCACTGGGCATAGATGACGCAGGGCTTTCCGTCTGCCAGGCGTACACTCAATGCGCGCTGCAGAAAGACCGCGTGCCAGTGGCGATACCACCAGACGCTCGCCGGTTTGCTAATGCGATCGAGCAGCCGGCGCAGGCCGAACACCGGATACACCTGCCAGCGCGGCCGGTCGAACGGCGTCACCAGTGTCACCGGCCGGCCGTTGCGCGCCAGCCAGTCGCGAACCGCCCGCACGTGCGTCTGCACGCCGGTTTCGCCTTCGGGCCGCATCATCGAGGCGATCAGGACAGGGACAGGCATGCCCGGACTCCGTTCGAGAAATTGCGCACCATGGTTTCGATGGAATAGCGCTGCGCCGATGCTACGGCTCCCTCGCGCAGACGCGCGGCCAGGTCCCCATCGCGCAACAGACGCAGCATGCCATCGGCATAGGCTTCAGGCGCGTCGTCGAGCAGCAGGCCGTTGACCTCGTGCTGCAGGTATTCGATCTCCGGGCCATGCGTCGACTGCCGGGTCGTCAGCAACGGCATCCCGGCGCAAAAGGCATCCAGGATACCCAGCCCGAGTGCGCCCGGATTCAGCCACATGCACGCCAGCTTCAGTATCACCGATTTTTCATGGCCGAATTTCGGTCCCACTGCCTGCACCCAGGCGCGGTGCCTCGCAAATTCCGCCACCGCTTCGGCGAGCGGGCCGCCGCCGATCACAATCAAGCGGAATGCAGGCACTTCGCGCTGTACCCGGTCGGCGGCCTCGAACAGCAGATCGAGCCGCTTGTTGCGGTACAGACTTCCGCAAAACACCGCGACCTGTTCCGTGCCATTCCAGCCGAACGCCGTGCGTATCGCCTGCAGTTCTACCTCGCTCACTGCATCCAGGTCCGCACGCAGGGCACGCGTATCGATGGCGTTTTCCACCACCGTGATGCGGTCCTTCGGGTAACCCTGCGCTGCCACATAAGCAGCAGACTCGGCCGTATAGGCAAACCACCAGTCCGCCCAGTGCAGCGTGCGGCGCTTGAATCGCTCGCCCACTGAAGCGGAATCAGCCTGCCGGTCGCGCCCGTGACTCCAGAACGCCACCCGCTTCAAGCGCAGACCCCGCAGAATCGCCAGCAGATAATTCAATAGATTCTTGTTGGCGTGTTCCACCACCACCAGATCGGCCCGCAGCCAGGGTCGCAAAACCGGGATCAGCAACAGCTTGCCCAACAGCATGCTGCTGTTGGCCTTCATCCCCAGCGGCCCAGGCAAGTCAGCATGATCGCCACGCTCCACCTCGCCGCGCCAGGGGGTACCATAAACCACCAGCAGACCGATACCCTCGGCAGCCAGGGCCTTATCCAGTTCGCGGAAAAATGGCACGCGATAGTGCTTCAGCACGGGCTGGATGATGCAGATTGATCGTGGTCGATGCGACACCGTTTTCATTGCGTGCATGCCCACCCGTTGGCGCAGCACCGCCCATGCAAGATGGGGCTACATTTGAGCAGACCGACAAAGGGTCCGACCTGCTGATCGATCTTGATCAGCGTGCCATAGCGTTCACTGAAGAGGGGGAGTGTTTTCCTCATAACGATTTAGCTGGTTATCCGATCCAGCCAGCCCAATTTCGGGAACACATATTTTTTAAGAAGGATTGGCAGCAGCACACCTGCCACCATCAGCATCGGGAAAAACAGCAGCACAAAATTCAGTCCATCCCATGATGCAAATTTGAGCATCACGGCTTTGGTGGCGCCTATCGCCATGGTATTCATCAGATAAATCGAAAAACTCATGGCACCGACAAACGCCAGCCCCCGCCCTCCCACGAATTCACGTCGACACAGACCATGCAATGCGGGAATAGATAGAAGCGCAGCTAGCATCCAGCCATGGCTGCTGTCCCAGCCCACCGCCAGCACCCCAATCAGACCAGCCATCGCCAGCAGCCACAAACGATCCACCCATCGGGCATAACTTTCCCACAGCGCAACCGCCGCACCGCCCAAAGCAAAAAACAGGAAATATTTGCTGAATTGTCCCAAGCCCAAAAAATGCACTGGCGGCACAAACTGCAACGCCACGCCCAGCGCAACCAGGGGCCATACACGACCTTTGGTGATGGAAAGCAAAGCCAGCCCGCATACCGAAAACAGGAACAGCACGTAGATGTACCAGAGAAAAGCCGAAACGCTCTGCATCGGAAACAGCACGATGTCGAGCAACCCGCCCCAACCCGTCACCGGATTGTCCACATGCGCGAAATTCTGCGCGCCCCACTTCCCGGCGAACACGATCCCTGCAAACAGGAAATAGGCTGGCATCAAGCGCACGAAGCGCTTGCGTACACCCGTGGCGAATGCCTGGAAATCAGAAACAGGCCTCGCGCGCAAAAAAAACACCACTCCGCTGAGGAACATGAAAAAGGCCATGTGAAAGGCATAGACGGCCTCTTTGGCAGCCGTATACCACTCGTTTCCTAGGGGCGGCTGACGCGCAACGACGTGACCGAACACCACCAGAAGGATCGCCAAGCCTTTCGCACGGTCGATATCGTGCAAACGTTCACGCGAATATGGTTTCGATGAATTCAACATGTCAAAGCGTAATTACGAATGATTTCCCTGAATGACCAAGCCAATTACTCTTTGTGAAGCCGCTTACGCAATTTGACAATTGGCTTTTCAACGAGGTAATACATCAAAGATGAAAACAATAGGGCAAACACAAAACCCAAGAGCGCCCTGGGAACCTGTTCTTTGATTAACCGATCAGCAAACTCAAGCGCCATGCCATGGCAAAGATAGAAGGTGAATGACACCACACCCAGGTAACGCACGGGTCGCCAGTTTAGCCAACGAAAAACCAACCAATCAGGATGACGTATGGCCAACCAGAAAAGCGGCAACAACGCGATGCCCTGTAACGTATAACGTACCGTTTCACGAAAACGATCATCGCGAAAAATGAACGTGGTCAACAGCAAAACCAATGCACCGGAGAGTATTAGGTAAGCAAGTTTGTTATTCGCCCGATTTTTCCATTCGGGATCAGATACTGGGTTACGCCATACGCCCAAAATACAACCAAACAGCAGTGAATCAAATCTCGCATCTGTTGCAGAATAGGTATACCGCCACGAAACTTCCTGTGCAAAGACCAGCCAGATTCGCCATACCAGCACGGCTATACATAAAAAGAGAAACAACCGTGCTACATCGTGATAATTCCAGCGGCGGGTGGCACCTAAAAACAGAAGGGGAAATACAAAGTAGAAATGTTCTTCGATCGCGAGTGACCAGTACACACCCGTTGTGGGCACAAAATAGCCACCGCCATGTTCAATACTGTAGTAATTGGTCCAAAAAAATATTTGCGACAACACTGCCTCCGGCCGCATTTGATGCGGAACCACACCGGATACAGCAAGAAGAAAAAAAAGAACAAGTACGATGTAAAGCGGTGGAAAAATCCGGTATGCCCGGCGCAAATAAAAATTCCTGAAGCTGATGGTACCGGTGCGCTCCCATTCCCTTCGCAATAGAGTTGTAATCAAGTAACCACTGAGAAAGAAAAATATGGTGACGCCAAATCCTCCCGGAACGATGTAATGCCACCCTGCGTGTGCGACAAATACCAGCATGGCAGCTACTGCCCTTATGCCATCAAGAGATGGAATATAAAAATCATTCCGTTGGGTATTTCTCATTTTCTACCCTGCAAGCCCTCTGGCGTCATGGTCGAGTTTGGGTAGTTGTCCAGAACTGATGGTCACGCTTAACCAAAACCGGCACCTGCCCTATAGAAAGGGCCTCACCCGATTTAATTTGTACTGAACGGGCATCCAGTGTTTCGAACTGGATCGCGTTCCAGTCGAGAGGGGGAACCCACATCACTGATTCACGGCTATTCCAAACCAAGTTGGCACGGCGTGGACCACGTTGTAATTCGCAGATCCAAAGACTGTGATCTTTCGAAAAACAATGATTAATCGAAGCGCCATCAAGCCAGCGCATGGTTTGCATATAAGCAACAATTGATGGGCTTGCCTGTAAGCTCTTAGGGTTTCCACCTAACATGGTGGTTTCCCATGAATACCAATAAAACCGGTCCAAACCAGAAACTGCACCCAGAATTAGCGTGCGTGCAATGTAACCGCTTAATTCATTTTGATTTTTTGGCCAGTTCGGGTTCGGGGTCTCACCGGCCAACGGAAGCCAAAATCCCGTTTCTGTGTTCCACAGTGGCAACCCGTCAATGCCATGTTTAGTCATCACCCCACGTACGAAATCTAAACAAGCTGTAATCCGCTCTGGTTTTTGAGGATAACAATGATGTGCGACCACATCAGTGATGCTCTTTCCACCATTACTAAGATAAAGGTCCAAACGACCACCTTGGTCAGTAAACCCCGGCGAAATTAGCTTGTTATTCGGGTCAATTTCCTTGATTACTCGATGAGCGATGCGGCCAAGTTCAACCATCGTTTTGACACTGCCCGCATAAAACCCCCTCCCCTTATCAATTTCATCAAAGGTAGGCTCGTTCCATAGCTCGTAGTATTGAATGCGTCCCTTGTAACGCGTGGTGACGGTTCGCACATAATCCTCCCAGTCGCGCATATCGCGTGGCGGTGAATTGCCGCCATAACCATAAACAAACTTTTCATTTGGCCGCGACGCCGCCCAGCGCGGAGTTATTCCAAGCGTCAACATGGGCTCGATCCCATGACGCTCCGCCAGCGCAACCAGCGTGTCCAGCCGCTTGAAATCCCAGGAATCCTGGGCAGGTTCCAATCTTTCCCAAGAAACGGCCGCATCCCAGAGACGCCAGGTACCAAAACGTGCAATGGGCCAAGGCGTGGTGGTGTCGGCACGATGGATGTGCATGCCGAAATAACTTCTGGAAATCTTGTCACCAGACCCTTCGAGACGGATTTCCGACGCCCCGCTACCGCTGATGAACAGCGAAAATACAATAAGGATTAAGCCGGAGACCGGTAGCAACGTCCGTAGCAGGCTCTGAAAAATCTGCATGACAGCTTGTCAGCGGGAGCCGGGTGCGCGCTGCGTCGCGGCACTCAGGATCAGCTTTGCGTAGGGTAGTAGCCAGACCAGCGGCCAGGCGGGGCCGGCATGCCGGCTGCACAAGGCCCGCCAGGAATCGAACGGCAATCCCTTGGGCGAGGTGATTTTCTTCCAGCGCGTTCGCAACGGCAGGCTGCGGTCGTTAAAGCCGCCTGCCACGTGGTTGTCATTGTTGCAGCGCCCTGCATAGCCCGGCATCACCCAGATCGGGATGCCCGCCTTGTGGGCACGAAAACCATAATCATTGTCGCCCATGGCATGCCGGTAAATGCTGTCGAGCAGACCGATGCGATCAGACACGGCGCGCGGCACCAGCACGCAGTTGCCGTTCATGGTCACCGCAGGCAGGGGTATATCGCCGGGGATGACCTTGCGCATCTTGAGCCGGTTGAGCGGCGATGCCGGCACCGACCCCCCATAGCTGAGTTCGCCGGCATCGTTGTCCGTCGAGCCCACGACGATACCCGGCTGCCCCGTCTCGGCGCGTAGGCGGGCCCCGGTTTCCAGCAGGCTGGCCAGCGCTTGCGGGTACAGCAGGGTATCGTCGTTCAGCCATAGCACATAGTCCGGTTCCAGCGGCAGGGCGCGTTGCCAGGCGCGCAGCATGCCGCGATTCCAGAACAGGCTGCCGTCGCCCTGTTCGATGATGACATCGGGAAACGCCGCGCGCACAGCGTCGGCGGTGCCATCCGTGCTGCCGTCGTCCACCAGCATCAGGTTACGCGTGCAGCCCGCCGGCAAATCGCAGGCGTAATAACGCTCGATTGAGGCGAGGGTTTTCTCGCGCCGGTTATGGCAGGCCATCAATGCCACCAGCGTGGTCATGGCACCGTGTTCCCCGCAGCTTGGGCGCTGCTGACACTCGCAGGTTTCTCGTTGGCAATGGGCTTCTGCTGATATTGCAGAATCAGGCCGAGAATGACGCCAAGGAACAAGCCCTGCGTGTAGGTGGGCGAATAGGGTATGTTGAAGAGCGCAAAGGACATCAGGACGCCGAGCATGGCATAGCCCGTGAGGTTGTCGTGCGGCCCACCTGCCAGCCGGATGGCGCCGCGGAAGAGGTATACATTGAAGGCCAGGAACGCCAGCAAACCCACCAGTCCGAGGCGCAGCAAAAGCTGTACGTAGTAGTTGTGCGGCGCATAGGCGATCTCCTTGCCGCCGTACCCTTCCGGGCGCTTGAACCCGCTTCCATACGGATCGCCGATCACCCAGGTACGCGGCCCCGAGCCGGCCCATTGCTTGAGCAGGGAATCCCAGCCCTGGACTCGACCAACGAATGTACCTTCCGTCGTGCTGGTGGCCTTGACGGCCAGGTCGGCCACGGATGAGGTGGCGCCGCTGAACTTGCCTGTGGCCAGAAACGGGACTGCGATGGCCGCCGTCACCGCAACGATCACCAGCATGCGACTAGCCAGCTTTCCCTGACTCTGCCGCACAATAAAGAAGGCCAGCAGCGCCGGGAGAAAAGCCGCCACCCACACCGAGCGATGCTGCAACACCACAACCGTTAGTGCCAGCAAAGGCAGCGTGAAGTACCAACGCGCAAGACTATTGCCCGCTGCCATGGCATAAACCAGCAAAATCACCGCCAGTCCCAGCATCCAGGTTTGCTGCGAATTGATGACCCGCAACGCTACCCCGGTTATGTCTGTATAACGCCACAGTGGTTCCACCCAGTCGAGCCCGATGGTGTCGGCAAGCCAGCGGTACCAGACCACCAGCATGATCATTAGCATGACCGGGAATAGCCAACCCAGCATCTTCGCGACCCGCTCTCGAGGCCAGTCAAAACTTGAGAAATAGAAAAGCCCGGTCATCAAATAAAAATCGCTGCGGAACTCGACGCCCGCAATCGTCCCGTTCTTAACTAGCCCCCACATAAATGCCACTGTCATCACTGCGGTCAGCACCCACAGCGATTTAGGTAGCCGCGACACGGCCCCCGGCCGCATCAGTCGGATCAATGCCACCCCCGCCATGGGCATGAACAGCAGATCCTGCGGATACACAGAGATCCCCACCTTGAATGCGAACAGATAGACGTTCACTGTTTCCACCAGAAACAGCAGCAGGATCGCCGCCGCGCCCACAAGCGGCGTCATGAACAGGCCAGCGACCAGGAACACCAAGCCCAGCGCGAACAACAGCGCAATGATGAAGGGCAGCGCGGTAAAAAAGCCGCCCAGCAAAGTGTAGACAAACTCAAGCATGGGTGCCCCCTCTGGCCGATTGCGGACTCATCGCAGCGGCATGCAAATTGGGATGACGATACAGCGCCAGATATTCGCGGACACCGCGTTCCATACCAAACCGGCGTTGTGCGATGGCCGGATACTGGGCGCAGATGGATTTGCGTTGATCCAATGGCATCCCCATGAGCGCCTTGATCCCCGCGGCGACGTCTTCAGCCGAGGTGCCGGTATAAACCAGGTGAGGAAAATCCTCGCGAAAATCCCGCAGACCCGCCACATCGGAGAACAACGCGGGCAATCCGGTGCCCAGGGCTTCAATGGCGGCGATGCCAAAGCCTTCGTATATCGAGGGCATGACGTACGCGTCGGCTGCCTGCAACAGGGGCAGCACATCGCCCATGCCACCCAGAAAATGAATCCGGTCGGCCACGCCTAAACGCTGCGCGAGTGCGCGTTCTGGCTGGCCATCTTCCTCGATCCCCGCATGCAGATAAACCGGTCGGGTATCGGCAGGCAGCATCGCCATGGCCTCTATTACGGCGGTGTGATTCTTGATCGGCGAGCAGTTTCCAATGCTGGCGATGACGAAATCCGTGTCCGTCAGCCCGAATTGGGCGCGGGCAGCGGCACGCACCTCGGCTTGTGTCGCGGTAAAGCGCAGGCTGTTGTACCAGTTCCAGATCAGCGTCGTGGGCAGCCGGTAATGGCGTTGTTCGGTATCGCGCACGGATGCGCTGATGGCAACATGCCGCACGCCGAGCCGGTTCAACAGGCGCCGCTGGATACCTCGGCGCCATTGCAAATTGCCCGTGAAGGCAAAAGCGTTGTGAACGGTACGCAGCACGACGGCCGGTCGCACGGAACGCGCAGCCAGCCCGAACCAGAAGTTGGCGGCCTCGACATGCAGATGGATCACGTCGTACTGCCCGGCCTGCATCAGGCGCCGCACCTTGATGAAAAATCCGGGCGAACGCGAGAACGGGAGATGGTGCAGACGATAGCCTGCATCCACGAAACGCCTGGCATACGGCCCGGTGGTGGCGCCGGTGGACAGCACGTCCAGCATGACGCCTTCAGCCTGAAACAGCGGCGCGGCCGCAACCAGCATGGTCTCCGCACCGGAAGGCTTCAATTCGCCCAACACATGCAGCACGCGCAGCGGTTTGCTCATCGCCCCACCGCCAACTGGTCGTATACGACTTGCCAGGCATCCGCCACGGATGCGATGTGAAAACGTTCCCGCGCCAACGCCAGCCCCTTTTCGGCATAGCCACGACGCAGTTCCGGGTCGGCTGCAAATTCCAGCATGGCCTGCGCAACCGCATCGGACGAACGCACATCGACCAGCCGGCCGGCGCGGCCATGATCGAGCGTCCATGGCACGCCACCACTGGATTCGCCGCCGATGACCGGAATTCCGCGCACCATCGCCTCGATCAGCGCCATCGGCTGCGCCTCGACGAGCGAGGGGTGTACGAGCACATCGACTTCACTGCCAACCCTCGCCATCAGCGCGCTGTATGGCAACTGACCAACAAACTCGATCCCCTGATCCAGGTTGCGCTCACGCGCCCATTGAGCCGCCGCTTCCTGCGCCCCATGCCCGGCACCAAACATGAGGAAACGCGCATCAGGAAATTTCTTGCGCAGTTTTGCAAACGCTTCGATCGCAACATGGCCGTTCTTGTACGCTCCCCACCCCACGAGGATGGAGGCAAACGTCAAAGGACTATCCCCTGAATTCGACACGGCCGATTGCACGAATACCTGCTCCGGCATGCCATTCGGAATGACCTCTGTGGCGCCGCGGTAGAACATGTATCTGCGCAAATGCTCATCCACGTAAGGCGACACTGAAACAATTCGCCTCGCGCGGCTGATCACGCGATAAGCCATCAGCGTACGTGCGATTCGATAGGGAATGAAGTTGTGCCACAGGTAGCGCAGGGGGGTATCGTGCGCGGTAATTACATGCGGAATGCCACTGATCTGAACAGGCATTGCATATTCATACGTCCACTGCGCATGGACGATATCGGGCTTCTCTCGGGCGATGGCCCGTTGCAGATAGTCGCGCTCGACCCTGAAGAAATTGCGCGCCGGCCGTACCCCCTTGGGCCCAAGGCACAGGCGCAGGTTGTCGCCCTGCAACACGATTTCATCCTTGACTGCCGCATCGCAACTGAACACCACCAGTTTCTGGCCGCGCTTGAGCAATTCACGGCATAGCAGGTTCACCGGCGTTCCGCCCTGCCCTTTGGGCAAATCGTCGCGCCATTGCGCAGGGTCGATGAATTCACGGAAATCGGCCACATTGATGGGACCGGTCATGCCAAGGGTGTAACTCATGTCGTTTTCATTTCCATTGTGGCCGAGGTGGCGCGTTCTGATTCAACCGACGATAGATCAGTAGTGATGGCCGACACCCATTGCGGTCCCAGCACGTCGGGAGAAAACCGAACCTGATAGCTCTGCCTTGCAGCCTTTGACATGCGCTCCCACATGCGCGGGTCTTCAAGTATTTCGATCAGCTTTTCAGCACATGCCGTGGCGTCATTCAACAGCCAGGCAATGCCGTCCACCCCATCGTCGAATACCTCCGGAATGCCACCGACAGCCGGTGCAAAAACTGGCAGGCCGCAAGCCAGCGCTTCAATCAGTGTCAACGGCAGATTTTCCATTTGCGCCGCATGCGCATAAACGCGATGTGCCGGGAGCAGGCTGGATGCTCCGGCCACATATCCCAGAAACTCGACCTGGTCCGCGACGCCAAGCTGCTTTGCTAGCGCTTCCCATTCGGGGCGGCTGGGGCCATCGCCTGCCAGGGTAAGGCGGTAGCGGTATCCAAGCCGCTTGGCTTCTGCCAGAACCTGCAGCAGATAGCCCTGATTCTTGCGCGGCTCCAGCGTGCCGATGGAGATGATGTCCGCGCGCAAGGGCTGGTCCTTGGCTGCACGCTCGACAGCATGCTCCGGAAAGTTTGGGATGACGGCGACGTCGACATTTGCCAACGCAGGATTGCGCGCCAGCACGATGCGCCGCATGTAGTCGGATACGAAAATGAGCTTATCGAGCTGAGGCAGGACCGCCTGCTCGATGCGCATCAGGCTGCGCCACAATGCCCCACCTTCGCGGGTCTGGCCATTGAGCTGATGCTCGTAAGCCTCGGAAATGTTGAAATGCAGGACCGCGATGACTCGAAAGTCGAATCCCTCGTGCCGCAAGGCCAGGGCGGCGCGTGCGCTCAGCGGGTCCTGCGCATAAATCACCACCGGCCGGCCTTCCAGTTCACGCAAGCTTTTCCGCAAGCGGAAACGCAAGTAACGGAACGCAAGCGCACGGTGCCACAGAACGGCTTTTTCCGGGTCGAGCCGTCTCAGCATCCGCGTTACCAGGGACGGGAGCCTGCGTATCCAGCGGTTGACCTGATGCGGCTCGACCAGTCTCACTTCGTAGCCCTGGCTGCGCGCAAATCCAGAGACGGCGCGCGCATGCGTCTGCACGCCGCAATACCCGTGCTCGGGCAACAGGCTGGCGACCAGGATCACGGGGGGCGTCATGTGCCACTCCAGCGCAACAGCAGGCTACCCATGCGGGGGGCCAAATGCGGCCGAGCCTTGTGCATGAGCGTTTTCGCTTCGGCGCAGAAAATCCAGCGGCCCCACAATCCGATGGCGAACATGACGGTGATCGCGGCCGCACCCATCACCACGATAAAACGCACGCCCGGGTGCGACAGCGAGGCGGCCAGCCAATGATCGGCCGACCAGGCAAGCGAAAAGGCCAGCACGGCCAGCAGCAAGGGGCCCACCAACGCGCGTAGAAATGCGCTGGCCGGCGCGAAGACCAAACCGGCGGCCAGTCGCGTCACCAGCCAGGCACGCAGCAGGTAAACACCCAGCACGGCCCACGCCACGGCTGCCAGCGAAATGCGGGCAGCCGCGATCACGGCAATGATCAGCACGATGAGTCCGACGCCCTGAGATACGGCCTCCATGCCGGCTCGGCCCATACCCTGCATCATCGGCCCACCCAATGCGAGCATGGCATTAATGGGCATGGCGAGCGCAAGGGGGGTGATGAGCACGGCGGCCGCCTGCCATTGCTGACCGTATACGGCCAGCATGGTCGTTTCCGGAATCGCCGCGATGGCCGCAAAGGCCGGCGCGAGTATGGCGGACAGAAAACAAATCGTGGCCAGATAGGTGTCGCGCGCATCGCCGGTGCGGCCTTGAAGGCGCGAGTAAAAAGGCAGCAGCACGCCCTGCAGCGTGGATACCGCAGCATTCATCGGTGATGCAAGGAGATTCATGCTGCGGTTGTAAAAACCCAGGTCGACCATGCCCAGCATGCGGCCGATGATCGCCGAATCGAAATAACTGATTCCCCAGCTGGTGAGGTTGCTGCCAAGGACTTTGGAGCCGAACCGGAACAGACCGGACTGCTCGGCACGGAATGTGGGCGTGAGCGAGTGACGAACGCTCAGGTAAGCCGCGGCCGAGTAAAGAACGGTCTGCGTAAGCTGGGCAATGACCAACGCCCAGACGCCCCATCCCGAAAAGGCAAGCGGCAGTCCTAGCAACAGATACGCGGCCAGATAGCTGAATACCTGCAAAAGCTGAACCCGTTTGTGGTCCAGGTCACGGCGCAACAAGGCGGTGGCGGTCTGGCCGAACGCCTGAAGCACAAACAGCAGGCTCATCCAGCGCAGGACAGGCACCGCGTCGGCGCGGCCAAAAAAAGCAGCGATCCATGGCGAAGCCATCAGGGCCAACAGGGTCAGACCCAGCCCTGCCAGAATTTGCAGGGTGAAGACGTAGCAAATGTCGCGTGCAGAAATCGTCTGTTTCTGGATAAGCGCAACACTCAGCCCCGAATCGGCGATGAGATTGCCCAGTCCGAGCATGAGCCAGGCAACGGCAATCAGGCCGAAGGGTTCGGGGCCCAGCAGACGTGCCAGCACGATGCCGATGATGAGCTGGCTGGTGACCTTGACGCCTGTTCCGAGGTAATTCCACTTGAGCGCACCGATGCTGCGCTGAGCCAGACCAGTCGGCCGGGGATCACTCAAAGGTGGCGGCGGGGTTGCGGGTGCCATGGCAACAGTGACGTGCGGGGCTGGCTCGATCAGGACGCCAGGCCTGGCTGTCCCGAACAAGTTCCGCTGAATGTCGGCTGGCATGAAGCCGAAGTTGAAACGACCTCACAGTGAATTCGTGATATCGATTGAGTCCCCGTAAAAGCCTGCGCACGCATGTTCGTGCTCAAGCCTGCTTGATGCTGGCCAAGAAATCCTGATAAGCGGTCGCAAGCCCGGTTCGCATGTCGGTCTTCGCTTTCCACCCCATCGCGTTCAGCCGGTCGACATTCATCAGCTTGCGCGGCGTGCCGTCGGGTTTGGTCGAATCGAATTCCAGGGTGCCCTGGTAGCCCACCGTCGCAGCCACGGCTTCGGCCAGTTCGCGGATGGTGAGATCGTGACCAACACCAATGTTCATCAGCGGCGGTAAACCATCGTTGCGGTCCTGCCCCAGCAGCGGGACGAATTTCTCATCCGGCAGGTTCATCAGGTAGACACAGGCGTCGGCCATGTCTTCGCTATACATGAATTCGCGCTTAGGGGTGCCGGTGCCCCACACGGTCACGCTCGGTGCATTTGCCAATTTGGCTTCGTGAAAGCGGCGGATGAGCGCGGGGATGACGTGGGAGTTTTCCGGATGGTAGTTGTCGCCGGGGCCGTACAGGTTGGTCGGCATCACCGCCAGATACTGCGTTTTGTACTGCCGGTTGTAGGCCCAACACATTTCGATGCCGGCAATCTTGGCCAGCGCGTAGGGCCGGTTGGTCGGCTCCAGTTCGCTGGTCAGCAGGTGTGCTTCCTGCATCGGCTGTGGGGCCAGCCGCGGATAGATGCAGCTGGATCCCAGAAACAACAGGCGCTTCACATCATTCGTGTACGCGGCGTGGATGATGTTCGTTTGGATGGCGAGGTTGTCGCGGATGAATTCAGCGGGGTAGGTGTTGTTGGCATGGATGCCGCCGACCTTTGCGGCTGCCAGGAAAACATAGGCGGGCTTTTCGGAAGCGAAAAATTCTTCTACTGCCGCCTGACTGGTGAGGTCGAGCTCGGCGTGCGTTCGGGTAACAAAGTTCTCGAACCCCTTGTCCCGCAGGCTACGTTGCAGTGCGGTGCCGACGAGACCCCGATGCCCGGCGATGTAGATTTTAGATTCAAGGTTCAAGATTCAAGTCTCAAGATTCAAGGTGCAAGATTCAAAGATCAGGATGCTCGAGCGCGAATGGCTTTTATTAGGGCATGAAGCATTTTGGAGATTTCCTCCGCTTCAACCAGCCAGCGTCTTCCCTGTTCCCGTTCTATGTAACCAATATCCATCCCTATATAAATTTGCGTTCTGAGTTCGCCTGCCGAGCCTTTTGCGTAGTTCAGGAAGTTGGCGATTTCCTTGTTCGATCCACGTTCGTGACCCTCTGCGATGTTCGAGGGGATCGACAAACCTGCGCGCGTAATCTGGTCACGAAACCCAAAATCCTTCAGGTCGACAAACGCTTTATAAAGATCAGCACTTAGACGCGCTGCCCTCTTCCAGACTTCCAGTTCCTCAAATCTGGCCATTGTTTCTTGAATCTTGCCCCTTGAATCTTGTATCTGCCGTTACTCGTGATAGTCCATGGCCTTGTAGCCATGCTTCTTCACCAGTTCGTCGCGCTCGGCCGCCTTCAGGTCTTCGCGCACCATCTCGGAAACCAGTTCGTCAAACGTGATCTTCGGGGTCCAGCCGAGCTTGTTCTTGGCCTTGCTGGGATCGCCCAGCAGGGTTTCGACTTCGGTGGGGCGGAAATAGCGCGGGTCGACGGCGACGATGCATTTGCCATGGGCGTCATAACCCTTCTCGTCGACGCCCTGGCCTTCCCAGCGGATGGCCATGCCGAGTTCCTTGGCAGCAGCGTTGACGAAGTCCCGGACCGAGTACTGCACGCCGGTGGCGATGACGAAGTCTTCGGCCTGGTCCTGCTGCAGCATCAGCCATTGCATTTCGACGTAGTCCTTGGCGTGACCCCAGTCGCGCTTGGCATCCATATTGCCGAGGAACAGACAGTCCTGCAGGCCGAGTTTGATGCGGGCCAGGGCACGGGTGATCTTGCGGGTGACGAAGGTTTCGCCGCGGATCGGGGATTCGTGGTTGAACAGGATGCCGTTGCAGGCATACATGCCGTAGGCCTCGCGGTAGTTGACGGTGATCCAGTAGGCGTAGAGCTTGGCGCAGGCGTAGGGGCTGCGCGGGTAGAAAGGGGTGGTTTCCTTCTGCGGGGTTTCCTGTACCAGGCCGAAGAGTTCGCTGGTAGACGCCTGATAGAAGCGGGTTTTCTTTTCCAGGCCAAGGATGCGGATGGCTTCGAGGATGCGCAGCGCGCCAAGGGCATCGGAGTTGGCAGTGTATTCGGGTTCCTCGAAGCTCACTGCCACATGCGACTGCGCGGCGAGGTTGTAGATTTCGTCGGGCTGGACCTGCTGGATGATGCGGATGAGGCTGGAGCTGTCGGTCAGGTCGCCGTGGTGCAGGATGAACTTGCGGCCGGTCTCGTGCGGGTCCTGATACAGATGATCGATGCGGTCGGTGTTGAAGAGGGACGTGCGGCGCTTGATGCCGTGGACTTCGTAGCCTTTGCCCAGCAGGAATTCGGCGAGGTAGGCGCCGTCCTGGCCGGTGACGCCGGTGATGAGGGCTTTTTTAGTCATGGTTGTCTTGTCTGGTTTCCAAAATTATCTTTATCGCTCCCGGTCGTGAAGCGGCCTGGCGTTCACACCGTCAGGATTTGAACTTACCGGTGATGCGCTCCCGCTCGGCGTCGTTCATGGATGCAAGCAACGCCTGGATAAAATCAGCTTGGATTTCGTATGCGCCTGTCTCGTCGCGGTCGATCGACGACACGCGCACCAGCATGCCGTCCGGAATGACGCCGGTCAGGGTGTAGCGCATCTGCGCGAGCTTCATGCGCCAGCCAAACTGGGTATGTTGGTCTCCCACAACCGTCCAGTAGGTGATCGGCTCGTTGCGTGACCCCTGCGCAGCCACCAGACGTTTGATCGGGAGTTCGCCATATTGGGTGGGCAGGATCACGGCCTGGGTGTCGGTAACCAACTGAAATCCCTGAGCGGGATAACAGTTTTCCGGGCGGTGAAGTTGCATGCCTTCACCATGGGTTCCGCCATAGGCAAGGGAAAGCATGATCCGCTTGCCTGCGCTATTGATGTAGGTTCGGGTCAAGGTCTGGCTGTATACCTCTTCGAGGGCCTGTTGCTGATCGGGCGAGATCAACATTACGATGGTTTGATCGATTTTCCAGTCGCCGAGCCGCTCCGGAATCAGGGTTTCCAGATTGATCTCCGGTCCGCTCCCGACCAGCTTGTCCGTGGGCTTGAGCGCAAGCGCCAGGCCCGCTCCGGCAAACATGCACAGGCCGATGACAAGATGCTTGAAGCTGATGAATTTCATGCGTGTCTCCATGATTCAGGCGCGTGCGCGCGGACGGTCTGGAAAGATAAAGCCGAGCACCCAGTCGAGCAGGAACAGGAATAGCAGGCCGATGACGAACAGCATGATGCCGGCAAATCCGTGCAGGAAGCCCTGCCCGGCTTCGTCACCCAGATGGTAGGTGACTAGGATCAGCACCATCACGCGCACGATGTTGGCGGCAAAGGCGATCGGGATGATGGCCGCCATGATGATGAGGTTGCGCGCGACGCTGGTGCGCTGCATCAGATACAAATACAGCAGGCCCATGGCCGACAGGCTGAACATCGAATGCAGGCCGGAGCAGGCATCGGCCACCAGCAACTGATATTGCCCCACGGTGAGCACCACGCCGCTGCGCGCGATGGGGTAGCCGGCGGCATACAGGATCTGCTCGGCGATGATCGAGATGTAATTCTTGAGCGGGCCGGTGACCGCGTCGACGAAGAAGCCCGGCAACGGCACCATGAACAGCAGGAAAAAGAGCGCAAACCACAACGCTCGCGCGGCGGTCATCCCCAGCGTGACGAGCAGCACGCCCAGGATGACCGGGATTTGCGATCCGATCTCAAAAATGATGATGTCCTGCGAGCGGCCCACAGCATAGGCCAGCAAACCAAACACCAGCAAAACCCAACCGACGAAAGCTTCGCCGCGCCCGGGAACGCGGCTGGCATCGTGCATGAACACGGCACGCTGCTGCCAGATCAGGTACAGCGTGACCACCAGCACGATGGGGCCGTGTGCGTAGTCGTCCGAATTCCAGATTCCATGCGCCAGCATCCAGTAGGTGGGCACATACAGCACCAGCAGGCCGAGCACGATCGGCCACCAGGCTTTGAGGGGGACCAGTGCATCGAGAACAGAAGCGCGCGGGACAAGCGTATTCATGTGGTTAATCCAGGACGACGGCGCCCACGACCTGCGCGCCGGAAAGGGTGATTTTTTCCTTCAGCTCGGACAGCGGATTGATGCGACTGACGTTGCGGCGCGCAGCGATGAGCATGCCGCCGACACGCGCCGTGACCAACTGGTAATCCGATGTGAGCTGCGACGGTGCAGTGTCGATCAGGATGATGTCGTAACTGGTTTCCAGCCCGGACAACAGCGCGCCGAATGCCGGTCGCGCCAGCAGTTCGGCCGGGTTGGGTGGCGGCGATCCGGCCGGCAGCACGGACAGCGTCTGGAACGGCTTGATGGTATGTGCTTGCAGCGAGGATGCACGCTCGGCCAGGATATCGGACAGCCCCATGCCGTTGCCCAGGTGGAAGATGTCGTGCTGGCGAGGCTGTCGCATGTTGGCGTCGATCAGCAGCACCTTGCGGCCCATTTGCGCGAACAGCACCGCCAGGTTGGCAGCAAGGTAGCTCGAACCTTCGTCGGCGCGTGCGCTGCCGATCGCCAGCGTCTTGCGGCCGTCCTTGAACCAGCGCAGCAACAATTCGGAGCGCACCGACCGCAGCGCTTCGGCCTCCTTGCTGTAGGGCGCGGTGGCGGCGGTGAGTTCGGGGCTGAGGCTGGCTTCGGCGGCGGGAATATAGGGGTATTCGAACTGATGCGACAGCGCCTGCTGAATGTCGGCCTCGCTGACCAGACCCAGTTTTTGCGCGGCTTCGCCAAAGCGCAGGTTTTCCTTCTGCTGCAATTGGAGCACACGCTCCATGTCCTGTGGCTTGAGTTTGCCGGCATCCCGCAGCAGCTTGCCGATGTTGGCATCGGCGCGAATACTGGTGACCGCCTCGGCGATTCGGTCCTGCTCACTGGTGCTTATGAAAGAATTCATGTGAACCTCGACTTATGCGTTTGGGGTACGATTGCTCAGGCAATCATGGCGCGATTGCGGCGGAAAAGTCTGCGCAGAATTTCGAGCACACGGCTGTTTTTCGTGACTTCGGCCAACACTGGTATTTCGAGCGCTGCGACGATGTCCTGACCCGAACGCACTCGACGATCGAGCAGTTCGACCAGGAAGCCAAGGCCCACGCCCAGCAGGGTGCCGAAAAACACGGCGAGCACCAGATTGAACATTACGCGCGGTTTGGATGCACGGGTGGGCGTAACGGCCGGATTCAGCACGGCAATGTCGGTCTGCGTCGACTGCGCTTCCATGCGGCTCTGGCCGTAGCGCTGCAGCGCGGAATCGTAGATGCGCTGGGCATTTTCCAGATCGCGGGCCAGCAGGGAGGCCTCCTCGCGCTGCTGCTTCAGTTCCAGCACCCTGCTTTTTTGCCGGTCGAATGCGCCCGAAAGTTCGTTGAAGCGCTGGCGCGCAGCCCCAGCCGTGGCGCCGACCCCACGACTGGCGGTGTTCAGCTCATTGGCGAGCTTGGCCTTGTAGCTGTTCACCTCGGCCTGCAGGCGGATGAAATCGGGATGGTTGGCGCCCACGCGCTCGGCCAGCATGGCCAGTTGGCCTTCGCCCTGCGCCACTTGCGACTTCAAGCCTTGCACCACCGGGTTGTTGATGACTTCGGGCAGGCTGGCGCTGTCGCGGGTGCGCGAGCTGGCATCGAACGAGGCCGACTGCGCGGCCACCATCTGCCCGGCCAGGTCGGCCATGCGACGGGTTTCGACGTCAAGTCGTTCTTCGGATTCGACGATGCCCTTCTCGCGCTGATACGCGGTGAGCTTTTGCTGCGCCTGGTCGACTTTCTCGCGCAGCTGAATAATCTGCTGGTCGAACCAGGCAGCGGTCTGCCGCGCGGGCGCCACACGCAGGTCCAGATTGGTTTCGATATAGGACTTGGCAAAGGCATTGGCGACGATCGCGGCAAAGCGCGGGTCGGAACCGGTAAAACCGATGGAGATGATGCTGGATTCGCGCGACGGCTCGGCGCTGATATTTTGCAACAGCAGGTTGCCCAGCCACTGCTCGATCGTGCCCTCGCCCTTGGTCGCATTCATGAACTGCTCACGGGTGGCCGGATTCTCTGCCAGCTTCAGATCGCGCACGACGCTGTTCGCGACCTGACTGCTGTTGATGATGTCGATCTGCGTAGCCATGTAGCCGGGAAACATTTGCGACGGCAACAACTGGCCGGTCACGGCGTCCTTGCTCTTGGAATCGATGATCAGCGTAGTGGACGCCGTATATTGCTTGGGCAGCAGCAGACTCACGGCGGCGGTGACGGCCACGGTGGCCAGCAGTACACCGAGGATGACCCACTTGCGCGCGTTCAGAATCAGCAGAAATTGAGTGAAGTTCATTGCGACGTTCCCTTAGAACAGGCTTTCCTTGACGTAGATCACGTCGTCCTTTTTCACCATATCGGCGAGCTTGGCCTCCAGTTCCTGCATGGCGCCGTTCCCGTCGCGGCGCAGGATCCGGATGCCTCGCTGTGTACCGCGCGCGTTGACGCCGCCACCCATCGACAGGGCCTGCACCACGTTCATATCCTGCTCCAGGCGAAACGCGCCGGGCCGGTTCACTTCGCCATAGATGTAGAACATCGGCTGGCGTGCCACGTTGATGATGTCACCGTCCTGCACCAGCTCGTTGCTGGCTTCGCCACCCGGCTTGAAGAGTGCGATCACATCGATCTCGCGGTATTCGGGTTTGCCGTCGCGGGTGCGCACCAGGGTCACCACGTCGGATCCGTCCGGGACGATGCCGCCAGCCAAGGCCAGCGCGTCAGAGATGCGGCTGACTTTTTCCAGCGTGAATTTGCCCGGCCGGTTCACCCGCCCCAGCACCGAAATCTGCTGGCTGCGGTATTGCACCACGTTGAGCGTGACGAAGGGCTCGTTGATGAATCCACCCTTGCTCAGTCGCTGTGCAATTTCAGTTTCGCCCTGGGCAGGCGTGGTGCCAGCCAGTTTGACTTCGCCGATCAACGGAAAGGTGATGTTGCCGCTTTCGCCCACTCGTGCCTCGGTGGTGAGGTCGGGCTGCCCATACACCGTGATGCGCAACACATCGCCGGTGCCCATGCGGTAGTCGTTATCCGCACTCCATGCCGGCGCCGCCAGCAGCAACACGCACATCATCAAAACACTACGCCACAACTTCGTCATTACTCTCTCCAATCGGCGGCCGTTACTTGGACGACTGCCCTCCTGCTTCAAATTGATCAAGGTGCAGGTTACAAGATTCAAGTTACAGAGAAAGTCCGCACAACCTCTGTAGTACAGCATTCAGGAACCTGGCATTCCACATCATGCACCCAGGCTCTCGCCCAGAAAGCGCATTTTATCCTTGTCTATAGTCAAAACCGCTCAGCGGCCAGCCCGTCTCACCTGCAAAACCCATGCCCGCTTCATTTCGCAGTGCGGCGACTAAAAATCAGCCCGCACACTGACGAACACCGAACGAAACGTGTAATCGTTGTCGGGAGTGTTGGAATCCCGCCGCCCGGCCTGCAGGCCGACATCGATCGTGGCCATGCGCAACGGGGCATAGCTCAGCGAAAGCGAACCGCTCAACGTGTCTTCGTCGCGCTGGACGAGCCCGGGTGTCACGACACCGGTGTCGCCTTCGGAGGTGCGGTTTTCGAAACTGCCATTGGCACGCAGGGTGATTTTGGAGGTCAACAGCCAGGCCGCGCCCAGGCTGGTGCCGGTGTTCAACTGATAGCTGGCGTTCAGATCGTCCGTGTTTGATATTTCACGATAAAGCGCCCAGGTCAGCATGGTTTTACCGGTCGGCAAATAATCCACGGAAACGCGCCCCGTCGGCCCGGAGAAGTCGCGCTGGGACTGGGTGTCGTTCTCGCGCTGGGTATACCCGATTTTGCCGCGCGCTGTCAGCTTGCCGGTCAGGCTCCAGTCGCCCAGCAGGTTGTACTCGGTCTGCGTATAGAGTCGGTCAACGTAGGTGACCGGACGATTGGGGTATTCGCCATCCACTTGCCGCAACTGGGCGCGCAGCTTGCTGCCCTTGGGTGTGGTGTAGCCCAGCGTTGCGGATATGCTCTGGTCTTCGTAATCCGCTGGTGCCAGCTGTGAGGTGCTATTGGTCGACGTTGCCGTCGCCGCCCCCACGCCCACATGCCAGCGCGGATGAAACTGCCACTCGGCGTTGGCAAAGCGATTTTCGCGGGTGACCGTGTTGTTGACCGGCAAACCCAGCTGATCGCTGAGGCTGCTCTGGGTGACGCCTTCGGTTGCGCCCACCAGGCCCGACCAGTAGTTGCCCAGCCGCCAGTTCCATCTCAGCTGGTAGTCCGAACCGTCATAGTCCAGATTGGAATAGCGCGAGAACCGCACCAGGTTCTTGGCTGCGCTGGCGGTAATGCGTTGGCGGCCGGGTTGCCAATCCACGTTCAGCCCGGCACTCAGCACGCTGTACTGGTCGGACAGCTGCGGCACCAGGTTTTTCTCGCTCTCGGCCAGGCGATACAGGTTGCTGTCGTAATAGCGCGTGTAAGAGACGAACGGCCGGAAGGTATCGCCCTCCTTCGCCATCGCGGGCGGAACCATCAGCGCGCCCAATGCCACGGCCAATCCGGCAAGCGGCAGCGCGTGCTTCACCAGAAACCCCATTGCCGAGTCGTCACCACATACGCACCCAGCAGGCCATTGGTAACGGCGTGCGCGATGATCGGCGCCCAGAGGTTGCGAGTGCGGATATACAGCCAGCCATAGATCAGGCCGGCGATCAGCCCGGCAAACCATTGCAGGTGTGCCACGGCAAACAGCGCGCTGACGATCAGCAATGCCTTGAGGCCGACACGGGCCGGATCGAGCGTCAGAAAATCGGGCTGCTGCACCCAGCGCTGCAAAAACGAGCGCCAGAACAATTCCTCCATCAGCGGCACCACCAGCGCGGCACCGGCAATGCGAAAGGCCACCAGCCACCAGTCGATGCGGCCGGCCTCGTCGGTGGGGTTGTAGCCTTCGCCCACCTCGCCCATCAGCATCCAGCCGGCATCCAGATTGACCCACAGCACCAGCACCACGACACCCACACCCACCGACAGCAGCAGGTGCCGCAGCGGCAGACCCCAGGTTTTGAGTTCGGTGTAATGGCGCCACAGCACCGCCAGCGCCAGTGCGACCAGGCCCGCCTTCACCGGGTACAACAGGCGAACGTCGAAGTCCGGCTGCCATTCGGGCAACAGGCCTTCCAGCGCAAGCAGGGCGATGTAGAGCCCGAACGGCAGGCTGCGGACGAAGATGGGGGACATGAACATGGAACGCGCGCCAGGATTCAAGACTCAAGATTCAAGGTCATGCGAAGCGTGCGGCACGCCGCCCGCCAGCAGCCTTCTTGAATCTTGTATCTTGCTTCCTGGACCTGCCTTTTACTTAAGACCGGAAATGCCTTTGCTGATCGCATCGGCATCAGCATCGGGCTCTTCGAGCGTAGTGGCAGCAGCGGGCTCTGCCGCCGCAGCAGGAGTTGCTTCCTCTTTGCCCGCATCGGTAAATTCACCCATGTATTCGATCTTGGCCGCGGCCTTCAGCGCATCCAGTTCGGCCTTGGCGGCCTTCTGGCGGGCTTCGACTTTAAGCTTGCGAACGATGGCCGGCTTGGCCTGTTCCAGCGTCACCGGCTGTGTCTGCGAATCGGCCAGCACGATAACCAGCAGGCCATCGGGTGTGTTCATCACCATCGCCTGGCCGTCCGGCATTTTAGCCAGTTGGGGCAGCATCGCCTGCGGCAGCTGCTCAGCCGGTTTCACGCCCTGCGCAGCTTTAACCTCATAGTTCTCGGCCTTCAGCCATGTGCCGAAATCATTCAGTGTTTTCGACGCCTCCAACTGTGCACGGATCACGTCGCGCTTGTCCTCTGGCGCCTTGATCGAGATTTCCTGCAGGCGATAAATTTTGCGTTGGGCAAACAATTCCGGGTTCTGCTCAAAATAGCCCGACACCTCGGCATCGGTCGGCTCGGCCGATGTGCCCAGTTTGCGGCCCATGTAAGCCTCGGCCAGAATCTGGCGACGTGCGGCATCCAGCGCCTGTACCACGTTGGTATCGCGATCCAGTTTGTCTTCCAGCGCCTTCTGGACCAGCAACTCCTGCTCCACCAGATTGCGCACCACCCGCAGCGAAGCCGCCTTGGATTGCTCCGCATTCAGATTGGGAATGCGCTGCAACGCGTAATTCACCTGATGCACCGTCAATTCGGTGCCGTTGATCTTGGCCGCCACCTGGGTGGGGGCCTTTTCGTCCGTTGCGGCCTCGTCTTTCTTGTCGCCGCAACCGGCAGCCAGCACAGCAATCAATAGGGGAAAATACAGCTTCTTGTAGCTTTGCATCATTGTCTTCCTCGCAATCCGAATTATCGAAATTATGTGGTACGAATGTTACACCAAGCGCACCGCAGGAATACAAAAAGCAGGTCGCGTGCCGCGTCACAGATGGAACGAAAATATGAATGGCGCCCGCGCAAAACTTTATACAGGCGCCATCCATGCTACTGATATCGAATTGAGAGCAAACTTTTAACAAGAAAAAAGCCCGTTATTAAAACGGGCTTTTTCCCGGACCAGAACACAAATTAATATTTAATGCCCAATCCAATTCCGAGCACATGTTGATGCATCTTGTACCACACCTGATCCACAACAGCCTGCTGATTTGATCTGACTTCCTTATTGGCAACGTACATGTAGGCGCCAGAAATTTCCCAGTCCAGTTCACCTTTCATCTGGTAAGTAAAGCCAGCCGAATAATGGTGTTCAGTTACGCCAGGCGCCAGTGCGCTAAAAACAGCCTGATCGATACGGACTGGCATCCTGCCATAGTTGTAACCCGCCCGCAGGGTCAGCCGGTCAGTTGCATCATAAATCACACCCAACTTATAGACCGTCATGTCCTGCCATCCAAATCCCATGCCGTCATCCTGACCCAGTGCCATCGGATGTGTAGAATTATTACCGCCAGCAGCAGCAATTTCATTCAGGATGAAGTCTTGGGCCACGCCCGATCCGCCGTCGATGCCCGGCCCAGGGTTGCTGACCGCTTTCACCCCTGAATAGATAATTCGTGTCACGTCAAATGCTGCCGTTAAACGATCCGTGGCCTTGATCGCAATACCTAAACCATAGTTTTCTGGAATATCGAAATCACCCTGCTCGGCAAACAACCCCTTATATTTATCGAATTCGGTCATATAAGTCTTCGATGCCCAAGTTGCCCCTACTGACACCCTGTCATCGGCAAACTTTCCGAGCCACCCCAAGCGCACACCGCCTCCGTATGAATAATCGTAACCGTTGTTGGTCATGTGCTTATTATCCGAAGTGATACCGAATGAAACAAATTGACCCAGTCCTTTAGCCTTGAAACGTTGGGCCGCCAGATTCAGCGACACGCCCAAAGTATGATCAGGCACAACCTGATAGGCAACGGAAACAGGGGCAAGCAACTGCATCAGATCAATACCCAGCGCGTCTCTTCTCCCTCCCCATTTTGCCGTTCCAGTACTAATTTCCCCACTTGCTCCGCCACCCAAACCAAAAATGTTCTCTTTGTAGGTGGTGTTCATGCCTCCATTGCCTACAACTGCAAGCCCCACGCTGACCTTTTCCGACAGAGGCATGCTGAATGCCATGTCTGGCATCAGATAAAGTCGGTTCCCGCTTTGCGAAGCACCGGTTGCCAACTGCCCCGCCGTACCGAAGTTAAATCCCCCAGCCAGTCCGTCAGGATCAGCCGGCAACCCGGTTGCAGCGCCCGTTGCCGACAAACGTTCGGGATTAAACAATGTCATGCCCAAGTCGCCTCGCATGCCGGTGCCGATCAGGTTGGCCGGGTTGGCTGCCTGCGACAGGGAATCTGCCTGCAACGCAATGCCTACACCACCCGCTCCTTGCGATTTCACGCCAAATCCAGGTAAAAAATAGCCGTTGGTAGCGTGGACCAAGCCGGGAGCCAAAACCAGCGTTAGCGCAATTGACAATTTTGTTTTCAACATCGTCTCCTCCTATCCTATGGGTTATTGATTTAATTTGTACTAAATAAATATACTTAATGGGTTTTCAGGTTTCTCGCCGCATAAGTATATGTCAGCAAAACCTCAGTTTTACATGACTCTCTCAAAAAACTAGTACAAATAAGCCACAAAAGGCCCGTTCCGTTATTTCTGGTTTCGCTCCACCCAGGAAGTGGCTAAAGCGTAAAAATTAATGTCGGCCGCATACCAGCGCTTGAGGTTCTCAACGGCACGACTACTTAGAGGCGGGGTTGCAGAGTAATCATTTTTATGAGCCCTGACATTATCCGTTTCCAGGGTTATGTCTTTAGGAAGATCCAACACTTTTCCAAGATAGCGAACGTCGGCTTCAAGGTTTTCTTGCCTAAGAATACAGATCGGAGGACGGCTGTCGAATATTTCCTCAAGGTCAGGAAACCACGAATACTGAGGCTGCTTGACATGCCTTATAGATTGCATTGCAGAGAACGCCTGAAGCCCGACGGGAGAATTGTCAAAAAGACTTTCTGCAAGATCATTCGCCTCAGGAAAGCGAGCAAAGGCTTTTCTTTCCCCCTCCCCCCATTCAACATATAGATAAGGCTGACCTTTTCTTTTACGACTGTAGAAACCACTGTAAAAACGCGTTATCGGATCTCGGATCGAGAAAAAAAAGCGGGCTTTAGGCGGAATATCTGAAAGTACAACTCTGTGCCCGTGCGCCATTATCAACATTTGGCTTCTATTCTGATTCACGGAATTGATGAGTGATCTAATCGTGGTTCCAGCACATTTTCCAATGTGCAGAAAATGCACTAGGTTCATTTGATCAGCGTCATTTAAGCCAACAGGCGAAAGTGGGGCGGCGCCCGTGACGTATTTGATCGAATAATTAAACATTGTGTCTTTTCCTCGGTTTCTTACAGCAATCCACTTCACCAATGCACCGGCCCGACTCGGTTTTGCATGACTCTAACCGATCCATGAATAGGGTTTCCTTTTTCCATGCAGCTTTATCCAGTTAATTTCCCGTTTTCAGTATCAGCCAAAAGCGGAGCCATCGGGTTCGTTACCTCATGACTACATGGAAATCAACGCCAAACAAAATAATCAGTGGTTCAAATTACCAATCATTGTTCCGTTCATATCCCAATTCAATAATCAGGTCGCCCATCAAGGCCTTGATTTTCTGTTTATGTTTCTCGCTGAAGTGTTGTTTCCACCCACCGCTTTTACCCTTCTTGAAGGTCACCGTGCCACCGAATAGATTATCGATTACAGCTTTGCGATGATCATCGGTTAACTCGATACCCAGATGCGCCGCAATATTATCAATCTCCTCCCGCTGCGCTTCTGCGCTCCCCCCCCCACTTGGGCCAACCAGTCGCTCGAATGATGTGACGTACACCATGGGATGGCCGCGCCATTTCAGGATGTATTCGTAGCGTTTGCGCAAATCCAGCACCACCGGGCCATCGGGTAGAAACGCAAATCCCTCAATCTCCTGGGACAAGCGCTCATCTGGCGACAAGGATTCGTAATATTTTTGATGCGGCAGGTAATCCCGGGTCAGCGACCAATTGATGTGCGACAAAGCAACGTCGCGCGGGTCACGCACGATGATCACCATCTTGTAATCCAGGTCTTCCAGAATTTTGGCCGTCCGGGGCGAGTAGGGGAGATGTGCCTTTAGATACTGATTCCTCGGCACATCGCCCAGAATGGATGTCAATCCTTCTGCATTGACCAGGCAGGGCCAGATCACGCCGACAAGCACGCTGTCTTCGGTTTCCTCGGCCTCTATCGGCCGTTGCTTGGTGTGTGCGCCATGTAAAAAGAAAGGGAATGGCTCGCACTGCAACAGCGCCACGGTCCGGGTCAGCAGGTGGGTGCCCGCCTTGGCAACACTGTTCAACAGGATCCGGTTGCCTGATGGTTTTGCCTCCGAGTGAGTGGGCGACAGCCCCTTTCCCCCTTTTTCCGGATCATTCGAAAGAGCGTGCCAATGCTGTGGTTTGATGAAGGAACGCACGGCGGGTTCATTCCATTGCAGACCCAGATCCTGCACCAGGGTGCGTAGCGTACTAAGATCCGAAACGGTGTCGTGAGAATCGATTTCCCGCCACCACACCCCCGATGCTTTAAGCGCCTCAAGCCGTTGTTCATACTGCCTGACCCACGCGCGCCAAAACTGCGGATCGAAAGAATGCTGACTCATAAAATTGGTGTGCAAACATGAACGAACAATATCGTCCGCTGGACGTCGCACAATCACCCAGCGCGCATTGGGAAACGCATCACGCCAAAGCGGCCAGACGAGTGACAGCTTTCCATCCTTATACAACCAGGCTTGATCACCGCCGGGGTACTGTTCGATCGACAACTGGCGCAACACTTGATCCTTGAGTCCAGACTGCGGCGTCAGACGATCCAGTTCGGGCATCGCGCGCACATCCAGTAGATCGGCGCCTTGATGGGAAAGCATGGGTTTGAGCACGCGCTCGCGCAGCATCACATTCTCAAAAAAGCCTTCGGGATTGGATGGGCCGCCCGGAACGGTCTCGCCGATCCAGGCGCCGCAATGATGGAGGGCACCGGCAATCATCGATGTCCCGGAACGGGGTATCCCCAGCACAAAAATCGGCGGCGTTTTTTCGAGACTGCCCAGATCGCTCTGCCGCATCACAACCTGGGTGATGCGCGCTAATTGTTGAACTGCCCGAGGTTCGCCAGGGTTATGTACCAGCGCCTGCCGACACGACTGTTCTGCGTCAACCCAACTCCCGGACTGCGCCTGTACCGCACTCAACAGCAGCCATGCCTCCACGAACGCGGGGTCGCACTGAGCTGCCTTCCGGCAATCCTGAAGCGCCTGATCGAGTTGCCCCTGGTTGAGCCTGATCTTGCCCAAATGTAGAAGGGCATCGGCATAACACGGATCAATTGCAATTGCGCGCTCCAGGCAGGCGATGGCAGGCTCTGTCTCTCCCAAATCACCATGAATGGAGCCACGCATCATCCATGCTTCAGCCTCGGTTTCATCTAGTTCACAGACACGCTCGAACACTTTCCGAGCGTCCCGCAAACGATTGTTTTCAACCAGCGCCCAGGCTTCATCTAAAAGGGATTGGCTATTTGTAGATTGCATATTCACGAATCGGACGTTTTCAGGGTGCGGCAACCAAACAACGTGGCTGAGCTAGCTCAGCCACGTTCAGCGAATCCTGCCAAATCAGATTTCAATGCTTGCAGTGCAGGTGACCAATCTGAATCGGGCGACTGCCTGTACAAAGAAAACCCGGGGAACCAGATCGAATGCCTGCTTTCCGACATCGCCCGCCACTCCGGAGGGTGCGGCACCAGAATCCGGCATGGCTTACTGACACACGCACTCAAATGCATGTTCGTATTATCAACGCCAATGTAATCATCGAGAAAAGACAGAAGCGCCAGCATATGTTCAATGTTGTTGTTCAGATAACTCAGATCGTGAATCGGCAAATCGACCGCCTGCCTGAGGTATTCAATATCCTCCCGTGATGGGTTGCGCTGCAATATCAGGATGGTGGCCTGAACGCCTCGCAAAACATCAGCCAGCTCGGGCAAGGGTATTTCCCGGAAAGCCAAATTCGCTTGATCAGCTCTAGTCTGCTTGCTGCCCGCCCACCAGGTCACCCCGATGAAAGGCCCTTCACCCATTTTTTTCAATTCTTGTTGCACTGCGTCCATCGCGTCGGCAAGAACAGGTAAAGGGATGGGAGCCGGAATCTGGTCGATTTCATTCACCTCCAGCAGGTAAGGCAAATCGCCCACAGAAAGGGTCGCATCGATGGACTCCAGCGCTTCATGCTCACCGACAACCTGATCGATAAAGGCGCAACGCGCTACCAGGCTGGCGATTTTTGGATCAGTCCGATACGCGATCCACGCACCCCGCGCCTTCAACAACGGGGCAAATCTAAGGAAAAATATCTCATCCCCTATCCCCTGATCCTTGACCAGCAAAAAGCGCTTTCCGTGCAGGTCATTCGCCAAGGCGTCTGGTGCGCTCCACGGCTTATCCCGCATGCTCGGTCGCGCGCGGTAATGCCGCCATCCCTCTGCCAGATTGCCCAAAAGCAGGCTCACCAGACTCAACGCCAACTGGGTCTCGATATTGTTGGGTTCAAGCGAAAGCGCCTTGCCAAAACAACTGGCGGCCTCCGTGTAATTGCCAAGCGCCTTTTGGGTGAGCCCCTGGTTGAAGTGAGCCTGCGCATGGTTCGGATTGATTTCCAGCGCCCGAATAAACTGCGCGTTGGCCTTGCTCTGCTCACCCAGCTCGTTTAGCGCGTATCCGAGGCTGATTCGAGCGTCGGGATTCAGGGGTGCGCTGCGCACCCCTTCCTCAAAACATCTCACCGCCGCTGCTGCATCGCCCAACTCCAGATGAATATTACCGAGCACCAGATGTGCTTCCGTGAAGTCCGGGGCAAGTTGCAATACCTTTTCGTAATATGGCGCGGCGTCCGAAAACTGTTTCTGCTGATAAGCCAGATGTCCCAGATTGGCCAGCGCACCCACGAAGTTGGGGTTGATTTGCAGCGCCTGACGAAAACAATCAGCAGCCCTGTTGTACTGCTCCATCTCCAGGAACAGATTCCCAAGATTAGCGTGGGCTTCAACGTAGCCCGGATCGATTTGCAAAGACGTCCGGATGGCCGTTTCGGCTTCAGCGTACTTTGCCTGGCGCATCAGCGCACCGCCGAGTCGATTGTGCGCTTCGGCATGCGTCGGCGCTTGCGCGATCACCTGGCGATAACACTGCACTGCGTTCTGAAACTGGCCATACTGCAGAGATAGCGCACCCTGATGCAACCACAGGTCGGTGAGATCCGGGGCGAGTTGCAGCGCGCGCTGATTAGCCGCAATCGCCTCTGCAAGCATGCCCCGGGATTGATACACCCCCCCCAGGAACACCCAGGCTTCGGTGTAACCTTCATCGCACTTCACTGCAAGATTGGCGAAATGAGTGGCCTCATCCAGCCGCCCCTGCTGCCGCAGCAAATTGGCAAGATTCAACTGGGCCTCGACAAACTGATCATCCAGTTCCACGGCACGGCGCAGATGGGCTTCCGCCGCTGCGGGTTGCGCCTGCTCCTGCTCGATCAGACCCAACATCATCCATGCATCCGCGTTGGCGGGGGCGTGTTGAGCAACCTCGGCGTAAAGCCGCTTGGCCTCATTGAGCTGGTTCCGCTCAAGCAGCGCATCGGCTTGCTCCAACAGGGCGTTAGCATCCATCATCTTGTGACACGCAATTAACGGGTTATGGGTTTACGGACGGCTCGAGTGCAGCGATCAATGGCCCAAGATGCGCCTCGTAATGCCGCCAGCGCTGAACCGATTTTTTATACAGGGGCTGCCTTACCTGATCGAAGCTGGCCGTGGCTACATCGCGCCGGGTTTCGTGGAAACGCAGCACCCGCTCATCCCATTCCAGTTCGCAAAACTCGATCAACTGGCGGCTGACAGCTTCCTGATCATTGACCAGCGCTTCATATTCGACATTAAGAATAGGGATTTTCAGCACCTTGTTCCAGTGCTGCATGAGTCGTTCATATTGTTTGTAGTAAGCACCCAATACACCGAGGTCGTAAGTGTAAGCATGAGCCGCAGTGAATTCCTGGGTGTAGCAGGACAAACAGGTATCGAGCGGGTCGCGGCTCACGTGGATAATCCGGGCGTGGGGGAACAACAACTGAATCAGCCCCAGGTGCATGAAATTCTGCGGCATTTTATCCACGATGCGAATCGCGTCTGCATTCAAACCCCGCAGGTGTTGTACATAGGTCAATGCTGCTTGCGTAAGCTCATCGGCACCTGCATGCGTCAGGCACTGCGGATATTTCACCGGGGCATGGCGCCTGGCGAACGCGCCGGCAAGCTCCTGTATATCGCTTAGCTCCCCCGCCCCAAAAACACTGCGATGGCTGGCCAGAACCTGCTCCAGCAGGCTGGTGCCGGAGCGTGGCATGCCCACAATGAATACAGGCAAGCTGGAAGCACACTGACTGCGGGGCGCGGACGACAGAAAATCCGCATTGAATGTTGCAATCAACTGGCTGACTACGTGTTCGTACCGCGACAAATCAAAGCTGCCGACCTTGAGCGCATTTGATTGCTGAAAATGCGCAAAAGCCAGGTCATAGCGATTTGTCTCGTCGTAAATCCGCCCCAGAGCCGCATGAATCTGTTGCCGTTCGGTTTTATCCAACCGATCTTTCAGCAACGATTCCTCCAGCATGTTGACCGTGTCATCAGACTGCCCCAGACGGGTGGCCGCCTCGGCAAAAACAAGTTTGGCCTTGGCTTTGGCCGCGCCACTCTGGATAAGGGGCTTTAGCAAGGCGTGACATCCTTGATAATCCCCTTGCTTGATCAAGATACGCCCCCTAGTGCCCAGCACCTCGGTAAAGCCCGGATCATGAGACAAAGCCAGGTCACAATGAGCGACCGCTTCGTCGTATTGGCCAAGAAACTCCAGGACTGTCGCCAGCATTTGATGTAGGGGCGCGCTCTCCGGCTTGCGTGCCAGCGCTTGCCTGCACAAATGGGCGGCGCCGGTAAAATCTCCCTTGGTCTGTAGGATCAAGCCGAGGTTGGCATACGCTTCCGGGGCAGCATCCGGCGATTCCAGGGCCTGTCGATAACTGCGCTCAGCCTGAATGTGGTCGTCCAGCGCCATATATGCATTGCCCAGTTCGTTATGGGCTCTGGCGTTGCAAGGTGCACGCGCCAGGATATCCCGATAACAGGCGGCCGCCTGCTCATAGTGCGCGAGCCGGGCATACGTCGCCGCCAGCTCCATCTCGACCTCAATCAATCCCGGATGTCGGGTCAATATCTGGCGAAACTGTCTGACCGCCTCATCAAGCTTGTTTTGCGCACGCAAGGCATGCGCCAATTGAACACCTGCCTGAACTGACTCAGGGTCAAGGCTCAAAGCCTTGTGTGCGCCGTTCTCAGCTTCGGCGTGATTGTTCAACGAGCCCTGCACAGCGGCCAGCAGAACCCAGGCTTCGGCATACCGGGGGTCGAGAGCAAGCGCCTTTTTCGCATACTCAAGCGCCTCAGCGACATGGCCTGCACCCAGCGCAAGTTTACCCAGATGCAAACAGGGATCGGCATACGCGGAATCCAGTTCGAGTGCCCGTTGCAGATGCAGGCGTGCGCCCGCCTTGTCGTCCAGCTCCATCTGGGTGACGCCACGCATCATCCAGACTTCCGGGTCCCCGGGCGTCAGCTCACAAAGTCGGGCAAACAATGCATGGGCCTCATGGAACCGGCTGGCATCCACCAACGCCCAGGCCTGGTCGGCCAATGAGTCGATATCAGTTTGCTGCATGGTTATCCGGCACAACACAACCAATCAAAAAAGCCGACACCCCAAAGGGTGTCGGCTTCAAGATGCTACGAAATTGCTTTGGCAAATTACTAGACGGAACGGCGACGGCGGGCAACCACGGCGCCAACCAGGCCCAGACCGGCCAGCATCATGCCGTAGGTGGAAGCCTCGGGGATGGGCGCAGCAGTGGAGATGGTGCCTTCCAGCACCCAGCGTGCGGTCTGGGTAGTATAGGACTGCGACGGATCGTCAGCCGTCGTGATGTCATGCTGGAACGACAGGCGGAAAGCATATTCGTCGGAACCCGTCTTGATGAAGTTGAGCACATTCGGGGCGGCATCAGGCGACTGCGCGAAGTTGAAATTCGCACCAACGTAGTAACCAGCCCAGTCAAAGTTGGAAATGATCAGGTCGGAACCGGAAAGAACCGTACCGACTGCTGCCGCATCAGCTGCAGCGCTGGTGGACCAGGTGATGGCGCCCGAACCCGGAACAACCACACCACCGTTCACTTTTGCATTGAAGGGCTGGAAATCAGCACCGGCAAACGAAAAACCGGATGTGAATTGCAGCGGCGCGCCGCCCGACATGTTGATCATGCCGCCGTTCAAGTCACCAAACCAAAGACTTGCGCCGGTGTACGTGGTCGTGTTGATATTGCCGAAACGGAAAGCACCTTCTCTCCCATCAGTACCCAGCGCGTTGGTAGTAGCGTTAATGGTGTCAGCAATCTGCACGCTGGTCACGCTCAAAGCGTAGGCGCCATTCGCGGCCATCGCCATCGCGACTGCTGCAGCAATTTTTGTCATCTTGAAATTCATTGTGTATCTCCTCTAGTCGTGTAGAAAGTATCGATCGATCAAACAACTACATCCTCCTGCCACCCGGTGCGATACGCTGCACCGTACAAAATGCTTTGCGGCCCTGCCTGTTTAGCAATGGCCGTACCAGCTTTGTTGGATAATTATTTATGGCCATCGAATCAATCGTTTAAGGATTCGGTGCTGCGGCTCTGCAGAACGTACTGGTAGTTTCGAACTACCACTGTAAAAAAATCCGACACCTGGGATGCAAAAAAATAGGCTGATGCAGTTAAATGGGCTCGAATCACCGGCAGAATTTCCTTATACCAGCGGATAATAGTCTTTTGATTCAATATATTGGTACCTTATTACCATCCGCCAAGCCATGTGTAAAATTTATCGACACAACGGCAATCATTAATTTAATTAATACATGTATAAACATACGCCCCACACCCGGGCCCATCTGATAGGACCGGGCATTGGGTAACGCAGCCTTCGCAGGGCGTCGCGGATCGGGAGTTTTGCTGTGCGGGCAATGCGGTCGCTGTCCCGATCCATCCGGGCCAGCCTGCATTAGCATGGACGTTGGCAAGGGATTGCCAACCTACGTATGTCTGTACGCGTTCTGATCGCGCCAGACGACGGCGAGGGTCTTGCCGATGATCATCAGGTCAGGTCGAACACCCGCGAGCAGCCGTAGGGCGGGAATCCTTTCCCGCCGCTTGGACGGTTGTGGCGCATGGACGTTGGCAAGGGATTGCCAACCTATGTATGTCAGTACGCGTTCTGATCGCGCCAGACGACCGCCAGAGTCTTGCCGATGATCATCAGGTCGAACACCAGCGACCAGTTGCGCATGTAATCGATGTCGTACTGGATGCGGGCGCGCATCTTGTCGAGGGTTTCGGTTTCGCCTCGCAGGCCGTTGACCTGGGCCCAGCCGGTGATGCCGGGCTTGACCTTGTGGCGCAGCATGTAGCCCTTGATGAGCTTGCGGTACTGCTCGTTGTGGGCGACGGCGTGCGGGCGCGGGCCGACGACGCTCATGCGGCCCTGCAAGACGTTGATGAACTGCGGCAGCTCGTCGAGCGAGGTGCGGCGGATAAAGGCGCCGAAACGGGTGATGCGCGGGTCGCAGCGGCCGGCCTGCTTGATGACCTCGCCATCGTCGCAGACACGCATGGAGCGGAATTTGTAGACCAGGATTTCCTGGCCGTCGAGGCCGTAGCGGCGCTGCTTGAAGATGATGGGGCCGGGGGACGACAGTTTGACGCCGGCGGCCACGATCAGCAGCAAGGGCCAGATCAGTAGCAGGATGAGGCTGGCGATGACGACGTCGCTGATGCGCTTGCCGATGCCGGAGACGCCGAGGGTGGGCGTTTCGGTGAGCGCCACCACGGGCATGCCGTGGATGTGGTCGACCCGGGCCTGGATCAGGTCGGACACGAAAATGTCCGGCACAAAATAGACCGAGGTGGTGGTGTCGCGCAGGGCGTCGAGCAGGTTCAGGGTGCGCGGCTGGGCGGCCATGGGCAGCGTGATGTAGACGAGGTCGATGCCGTTGCTGTTCACATAGCTCGGGATGTCGTCGAGCTTGCCGAGCAGTTTTTTGGGGTCGACCAGTTCGGTGCGGTCCATACTGCGGTCGTCAAAGAAGCCGATCACGTCGACGCCGAGCGAGCTGTCGTTGGCAAAGCGGCCGCGCAGTTCGGTGCCCAACTGCCCTGCCCCGACAATGATGGCGCGGCGGCGCCCGCCTTCCAGCAGCAGCAGGCGCGGCAGCAGCCGGCGCACCACGCGGTGGGCGAAGTACATGGCCACCGGTGTGGCCAGCACCCAGGCCAGCACCAGATCGGGCGGGAACCAGTCGAGGTAGCCGGAGGAATAGCCAAACAGCAGGATCAGCCCGGCCAGAAAGATCCAGGGCATGATGACCTCGTTCCAGAAGGCGCGCAGCGTCACTTCGGGCCATTTTCCGGGGAAGGTCAGTGTAAAAACGATCAGCGCCAGAATGGGATACGGCCCGCGAAACGGCTCGCCAAATACCACGGTGCAGGCGATCAGGACCAGCACGGCCACAAAGGGGTCGAGCAGGATCTTGGTTAGCGACACAACGGAAAGTTGCTGGCGGAATAGCCACTGATTGTGGTTTGTCATTGCTCCTGGCGCACCGCAGGGATGCGTTTTTTATTACTTATCGGGTCAGGCCGCCCGCCGTTTGTTTGCCTGGTGGCCAGACCTGATGGGTCATTATGCTACATCCATACCATATTCCAGCAACATATATACCAAGCCTTATGATGGGCCACCCTACCTGCGCCGCGAAACTCAATCCGGCCAACGCGTGCGGCGGTGCGCCATGAATCCAACCTACCCTAATCCATCCGGCATCATGGCGCAGGTTTGTGTCTTGGGAATGACGGCGAGAATGCCCCCCCACACAGCATCGATCCGGGTATGCAGGCTCAGGTGCGAGATTCGGCGAACTCGATGGGTGAAGACGATGGTCCCGGGCCAGCATTGCCGCACCGCGTTTCAGGCCGAATCAAAAAAAAACGGCCCCGGAGGGGGCCGCGATACCCACGGAGATGAAGTTCAGGCTAGCAAACGCGTGCGGCGCCGAACCATGAAGCCGACCAGCCCCAGGCCAACCAGCATCATGGCGTAGGTTTCGGCTTCGGGGACCGCCAGCGTGGCATAGCCATCGGCGGCAAATTTGTAATCACCCGCATCCGCGGTGTTACCGAGAACACTGGGCACATCGCTCAAAAAGCTTGCATCCGCTGAATTTCCAAGGCGCAATGTAAAAATCCCGTCTGCAGTGGCGATGGTGTCAGGATCGAACACAGCAGCATCGAAACTGGTGACCTGGACAGTGATGTCGTTCGCGCCAAAGATCGCACTGCCAAAGGTCGCCGCTACCCCGCCCCCGCCGGTGACGGTGCCACTCATGATGACTTCGCCGTTCGTAAAACCGCTATCCGTCGTGTAGTCGCGGTCCGGGTATGTATCGCGATAGATCGTGAAACTGCCGCCATTCTGGATCACCGTCGAAGCGGTATTCGGGTCGATTTGCGTCGTTGTCTGCGAGAAATTGGCGACCACCGTCAACTCATAGGTGGTGTTCAGATTGGCCGCCAGCACCAGGACACTATTCAGTTCGTGATTGGTGACAAACGATTGGAAGTAGCCATTCAGGGTGGACACGTTACCCACCACACTGGTTGTTTCCAGCAACACCACACCCGTGCCAAAGTCATAGGTACTGAACGGGCCAACCACATCTTCGTCCCCCTCAGGACTCCCGGCCGTATAGTCGGCAGTACCAATCCAGTTGGGTGCCGCTTGCGCGGACTGAACGACAAAACTTGACGCGGCCAATAGCGAAGCCAGCAAAACGTTCTTACGATTCATCACCCCTCCTTCACACACACGTTTTATGCCATTTCATGAGCATGCTTAGAAATGGAAGTGGGCCTGTACAGACACCGTCTTACGAGGCAAAGACCGTTTAGCAAAAAACGCACCAGATCGCGTAGACATTTCATACCAGATTGATTGCTCGAAAAAACTTATCGTTTTCTCACTCGCCGATAAATTCCATCCATCACGAATGTAAAAAAAACCGACAGCCAAAGGGCTGCCGGTATGTAGGTCCTCCTGTGCGGCACAAGGAACACCCAATCAAGCATGCACCAATGCAAACGGCTCCCATCGGGAGCCGTTTGCATGCATTTGCCTATCGATCAGGCGATTGCACGGCTTCGGCGCCGAACCATGAAACCGACCAGGCCCAGACCCACCAGCATCATGGCGTAGGTTTCGGCTTCGGGGACCGGCGTGGCCACGGCCACCACGCTGATCGCGTCCTTCCAGATTTCGCCGGCACCGAAGGCGAAGAGCTGGTTGTCGATGGTGAGCGTGACGCTGGTGACGAGGCCGTCGGGGCCGCCCCAGCCGCTGGCCGGAATGGCGAGCGACGCGCCGCCCGTCCAGGCGAGGTTGCTACCCGTCGTGGTGAACGCTGAGCCAGTGATGGCGGAAGACACTAAATTGCCGGTGGTTCCCTCGATGTCCAGCGCCTCGAAGACGCCGCCAAGAGAGACCTCGTCCACGCTCGTGGGCAGGGTGTAGCCGCCTGTCTCGATCAACTGGAAACCGGACAGGAAATAGCCGGCATTGGCCGTAACGGTGATGGTGATCATCGGATAGGCCGGCGCGCCATCAGTAGCGCGGAAGCTGCTCGGGGCGAAGGTCAGGCTGTTGCCGGATACCGTGGGCGTGCCAAACATGCTGAAGTCCGGCTGCGTGGTATCAAACGTGAAGGTGACTTCGTTGGCCGATGCTGCGCCGACGAGCAAAAAACCGGCGAGACCGAGTGCCGCGACGGCGGCTTTGGTGGGGGTTCTCATTGTGTGCTGCGCTCCTCTTTATTATGTATGTTTATATGTATGTGGCCCGGCCGAAGCCAGGCTTTATGCTGCAGGCTGACGGCGACGCCGGGCCCACAGTGCCGCGCCGGCACCCGCCAGCAGAAGCGCCAGCGCGGACGGCTCGGGCACCGCGACCGGCGCGGCCATGATACCGAAGCCGGCGTAGTTCTTGCGGATGAAGCCGATGCCGCTGGTCGGATCGGCGATGAGCGTGTCGTCGAGCCTGACGGTGAAGACTTGCGCCGTGCTGGCAGGCGCGGCCAACAGACCGGACATCGCCCAGGTGATGCTGGTGCGGCCGACCTGGTTGAGCGGCTGCGCGGGCGCCAGATTCAGGATTGTCGCGCCGAGCGTATCGTTGGCGGTGACGCCCAAGATGGCGGACACGTCCACCAACCCGCCGTTGTGCAGGGTGTAGTTGCCGCGCTCGGTCAGCACGATCCCGTTGAGCCGGTAGCCCGTGTCAATGGTGAGCGTGAATTCCAGCGAGGAAGACGTGGAGACTTCAGGACCGTTTGAGACGGCAGCGAAGCGGGTGGGCTGGAAATACAAGGTATCGAGCGATCCGGACAGGTCGCCCGTGCCGAAGAGGCCGGTCTGGGCGGTGTCATAAGTAACGCTGAAGCCGTTGCCGTACAGAGTGAGGGGGGCGGCCGAGGAAGCGTGTGCAAACGCCAGCAGTCCCAGGCCCATCCATATTTTTTTTGTTGTCCGCATGTTTTTTTGATATTTATAGAATTTGTTCGTCACGGATAAGTAAGCAAGATGCACGCCTGACTGAAGAGACTTTTGTACCTTCATGATTGCAAAAAGAATTTAACTTTTCACGCTGATATGCGGGGCCGGATTCAACGCCGAAAGTAAAGAATCCCGACAGCCGCACGAACATAGGGACGAGGCTTCGGCATGCCGGCGGGCTTCCGGGCCAGTGCGCATTTCCATTTTGCCGGGAAGCAAGAAGCGCTGATGCGCCGCCTTCGATTCGCCCTACCCCGAAAACCAGACGGCCTGAGCTGGCCGGTCCGGGCGACGGACCCGCCCATCCGGCCGTGGTACCGACACCCCCGCAGCGCAAAAAAACGGCCCGCGATTGAGCGGGCCTAGATGCGCGTGAACGCATTCGATCGAACCTTCTCCCGACAGTGCGTATGCGAGCAGTACGCCGTTCCGGGAAGGCTCTTGTCTGGCGGGCAGTTCAGGCTGCCCTTTTTGTTTGCTTGATGGCTACACGATCGATTTCAATGCTGCGCGGCGGCGCATCGCCGCGAAACCCACCAGCCCCAGGCCTGCCAGCATCATGGCGTAGGTTTCAGCCTCGGGTATCGGCGCCGTGACCACGGTCAGGCCGACGAATTTTTTCTCCACGAATGCCAGAGAAGGTGATATGCCGGTGGACGCCAGAAGCAGGTTTTCGATGGTCACGTTGAGCGCCTGGGCGGTATTCCATGCAGACAGGTCGGTCGACACCTGGGCGTCCCAGTTGTGGGTGGGCAAACCCATCTGGGTGAGCGGACTGCTGGATACGATGCTGGTGGTGATGTCGACCAGTGGGGCCGCGATATCGAAGATCCGCATCTGGCCCGCGACATCGGCCATGCTGCCCGAACCCAGCAGCAGATAATCGCCCTTTTCCACGAGACCGATGCTGGAGAACAACCAACCGGAATGCGCCGACACCTTGATGTTGATGGTGTCGTTGGTGAGCGCGAAACCGGCGCCATTGAGCGACTTGGCCTCAAAATCGGTCGGGGTGAAGTAGAGGCTGTTGCCGGACACATTGGCGGGGCCAAACAGGCCGAGCATGGCGTCGTCGAAGGTGAAGTCGACGGTCGTGCCCGACAGGGTGACGGAGGCTGCGAGAGCGGCTCCGGATAATGCCTGGCTCAACAGGAAGAGTCCTGCAGTCAGTGTTTTCATGCGCTTCATCGATTGCTCCTTTGGAATGATGTTGGGTTTAAGGCCGGATATGCGATCCAGGCAAATCTCCGCTTTAAGTCTGTCAAACCGTTCAGCCTTGCGGCCGCCTCCCAAAACCGCTTCGCTGGGCGCACGGACACCCGGGGCAAACAAACCCAGCGCACGCCGGCAAGGAGCAAAAAAAAACGCAGCGCCTTACCGGCGTGCGCATGAGGCATCGCTGGGCGAAAGCCCAGCGAAACAGAAGCGGCGGGGCATGCATGTAACACACCCCTCCTGGCGTCACCGTTGCCGAAGACGCCTACTGCTATTCACGCGCACTACCTGTTGCTATTTTTGTTGTGTGCAGCTTGTCGGGCCGAATAGGGCGGATCTGTCGTCCGCCTTGCCGTGCCGGCCCGGCTGCTTTTCTGGTTACACCTTGTCATTCGTTTCAGCCCGCCTCGTCCCGCCCGAGTCCAAACGTACCGGGACCGGGGCGCACGCGCACGGCAAGACGGAATCTGCAATAGTAAATGCGGCGCAGCACCGTCTTGGCGTGCGCATGAGATACCGTTGAGCGAACCCAACGATCACAGGATGCGGCAAGGTCCGAATCGAACCCGCCCGGACATCCGTACTGCCGATGTCCACTGCTTTTCACGCGCACTGTTTGTTGCTTTTTTTGTAAAGCTTGTTTTTTATGTGTCGGCTTTCGAATCTGTTGTCCGAATAACCTGCCTGATTACTAGCAGGACCCGTGCCACCGGTTTTGTTCGGTTAATAAGGACTTGTATTCGTGGGTGTTTTATACCATTCCCGAGTTGCAGCACGACGGAACCGCGCACCTGATGTAAAAAATTCCGACACACGAAAGCGGCAACCCCGATGCCGCTCCGCGCTCGCCGCACGCTGCCAGGCCGTGCGCGGCCATGCTATGCTGGGCGCCCTTTTGGAGGCAATGGCGTGATCAAGATTCTGGTGCTGCTGGTGATCGGGTTTGTGGTGTGGGGCATTGTCCGCGCCTATCAGCGTTCGCTGGCCAAACCGCCCGCGTCCAAGCCCCCGGTCGTCGAGGACATGGTGAAATGCGCGCATTGCGGGGTAAATCTGCCGCGTAGCGAAGCCATCTACTCCGGCGGCGAGCTGTTCTGCACACCCGAACACAAGCAACTCGGTAAAAAATGAGCACGGCGGCAGCCCCTCTGCCGCGCCTTGCCTCGCAGGGTTATTTCGCGTCGCACTGGCGCAGTCTCGACTATTTCAACCTGTACCGCCTGACGCTGACGCTGGCCCTGGTGTTCACCGGCCTGCTGTTTGACGCGTCCGATCTGTTTCGCCCCGACGCCGCACCCCGCTTCCAGGCTTTTGCCTATGCCTACCTGGTGGCCACGGCCCTGTTCGTGCTGGGCATCCGCGCGCGCTGGCCGGATTTTCAGATCCAGCTCACCGCGCACATCATCGCGGACATCCTGTTTGTCGTGCTGCTGATGGGCACCAGCGAACGCCTGTCCACAGGCCTGGGTCTGCTGCTGGTGATCTCGATCGCATCGGGCGGATTGATCGGCAGCGGCCGGCTCAGCCTGCTGTACGCGGCAATGGCGTCGATTGCGGTGCTGCTGCAGCACGGCTTCAGCATTCTCAACGCCACCCAGCGGAGCGACAGTTTTTTTCAGGTGGGCATCCTGTGCCTGGGCTATTTCGCCATCGGCTGGGTGGCGCATGCGCTGACCCAGCGCGCGCTGCAGTCGGAAAAGCTGGCGCAGCGTCAGGCGGATGAACTGGCGCTGCTCAACCGCATCAATGCGCTGGCCATCGAGAATTCTCCCGACGGCCTGCTGGCAGTGCGCGGCGATGGCGTCGTGCGCCACGCCAGTCCGCGCGCATTGACGCTGCTCGGCACCACCAAGGCGATCCTGCCCGGCATCACCCGCCTGGAGGCGCTGTCGCCCGAACTGGCACGGCTGTCGCAGCTGATCGCCCCCGGCGCCACGCCCACGCTCAACACGGCGGCTGCGCGCTTGCGGGTGCGTTGCATTCCGCTGACCACCGCCGACAACAGCCGGGTGCTGGTGCTGGAGGATCAAAGCCAGGCCGAGCAGGTCGCGCAGCGGCTGAAGCTGGCCGCACTGGGCCGGCTGACCGCCAACATCGCGCATGAAATCCGCAACCCGCTGTCGGCCATCAGCCATGCCGCGCAACTGCTGCGCGAGGAAACCCACGACCCTGCCCTGACCAAGCTGACCGGCATCATCGAAAACAACGCGCACAGGCTCGACCGACTGGTGGAAGAAGTGCTGACGCTCAACCGGCGCGACCGCCTCAACCCGGTCAGCTTCGATACGACCCTGCTGACTGCCCTGATCGATGAACTGCGCCAGACTGAAGAAATCCCGGCTGAGGCCGTCATAGTCACCATGCCCGACGCGCTTCACTTCAAGTTCGATGCCGACCATCTGCGCCAGATCCTGTGGAACCTGATGCGCAACGCCTGGCGTTACAGCCGCAAACAAGCCGGCAGCCTGCGCATCCGCGCCCAGGTCGTGGGTGGCAGCGCACGGATCGAGATCGAGGACGACGGTCCCGGCGTCGCCGCCGAATTCGAAAGCAAGCTGTTCGAACCCTTCAGCACCACCGATGCGCAGGGCACCGGCCTCGGGCTGTTTCTGGCACGCGAGCTGGCCGAGGCCAATCACGCGAGCCTCACCCACCTCCCCGCACCGGGCGGCGCCTGCTTCCGCCTGAGCCTGCGCGGCAGCGAGTGAGCATGGCAACCGTACCGCGCATTCTGCTGGTGGATGACGAGCCCGACCTGCTCGACCTGATGGAACTCACGCTGGCCAAGATGGGCCTGGAAACCGACCGCGCCGCCAGCGTGGCGGAGGCGCAGCTGCGGCTCGCGCAAACCCGTTACGACCTGTGCCTCACCGACATGCGGCTGGGGGACGGCGAAGGCCTCGACGTGATTACCACCGCCAGTGCACTCAACCTGCCGGTGCCGGTCGCGGTCATCACCGCCTACGGCAATGCCGGCAACGCGGTGGCCGCGCTGAAGGCAGGTGCTTTCGATTATCTGTCCAAGCCGGTGGCGCTCGACCAGCTGCGCGCGCTGGTCAAATCCGCGTTGAAGATCCCCGAGGCCGCGCTGGCCCAGTCGCCCTCGCGCGAATTGATCGGCCAGTCGGCCGCCATGCAGGACATCCGCGAGCGCATCGCCAAGCTCGCGCGCACCCAGGCGCCGGTGCACATCTCGGGCGAATCGGGCAGCGGCAAGGAGCTGGCGGCACGCCTGATTCACCGCCTCGGCAGCCGGGCCGACAAGCCCTTCGTCGCGGTCAACTGCGGCGCGATTCCGGAAACCCTGATGGAAAGCGAATTTTTCGGCTACCGCAAAGGCGCATTCACTGGTGCCGAAGCCGACCGCAACGGTTTTTTCCAGGCGGCCGATGGCGGCACCCTGTTCCTGGATGAAGTGGCCGACCTGCCGCTGTCGATGCAGGTCAAGCTGCTGCGCGTGCTGCAGGAAAAAAAGGTGCGCAAGGTCGGCGCCACCACCGAGGAATCTGTCGACGTGCGCATCATCAGCGCCACCCACCAGAACCTCGCCGCACTGGTGGAGGCCGGACGCTTCCGCCAGGACCTGTACTACCGTCTCAACGTCATCGACCTCGTCATGCCCAGCCTGCGCGACCGCGCCGCAGACATTCCCGAGATGGCGCGCTTTCTGCTCAGCAAGCTGGGCGGCGGCGACGTCAAACTCGAACGCGACGCCGAAAAGGCGCTCTGCGCCTATGCCTTCCCCGGCAACGTGCGCGAACTGGAAAACACCCTGGAGCGCGCACTGGCGCTGTGCGAAAACAAACGCATCACATCTGACGAACTCAACCTCGCCCCGCTCCCGACTGCGTCCGGCGCCCCGCCCGGCAGCAAGTACCCGCTGCAGGACTATCTCGACCAGATGGAACGCGCCGCCATCCTCGAAGCGCTGGAACAGACACGCTACAACAAGACCGCCGCCGCCCGCGTGCTGGGCGTCACCTTCCGCAGCCTGCGTTACCGGCTGGAGCGGCTGGGAATCGACTAAGCTGCTGCTGCCTGTAGCGCACGTCAAAAAGCCGCATCCAATATCGGATGCGGCTTTTTGACGTGCATGTGAGTGGTGCGCTTGTCTGACTCGAATAACAAGCTACAGACAACGTGGTTGCTTGATCCAATAATTTAATAATACAAACATACCGCCAGAACTACCGCCACTTGATCGCTGCTACCTTTGCTCCAATCGTCTATCGTCGTAGAGCCTAACATTTGCCCTTCGATCACAAGGTTGTCGGATCGACCCAGGAAAAAATAGAGCCACCGTGATGGTGGCTTAAAGATAGTTCAGCGGAAAACAGCGAGCGATTATCGATTCAAATACCCTTTTTATTCATTTCAGTTAATGCATATTCATATGCAGCACAAATGAACTCCGCGTTTGCGCTGGCTATAGACCCCGCATTAAAAACAAAGTCATTCTCATATAGGTAATCTCCACCAAGAGAGAGAGTCACGAGTTGTCCTTGTTTATTTATGCAGTCCGAATACTTCACATACCATTTTTCAAGGTCAATTTTTGTGGTCTTTTTATAAGTCACCCGACCTACGACTACAAAAATATCGTCACCAGCTTTGTTTTTTGTGATCAGGCCCGATTCCTTTTTTATTGAGAACTCAGTACCTCTTTCTTCACTTGCCCCAGTAACTACCCAGTTATCATCCGCCATTGCAGAAGAGCAGGCCGCCACTACTAAAAGGCCACCAATAATTCTTTTCATTTCCATTGCCCCCTTTGTTTTATTCTTGCCGTTAATTAAACGACTAAGCATAATCTTGAGCCGCACATACCACCAGGTCAAGCCTGAAGTTCTTTAAAGAACTCCCCATCGCCGCAGTAACGCAGCCGCTTGAATCTCAAACACCTCATCCCTGCGCATTTCCAGCTCCCATATCTGACTGCGCAGCCGATCAAAAGTCTCCTGGTGCATCCCCTTGGGTTTTCGCCAGCCGTTCCACTCGCAAGCGCCGCCGGCCAGCTTACGTTCAACCTTGCGCTGCCTGCGCCACAGCCGCCCCGTTTCGTCTTCGCATTGGCTGAAGTAGCCAACACGGACGCAATGACGGCACGCGAAACGCCCTCCAGGTGCCCCGTAGTACACGATCCCACAGCGGCGCCCACATGAGGGACAACGAAACCACGGACGCGAGCCGCCATAGTTGCAGGGGGTGCGTTCGATCCACAGCGAGCATTCAACATTACGCGGCTCGCTGTTATAAGGCGTCCACTGGTAAGAGAGGGTTACACGCTCGGTATCAGCAGCAACACGCACGCCTACGCTGCCGGCGCTCTCCCCGTTACGTGACCAATGCCATGAAAACGCCCCCGGCCTCAGCAGCCCTTTCCTGGCAATCTGCCTTACGTCAAAAGCCATCGATTGTTCGGCCTTGCGCTTCCACCCCGGACGGCCAGCCCCGAATCTCATGCCACCAGTGCCCATTATTTAGCCCCCACAGAATACGAAATCATTAGATAAATGACACTTGTTGCGAGCCATCAAACCAGACCGAAAGGCCCGCCAATACTGGGCAAACGCGTGCGCGCGCGAGGGCCATCAAAAATTGAGCTTTCTCGCCGCTCCATTTTCCGGGTCAGCGTTAGCTCGAAAGAGCAAGCACGGTCGATGTTTTCGATAGCGGGCTAGTTTTTCCACGCCCTCCCCCTCTTCCATCCAGGAGAGCAATCAAGCGAATCACGGGCAGGGAGTGGTAATACATTCATTGTTACCGGCTGGCGGTACATTGAACGCACCAAATACCCCCGTTTACGTACCTGCTCACGGTACTGTAAGAGCTTCAGCTTTACCGGCTGGCGGGAGTGGACCGTACCGGCTGGGGGTATTGCCTTTACTGGCTGGCGGGCTGGTGCTCGCGTTTCTCTGGGCGATGGGCAAGGCGTCCATAAAACCCCATGCGCCGGGGTGATAGTCCTTACTTTCAATTTCCAGCCCGACGAAGTTTGAAATCTTGATCCAAGTAACTGCGTAACGCGAAGCGCCAATATTCAGCCCGCCCTGCCTTGTCTGAATTAGCAGGCCGCGTCGCATGAGTTCATCCCTTGCCCGCTGGATTACATCGCGCGATTTCCAGCCCCGGTTCGCAAGCCATGAGAACGACAAGTGCAGGTGTCCGTTATTTCCCTTCAATGCATTGTGCTGCCTCATCAACTCGAACAGCAGAGCCTTTGCCGGATAACTCAACCCCTTGAACGCAGTGCAATCCAAAACCGCGTGAGGTATCCCGCTGTAAAGGCCGGAAATTGACTCTAGGAGCCGCTTCTGCTTTCTCTCGGCCATGGCTCACCCCTCCACCAGCCGGGACAGGTGGCAATACAAGCCCCACAGTTCGATTAAAGACAGGGCGGCAAGGTCAGCCCCTATGCCAAGGTGAGAAAATCGCTCACAGAGCGATTGCAGGCGTTCCAGCCATTCGCCATTCATGGCGCGGCCTTTTTCAAGACGTAGCGTGCTATGCGATGCTTGCGCCCGCACTCGGTTACGCCTTGTGTCCAGATCGTCGCAATGTCATACCCCATCGCGCGCAACTCGAACACGCGCGCAGCAGGCATCAAAATGTCCAGATCGCGCCGGGCTTCAATCGTCGTCAGTGAATGCTGTTTCTCGAACGCCGCCAGCAGGTGCAGGCGTTGAGTGTGGGCGGAGTTATCGTTATGATCGCCGTGTGTGTTTTGGGCTGCCTGCGGGTGGCCTTTTTCTTTTTCCATGGTCGGCTCCGCTCAGGCTGCAAGCTTTGAGAGTGCTTCGCGAACTTCGCCAACACGCCAGCGGGTCGTCCCTTCGCCCAGGCGGTGCGGTTTCGGCAGCCGTCCAGATTTAGACCAACGCCATACTGTCGTTAGGCTGGTTTCGAGTGCGGCAGCGAGCGTGCTACAGGAAATGAAGCCGGAGTCCGGCAGGGTGTCGAGGTTGGGCGCGGTTTGATTCGCCATGCTGTTTTCCTTCGAGAAGCAGCCAAGCACACACGATGGCCTGGCAGTGCATTGGCGTAAATATTCCAGTGCAGCCGCCGAAGAAAAACGGAAAGGGGTTTTGTTTTAAGGGAGTCGCCCCTCTGAAACCCCCGCCGCTATTGGTGATATGGGTGTCACAGATTATTTGTTGAAGGTATCTCTAGTCTTCCGGCTTACGGCCCGTAGGTGCCCATTCAGGGCGGATGATAGTCGCCGCTTTGTCTGCCAGCGTTGGAGAAAAACCCTGATCCACCAACCACGCGGTTACCTTGGCATTATCGGGGTGTGTCCCTCGGTCATCCCGATCAGCGTTAGCCCAGAATTTCGCCGCAGCCTGATTCAATTTCGCTAGCTTGTCGGAAACATGCTCCCTGGATGGAGACTGAATCACGGACTGTTCCTCACGGCCATCTTCCATTGAAGTCTGAGCAAACTTGTAGATCGGATGGAACCCCTTGAGGTTGAACCAGTCGCCAAGGCTTTGTCTAGAGAAAGACGGGGCATCATCCAATATTGTCGAATTAAATGCGCGCCCCATCCGAAGGCAGCCCTCCACCTCTCGTACAAGCTGCGTACTCGGTAGCGGGAAAGAAAATCCCGAGAAAACCGAACCCAGTGTCTCGCCTGAATCGAACCGATTACCGAATATGAGCGAAAAACTAACGGCAGACTCTGCCGTGGCATAGCCTACGGAAATTTGTCGATAGATAAGATCGGCCTTCGCTCTCCGCTCCACTGGCAGTTCCGCATAAACAAGCGGTTCAATTCCACCGGCCAGACAAGCCGCCTCCCTCATCGAAAATTCATCAACCAAATCCCAGTGCGATAAATCCATCATCGGCGCCCCTCCACGCAGCCCTTGTGGGGAGCCGCGCCAGCCGGGCAAGGGAACCCGGTTTTCGCCCCGTCGGGCTAGGCGCAGCTAACTCATTATGCGCCCCGGTGCAACGGTATCACTTCCCCTCCGGTTTCCAGTGCGTCGCAGGTGTCCGCCCACGCCTGCATCATCTTCCGCCGCTCGGGCAGGTGTTGGCTGCGGGCGTAGGCCGCCACGGTGCCGCTGGCTTCCTTGTGGTCTAGCTGGCGTTCCATCGCTTCAACACTCCAACCCTGTTCGCTCAGGATCGAGCGCGCCGACGCACGAAAGCCATGCACGCACTGGCGGCCTTGGTAGCCCAGATTGTTCAACAGCTTGCCGACGGTGTTTTCGGATATGACTTCGCCTTCGCCGTAGCCTTTGGACTTAGGAAACAGGAAGGGCGTGTGTCCAGTCAGCAAGCGCAGTTCTTCCAGCAACTCAAGCGCCTGCCGGGACAATGCAACGGTATGTGCTGGCAGCGTCTTGCCGACCTTCATGCGATGCGCTGGCACTTTCCATTCCCGCGCCTCAACGTCGATTTCCTCCCAGCGTGCAAAGCGGAACTCTTGCGCCCGCACCATCGTCAGCATGGCGAAATAGGCCGCATACCGTGTGACAGGCTCAAAGCCGGTGGCCTCCCGCAGATCGCGCAGGAAAGCGCCAAACTCGCGCCGTTCGGTAATGGCTGGCCGGTGGTTGGTGGCGGGCTTTTGCATTGCCCCCAGCAGGTGCGCAGCCGGGTTATCTTCCGCCCTGCCGGTAGCCACGGCATAACGAAATACCTGCCCGCACATCTCCCGCAACCGGCTGGCAGTGTAGGCGATTCCCTTGGACTCAATCTTGCGCAGCATCGCCAGCAGGTGGGCCGCCTTCACGCTGGTGATGGGCAGGTGCCCTATCTCGGGAAATACATAGGCTTGCAAGTGGGTGATGGCCTTGTCGGCTGTCACCTTCGCCCACGACTTCGACTTGCCGGCGTGCCATTCACGGGCAACGGCCTCAAAGCTGTTTGCACTGGCAGCCCTATCTGCCAGCTTGCGATGCTTGCGCGCTTCGCTTGGGTCTATGCCATCCGCCAGCAGGGTGCGGGCTTCGTCGCGCTTCTCACGGGCGCGGGCTAGGGTCACATCTGGATAGACCCCCAGCGCCAACGTCTTGCGCTTGCCGTCGTGGCGGTAGTTCATCCGCCAATACTTCCCGGCAGCGTTCACCAACAGATACAGCCCCTTTTCATCGGCCAATTTGTAAGGCTTGTCGATGGGCTTGGCTTTCCTGGCGGCCTGGTCGGATAGCGGCATGGCTGTTGCCTTTCATGGTTTTGGCGGTATGCGGTTTGGCGGCATGTCACATACCGCCCCTACGTACCGCCAGTTGGGCGGTATTTCCATGCTATGCCATGTTGCGACATGAAACAACAAAAAACCCGCAATCCATTGCTAGATGCGGGTTTAGGTTACTGCATGATACGTGTTGCTATGGGTAATTGGTGCCGCTTGTCGGATTCGAACTGACGACCTACCGCTTACAAGGCGGTTGCTCTACCCCTGAGCTAAAGCGGCGAAGCGCGACATTATAGCGATGCCGCGCAGCAGTGGATTACTTGACGACCTTGAGCGAGGGCTTGCCCTTGGGCGGTGCGGCTACCTCGCCCGACGGCGACGCCGTCGGCGGGGTCGGTTCGGGCGAGCCGGGCGCGTCGACAGGTTCGAAATGCAGGCCCTGTCCGTTTTCTCGCGCGAAGATCGCGGCAACGCGATCCACCGGAACCGAGATCTCGTGCGAGACGCCGCCGAAGCGTGCAGAAAACTGGATCCAGTCGTTGTCCAGCATCAGGTTGCGCGTCGCCCCGGCGCTGATGTTGAACACGATCTTGCCATCCTTGACGAAGCCGGCCGGCACACGCGTGCGGCCATCGACAGCAACCAGCAGCTGCGGCGTGTAACCCGAATCCGTGCACCACTCGTACAGCGCGCGGATCAGGTAGGGCTTGGATGAAATTTCTGCCACCGCGCTGCTCTTATTCCCTTTGCCGCTTACTTGCGCAGCGCTTTTTCGGTGGGCGTCAGCGCGTTGATGAACGCGGGACGGCTGAACAGGCGCTCGCGGTACTTGAGCACCGGCGCGGCCACTTTGGGCAGCTCGATGCTGTAGTGCTCAAGACGCCACAAGAGCGGTGCGATCGCCACGTCGAGCATGGAGAACTCATCGTTCATCAGGTACTTCTGCTTGGTGAGGATGGGCGTGAGTTGCGACAGGCTGTCGCGGATTTCCTGGCGCGCCTTGTCCGAACCCTTGCCGAGGCTGTGCTCCAGCGTGTTGACGTGGGTGAACAGGTCGTGCTCGAAGTTGAACAGCACCAGCCGCGCGCGGGCGCGCATGACGGGGTCCGGCGGCATCAGCTGCGGATGCGGGAAGCGCTCGTCGATGTATTCGTTGATGATGTTGGACTCGGTCAGAACCAGGTCGCGCTCGACCAGCACCGGCATCTTGCCGCTGGGGCTGATGCTGGCGATTTCTTCCGGCTTGTTGTGCATGTCTACATCGATGACTTCAAAGTCCATGTCTTTTTCGTACAGGACGATGCGGCAGCGGTGGCTGTACGGACAGGTACTGCCGGAATACAGGGTCATCATGGCGGGGGCTCCCTAAGGTGTTGCGGTGTTAAATGCTTAAAACGCCAACAGCCGGACACAGTCCGGCTGTTGGCGAACGGCAGTGAGCGGGCTCAGTGAATGTCTTTCCAGAATTCTTTCTTCAGGTAATAGGCCACCACGAAGAACACGCCCAGGAACAGCAGCACAATCACGCCAAGCTGCTTGCGCTGGTTCTGGGCAGGCTCGCCCATCCACTGCAGGTAGTTGACCAGGTCGCCGACCATGGCATCGTACTCGGCCAGGCTGACGCTGCCGGGCTTGGCCAGCTCGAGGCGCTCGATGACTTCATGCTCGCCATCCTTTTTGTAGACCGGCACCATCTCGCCCTGCAGGTCCCACATCACGTGCGGCATGCCCACCTTGTCGAACACGGTGTTGTTCCAGCCGGTGGCGCGGGTGTCGTCGCGATAGAAGCCGCGCAGGTACGTGTAGAGCCAGTCGGCACCGCGCGAACGGGCGATCACGGACAGGTCGGGCGGGGTGGCACCGAACCAGGCCTTGCCCTCGGCGTGGCGCATGGCCACATGCATCGGCTCGCCCGGCTTCTCGGTCGCGAACAGCAAGTTGTCCTTGATCTGCTCTTCGGTCAGCCCCAGGTCCTGCAGCCGCGAATAGCGCATCACGCTGGCGCTGTGGCAGTTGAGGCAGTAGTTGACGAACATGCGTGCGCCGCGCTGCAGGGAATCCTGGTCCGAGAGGTTGATCGGCGCCTTGTCCAGGGGAACCGTGGGGCCCGCCGCAAAAGCCACGACGGGGGCTGCCGCCAGCAGGAAAAGAAAATTCTTCAAGCGTTTCATTTAGCCAGTCACCCTTTCCGGTTCCGGTTTGGTTTTGTCAATCGAGGTATACCAGGGCATCAACAGGAAAAACAGGAAGTAGATGACCGAGAAGATCTGGGCAAAAATCGTCGCCACCGGGGTGGACGGCAGCAGGCCCAGGTAGCCGAGACCGATAAACGACACGATGAATGCAGCAAGGAAGGCCTTGTAGATCGGTCCGCGGTAGCGGATCGACTTGACCTTGCTGCGATCCAGCCACGGCAGGAAGAACAGGAACACGATCGACAGCCCCATCGCCACCACGCCCGGGAACTGCGAGCCGAACAGCGGCGGCACCGCGCGCAGGATCGCGTAGAACGGCGTGAAATACCACAACGGCGCGATGTGCTCCGGCGTCTTCAGCGGATCGGCCGGGACGAAGTTGGCCGCTTCGAGGAAGTATCCGCCCATCGCCGGTGCGAAGAAGACGATCGCCGAGAACAGCATCAGGAAGACGATGACGCCGACGATGTCCTTGACCGTGTAGTACGGGTGGAAGGGAATGCCGTCGAGCGGGATGCCGGTCTTGGGATCCTTTTTCTTCTTGATCTCGATGCCGTCCGGGTTGTTGGAGCCGACTTCGTGCAGCGCCACCAGGTGCACCGCAACCAGCGCGATCAGCACCAGCGGCAAGGCAATCACGTGGAAGGCGAAGAAGCGGTTGAGCGTGGCATCCGAAATCACGTAGTCGCCGCGAATCCAGATCGACAGGTCTTCACCGATGAAGGGCACGGCGGCGAACAGGTTGACGATCACCTGGGCGCCCCAGTAGGACATCTGGCCCCACGGCAGCATATAGCCGACGAAGGCTTCGGCCATCAGCACCAGATAGATCAGCACGCCGAAGATCCAGATCAGCTCGCGCGGTTTGCGGTAGGACCCGTACATCAGGCCGCGGAACATGTGCAGGTAGACGACGACGAAGAACATCGAGGCGCCGGTGGAGTGCATGTAGCGGATCAGCCAGCCCCACTCGACGTCGCGCATGATGTACTCGACCGAGATGAACGCAAGCGCCGCATCCGGCTTGTAGTTCATTGTCAGGAAAATGCCGGTGACGATCTGGATCACCAGCACCAGGAGTGCCAGCGAACCGAAGAAGTACCAGAAGTTGAAGTTCTTGGGCGCGTAGTACTCGGACAGGTGCGCCTTGTAGGTGGCGGTGAGCGGGAAACGATCGTCGATCCAACCCATCATTTTTTGCAGGGCAGACATTTATTTAAGCTCCTTTTGCGTCTACACCGATCAGCAACTTGGCGTCGCTGAGGTATTGATGAGGCGGAATCACCAGATTGGTCGGGGCCGGCACGCCTTTGAACACGCGCGCGGCCAGGTCGAAGGTGGAACCGTGACAGGGGCAGAAGAAGCCGCCCGACCAGTCGGCGCCGAGGTCGGCGGCGCCGATCTCGCGACGGAAGGTCGGCGAGCAGCCCAGGTGCGTGCAGATGCCGACCGCCACCAGATACTCGGGCTTGATGGAACGCGTCGGATTTTTGCAATAGTCGGGCTGTTGCGGCATATCGCTGTTGGGATCGGTCAGCTTGGCGTCGTGTTTGCTCAGCAGCGCGAGCATTTCCGGCGTGCGGTTGACGATCCACACCGGCTTGCCGCGCCATTCGACGGTCAACAGCATGCCCGGCTCGACCTTGCTGATGTCGACTTCCACCGGTGCGCCGGCCGCCTTGGCACGTGCACTCGGCATCATGCTCATCACCAGCGGCACGGCCACTGATGCGACCGCGACCCCGCCCACGGCACTGGTCGCCGCAATCAGAAATTTACGTTTGCGTGCGTCCACTTTTTGCCCTTCAACTTCCTGGCTCATGTTTACCTAACCCGAACGTTTTGCGATAAAACCGGCATTCTAACCAATTTGCCGCACGCTCCGGAAGCCCGTCTTTGCAATAGCACAGATTGCCGGTCGCCCTGGGCTATAATCCCCGGCTGGCGAAATCACGCCAAGTCCATGAATTTAATCACTATGCGCAAACTCTGGCTGCTTTTCGCTCAATCCACCACAGTGGCATTGGGTGTGCTGTTCATTCTGGTGCTGTTCAAGCCCGACCTGCTGCGCTGGCAGGCGCAGCAGCCTTTGGTCATCCAGCAGGCGCAGTCGCCTGCCGGCGCCGGACCCGCCGCCGGCGAATCGTTCGCGCCTGCTGCGACGCGTGTCATTCCGACCGTGGTCAACGTCTTCACCCAGCAAAAGGTGCGCAGCCCAACCCACCCCGCACTGCAGGACCCGATCTTTCGCTATTTCTTTGGCGACCGCCTGGATGGACGGCCGCGTGAGGTGTCCAACCTCGGTTCGGGCGTGATCGTCAGCCCTGGTGGCTACATCCTCACCAACCAGCACGTGGTCGAGGCCGCCGACGAAATCCAGGTCGCGCTGGCGGACGGCCGCACGCTGCCGGCACGGGTGGTCGGCGCCGATCCGGAAACCGATCTGGCCGTGCTCAAAATCGACGCCGGCAATCTGCCTGCCATCACGTTTGCGCGCGACGACACGCTGCATGTCGGCGACTGGGTGCTGGCGGTGGGCAATCCGTTCGGCGTCGGCCAGACCGTGACCGCGGGCATCGTCAGCGCGCTCGGTCGCACCCATCTGGGCATCAACACCTTCGAGAATTTCATCCAGACCGATGCGGCCATCAACCCCGGCAACTCGGGCGGCGCGCTGGTCGACGCGGCGGGCCACCTGGTCGGCGTCAACAGCGCGATCTACTCGCGCACCGGCGGCTCACAGGGCATCGGCTTCGCCATTCCGGTTTCCATCGCACGCCAGGTGATGGAGGAAATCATCCAGTCCGGCAGCGTGACCCGCGGCTGGGTCGGCATTGAAGTGCAAGACCTGACGCCCGAACTCGCCGAATCCTTCAATCTGAAACAGACCGAAGGCGCGCTGATTGCAGGGGTGCTGAAAGGCGGCCCGGCCGATGCCGGCGGCGTGCGGCCAGGCGATATCCTGCTGGCCGTCAACGGCAGCAAGGTGTCCGACTCGGCTTCGCTGCTCAACCTGATTGCCGCCCTCAAGCCGGGCGCGCAAGCGAAGCTCACGGTGGAACGCAAGCAGCAGTCGCTGGACCTCTCGATCCGCGTCGGGCGGCGTCCCCTGCAGCGCGCGATGGAGCCCGTCCCGGAGGGGGAGCTCAACTAGTGTCGCGACACTAACGCATCACCGGCCCGACTGCGCCTGCGTCAATACCCGCAGCCGGGTGGGGAACACGAAGGCATCGCGTTCCATCGCCGGCAGGCGCCATGCGGCAACTGTCCGGGCCTGCCGCTGCAGGACGGGATCCTGCAGGCGCAGGCTCGCCAGCACCAGCACCTCCGACGGCGAGTAGAGCGCGCCGTCCGCCAGCGCCGGTACCGGCTGCAGCGTCGCCAGCAAGGGTCGCGCCTCGTGCTTCCAGCCCTTCTCGCTCCAGAACAGCGTCCACGCAGTGCGCGCAAATTGTTGCGCGCGTGCGCGCGACTGCGCATTGCCGGTGGCGTCGGCGTGGTCGAGCAGCCCCTGCACGACATAGGCGTAATCTTCCAGCTCGGCACCCGGCAGGGTTTTGCCGCGCGCCACTGACTTCATCAGCCGTCCGTCACGGGCCAGCTGCGTCAGCAGAAAATGTTGCAGGCGATCGGCACGTGCCCGGTAGGCCGGGTCCAGTGCGATGGCCTGACTGAACGCCGACAGCGCCAGTCCGTTCAGGCCGGCGTTCAGCTTGTCGTCCTTGGGCAGGCTGCGCGCCAGGCGCAGCGGCCGCAACACGCGCACCGCCTCGGCCAGCAGGCGGCGCTCCGCTGCCGTCGGCGCGCGGTATTCCGCAGGCAGATAGCCGTCGTCAAACGGGCGCGCCGCATCGAGTTGCCACACCCGCCGCACGGCGGCAAACACGTCGGGCGACAGGCGGCGTTTCAGTTCGTCGGGTTCCCACAGATAGGTTGCGCCTTCACGCCCGGCATCGTCCACCGCCGAGGTGCTGCTGTAGAGGCCGCCACTCGGATCGAGCAACTCGGTCTGCATGAAATCGAGTGTGCTGAGTGCCACCTCGCGGTAACGCGGCTGACGCAGCACGCTCGCGGCGCGCAGGTAGAGCATGGCGAGGTGGGCATTGTCGTAGAGCATTTTTTCGAAATGCGGGGTATCCCACTCGGGGTCGACGGTGTAGCGGAAAAATCCGCCGCCGAGATGGTCGCGCATGCCGCGCGCCGCCATCGGGTCGAGCGTCATCCGCAGGAATTCGGCCAGCTTCGGCTCCGGCTGCTGCGCCTGCCGTTCCAGCAGCGCATGCAACTGCGGTGCCATGGGAAATTTGTTGACCTGCCCGAAGCCGCCCCGCAGGGTGTCGGCCTCCTGCAGGGCGCTGTCGACGAATTGCGACCAGGCGCGCGCGCTGCGTTCGGCAGTCAGCGGCGCGACCACCGGCTGCTGCGCGGGCGCCGGCGCCACTTGCCGTGCCAGCCCGCGAATGCCGGCCGCATCGGCCTTCCAGCGTCCCGACAGGTGTTTCAGCAGCGTGTTGAAATCGTCCGGGGGCGCATACAGCAGGACAAACGCGGGGAAGCCCTCCGGGGTGACGAAGGCATTGAGCGGCCAGCCCGCGGTGCCGTTGAGGGTGGTGGAAAAATCCTGCAGGGCGTCGTCCAGCCCGCTGTTGAGTTCGCGGTCGACCTTGACCGGGATGAAATCGCGGTTGAGCAGCGCCGCAATCTGCGCATGCTTGAAGCTTTCGCGCTGCATGACGTGGCACCAGTGACAGGCGAAGTAGCCGACCGAGACGAACAACAGCTTGTTTTCGCGCTGAGCGCGGGCGACGGTGTCGGCATTCCACTCCTGCCAAGCCACCGGGTCGCTGCCATGCAAGGCCAGATACGGCGAGGGGTGCCGGGCGAGGCGGTTGTCCAGCGCGGCCGCACCGGCCAGGGCGGGAATCAGCAGCAGGAGCGCGACTGCTCCCCATCTGACTGCCTGACTGTAAGTTTTTTTGTGTCCTGAAGGATGCAGCGGACCCCCATCAAACCCGGACATAGGTCCAGCCTTGCTGCAGCCGGGTGACGATTTCGCCGATCGCGGTCGGCGCCACCCGTGCGGTCGGCAGCAATTCCACTTTCTTTCCCTGGCCGGTGAAGCGGGCAATGGTCTGGCTGCACGCCACCCACTGCAGGTTCGCATGACGCTGCGTCATCTGCGCCATGCGCGCCGCATGTGGGCTGACGCCGGCACGCATCAGGTCGATGCCGTGGCTGTTGGCGACGATTTCGACCTGCATCGCCCGCCCTTCGCGTTCCGCTTCGTCGAGCAGCCGTTCGGCTTGATCAAGCGCCGCCAGCATGCGCTCGGGCGCAGAACTGTCGAGGTGCAGCATCACCCGGCCGGGGTCGGGCTCTCCTCCCAGACTGACCATCTGGTAGCCGCCGGGCAGCGTAGCGGGCGCCGTGGTGGCGACCTGCGCGTCCAGGCCGCGCAGCGCCCAGCCACTGCTGAGGCCGGCCAGCAGTATCAGGCAGGCATAGGCACAACGCTGCACCCGACGCTGCTTCGGCATGGCACGCACTGTAGGCGCCGCAGACGGAAGCTTTGCATACGACAGCCGCACCATGCTCTTGAGGCTGCGCAGCGCGCAGGCGCGCCGGCTCAGGGCTTCGTCATCACGCATTCGTGCGAGCAGCTGCTCGCACTCCGCCACATCGAGTTCGCCATCGATGAAGGCGTGCAGGGTTTCGTCCGATACGGCGACATTCATTTCACTCTCCTCAGCAGCGATTCCGCTACGGGCTGTTTCATTGTGTTGTCCAGCAGGATTTTCAGATTCGCGCGGGCGCGCGACAGCCGGCTCATCACCGTGCCGACCGGAATATCCAGTACCCCGGCCACCTCGACATAACTGAATTCTTCCAGATCCACCAGGGTCAGCACCTGGCGCTGGCCCAGCGGCAGCCGCGCCACCGCCGTCCGCACGCAGGTGATGACCTGTTCGCGGTTGCAGCAGGCTTCGGGCGATTCGGTGAGGGACTCAAGCGTGTCCTGCCAGAGTTCGACGTCATCGAAGTCGCGTCGGCTGCGCAGGTGGTCGAGCCAGCAGTGATGCATGATCGACACGACCCAGGCCTTGAGCGAGGCTTCGTCGCGCAGCTGGGCGCGCCGCGTCCAGGCCTTGGACAGGGTGTCCTGCACCAGGTCGTCGGACAGTGCAGCATCGTGGCACCAGGCATAGGCGATGCGGTAAAGCACCGGTCGCATTGCTTCGATGCTGGGGCGAAACGGGCCAAACAGTAATCGGCTGATCATGGTCATGTGGGTGAGACGGAAGCAGTAGTCCATTTATTCCAGAAAGTTTTATGGCCGGAAATGGAATAAGTGTTCCAGATGATACGTCTTACACTCAAGCGAGGCTGCTATAGAGCCAGCTTATCCATCAATACAGGAGACTCAACCATGACACGCGCTTTCACCCCCATGCTCGCCGCCCTGCTTCTGGCCACCGCCCCCATGGCCGCCAACGCCGCTGAAGAAAAAGTGGTGTACCACGTCAACGATTCCGCCAACGCCCGCGTTGCAATGAACAACGTCAATAACCACCTCAACGCTGCCCCCGACGCCAAAATCGTTGTGGTGACCCACGGCAAGGGCATCGACTTCCTGCTGAACGACGCCAAGGACGACAAGGGCGAGCTCGGCTCCACTATTGCAGGCCTCACGGCCAAAGGTGTGAAATTCAATGTCTGCGCCAACACGCTGAAAGGCCGCAAGCTCGATGCCAGCGCCGTGAACCCGGATGCCTCCATCGTGCCGTCCGGCGTAGCCGAAATCGGCAAGCTGCAGGCCCAGGAAGGCTACGTCTACCTGAAGCCCTAAGCTTCTGCCCGCCTGGGGCCCGGGGCCCCAGAATCAAGTTACCTGTTGTCCACCCCGAATTGCGGCCATCGGCCTCAGTTCAGGGTCGCTCTACGCCCAAAATAAACGCACACTCAGGGAGACGCATCAATGAAGACAAAAATGATCGTGCTGCTGGCAACCTTGCTGCCACTGCCCGCCCAAGCCGCCAACTGGCTTCAAATCCAGGGCAATGAAGCGCCCGACAGCGGCCACTTCAAGCTGTTCGGATTTTTTCAGCCAACCTACACCACCATCGATGCCGATCCGATTCAGGGCCTGCTCGGCGCGGCCGCACCATTCAACGGCCAGCTCACCCTGCCGAACCGGGTGGGCCCCGATCTTGAAGACAATGACCAGGCTCAATTTTTTCGTGCCCGCCTGGGCGCCCGAGGCAACATCGTGCCCGGCAAGATCAACTACTTCCTGCTCGCCGAGGCGGGCAAGAATGCCATCACTTCGCAGCGCGACGTGATGATGACCGATGCCTCGATCACCTTCAACTACATCCCGGGCGCACGCATCCGCGCCGGCCTGTTCAAGCTTCCCACCAGCGAGGAGGCGCTGGTGGCAGTGCACCTGGCCTATCCGTACGTCTATTTCAGCAATGCCGCGACCAATCTGCTGGTCGAAAACCAGGTCAAATCGACGGGCGCAGTTAACGCAACGGGCGCATCGAACGGCGCGACCGTCAGCGGCGGCTCAGGTTTCCGTGACTGGGGCCTGCAAGTCTACGACTGGTTCAACAAGGGTCCATGGGAGTTTTCCTATGCGCTGATGGTCTCCAACGGCAACGAAATCGAGGAGTTGTCCGACAACGACAACAACAAGGACATTACCGGCCGCCTGCAGGCATCCTACGTGTTCGGCAAGAGCAAGGGGCCCAATCGCGAGGACGCCTCAGTATGGCTCTGGCACCAGAACGGCGAGCGCGAATTCGGCGGACAGGATTACGACCGCATTCGCGAGGGCATCGGCGCCCGTTATCAGAAAGGCCCCTGGCGTGCCACAGCAGAATACCTGCGCGGCGACGGCATGATCTTCGGCGGCCCCAACCCGCCTTTCCCGGGGCAACCCGTTCAGGTCGGGCTCAACGAAAAGGCCAACGGCTGGTATGTCGAGGGCGGGTGGCGCTTCCACAAGAACTGGGAAGTCAACCTGCGGCACGACGTCTTCAACCGCATGACCGAAACCGCAGCGCTGGAACGCCAGTTCACCACCACAACGCTGGGGGCGAACTGGTTCTTCTACAAAAACACGCGGCTGACGCTGAACTATGAATGGCGGGACCTGGACGTACCCAACCTGTCCGCCATTCCGGCCGGCGCCCAGCGGACCAATGCACAGCTCATCGCCGACAACCTCGGCGACCGGGCCAGCGTCCAGTTGACCTGGTTCTTCTGATAATCCTGACCTGCCTCCTCCTGCGGCGGCCTTCCGGCCGCCTTTTTTTATTCGCTGCGGATGAAGTGCTCGCGGTAGTACTTCATCTCTTCAATCGATTCGTAGATGTCCGCCAGCGCCTCGTGCTTGTTGGATTTCTTGAAGGTCTCGCACAAGCCGGGGCGCCAACGCTTCGCCAGCTCCTTCAGCGTGCTGACATCGAGGTTGCGGTAGTGAAAAAACGCTTCCAGCTGCGGCATGGAACGTGCCATGAAACGGCGGTCCTGGCAGATGGAATTGCCGCACATCGGCGAGGTCCGGGGCGGGACATGCTGCTTCACGAATTCCAGCATCTGCGCTTCGGCATCGGCCTCGGTGAGCTGCGAGGCCTTGACGCGGTCGATCAGCCCCGACTTGCCGTGGGTGCCCTTGTTCCAGCTGTCCATCGCGTTCATCACCTCGTCGGGCTGATGCACCACCAGCACCGGGCCTTCGGCCACCGTGTTTAGATCGGCATCGGTGACGACGATGGCCAGTTCGATGATGCGATCGGTTTCGGGCGACAGACCGGTCATTTCCATGTCCAGCCAGAGCAGATGCGTGGGATTGAGCGCCATGAGGATTTCCTGAAGTGGTGAGGCTGCATTTTCGCATAGACCTTGCCCCGCACGGGGTAGCAGAAGGCCCAGCTTGCGGCCATAATCCAGGCTTCTTCTCCAGGAGGCTGGCCATGAAAACCCTGACGGTTTTATTCGCGACTGCACTGCTTTCCCTGAGCGTCCAGGCTGCACCGTTCGCAAAGGGCGACCCGAAGACCGGCAAGAGCCTGCACGACAAGACCTGCGTCAGCTGTCACGTCAGCATGTTCGGCGGTGACGGCAGCAAGATGTACACGCGCACCGACCGCAAGGTCAAGTCCGCGCAACAGCTGGCGGCCCGTATTTCCGGCTGCAACGCCAACACCGGCGCCGGCTGGTTCCCGGAAGACGAGGCGCATGTCGCCGCCTACCTCAACCAGCAGTACTACAAGTTCAAGTAAGGACGCGTCATGACCACCATCGTCGAAGAACTCGTGCGCAAGAAATGCGCGCCCTGCGAGGGCGGCGTCGCCGCGTTGAGCGATGCCCAGATCGCCCCGCTGCTGAAGGGCCTGGCCGGCTGGCAGCGCGACGGCGTGAAAATCGTCAAGGAATACAAATTCAAGGATCACTACCAGGCGCAGGCATTCACCAACGCCGTGATGTGGGTGTCGCACCGCGAAGACCACCATCCCTACCTGCTGGTGGGGTACAACACCGTCAAGGTCGAATTCTGGACGCACGCCATCGGCGGTCTGTCCGAAAACGATTTCATCTGCGCCGCCAAAGTCGACATGCTGTTTGACATCTGAGCCCGTGTCCGCCCTGACCGGTCAGGTCGTCGCCGCCTTCAGCCGCCGCTTCATCGTGGCCACGGCGGAGGGCACCCTGCCGTGTCAGGTCAAGGGTCGCCACCTGCGCGTGGTCTGCGGCGACCAGGTCGACGTCCGGCGCGACGGCGATGCCGGCGTGATCGAGGCCGTACGGCCGCGTACCAGCCTGCTGTATCGCTCCGACGCCTTCAAGACCAAGGCGATTGCCGCCAACGTCACGCAGCTTGCGGTGGTGGTGGCGGCACGGCCGAGTTTCTCGATGGAACTGGTGCAGCGCTGCGTCCTCGCCGCCGAAGACCAGGGCATCGCCAGCCTGCTGATTCTGAACAAGGCCGACCTGCCGGAAACGCCCGCTGCACGCGAACGGCTGAATCTGCTCACCCGCATCGGTTATCCGCTCGTGACGCTGTCGGCGCTGACCGACGTGGCGCCGCTGCGCCCGGCGCTGCACGGCCACACCACGCTCTTGATCGGGCAGTCCGGGATGGGCAAGTCGACGCTGATCAATGCGATGTTCCCGGACGCCGACGTGTTGACCGCCGAATACTCCGAGGCGCTCGACAGCGGGCGCCACACCACCACCCACACCCGCCTGCACCGGCTGGACGCCGATTCGGCAGTGCTCGATTCGCCCGGCCTGCAGGAATTCGCGCTGCAGCACCTCGATGCCGGCGCACTGGCGCACGCTTTTATCGAATTCCGTCCGCTTCTGGGGCAGTGCCGCTTTCGCGACTGCAAGCACGAAACCGAGCCGGGCTGCCGGCTACAGGAGGCCGCTGCGGCGGGCGAGATCGAACCGGCGCGGCTCAAACTGTTCCAGACGCTGCGTCGCCTGCAGCAAAATGCCGCCCAGCGCCTATAAAAAAGACACTTCCTTAGGATAAGGAGCACGCATATGAAGCCCCCGATGAAAACCCTGCTGGCCGTGCTGGCAAGTTTGTGGCTGAGCCTGTTTCTGAGCCTCGGCACGCCGGCCCTGGCGGCGGGAAAGCTAGTGGCCACGCCCTATGCGCCGGCCAAGGTCATGTTCGAGTTTTATCTGGACGACCCGCAGAAAATCGGCAGCGCGCTCTTCTGGGTGCGTTCGTTGATGAATCCCCTGATGGACGCACCCTATAACTATTCGCCGGAAGACCTGAGCATCGTCGTGGTCATCCACGGCACCGAGATCGTGACGGTGGCGAAAAAGAATGAGGAAAAATACCAGGACGCTGTCGACCGCATGCGCTATTACGCGGGTTTCGGCGTGACGTTCAAGGTGTGCGGCCAGGCCGCGGTGGACTACGGCTACCGCGTGGAGGACTTCCAGGATTTCATCGAGGTGGTGCCCAATGCCATCACCGAACTCGCGCACTGGCAGCAGCAGGGCTATGCATTGATCATCCCGCAAATCGTCAGCAAGACGATCGACATCGAGTCGATCCGATAGACCTACGGCTCAGCCTTGCTCGGGCCAGTGCTTGATGTAGCGCTTGAGCAGGCTGTTCTCGAAATTGGCTTCCTTGAGGCTGGCGCGCGCCACGTCGTGGAAGGAAATGATGCCGAGCAGCTTGTTGCCGTCGAGAATCGGCAGGTGGCCGATATGCGACTTGGTCATCACGTCGCGCGCATAGTCCACCGAATCGTCGGCACTGGCCACCACCGGCTCGCTCACCATGATGGTGCCGACTTCAGCGTCCTTCAGGTCGCAGCCCAGCTTGACCATGCCCTTGACCAGGTCGCGTTCGGTCACCAGGCCGACCATCTCACCCTGCTTCAGCACCACCAGCGAACCCACCCCCAGGCCCACCAGTTTGGCGGCAGCGCTTTCCACCGAATCGGTGGGCGCGATGCTGTGGATGTCGTCGCTTTTGAGCGTGAGGATTTCGCGAATCTGCATGAAGGTCTCCGGGGTCAGCGTGTATTAAGCAATGATAGAACGATGGCGCGCGTCCGGCTATGGTCTGACCAGCGCGGTTTCGACCTGCCGGCGCGTGTCGCCGCCGGCCAGCACCTCGACCAACGCCAGCGCAAAATCCATCGCCGTTCCGGGGCCGCGCGAGGTCAGCACCGTGCCGTCCAGGACCACGGCGGAAGTGCTCACGGTGACGCCCGGCACGCCGTCGAGAAAGCCGGGGTAGCTGGTAGCCTGCCTGCCCTGCAGCAAGCCCGCTTCGGCCAGCACCATCGGGGCGGCGCAAATGGCGGCGGTGTACTTGCCGGCAGCCGCCATTTTTTTCAGCAACGCAAGGATACGCGCGTCGTCCTTCAGGTGGGATGCGCCCGGCATGCCGCCCGGCAGCACCACCATGTCGTAGCTGTCCTGCAGCGCCGCGTCGAGCGTCACGTCTGGCACCAGTTGCACGCCGCGGCTGGCCTTGACGACGCCGGGTTTGAGGCCGGCGGTCACCACCTCGATGCCGGCACGGCGCAGCAAATCAATGATCGTGACGGCTTCGAGTTCTTCACAGCCGTCGGCAAGCGGAACGAGTACCTTGGCCATCAGGGTCTCCTCAGTCGCGGAAATTCTGGTACTGCAGCGGAAAATCGGTGATGGACTTGCGCATCAGTGCGATGGTGTCCTGCAGCACGTCGCGCTTGGCGCCGGACACTCGCACGGTGTCGCCCTGGATGCTTGCCTGCACCTTGAGCTTGCTGTCCTTGATGCAGCGCACGATTTTCTTCGCCAATTCGGTCTCGACGCCGGTCTTCACCGTCACGTTGCGCTTGACCTTGTTGCCCGAGACTTTCTCGACGCTGCCAATATCCAGGCATTTCACGTCCACGCTGCGTTTGGCAAGCTTCTGCGCCAGAATCTCATGCACCTGATCGAGCTGGAATTCGGTATCGGCATGCACCGTCAGCACATAGTCGGCCTGTTCGACGCGCGCGTCCGATCCCTTGAAATCGAAGCGGGTGGAGACTTCCTTGTTGACCTGATCGACCGCGTTGCGCACTTCCTGCTTGTCGACTTCCGACACGATGTCAAAGCTGGGCATTTAGATCACTCCTCACAATCCATCACAAACGACTGCACCGGCAGCCCTGTTTCGTCATGAAATTCGGCCGCCGCCGCCACCCCCAGCCGCGCCACCGCATCGGCGTCGAGTGCAGGTGCGTGCCAGGCCGCATACATCGCGCCCAGCGCATACGGACTGCCGCTGCCGTAGGCATAGAATTTCGAAAACTCCTGCACCGTGCGGTGCGCCGCCACGCCAAAAATCCCGCGCGGGCTGGCAATCAGCACGTCCATCCGGCTGGACTCGAGGTCTTCCTCCTTGTCCTCGCCGGTCTGCAGATAGTAGTGCTCCTTGAGCGCGCCGTGCAGGGTGTTCCACACGCTGAAGATGCTGGCGACCGAATCCAGCTGCGGCGTTTCATCCAGCGAATCGAAATAATCCGCGAGGATCAGCTTGAAAGTCGCCGAGCCGGTGACGGCGACGAAGCTGTCGCCGACGCGAATGATCTTCTCGTGGTTCGCCACGTAGGTGGCGGATTCCTTGCCGCCGCCCCATTTCGTCAGCGTATCGGCCGCAATTGCGATGCGGCCGTTCTTCTTGACGACGGTGACGGTGGTCATGGCTCAGCGTTTAACCAAAGTGGCAGACGTAGTGGTAGGGCTCGCCTATCACTTCGATGTCGAAGCTGGAATGGGCCGGCACATCGAACGACTGTCCGGCGCTGTAGGTCTTCCACTCGGTGTCCCCGGCCAGTTTCACCCGGCACGCACCCGCCACCGTTTCCATGATTTCCGGCGCGCCGGTGTTGAAGGTGAGCGAGGACGGCAGGATCACGCCGACCGATTTCTTGCTGCCGTCGGCGAACTGCACGGTGTGCGAGACGCACTTGCCGTCGAAATACACATTGGCCTGCTTGGTGACAGCGACATTGTCGAACTGGGACATGCTTATTTTCTCCGGGCGTCGAGTTTGGCTGCGATGCGCATCCGCAGCGCGTTGAGTTTGATGAAGCCGCCTGCGTCCTTCTGGTCGTAGGCGCCGGCGTCGTCCTCGAAAGTGGCGATGGTCGAGTCGAACAGCGAGTCGGTCTTCGAGTCGCGCCCGGCGACGATGACGTTGCCCTTGTAGAGCTTCAGCCGCACCGTGCCGTTGACGTGCTGCTGGGTGTGGTCGATCAGCGTCTGCAGCGCCACGCGCTCGGGCGCCCACCAGTAGCCGTTGTAGATCAGGCTGGCGTAGCGCGGCATCAGATCATCTTTCAGGTGCGCGACTTCGCGGTCGAGCGTGATCGATTCGATCGCGCGATGGGCCTTAAGAAGAATGGTGCCGCCGGGGGTTTCGTAGCAGCCGCGCGACTTCATGCCGACGTAGCGGTTTTCCACCAGGTCGAGCCGGCCGATGCCGTGCCTGCCGCCGATCTCGTTCAGCTTCGCCAGCACTTCGTGTGCTTTCATGGCCTGGCCATTGATTGCGACCACGTCGCCTTTCGCGTAGGTGAGCTCGAGGTATTCGGCCTGGTCGGGTGCCTTTTCCGGCGACACGGTCCAGCGCCACATGTCTTCCTCGGCCTCGGCATTCGGGTCTTCCAGATGACGGCCTTCGTAGGAGATGTGCAGCAGGTTGGCGTCCATCGAATACGGCGAGCCGCCCTGGCGGTGCTTCATGTCGATGGGGATGCCGTGGGTCTCGGCGTAGGCGAGCAGTTTCTCGCGCGAGAGCAAATCCCACTCGCGCCACGGCGCGATCACCTTGACGTCGGGCTTGAGCGCATAGGCCCCGAGCTCGAAGCGCACCTGGTCGTTGCCCTTGCCGGTGGCGCCGTGGCAGATCGCGTCGGCACCGGTTTCGTTGACGATCTCGATCAGGCGCTTGGCGATCAGCGGCCGCGCAATCGAGGTGCCGAGCAGGTATTCGCCCTCGTACACGGTGTTGGCCCGGAACATCGGAAACACGAAGTCGCGCACGAATTCCTCGCGCAGGTCGTCGATATAGATCTGCTCGGGCTTGATGCCGAACTGCAGCGCCTTGGCGCGCGCCGGCTCGAGTTCCTCGCCCTGGCCGAGGTCAGCGGTGAAGGTCACCACCTCGCACTGGTAGGTGTCCTGCAGCCATTTGAGGATGACCGAGGTGTCGAGGCCGCCGGAATAGGCGAGTACTACTTTCTTGATGTCGCTCATGGTGTGTGAGTTCAATGGGTGGAGCCGGATTGGTTCTTGTCGATGATCTCGACCTGGCCGGGGAAGCCGCCGATCTTCAGGATGTCGAGGTTGGTGGCAAGGCTCGCCTTTTCGATTTCGATGCCGACGACGCGGCCGTCTTCCGACAGGTTGAGCACAATGCCTTCGTGCGCTTCCCACGACTGCGCGGGATTTTCGGGACTGATTTCGACATAGAGCGAATCCATGTCCTTAAAGTAGGCAATATTCATGTTTCAGCTTTCCACTCTTCCGAGCAACAGGTATTCCATCAAAGCTTTCTGCACGTGCAGGCGGTTCTCGGCCTCGTCCCACACCACTGATTGCGGGCCGTCGATGACCTCCGCGGTGACCTCCTCGCCGCGATGCGCCGGCAGGCAGTGCATGAAAACGGCATCGGACTTGGCCACTTTCATCATGTCGGCATCAACCTGCCAGTCGGCGAAGGCTTTCAGACGTTCATCGTTCTCTGCTTCCCAGCCCATGCTGGTCCAGACGTCGGTGGTCACCAGATCGGCGCCACGGCAGGCGTCCATCGGGTCGGCGAAGCTTTCGTAGTTGTCGGTGCCGTACAGGCCCGCGCGTTCCGGCTCGACCTCGTAACCCGGCGGGGTCGACACATGGACGTTGAAACCCAGCACTTCGCCCGCCTGTAGCCAGGTGTTGCACATGTTGTTGGAGTCACCGACCCACGCCACCGTCTTGCCCTGGATCGAGCCGCGATGCTCGATGAAGGTGAAGATGTCGGCCAGGATCTGGCACGGGTGGTACTCGTTGGTCAGCCCGTTGATCACCGGCACGCGCGAGTGGCTGGCGAAGCGCTCGATGATGTCCTGCTCGAAGGTGCGGATCATCACGATGTCGACCATGCGCGAGATCACCTCGCCGGCGTCTTCCACCGGTTCGCCACGGCCCAGCTGGGTGTCACGCGTGTTGAGATAGATCGCCGAACCGCCGAGCTGGTGCATGCCGGCCTCGAACGAGAGGCGCGTGCGCGTCGAGCTCTTTTCGAAAATCATCGCCAGCGTCCGGTCGACCAGCGGGTGGTACGGCTGGTAGCGCTTGAAACGCGACTTGATCAGGCGCGCGCGCTCGAACAGATACAGCAGCTCGTCGCGCGTGAGATCCCTGAATTGCAGAAAATGCCTCAGCATCACGCCGCCTGCTGCAGGTAATTCCTGACGATGCCGGACACCGCCGCAACCAGTGCGTCGACCTCGGCCGCGCCATAGATCAGCGGCGGCACCAGGCGGATGACCTTGTCGGCGGTGACGTTGATCAGCACGCCGGCGTCACGCGCCACGGCCACCAGTTCGCCGCAGGGCCGATCCAGCTCGATGCCGATCATCATGCCCTCGCCGCGGATATCGACCACGCCGTGCACACCGGCGAACGCCTCGCGCAGGCCGGCGCGAATCGCCTCGCCGCGCACCCGCGCGTTGTCGAGCAGCTTTTCATCCTCGATCGCGTCGAGCGTCGCCAGCGCGGCCGCGCAGGCGAGCGGATTGCCGCCGAAGGTCGAGCCATGGTTGCCCGGCTGGAACACCTCGGCCGCCGCGCCGCGCGCGAGGCAGGCGCCGATCGGCATGCCCGAGCCGAGGCCCTTGGCCAGCGCCATCACGTCCGGCACCACGCCCGAATGCTGGAAGCCGAACCAGGTGCCGGTGCGGCCGATGCCGGTTTGCACCTCGTCCAGCATCAACAGCCAGCCGTGCGCATCGCAAATCGCGCGCAATCCGGCCAGGAAATCCGGCGCCAGCAGGTTGATGCCGCCTTCGCCCTGCACCACTTCGACCAGCACCGCGACCACGCTCTTGTTGTGCTCGGCCACATGCCGGATCGCATCGAGGTCGTTGAACGGCACCCGCGCAAAGCCCGACAGCAGCGGCTCGAAACCGGCCTGGATCTTGCGGCTGCCGGTTGCGGTCAGCGTCGCCATGGTGCGGCCGTGGAAAGCCTTTTCCATCACGATGATGGTCGGCACCTCGATGCCCTTGCCGTGGCCATACAGCCGCGCCAGCTTGATCGCCGCCTCGTTGGCCTCGCAGCCCGAATTGCAGAAGAAGGCGCGGTCCATGCCGGAAATCGCGCACAGCCGGTCGGCCAGCTCTTCCTGGCGCAGCACGCGATAGAGGTTGGAGCTGTGGATCAGCGTGGCGGCCTGGTCGGCAATCGCCTTGACCAGCTTGGGGTGGGCATGGCCCAGCCCGTTGACCGCGACCCCGGCGACGGCGTCGAGATAGCGCTTGCCGGCCTCGTCCCACAGGTAGGCGCCTTCGCCGCGCACAAAGGCAAGCGGCTGGCGCGCATAGGTATTCATCAAATGTGTCGTCATGGCAGTTCTCTGCAGGCAGATACGCGTGCGCCCAAAATAGAAAACGGCGGCCTAAGCCGCCGTGCTTGTCATGCAGCGCCTTGAATTATAGGCTGAAAAGCGCCGAATGAGACATCCCGGTTGCCATGAAGAACAGCATCGGAATCGACAGCATGGTATTGGTGCGCGATGCAAGGAAAGCCACGCGACGCGCCTTGTTCTTCTCGTCGTCGGACGCCGGCGTCATGCCCAGGATCTTCTTCTGGTTCGGCCAGATCAGCACCCACACGTTGAACAGCATGATGGTGCCGAGCCAGGCGCCGATGCCGATCGGACCCATGCCGTTGCGCAGCATGAAGGCATCCATGAAGTACGGGCCCAGCAAGGCGGCGCCGGAAAGCCAGGTCAGCACGGCAGCCCAGCGGAAGAACAGCAGGGCGCGCGGGGCAACGTGCTTGGTGATGCCCGCTGCGGTGCCGTCAGCGCCGGCGTTTTTCAGTGCGGCCACCTGAACGAAGTTGAAGTAGTACAGCAGGCCAATCCACATGATGCCTGCCATGAAATGGAGCCAGCGGGACAGTGCAGAGACGATATCGATATTTTCCATTGTTCTCTCTCCCCTTAAGCCAGAAAGTTTCTGGCAAAAACATACAGCACGGCCGTGAGCACAACACCGGCGATCACGGTGCCCCAAAGCGAATCCAGCGGATTTTTCATCATTCTCTCCTTTGTGAATAGTTGACCAAATTACTCGGACAAACTGGCGGCAGTATCTTCAAAATGTCGGCCCGGCGCAAGCACCCTATCCTCCGGCGTCCGGGCTGCATGCTAAAATCGGGCACCTTTTCCAAGCCGTTTGCCCCCTCATGGATGACGCTCCCGCCAACGCTCCCTTCATCATTCGCGGCATGACCGCCAAGGGTGCCCGGTTCCGGCCGAGCGACTGGGCCGACCGCCTGGCAGGCGCGTTTGCGGTGATCGACCCCAACAACCGCACCAATTATTCACCGTATGTGCAGCCCACCACGCTCGACGGCATCCGCTGCGTGATCGTCGACAAGAAGCTCCAGGCCGCCGATCCGACCGCCTACCGCTTCCTGCAAGCCTTCGCCAGCACCAACGAGTTGCTGACCGAAAACGCCGACTGAGCCCCGCCCGCAAAAGGTCATAAAAAAACGCCGCATTCAGCGGCGTTTTTCATGTGGGCCAGCCAGTCGGCTCAGGCCATGCCCTTGACGGCAGCGGACAGGCGGCTCTTGTGGCGCGCAGCCTTGTTCTTGTGAACGATCTTCTTGTCGGCGATGCTGTCGATCAGGCTGACGGACGTCTGATACACCTGCTGGGCAGCAGCCTTGTCGCCGGCTTCGATCGCCTTGCGCACTTTCTTGATCGCGGTGCGCAGTTCCGAACGCTGGCTCATGTTGCTGTCGCGCTGGGCGCTGGCCTGACGTGCGCGCTTACGCGCCTGGGCGGAGTTCGCCATATATTCTGCTCCTGTAGACCCTGCTCTGCGGGCAAGGCAAATTAATCTGAAGCGCCCGGTTTACCGCGGGCAGATTCACCAAAGCCGGCGATTGTACGGGAAAACCCCGCCACAAATCAAGCATTTTATCCGCGGTTGCAGTCGGTGCGCACGCCCCGCACAATGCGCGCAAAAGCGCCCACCCAATGAACCTGCTCAAAGCCCTCGCTGCGGTCAGCAGCATGACCCTGCTCTCCCGCATCCTGGGATTCGTGCGCGACGCCATCATTGCCCGTGTCTTTGGCGCCGGCATGCTGACCGACGCCTTTTTCGTCGCCTTCAAGATCCCCAACCTGCTGCGACGGCTGTTCGCCGAAGGCGCCTTTTCGCAGGCCTTCGTGCCGATTCTGGCCGAGTACAAGAACCGCCGCGGGCACGACGCCACCCAGGTGCTGGTCAACCAGGTCGGCACCGTGCTGACGCTGGCGCTGGTCGCGATCGCGCTGCTGGGGGTGATCGGCGCACCGTGGGTGGCCTACATCAGCGCGCCGGGATTCCGCGCCGACCCGGACAAGTTCGAGCTGACCGTCACCCTGCTGCGCATCATTTTCCCTTACATCATCTTCATCTCGCTGGTGGCGCTGGCGGCGGGCATCCTCAACACCCACAGCAAGTTTTCGGTGCCGGCCTTCGCACCGGTGCTGCTCAACGTCGCGATGATCGGCGCCGCGTTGTGGCTGGCGCCCTACTTCGACCCGCCGGTGCTGGCGCTGGGCTGGGGCGTGGCGATCGGCGGCGTGCTGCAACTGGCGTGGATGCTGCCGCACCTGCTGAAGATCCGCATGCTGCCACGCCCGACCCGGCATTTCGACGATCCTGGCCTCAGGCGGGTGCTGACGCTGATGGCGCCCGCCACGCTGGGCGTCTCAGTCGCCCAGATCAGTCTCTTGATCAACACCATTTTCGCGTCATTTCTGGCCAGCGGCAGCGTGTCGTGGCTGTATTACGCCGACCGCCTGATGGAGTTTCCCGCCGGCATGCTGGGGGTGGCGCTGGGCACCATCCTCTTGCCCAGCCTGGCCAAGCACTACGCCGACGACAATCCGGGCGATTATTCGAAGCTGCTCGACTGGGGTCTGCGCCTGACCCTGCTGCTGGCTCTGCCCGCCGCGGCTGCGCTGACAGTGCTGGCGGTGCCGCTGATCGCCACGCTGTTCAATTACGGTGCGTTTACCGCGACCGACGTGACGATGACCCAGCGCGCGCTGGTGGCCTACAGCGTCGGGCTGGTCGGCATAATCCTGGTGAAGGTGCTGGCGCCCGGCTTCTATGCGCGGCAGAACATCCGCACCCCGGTGAAGATCGCGATCGTCACCCTCATCGCCACCCAGTTGATGAACCTCGCCTTCATCATTCCACTGGGCCATGCGGGCCTCGCGCTGTCGATCGGCCTGGCGGCCTGCCTCAACGCCGGCCTGCTGCTGCATCTGCTGAAGAAACACGGGATTTACCAGCCGCAGCCGGGCTGGACCGGCTATTTCCTGCGCGTGCTGCTGGCGGTTTCGCTGATGGCAGCGATGCTGTTCTATGCGATGGGCGACACCCAATGGTGGCTGGCGGCCGGCTTCGTCGACCGCATCCTGCGGCTGTCGCTGCTGGTCGGCGGCGGGATCGTGCTGTATTTCGCCGCCCTCGGCCTGATGGGCTTCCGGCCGGGCCAGTTTGCCCGCCGCGCCGCCGAATAAGGCCCCGAATCGGCTAGAATTAAGCCTTTTTCGCGGCGTCGCGCCGCCGTACGCATCAATCCATGCGCATCACCCACGGTTTTCGCCCCCTCGGCACGCCCCACGCGGTCACCATCGGCAATTTCGATGGTCTGCACCTGGGACATCAGGCCATGCTCGCGCGTCTGCAGGACGTCGCGCGGGCACGCGGCCTGCCGAGCTGCGTGCTGAGCTTCGAGCCGCACCCGCGCGAATTCTTCGCACCCGAGCAGGCGCCGGCGCGGCTGTCGAGCCTGCGCGAAAAGGCCGAACACCTGCAGCGTCTGGGGATCGACCGGCTGCATGTGTTCCGCTTCGACCGTGCCTTCGCCTCTCTCAGCGCCGAGGCTTTCATCGAACAGGTGCTGGGCACGACGCTGCAAGCGCGCTACGTGCTGGTCGGCGACGATTTCCGCTACGGCGCCAGGCGAACGGGCGATTTTGCCTTGCTGAAACAGGCCGGCGAGCGGCTCGGCTTCGACGCCGAATTCCTGCCCACGGTGGAAGTCGCCGGCGAGCGTTCCTCGTCCACCGCGGTGCGGCAGGCGCTTGCCGCCGGCGAACTCGAGCACGCTGCGCGCCTGCTGGGCCGGCCCTACAGCATCTCGGGCCGCGTGGTGCATGGCGACAAGTTGGGACGCGACATCGGCTTCCCCACCGCCAACATCCAGCTCAAGCACAACCGCCCGCCCTTGATGGGCATTTTCGCGGTCGAGCTCTATGGCCTCAACGGTGCGCCGCTGCCGGGCGTCGCGAGCCTGGGCCGCCGCCCCACGGTCAAGGGCGCGGACGCGGTGCCGGTGCTCGAAGTGCACCTGTTCGATTTCAAGGCCGAGATCTACGGCCGCCGCGTGCGGGTGAATTTCCTGCACAAGCTGCGCGACGAAGAAAAATATCCCGACCTCGATACGCTCGTCGCGCAGATCCGCCGCGACGTCGACAACGCCAAACACTTCCTAGAGCAACGTCATGCCTGACTACAAGAACACGCTCAACCTGCCCGACACCCCCTTCCCGATGCGCGGCGACCTCGCCAAGCGCGAACCCGGCTGGGTCAAAAGCTGGCAGGAGAAAAAGCGCTACGAGGCCATCCGCAAGGCGGCCGCTGGCCGGCCGAAGTTCATCCTGCACGACGGCCCGCCCTACGCCAACGGCGACATCCACATCGGCCACGCGGTGAACAAGATCCTCAAGGACATCATCGTCAAGGCGAAGACGCTGTCCGGTTTCGACGCGCCCTACGTGCCGGGCTGGGACTGCCACGGCCTGCCTATCGAGTTGCAGGTGGAAAAGCAGCATGGCAAGGAGATCCCGGCGGCGAAATTCCGCGAGCTGTGCCGTGAATATGCACAGGCCCAGATCGAGCGCCAGAAGACCGATTTCATTCGCCTCGGCGTACTGGGCGAGTGGGACAATCCCTATCGCACCATGGATTTCAAGTTCGAAGCCGACATCATGCGCACGCTCGGGCGCATCCATGCGAATGGCTACCTCTATCAGGGCCAGAAGCCGGTGCACTGGTGCGTGGATTGCGGCTCCGCCCTGGCCGAGGCCGAGGTGGAATACGAGGACAAGACCTCGCCCGCCATCGACGTGGCCTTCGCCGTGAAGGACGTAGCCGCGCTGGCTGCCGCGATGGGCATGAAAGCGCCCTCGCAGCCGGTGTATGCCGTGATCTGGACCACCACGCCGTGGACCCTGCCCGCCAACCAGGCGGTGTCCGTGCACCCGGAATTCATTTACGACCTGATCCAGACCCCCAAGGGCATCCTGATCCTGGCCCATGACCTGGCCGAGACCTGCATCCAGCGCTATGGTTTCGAGACGGTTGAAGTCATCGCCAAGGTCAAGGGCGCCGCGCTGGAACATCTGCAATTGCAACACCCGTTCTACGAGCGCATCGTGCCCGTCATCTGCGGCGAGCATGTCACGCTGGACGCCGGCACCGGCCTGGTACATACCGCGCCGGCCCACGGCCAGGACGACTACGTGATCGGCAGCAAATACAAGCTGGCGGTGGACTGCCCGGTGGGCGACGACGGCAAGTTCTTCGAGCGCACCCCGCTGGTGGGCGGACAGTCGATCTGGGCGGCCAACAAGACCGTGCTGGAAATCCTCAACACCAATGGCCTGCTGCTCAAGGACGAGAAGCTGCTGCACAGCTATCCCCACTGCTGGCGCCACAAGACACCGATCATTTTCCGTGCCACGCACCAGTGGTTCATCGGCATGGAGGCGAGCGGCGAGCATGCCAGCCTGCGCGAGGCCGCGCTGAAAGCCGTCGAGAACACCGCCTTCTTCCCCTCCTGGGGGCGCGCCCGCCTGGAAGCCATGATCAGGAACCGCCCCGACTGGTGCGTCTCGCGCCAGCGCAACTGGGGCGTGCCGATGCCGCTGTTCGTGCACAAGGAATCGGGCGAATTGCACCCGCGTACCCAGGATCTGCTGGAGCAGGTGGCGCAACGCGTCGAGAAGCAGGGCATCGAAGCCTGGTTCAGCCTGGATGCCGCCGAACTGATTGGCGCAGAGGCCGCCACCTACAAGAAGGTCAGCGACACCCTCGACGTGTGGTTCGACTCCGGCTCCAGCCACGCCTGCGTACTGAAGGAGCGCGATTACCTGTCCCACCCCGCCGACCTGTACCTGGAAGGCTCGGACCAGCACCGCGGCTGGTTCCAGTCCTCGCTCCTCACCGGCTGCGCGACGGACGGCCACGCGCCTTACAAGGCGCTCTTGACCCACGGCTTCGTGGTCGATGCCAAGGGCCACAAGATGAGCAAGTCCAAGGGCAACGTGGTCGCCCCGCAGAAGGTGATGGACACGCTGGGCGCCGACATCCTGCGCCTGTGGGTGGCTTCCACCGACTATTCCGGCGAACTGACCATTTCCGACGAGATCCTGAAGCGCGTGACCGAAGGCTACCGCCGCATTCGCAACACGCTGCGCTTCCTGCTCGCCAATCTGGCAGACTTCGATCCGGCGCAGCATCAATTGCCGGTTGAAGAATGGCTGGAGATCGACCGCTACGCGCTGGCGCTGGCCGCCCGTTTCCAGGAAGAAATCGCCGCCGACTACGGGCGCTATGAATTCCACCTGGTGGCGCAGAAGCTCACTTCCTTCTGCTCCGAAGACCTGGGCGGTTTTTATCTTGATATCCTCAAGGACCGCCTCTACACCGCCGGCACCGATTCCCCTGCCCGCCGTTCGGCGCAGAATGCGCTCTATCATCTCACCCACAGCCTGCTCCGCCTGCTCGCGCCGATACTCAGCTTCACCGCCGAGGAAGCCTGGGCGGCGATGACGGGCAAGGCAGATGACAGCGTGTTCCTGCATACCTGGCACGACTTCCCGGCTGTTGCGGAAGGTCCACAACTGCTGGAGAAGTGGGCAGCCATCCGCGAACTGCGCGCCCGCGTCACCAAGGAACTGGAAACCGTGCGCGTCTCCGGCGCCATCGGTTCATCGCTGCAGGCAGAGGTCGAAATCCAGGTGGGCGGCGAGTTGTTCGAATGGCTGCAAACTCTGGGCGACGATCTGCGCTTCGTGCTGATCACTTCGCAGGCCAAGCTTGTAGGTCGGGCTTCAGCCCGAAATGTCGGGCTGAAGCCCGACCTACAGGCAGGCAGTGAAGAAAAAATCACGGTCAGCGCCAGCACACAGCAGAAATGCGAACGCTGCTGGCACTACCGCGCCGATGTCGGCGCGCATGCCGAGCACCCGACCCTGTGCGGACGCTGCATTTCCAACCTGTTCGGCGCCGGTGAAGCGCGCTCCCATGCGTAACTGGCGCCTGTGGCTGCTGTA
>NZ_JAUYRI010000003.1 GCF_030696885.1 Thiobacillus sp.
TTATAGTCAAGATGGAGGAGCAGAAGGCTAACTGCGGAATTCATGAGATAAAGCCTGATATCTGCCGCGACTACCCAACTCTGGCGCATGGGCATCGGTGTTTAAGCGGTGTGTTTCTGAGGAAGTAAGCGATATCGAAAACGGCGATTAACCGCCGATAAAACGGATACACGCCGATAAAACCAGATCTTACTACAAAAAATGACATGCCTTTTTGGTTAAACCAGTATTTTAAACAAGCCTTTGATTGCTCTGTGTGCATCTGCGTTCATCGGCGGTTGAGAAAATGTACAAACTACTCGAAACCATCAACGACCCCACTGAGTTGCGCGCCCTCGACCGCAAGCAGCTGCCCCAGCTCGCCGAGGAACTGCGCAGCTTCCTGATCGAGAGCGTGAGCAAGTCCGGCGGCCATCTGGCCTCCAATCTGGGTGCGGTTGAGCTGACCATCGCCCTGCATTACGTGTTCAACACGCCGGACGACCGGCTGGTGTGGGATGTCGGCCACCAGACCTATTCGCACAAGATTCTGACCGGGCGGCGCGAGGCCATGTCCACCCTGCGCCAGCTCGGCGGCATCGCCGGGTTCCCCAAGCGCGCCGAGAGCGAATACGACGCTTTCGGCACCGGCCATTCCAGCACCTCGATCAGCGCCGCGCTCGGCATGGCGGTTGCGGCTCAGGCAGAAGGCAGCGATCGGCGCGCGGTGGCGATCATCGGCGACGGTGCCATGACCGGGGGCATGGCGTTCGAGGCGCTCAACAACGCCGGAGCGATGGACGCCAATCTGCTGGTGGTGCTGAACGACAACGATATGTCGATCTCGGAAAATGTTGGCGCGCTCAACAATTATCTCGCCAAGCTCATGTCGGGGCGCTTTTATGCCGCGATGCGCAAAGGCGGCGAGAAGGTGCTGGGGGCGGTGCCGCCGATTCTGGAACTGGCCAAGCGCGCCGAAGAGCACATGAAGGGCATGGTCATCCCCGGTACCCTGTTCGAGGAATTCGGCTTCAACTACATCGGCCCGATCGACGGCCACGATCTCGACGTGCTGATCGACACGTTGACCAACATCAAGCGCCTGAGCGGCCCGCAGTTTCTGCACGTGGTCACCAAAAAAGGCAAGGGCTACGAACCGGCCGAAGCCAACCCCTGCCTGTATCACGGCGTGTCGCGCTTCGATCCGGAAAACGGCATCGCCGAAAAAACCGGCGGCAAGCCGACCTACACCCAGGTGTTCGGCAACTGGCTGTGCGACATGGCGGCCGCCGACGCCCGGCTGGTCGGCATCACGCCGGCGATGCGCGAAGGTTCCGGTCTGGTGCGCTTCTCGCAGGAATTTCCCAAGCGCTATTTCGACGTCGGCATCGCCGAGCAGCACGCGCTGACCTTTGCCGCGGGCCTTGCCTGCGAGGGGGTCAAACCCGTGGTGGCGATCTACTCGACCTTCCTGCAGCGTGCCTACGACCAGCTGGTCCACGATGTGGCGCTGCAGAACCTGCCCGTGATGCTGGCGATCGACCGCGCCGGCCTGGTCGGCGCCGACGGCCCGACCCATGCCGGCAGCTTCGACCTCACTTTCCTGCGCTGCATCCCCAACATGCTGATCGCAGCGCCGTCGGACGAGAACGAATGCCGCCGCCTGCTAACCACGGCCTTCCTGCACGACGGACCGTCGGCCGTGCGCTACCCGCGCGGCAGCGGCGTCGGCGCCACGATCGACGCCGGACTCGAACCCGTTGAAATCGGCAAGGGCGTGCTGCGCCGGCGCGGCCATGGCGTGGCCTTCATCGCCTTCGGTAGCCTGGTCGCGCCGGCGCTGACCGCGGCCGAAGCGCTTGACGCCAGCGTCGCAGACATGCGCTTCGTCAAGCCACTGGACGTCGACCTGCTGCGCGAACTAGCGCACAGCCATCGCCTGCTGGTCACGCTGGAAGAAAACGCGGTGGCCGGCGGCGCCGGTGCGGGCGTGGCCGAAGTGCTGGCCGAACTCGGTATCGACGTACCGGTTTTTCATCTGGGCCTGCCCGACCGCTTCATCGAACATGGCGACGCGGTCAGGATGCTGGCGGACTGCGGGCTCGACGCAGCCGGGATTGAGCACGCGGTGCGTCAGCGGATAACCCCATTACCCGAGTAGTTTACTCAACTATTCGCGCAGTGTAGACTCAGTCTAAACTGCAAAAAGACCACAAGGAGCCTGCCATGAACCAGATTTGCGATAACGCCGTTTGCATGCCCGACGTGCAAAGTTCGGCTGATACCCGGCAAATCGCCATCAACAAGGTCGGCATCAAGAGCATTCGCCATCCGGTTCGCGTGGCCGACAAGAGCGCGGGCGTCCAGCACACCATCGCCACCTTCAACATGTACGTGTACCTGCCGCACAATTTCAAGGGCACGCACATGTCGCGTTTCATCGAAATCCTCAACACGCGCGAGCGCGAGATTTCGGTCGAAAACTTCGAGGGCATGCTGCGCCAGATGGTCGAGCGCCTGGAAGCTGAATCGGGCTACATCGAGATGAGCTTCCCCTACTTCATCAACAAGTCGGCGCCCATTTCCGGCGTGCAGAGCCTACTCGACTACGAAGTCACCTTCATCGGTGCAATCGAGAACGGGCACTACACTCAGACTACCCGGGTGCAGGTGCCGGTGACCAGCCTATGCCCCTGCTCGAAGAAAATCTCCGACTACGGCGCGCACAACCAGCGTTCGCACGTCACCGTCACCGCGAAAACCAACGGCTTCCTGTGGATCGAGGATCTGGTGCGCAAGGTGGAAGACCAGGCGTCGTGCGAACTCTTTGGCCTGTTGAAGCGGCCGGACGAGAAATACGTCACAGAACGCGCCTACGACAATCCGAAGTTCGTCGAGGACATCGTGCGCGACGTCGCCGCTGCGATGAACGCAGAGCCGCTGATCGACGCCTACGTGGTGGAAGCGGAAAATTTCGAGTCCATCCACAACCACTCGGCCTATGCGCTGATCGAGCGCAACAAACTCAGCACAGCTGCCTAACGCTGCGTCACCCAAAAAAACAAGGCCTGCAATCGCAGGCCTTGTTGCTTTTCACTTGCAGCAATCCGTATTGCTCAGTAGCGTTGGATCAGCGTCATCGTCTGTCCGTCGCGCCGCATTTCCATCCTGTTGAGAAAGCTCATTCCAAGAAGCGGCATGCTCAGCCCGGATTCCACCACCATACCCTCGACCTGGTTGACGGTAATGCTGCCGACCTTGACCGTATTGAACTTGACGCGCCAGGCCGGCATGACACCGGCGGCCGTACCAACCGCGACGGCCTGCCCGGCCCGGTAGTCGAGTCCCATTCGCCGGGCTTCGTCGGCACTGATGGCGATGCTGGTGGCGCCGGTGTCCACCATGAAGCTCACCGGGTAGCCGTTGAGCGAGCCCGCCGCGGTGAAATGGCCCCGCACGTCGGCGGTGAGCGACACGCTCTGCCGATCACCGTTTGACGTCCCGCCGGAAAATGACTGCCCCATGCCCAGGGTACGACGCTTGCCGTCGACATCGAAACTGGCGCTGTCCGAATCTGCGGCGAGCAGTTTCACGCCACCCATCGTCTGACCGACACTCAGCGTGCGCGGCTTGCCGCCGTCGATGCTGACGATGGCCTTGTCCTTGAACAGTCCCACCACCGATACGCTGGTGGCCCACGCTGTCGTGCCGAAAAGCATCCCGGCGGTTATGATGGACACAGCCAGATTTCGTTTGAGTACGTTCATGCATCCTGTCCTAATATTTCGCCATTCCCCCACCGAGGGACCGGGGTATTTCACCACATTCCTCGATCGCCACGGCATTCCGTGGAGACTGGTGCGCATCGACGCCGGCGACGCCGTGCCTGAAAATCTTAACGGCGTTTCCGGCCTCTGCTTGATGGGCGGCCCGATGAGCGTGAACGACGACCTGCCCTGGATCCCGCCGCTGCTGGCGCTGATCCGCGAGGCCGTCGCATCAGACATTCCGGTGATCGGCCACTGCCTGGGCGGACAACTGATGTCGAAAGCGCTCGGCGGCACCGTCGGCGCCAATCCGGACAAGGAAATCGGCTGGGCCGATGTACGCATCACCGACGCCGACGCCGCGCGCCCCTGGCTTGGCGAGGCTGCGGCCCCCATGCAGGCGTTCCACTGGCACGGTGAAACCTTCAGCCTGCCGCCGGGCGCCACCCGCATCCTCGACAGCGCCCTGTGTGCCAACCAGGCCTATGTGCTGAACGGCCGCCACATCGGCATGCAATGCCACGTCGAAATGACGCCGGAGCTCGTCGCCAGCTGGTGCGACGCCGGCGCCGCCGAAATCGCCACCAGCGACAGCCCCGGGGTACAGTCGCCCGAGGCGATCCAGACGGACCTCGCGGCCCGCGCCGCGCACCTGCACCAGCTGGCCGACAAAATTTATTCCCGCTGGATTCAAGGGCTTAGGAAATAATCCCGACACTGCGCCAAAAGGACGGCTGGACAGCCGCATCGCGCGGCGTAGGATAGGAGCCGGACTCACACCAGTCTGAAACGCAGCTCGCGAATACCGGTAACAGGAAACATTTGGAGGATTTATGCAAAACGTCGACTATGCCAACTTCGACTTCGGCGAACGTCTCAACAGCTTTATCCAGGAAGTCATGAACTTTGGCGGGGCGCCCCGTACCGAAGCCGATCTCACCGAAGGCCAGAAAGTCTTCGTGCGCGCCGTCAAGCGTGAAATGGTCAAATATGCCGATCCCAATCGCCAGGGCTATCCGCACAATCTCTTGGAGCAGATGGAATCCTTCACCCGCACCATCGGCGACCTGCACAATTCCTACTTTGACTCGGGCATGCGCAAGGTTAGCGACTGCCTGTACAACCGCTGGAAGATGCTTTACGAAGAGACCAAAAAGCTGGCTGCCGCCGGTGCCGACACCAAACCCGCCTGGGTCGACGTGATCAAGACCGAGCAAAGCGACATGCCGGCATTTTTCGACGCCTAAGTTATTGTTGTGAAAACAAAAAAGCCCGGTTATGCCGGGCTTTTTTGTTTCTGCCCCGCAATATCAAACCCGCTTATCCTCAAATAAAAATAAAGGATTATTCAGGCACAGGGCCGGGTGCTATCCTGCCCGGACTCTAATACCCACATCTAGTCTGAGGAGACGGCATGTCCAAACTGGTACGCCCGCACGGTGGCGGCGAACTCAAACCCCTGCTACTGACGGGTGACGCACTCGCCGCCGAAAAAGCACGCGCCGACGCAATGCCCAAAGTTCGCATGAGCTCACGCGAAACCGGCGACCTCATCATGATGGGCATCGGCGGCTTCACCCCGCTGGAAGGCTTCATGACCCATGCCGACTGGCAGGGCGTCTGCGACGGCTACAAGATGGCCAACGGCCTGTTCTGGCCGATCCCGGTCACCCTCTCCACCGACGAAGTCACCAGCCAGGGCATCAAGGTGGGCGACAGCGTGGCGTTGGTCGACGGCGAATCCGGCGAGATCATGGGCACCATGAAAATCACCGAAAAGTACGCCATCGACAAGGCGCACGAGTGCATGCAGGTCTACAAGACCACCGACCTCGAGCACCCCGGCGTCAAAATGGTGATGGATCAGGGCCCGGTCAACCTCGCCGGCCCGGTCAAGGTCCTTTCCACCGGTAGCTTCAAGGAAGAATACGGCGACCAGTTCATGACCCCGGCCGAGACCCGCGCCAAGTTCGAGCAGATGGGCTGGTCCAGGATCGCCGCGTTCCAGACCCGCAACCCAATGCACCGCAGCCACGAATACCTGGCCAAGATCGCCATCGAAACCATGGACGGCGTGCTGGTCCATTCGCTGCTGGGCGCGCTGAAGCCGGGCGACATTCCGGCCGAGGTCCGCTCCGAAGCAATCAGCGTGCTGGTCGACAACTACTTTGCCCCCAACACCGTGATCCAGGCCGGATACCCGCTCGACATGCGCTATGCAGGTCCGCGCGAAGCGCTGCTGCATGCGCTGTTCCGCCAGAACTACGGCTGCTCGCACCTGATCGTCGGCCGTGACCACGCCGGTGTCGGCGACTACTACGGCCCGTTCGACGCGCAGAAGATCTTCGACGAGATCCCCAAGGGCTCGCTCGAAACCGTCAACATGAACATCGACTGGACCTTCTGGTGTAACAAGTGCGGCGGCATGGCCAGCCAGCGCACCTGCCCGCACACCAAGGACGACCGCATCCTGCTGTCCGGCACCAAAGTGCGCTCGATGCTCTCCGAAGGACAGGACCTGCCGGTCGAATTCAGCCGTCCGGAAGTCGCCAAGGTGCTGCAGAAGTACTACGCAGGCCTCTCCGCCGAGCAGAACGTCAAGATCGAACTGAAAGGCCACTCGGCTGCATGAATTTTTCTCCGGCTGCGAGGCCGGAGGCACCGCCCTGATCGCATCAAACCCAACAGGGCAAGGGTTTTAGGACACGAGCCTACCGGAAGCGGATTCGCGATACGCCCCGGCCAAGGACGGGTTCAGTTCTAGACGGACCGCGACGTACGCGGATTGTTAGCTAACTTTTAGGAGACATTAATGCCAACCTATGTTCGTACCGACAAGTGCGACGGCTGCAAGGGTCAGGACAAGACCGCCTGCATGTACATCTGCCCGCACGACCTGATGAAGCTGGACAAAGACGGTTCGGAAACCGGCCATGCCATGCGCGCGTTCAACCAGGAGCCCGAGCAGTGCTGGGAGTGCTATTCCTGCGTGAAGATCTGCCCGCAGCAAGCCATCGAAGTCCGTCACTACGCCGACGTCGTGCCGCTGGGTGGCATGGTGCAGCCGCTGCGTGGTTCCGATTCCATCATGTGGACGATCAAGTTCCGCAACGGCACGCTGAAGCGCTTCAAGTTCCCGATCCGCACCACGCCCGAAGGCTCGATCGACCCCTATGGCAACAAACCCATGCCCAAGATGGCCGAAATCGAATCCACGGGCTCGTTCACGCGCGACATGATGGGCGGCTACCGCGCCGGTAACCCTGCCGAACTGATCCGTAAGTAATCCAGATTTAATTGAAAGAGGTGTGAAATGGCTGGAGAATTTGGTAATCCCGAAGTTGTCCAGGAGGATGTCGACGTCCTCCTGATCGGTGGTGGCATGGCATGTTGCGGTGCTGGCTACGAAATCATGCGCTGGGCAGATGCTGCCAAGGCCGAGATGGGCATCGATCTTAAAATCAAGCTGGTCGACAAGGCTGCGATGGACCGTTCCGGCGCCGTAGCGCAGGGTCTGTCCGCGATCAACACCTACATCGGCTCCGAACAGGATCCCGCCGACTACGCCCGCATGGTCTCCAACGACCTGATGGGCATCACCCGCGACGACCTGGCCTATGACCTGGGCCGCAACGTGGATGATTCCGTGCATCTGTTCGAAGAATGGGGCCTGCCGATCTGGAAGACCGACGAAAACGGCGAGCGTCATGACGGCGCCCAGGGCCTGCCCGCGCTGAAGGACGGCGGCAAGCCCGTGCGTTCCGGCAAGTGGCAGATCATGATCAACGGCGAATCCTACAAATGGATCGTTGCTGAAGCCACCAAAAAAGCACTCGGCATGGACCGCATCGAAGAGCGTATCTTCATCGTCAAGCTGGTCAACGACAAGAACGACCCGCAGCGCATCGCCGGTGCCGTCGGCTTCTCGACCCGTGACCATAAAGTTGTGGTGTACAAGGCCAAGGCGATTCTGCTGGCCGCCGGTGGTTGCGTGAACATCTTCCGTCCGCGTTCCGTCGGTGAAGGTACCGGCCGTGCTTGGTACCCGGTGTGGAACGCAGGCTCGACCTACGCGATGGCCGCCGAAGCCGGCGCTGAGCTGACCATGATGGAAAACCGCTTCGTTCCCGCCCGCTTCAAGGACGGCTACGGCCCGGTCGGCGCCTGGTTCCTGCTGTTCAAAGCGCAAGCTGTGAACGCCTACGGCGAAGTCTACATGGTGAAAAACAAGGAACTGCTGAACGACTACCCCCCCTACGGGCAGGCAGCCGTTCCCGCATCGTGCCTGCGTAACCACCTGATGCTGAAGGAAATGAAGGACGGCCGCGGCCCCATTTACATGGACACCGTGACCGCTCTCGCGAAACTGCGTGAGACCCTGACCCCGCGCGAAGTGAAGCACCTGGAAGCCGAAGCCTGGGAAGACTTCCTCGACATGTGCGTCGGCCAGTGCGGCATCTGGGTGGGCGAGAACATCGAGCCGGAGAAGAAGAACTCCGAACTGATGCCGACCGAGCCCTACCTGCTGGGTTCGCACTCCGGTTGCTGCGGCATCTGGGTGTCGGGTCCGACCGACCTCGGCGCACCGACCTCCGAAGACCACGCCGACGCGGACAAGATCCCGGCACACCTGCCCAAGGGCTGGAGCTGGGGCTACCGCTCGATGACCACGGTCAAGGGTCTGTTCACCGCCGGCGACGGCGTGGGCGCATCCGGCCACAAGTTCTCCTCCGGCTCGCATGCCGAAGGCCGCATGTGCGCCAAGTCCATGGTCAAGTACTGCATCGACAACAAGGACTGGAAACCCGAACTCGACACCTCCGTCGAGCAGCTGGTGGAAGACATCTACAAGCCGGTGCGTACCTTCCTGGAGCACAAGGACTACACCACGGCAATCGACGTCAACCCCAACTACATCACGCCCAAGATGCTGCAGTTCCGTCTGCAGAAGATCATGGACGAGTATGTGGCCGGTGTCGCGACCTACTACACGACCAACGCCAACATGCTGGGCGTCGCTGAAGAAAAGCTGAACATGCTGAAGGAAGACGCGGAGAAGATGCGTGCGAAGGACCTGCACGAGCTGCTGCGCGCGTGGGAAAACTACCACCGCATCCTGACCGCCGAAGCCCACATGAAGCACATCCAGTTCCGCCAGGAAAGCCGTTACCCCGGCTTCTACTACCGCATGGACAAGAACTTTGTCGATGAGGAAAACTGGCACTGTTTCGTGAACTCGGTGTACGACAAGAACTCCAAACAGTGGAACTGCTTCAAGCGCGCCCACGTGGATCTGGTCGACAAGTCCAAGCTGTTCAAGCCCGCTGCCCACTAAGTCACCAGTGAAGCAGTAAACGCCGGGCGCCGCTGTTTTTAATCGGCGCCCTTTAAAACCGGGCGCCACCAGGCGCCCGGTTTTTTTCCGGATTCAATAGCAGCAAGGCATGCAGGGTTGTTCAGCATCCAGTCGAAAGCGCGTACCCTAAAGGACTCCGATCTGCTATACGCTAAAGCGCATGCAGAGTCGTATGCCCTACGCACTCCCGACTGTGTGTTATCGATTTTTGAAGTGAGGGGCCACGCCCCACGAGGTTGAACCATGAACGAAGCTGAATTCAAAGACATGATCGAAGACTCCCCCTTCGCGGGCAGTCCGGTCAAACCCATCATGCTGACGGAAGATGCGACGCTGCAATTCCGCTGCCATCGCAACGTCAAGTGCTGGAATGCGTGCTGCAGCAACATCGACATTCCGCTGACCCCCTATGACATCCTGCGCCTGAAGAAGCGCCTGGACATGTCGTCCGGCGAGTTTCTCAACCAGTATTCGGTGCCGTTCGAGATGGACAAGGACGGCATGCCCGGCGTCAAGCTGAAGCCGGTCGAAGGCGGCACCGCCTGCCAGTTCATGACCCCGGAAGGCTGCGGCGTCTACGAAGACCGCCCGACTGCCTGCCGTTATTATCCGGTGGCGCTGCTGACCATGCGTCGCTCGGACGAATACGTCGACCGCAGCGCCTATGCCATGGTGAGAGAGCCCCATTGCCTCGGTCATTTAGAGGACAAGACGCAGACCATCGAGCAATACCGCGCCGAACAGGGCGTCGCCGAATACGACGAGAAGGCGCATGCCTGGCGCCAGCTCGTGGTCAAGCGCAAGTCGGCCGGCCCCGCCATCGGCAAGCCCACCCCCATTTCCAACCAGTTGTTCTTCATGGCGAGCTACGACGTCGACCGTTTCCGCGCGTTTGTGATGAGCCCGAGCTTCAACGACACCTACAACATTCCGGTCGAGGTCATGGCGCTGCTGATCGCCGATGACGAAGCCCTGCTCGACTTCGGCCTGAATTTCCTGCGCCACGCGCTGTTCGGCGAAGATTTCATCGAACAGCACCCGGGGGCGTATGAAAAACGTCTGGCACGCAAGCGCGCCCTGGCCGAGCAGAACCAGGAAGCCGAATTCCAGAAAAAATTGGCCATTGAAGACGACAAGTACTCCGGCGAGCACTGATCACATGCGACTCCCTGCGCTTGTCCTGCTGGTCCTGCCGATCCTGTTTTCCACAGGCGCATCGGCACAGGCCACGCTCAACAAGTGCATCGATGCGGAGGGCCGGATCACCTATTCCAACCTGCCCTGCCGCAATGCCCAGGCGGTCCGCCGCATTGAAATCGATCCGCCGCCGCCGGTCCCGGTTGTCGTGCCTCCGCCGATGCCTGCGCCTGCGCCCATTCCAGCACAGACAGCTGGACCGTTACCCGCGCCCACGCCAGTCCCGGTCGCCGTTCCTGCGCCGGCCCCCGCGCCCGCACCCCCACCGATTGCTCAACCCACACCTGCGCCGCTGCCGACACTGACGCCTGCACCCGTGGCGCCGCCCGCCACCCCGCGCCGCCCCGCCGGCATCAGTCCGCCCGCTGTGCGTTCCTCGGTGCGCCAATGCGACACCCTGACCGAACAACTGGGCCGCGTGTTCGACAAGATGGACCGGGCGCGCGGCAAGGGCGCCACGCAAAAGCAGATGGACGAGTGGAATCAGGAAATCAAGGCGCTCGAACTGAAAAAACAGCAATCCGGCTGCTTCTGACCCCCTCATCACGCCCATGAACGCACGCACCCTCGACCCCGCCCATCACCTGATCGAAAAGGAGCCGTATTACGAAGCGGTCGGCGAGGAAATCCAGCTGTTCGAATCCGCCTACCGCCAGCGCATCCCGGTGCTGCTGAAAGGCCCCACCGGCTGCGGCAAGACACGCTTCATGGAACATATGGCGTGGCGGTTGAAGCGCCCGCTGATCACCGTGTCATGCCACGACGACCTCACCGCCTCCGACCTGGTCGGGCGTTATCTGGTCAAGGGCGGCGAAACCGTCTGGGTCGACGGCCCGCTCACCCGCGCGGTGCGCTGCGGCGGCATCTGCTATCTCGATGAAATCGTCGAGGCGCGCAAGGACACCATGGTGGTGATCCACCCGCTGGCCGACGACCGCCGCGCCCTGCCGATGGAAAAGCTCGGCCAGATGGTCGAGGCCCCGCCCGAATTCTGTCTCGCCATTTCCTACAACCCCGGTTACCAGAGCGTGCTGAAGGACCTGAAGCAGTCGACCCGGCAACGTTTCGTCGCACTGGAATTCGATTACCCGTCGGCCGCGCTCGAGCGCCGCATCGTCGCCACCGAATCCGGCGTGTCCGACGCCATCGCCGACAGCCTGGTGCGCTTCGCCCAGATGACGCGCAACCTCAAGGGCAGCGGACTGGAAGAAGGCGCCTCCACCCGGCTGCTGGTCCATGCCGGCAAGCTGATCGCCGACGGCGTGAGCCCGGTCACCGCCTGCAAGTCCGCGGTCGCGCAGGCGGTCACCGACGACGCCGACATGCTGAAGGCGATCCAGGAGCTGTCCTCCTCCATCTTCTGATGGCGCAGAAACCATTAACAGCAGTTGAGATGGAGGCCAGCCTCCACGTCTGGCTGGATACCGAATTCACCTTCTTCAAGGTCGAGCAGCTCGCCGCCGAACTGGCACCGCTGGCACGCGACGAGCAGGACTTCATCCTCGGCTGGATCCGTCGCATCGCCTCCACCCACATCACGCTGGCCTGGCAGTTCGGCCGCCGCGCGCCGGCGCTGCTACCGCGCATGGAACGCCGCCTGCTGGAAGCGTGGGCGGTGCACACCTGCGACATCTTCGACCGCACCGGGCTGCAGACTGCGTTGAGGGTGATGGAAGAAGTCGACAGTTTCGACGACGCACAGCACGCAAACGACGCGGCGGGCGCGCTGTTCGAGGACATCGCGCCGGTGCTCGGCAACTTCGTCTGCGGCCTGTCCGGACGCCGTTTGAAGCTGGAGGAAGGCGATGCCGCGTGGACCGACGGCGAGCGCATCGTGCTGCCGCCGCTAATCGCCGCGCTACCGAACCTGGACGACAATTTCCAGCTCGCCAAGATCACGGTCGCGCTGCTGTGGGCACAGACCCGTTTCGGCACCCTGCGCATCGACCATGCCGGTATTGCCGCCGGCTACGCCGATCCCGAGCGCGCGCTGACCCGCCTGCATGCGCTGGAAACTTTGCGGCTCTCCGCGCGCATCGCGCGCGAGCTGCCCGGCCTGTCGCGTGAAATGAAGCGCCTGCGCGCCCAGCTCGATTCCGCGCTGCCGCCGAGCTGGCAGCGCTACGAGGCCGCGCTGGCCGCCGAGCAGGCCACACCCGAGGACAGCTTGGCGCTGCTCGGCGCTGCCTACAACGAAGTCGACTGTCCGCAGTGGAGCGACCAGGGCTGTCTGCGTCCGGATGCGATTGCCGCCGCCCGCGCCGCCCGGCTGGATAAGGAAAAGGCGCGGCTGCGCATCAAGCTGGCCGAACTGCTGGAAGAACATCAAGCTGCGCAGGCCGATCCGCAGGCCGCACCGGAACCCCCGCCCGAGCTGGATGTGACGCCACGCGACGAAAACGGCCTGCTCGACTTCGACATCACGCTCGACGATGCCCCGATCGCCCCGCCCGAGGGCGTCAAGCAACTGTTGACCTCGGTCTATCTCGATTTCGGCGAGATTCCCCCGGACTATCTCGTCCCGGCGGGCGACGGCGAATACGACGCGAACCGCGTGTTCGACCAGCCCGAGGACCCCGACGCGGTGTGGCACGGCACCTATCATGAGAAAGGCGCGGAGCTGTTTCCCGAGTGGGATCACGGCCGCCAGCATTACCGCAAGAACTGGTGCGTGATGCGGGAGAAAACCGTCGCTCCGGTTCACGACAGCTTCTATCGCGATACGCTCGACAAATACGCCGGCGTGATCAAGCAGCTGCGTCGCAAGTTCGAGGCGTTGCGCGACGAAAACCGTCTCGACAAGCGGCAGACCCAGGGTGACGAAATCGACCTCGACGCGCTGATCGAGGCGCTGGCCGACGCGAAAGACGGCCGCGAAATGAGCGATCGCCTGTTCGTCCGAATGCACCGTGCCGAGCGCAACATCGCGGTGGCTTTTCTGGTCGACATGAGCGGCTCGACCAAGGGCTGGATCAACGAGGCCGAGCGCGAGGCACTGATCCTCTTGTGCGAGGCGCTGGAGCTATTGGGCGATCGCTACGCGATCTACGGCTTTTCCGGGACGACCCGAAAAAGGTGTGAGCTGTTCCGCATCAAGACCTTCGACGAACGCTACGACAACGAGGTGAAGGCGCGCATCTCCGGCATCCGCCCGCAGGAATACACCCGCATGGGCTTTGCGCTGCGCCACATGACCAAGCTCTTGAACCAGGTCGAAGCCAAGACCCGCGTGCTGGTGACACTATCGGACGGCCGCCCGGACGACTATTTCGATGTCTACCGCGGCCAGTATGGCGTCGAGGACACACGCATGGCGTTGCAGGAAGCGGCGCGCACCGGGATTCACCCCTTCTGCGTTACGCTCGACCGCGACGCGCGCGACTACCTGCCGCACATGTACGGCGCGGCGCGTTACATCATTCTGGATGACGTGCGACAATTGCCGGTGAAAGTCACCGACATTTACCGACGCATCACGACATGATCCAGGACGAACTGAAATCAGGATTTTTCTACAGCAACGGCGCCTACGGCCGGACCTGGGGCGTGCGGCAACTGGCGGAAATCACCACCGATGCCGAGAACGGCGAACTGGAAGCGTATTTCAAAGGGGTGGCCGGCACCTGCCGCCGCAAGAAGGGGCATTGCAGCCTGACTGACTTCGCACGCTGGGCCAAATACCAGGTGGCCCTGGTGGAAAACGATTGGAAGCGCGTCGGCGGCGACGCGCCACCCACCGAATCCGAAGCGGCTTAAGCGCCGGCAGTGGGGTCGGCAGGCAAGCCCGCCGCAGGCTCATCGCCTTCCAGAATCACGGCCGCCTGCGTGCCCAGATAATCCATGATCGCGTAGGTCAGCGCCGTGCAGCCGGTGCCGTCGAGCGCCGAAATCGCAAACACCGGCCCGGTCCATTCGTAGTCCGCCACGAATTTCGCCACCACCGCCTCGCGCTCTGCCTCATCCACCATGTCGAGCTTGTTCAGCACCAGCCAGCGCGGCTTGTCATAGAGTTGCTGGTCGTACTTGCGCAGCTCCTCGACGATGGCGCGCGCATCGTGCACCGGGTCGCCGCTGTCTTCCCAGCGCGGCGAAATGTCGACCAGATGCAGCAGCACTCGCGTGCGCTGCAGATGCCGCAGAAACTGATGGCCCAGTCCCGCGCCCTCGGCCGCGCCCTCGATCAGCCCCGGAATGTCGGCGATCACGAAGCTGCGCTCGCTGTCGACCCGCACCACGCCCAGGTTCGGTGCCAGCGTGGTAAACGGATAATCCGCCACCTTGGGGCGCGCCGCCGACACCGCGCGGATGAAGGTCGACTTGCCCGCGTTGGGCATGCCCAAGAGGCCGACGTCGGCCAGCACTTTCAGTTCCAGCGCCAGTTCCCATTCCTCGCCTGGTTCTCCCAGCGTGTGCTGGCGCGGCGCGCGGTTGGTGCTCGACTTGAAATGCAGGTTGCCCAGGCCGCCCTTGCCGCCCTTGGCGAGGCACACGGTCTGGCCGTCCGCCGTCAGGTCGGCCACCACGTCGCCACTGGTGCTGTCGGTGAAGACCGTGCCGACCGGCACGCGGACGATGAGGTCGTCGCCCCCCTTGCCGTAGCACTGCGCGCCGCGACCGTTTTCGCCCTTTTGCGCCTTGAAGACGCGGGCAAAGCGAAACTCGATCAGGGTATTGATGTTGCGGTCGGCCACTGCGATCACACTGCCACCGCGGCCGCCATCGCCGCCATCGGGCCCGCCATGGGGAATGTTTTTCTCGCGGCGGAACGAAGCGCTGCCGTCCCCGCCCTTGCCGGCGATGACCTCGATTTTGGCTTCGTCAATGAATTTCATAGCGGGTGGACCTGGTTAAATTCCGCACAAACAAAAAAGCCCCATCCGCGGACAGGGCTTTCTGGCGAGCGAGTCGGACTCAGCTCAAATCAATTCAAACCGCAACCGGCTCGATGCGAACCACGCGGCGGCGGGCAGCGCCCTTGATCTCGAACTTGACGGTGCCGTGCGCCTTGGCGAAAAGGGTGTGGTCCTTGCCGATGCCGACGTTGTCGCCGGGGTGGAACTGGGTGCCGCGCTGACGCACGATGATGTTGCCTGCCAGAACCAGCTCGCCGCCGTAGCGCTTGACGCCCAGACGTTTCGACTCCGAATCGCGACCGTTACGCGAACTGCCGCCTGCTTTCTTGTGTGCCATGGTATGTGCTCCTTATGCGGTGATGCCGCCGATTTGCACTTCGGTGAAGTACTGGCGATGGCCTTGGCTCTTGCGATAGTGCTTGCGGCGGCGCATCTTGAAAATCATGATCTTGTCGCCGCGTGCCTGGTTCAGCACCGTGGCCGTCACCGTGGCGCCGCGCAGCATGGGCGCGCCCATCTTGATGTCGGCGCCATCGCCCACCATCAGCACCTGATCAAAGGTGATCTCGCTGCCGATCTCGGCTTCGAGTTTTTCAATTTTAAGTTTGTCACCGGCGCTCACGCGATATTGCTTGCCGCCGGTTTTGATGACTGCGTACATGGGGGGTCTCCAACCATACGAACCCAGGAAAGCGCGAGATTTTAGCGGCCCCGCCACATTAAGTCAAACCATTTGGCAGGCTGCATCCAAAAAGGGGATCGTGAAAAACCCCGGCGGGGCTGCTACCATGCGTGATTATCCAATAACAAGCTCGAACCGAGCCCCCATCGTGTCCCTGGAGCGTCTGCAATCCTACCTGGCCGACGACATGAGCGCCGTCGATCATGTCATCCGCCAAAGCCTCTATTCCGACGTTGTCCTGATCCGCCAGGTCTCCGAATACATCATCAACAGCGGCGGCAAGCGGCTGCGGCCGGCCCTGGTGCTGCTGTCGGCGGGCTGCTTCAATTATCAGGGACGCGCCCACCACGAGCTCGCCGCGGTGGTCGAATTCATCCACACCGCGACCCTGCTGCACGATGATGTGGTCGACGAATCCGAATTGCGCCGTGGCCGCAAAACCGCCAACGCGCTGTTCGGCAATGCCGCCAGCGTGCTGGTCGGCGATTTTCTCTACTCGCGCGCCTTCCAGATGATGGTGACGATCGACAACATGGAAGTCATGCGCATCCTGTCGGATGCCACCAACACCATTGCCGAAGGCGAAGTGCTGCAGCTCCTGAACTGCCACGATCCAGACATCGACGAAGAGAACTACCTGCGCGTGATCCGCTACAAAACCGCCAAGCTATTCGAGGCTGCAGGCCGGCTCGGCGCCGTCATCGGCGGCGGCAGCGCAGCGGAAAAAGAGGCGCTCGCCCACTACGGCATGCACCTCGGCACCGCGTTCCAACTGGTGGACGACGTGCTCGACTATTCCGGCGACTTTCTCAAGACCGGCAAGAACATTGGCGATGACCTCGCCGAAGGCAAGCCCACCCTGCCGCTGCTGTACGCGATGAAGCACGGCACCGCCGAGCAGGCCGCCAGCATTCGCCAGGCCATCGAGCACGGGGGCCTCACCGAATTCCAGAGCGTGCTCGCTGCAATCAAGGACACAAGCGCCCTGCAATACACCCGCGACGTCGCGCGCAAAGAAATTCAGGCCGCCAATGCAGCAATTTCTTCTTTGCCGGATTCAAATTCCAAATCAGCTTTGTTACAATTAGCGGCTTTCGCGGTTGACCGTAGTTTCTGACGGCGCCGCGTCGGTCGTTATCCCGGTAGTTTTTCAAATGGGGTTCAGCACATCACTGAGCCCGCCATCTGCCTCGGGGCGTAGCTCAGCCTGGTAGAGTACTGCGTTCGGGACGCAGGAGTCGGAGGTTCGAATCCTCTCGCCCCGACCATCATTCCTTACACATGCACCCCATTCGGTACCGGAAGCGTTCTTCCCGGCGCAGCTCGAATGCGCTTAGCGATTGGTGTCGGTAAAGCCATAGCTGACCAGCGGCTTGGCCTGCAGGAAGTCATAGCTGACCAGGGCCGTCGAATCATTGAAGGTGTAGCCCCCGCCGACATCCAGACCCAGCTTGCGGTCCGCCCACGGGAACAGCGAGACGCCTGCCGCCCCCACCCATTTGTCTTCCCGATCCGAGGTCAGGATCTTGGCACTGAAGCCCAGGTTCTTCATTGAAGCCTGGCCGTCCAGGCTGTAAGTGACGCCCAGCATGTAGCCGGGATCGGCGTGCGCGCCCATGGCAAATATGCTGAGCGATGCTGCGAGTAGAGTCTTTTTCATGTCAATTTTCCTTTGAGAATGGATGTAAATGGAGGCCATGCAAGCACGCGGCAAGCGCGCAGACCATGAGTTGCATGCGCCGAGAACGACCAGTCGATTGGCCATTCATGCAGGAGTGACCCAGGCACATGCAGAACGTTCTAAAAAGTGGAGGGGATCCACATCCAGCATGGCAGCCTGCGACTCGATACCCATTGTCTGGAGAGTCGACCACCAGCGATGCCGTCGCGTGCCGAATGCTCTGTAGGAAGAGGCTGAGTCGGGTGTGGGCGCTGCGAGACGTTCCGGGTGCGCGACCCGGCTTGTTTTTACTTTTTAATCAAGAGCCTGAGGCGAGTGTGGTCCCTGCTCCGGATGCAGCACCACGAGCGGCACCGACAGGCCAGACGCCCCCACCACCCGGCAGTGGCGCCTGTTCAGCGCACGCGGTTCGCGCACGCCACAGGCATGGGCGATGACGCCCACCTCATAGGTCAGGTTGCGATGGTAATTGGCCACGCGCTCCGCCTTGTCTTCGGGCACCAGCCCGCGTTGCAGGCGGCGGTCGTGCGTGGTGATGCCGGTGGGACAGGTATTGCGGTTGCATTGCAAGGCCTGAATGCAGCCCAGCGCAAACATGAAACCACGCGCGGAATTCACGAAATCTGCCCCCATGCACAGCGCCCATGCCGCATCCGCGGGCGTGATGAGCTTGCCTGCCGCAACAACCTTGATCCGCTCGCGCAGGCCATGCTTCACCAGCATGTCGACCAGCATCGGCAGGGCTTCGCGCAAGGGCAGCCCCATGTCATCGATCAGTGCCTGCGGCGCCGCGCCGGTGCCACCCTCGGCGCCATCGAGCGAAATGAAGTCGGGCGCGCAGGCCGCACCGCGCTGGTTGATTTCGGCAAACAGCTGGTCCAGCCAGTCCGGCCCGCCCAGCGCCGTCTTGAGTCCGGTGGGTTTGCCGGTCAGCGTACGGATATGCGCAATCCGGTCGAGCAGTTGCGCATTGTTGGCGATCTCGGGATGGCGATTGGGGCTGATCGCATCCTCGCCCACGCGGATGTTGCGGATGGCCGCAATGTCGGGCGTGACCTTGGCGCCGGGCAGGATGCCGCCCTTGCCCGGTTTGGCACCCTGCGACAGTTTGAGCTCGAACATCCGGACTTGCGGATGGGCGGCCATCGCGCGCAGCCGGTCGTCGTCCAACCGGCCTTCCAGATCGCGCACGCCGTTTTTGGCGGTGCCGATCTGGAACACGATGTCGGCGCCGCCTTCCAGATGCCAGGGCGACAAGCCGCCCTCTCCCGTGTTCATCCAGCATCCCGCCCGCTTGGCACCCTTGGACAGCGCCAGCACGGCGGGCCGGGAAATCGCGCCGTAGCTCATGCCCGAAATGTTGAAGATCGAATGCGTGACATAGGGATGCGGACAATCCGGCCCGATCGTCACCGCGTGCGGGGGCACGGCATCCTCGTTCAGCGTGGGAAAAGGCGTGTTGACGAACAGGATGGAGCCGGGCGGACGCAGGTCGCGCGTCGAGCCGAAGGCCACCGTGTTGTCGATATTCTTGGCCGCGCGATACACCCATGCCCGCTGCGCGCGGTTGAACGGCATTTCCTCGCGATCCATCGCAGAAAAATACTGGCGGAAAAATCCGCCCAAATGCTCCAACGCATAGCGAAAATGCACGATGACCGGATAGTTCCGGCGCAAGGCCTGCTTGGTCTGCGTCACATCGAGCAGATAGACGACGATGACGACCAGCGTGGCCAGGCCCAGCATCAGGACGAACAATGCCGCCAGCAATTCCAGCAGCGGCACCACCCAGTCAAGATCGGCGATACGATTCATGAGGCCTCACTTTTTTGCGCGCGGACATTTCCTGGAACCAGAATGCACAGTCCCGTGCATGCCCACCCGGATTGCCACACACCGCGTACGGACTTCTGTTCGCCGAAGCGGCTAGAATCATGCCTTTTCGCAGGAGACTTTTCATGTCCGATCCCGTTGTGTACGACCGCAATCCCGCCGAACTTGAGCTCGAACCCGGTGAATACTGGTGGTGTTCATGCGGCCGCTCGATGACGCAGCCCTTCTGCGACGGCTCGCACGAAGGCACCGGACTGGAGCCGCAACCGTTCGTCATCAAGGAAAAGACCACGGTGTGGCTGTGCAACTGCAAGCACACCAAGGACAAGCCCTTCTGCGACGGCAGCCACAACGACCTGCCCGACGACATTTTCTGAGCCATTCATGTCCGCCCTGCCTGCCCCGCCCGAAAGCGTGCTCGACTTCTGGTTCGGCGCGTCGGGCAGCGCGGCCGAGATCGCCGGCCGGCAAAGCAAGCTGTGGTTCGGCAAATCGCTCGCCAACGACCAGGCGGTCATCGATCGCTTCGCCGATACGCTGACCGCCGCCACCGCAGGCCGGCTCGATCACTGGGCGCACACACCGCGCGGACGGCTGGCACTGGTGATCGTGCTCGACCAGTTTCCGCACCACATCCATCGCGACCAACCACAGGCCTTTGCCACCGACCCGCAGTCGCTGGCGCTGAGTCTCGCCGCACTGGAATCCGGCGAGGACAGAAAACTGGCGCCGATTGAGCGCGTGTTTCTCTACCTGCCGCTGGAGCATGCCGAGTCGATTGAAATGCAGGAGCAGTCCGTATCGCTCTATGAGCAACTGGCGAATGAAGCAGCCACTGACGAACGTGCATTATTCGACAACTTCCTCGACTACGCGCGCAAGCATCTCGACGTGGTGGCACGCTTCGGCCGCTTTCCGCATCGCAATGAAATTCTGGGGCGGCCATCCACGCCCGAAGAGCTTGAATTCCTGAAACAGCCTGGATCGCGTTTTTAGCCCACGGCCCCGCCGGTCGGGGGATGTGGACTCGCTGCCTCCACCGGTCTAGTCCGCAGCCCATTGCGGGTAGTTAGACTGAAAAATTGAAGTTCTGCTTATCGGCCTGAGCGGACGGTTGAAGCCACCCTACTGAGCGTTCGCACCGACCCTGAGCAAGTCATTCGCCCCACCCACTCAAATGTCGGGTGTGTGCCACTTGTGGCCGTTGGCGAGCGTCAGCTTTTGGAGGCCGCGTTGCCCGTTAGCCAATCTCTGAGTTCTAACATTGACGAACTGACCCGCAGATTCGGCTTTACAAACGCTAGGGTTCGTTCCTCGCTTGAATACACCGCGAAGGGGGAACACACAACCCCGATGATTTCGTCAAATTTGGAAAGATCAAAGTTCTCGCCTATCGGCTGCCGCCTTAACTCCGCGACGATCCCCTCCCACGCTTCAACCGCACCATCAATGGTAGCCTGGGCGTTCCTGATGACGCGGAATACCCCCTGATCGTAGTCGCGGTCGTAGATGACGCTCTTGCATGACACGATCAGCAGAGTTCGTTCCCTGACGCCAATAGCATCAATGTCGGTCAGTACCCCGCCACTCTGGCGCAGCGGCCGTCCACGAAGGGATTTCACTTCAGGCGGTGGCTCCCAAGACGTACCGTCGATTAGGTCCTGGCACTGCAACTCGAACTCCCTCCCCCTCATATTGCCGATCGCCGGCGAACGATTGAGCTCAAGTCGATGCAGTAGTGCATGTGAGGCCCCAGTGGTATCGATGAGGAAATTTCCGCGGAACCGCCGCATAACATTTCCGCTGGAGAGTGGCCATACGGATGCGGTGACAGCCAGCAAGGAGTCGCGCCACTGGATGAAGTTCGCAGGCCAGGCGAAGCCCGGTGTCAACGGTGCTAATTGCTCGACAATCCCGTGTATATGGTGATCGACGATGTCACGCAGCCGCTCTTCGCCCACGAAAACATATCCCTGTTGAGTAATCGAGCTGAGTGCCCATGGCACGTGCACACAGATCGCCGGCACCAACATCAATAATTGGGCCAGAGCTGCAATGCCGGGCAAGTAGTGCGGGATACCTGCTTCGACACCCACGGGATTCAGGATTCGAGCCAAGCTCAGTTTCGATATCACGTGCTGAACGCTTACCGTGGCGATGGAGAGACCGCCAGCCCCATCTGGATAGGTTATGGGCGCTTGAAAGCTGGGCGTGCAGCCCATCGACAGAAATGCCATTGGTTCCCTGTTTAACTGCTCGTTAACGAGCAATTGGAAATCAGGTTCTATAGTGACCATCCCCAGCCCCGCCCCACTAAACTCGTGGTGGCGGTCGTGCCGCTGGTCGTATATCTGAATTGCACGCTCAATAGCCTCACTGGTGTTGGCCATGAGAAGCGGACGGCTTGCATCGAGAACTGCGCCTTTGCCAACGCGCCGGTATAAGGAGTGCAGGTGCGACAAGAGCTTCACGCGTCCGACATAACGGACAAGGTGCCGAAAGACCGCGTCATCGACGCGAAATGCGACGCGATCCGCCATTCCGCTAGCATCGCTTGCCGTGAATTTCGACGAAAGCATCTCGGCCAAGATCCGATCATAACCAAGCGTGGTCCGATAGCCCCCTTCAAAGAGGCTGTTAGGTGTACGCCGCAGGTACCAAAGCCATCGGACCGGTCCGTAGCTGCCGTGTTGTTCAAGAACATCTGCTTGAATTTGCGGTATGACCGCCTGCAGGTAGTTCGCCGCGTCGATACCAGCAAGCTTGCGCTGTTGCGGTGGACATCTCGCATAGACTCTCGAAGCCGTCTCGATCGCGCTACGTGCGGAAAGTGTTAGCCAATCAGTCGAGATGGCTAGCTCTTGGAGCTTCTGGGCAGCTGCATCTATCACTAGCGGTGGCATAGCTTGTTGGCCGGAAGCGTCCATTAAGTCATTCAGCGTGCTTAGATTGTCGCCACACGGTGACTATGGCCCCCACTTGGCTAGAAGAGCCACAAGACCGGTGATGGTGCCGATCAGGCCACTAAGTGCAGTGATATAGGGAATGCGCCTCGCCCAACGCTCCGACCGATATTTTTCCTCCTCGCGGATAGCCGAGCGAACTTTTTGCTCACCGGCGAGTGACAAGTAATAGCGGTGGCCATCCAATCCACTACGCTGGTAATCAGCGGACAAAACATCTCCCTCGAACACTGGCGGCGTTGGAATTCGAAGTTCACGAGCGCGCCCCAATAGCTGCTTGGAATGGAAGCTGGCCTCGTCCTCTTCGAGCAACTGGTACTCGAACTGCCAACTACCGTCTTCCCAAATGTCTGCTGCATTTCCCCCGTTCTTGACGATGCGGCGGCGCTCTCGGTCAACTTCGCGGTCCATAAGGTATCGGCGAAGCCGTAACCGTATTCCTTCCGCCATTGGTGCGATGTGTAGAAACCGGTGGATGTTCATCGTTTGTCAGTCAACGTCTCGATGCGAACGCTGCAATCAAATATTGAAGTAAGTGGCGCCGGAGCGCCCAGCGTGGAGGGAAGCCAACAAGCGCAGCTTGTTGAGCTTCCGGTGGACCGAGATGCTAGGCGCAAAACTACCAGCCGCCATTCTCTTCGCACCAGTCATACAAAATGATTATTTGCTCAAGCTCGTAGACTGCACGGAACAAGTCGCCATACAACTTGCGCTGACTGAGGTCTGCAATTGACCGTGTGATTGCGTTATTTACTAGGAACTCATGGGCCATGTTGTTGCGATAGTCAACCAAGCTATCCAATAAAGAAATGAAATCGGCTCGCAATCCTCTGTCTCTGAGTTCGTTTCTTGTTATACCGAGGGTCCATCGCTCCATATCTTCAGGAGGAATGTTGTATCTGCGTGTGAGTAAGCCTTTTAGCCCAAATTCCAATATCTGAGCTTTGCCCATAAACATAGCGTACTGCTCCAGCATGCTCAGTTGTTTGTATTCGTCTAGCTTGGCATGGACCTTTGCTTGTATCTCTTCTTTGGAGAGAGATGGGGCGTCGCTCATTTCCGCTTCCTTGATATTTCAGACGGCGCTAACAGTAATTAGACGGACCCCACGGGTCCGGACTTCTTTACGGAAGCCATCGTAGCACCCCTCCCCACATCATTATCAGAGATGTTTTGATTCCTGGGTCCGTCTATTACTGTGAAAAAACGGACGCAGCGTGAGTACAGTGCAACCCTTGGTAGCTAGCTAACTAGCATAGCGTCGCGAGCGTCCGCTTTGTCCGAACAACGGCCATTCCGAGAAACTGTGATGCGTCTTCACGCTGATATCGTAAGAAATCCACGTGCGCGCGTTCAAACTTGAGGAGGCCGAAAGCAGCCGGGCTCGCGTTTCTAGCCGGCATTCGCGCCCCCCGGGTAAAATGGCGGTTTTGCGCCTTCCGGCCTTTCCATGTCCCGCCAGATCCTCGTCACCTCCGCCCTGCCCTACGCCAACGGCAGCATCCACCTCGGCCACCTGGTCGAATACATCCAGACCGACATTTGGGTGCGCTTCCAGAAAATTCGCGGCCACGACTGCCGCTACATGTGCGCCGACGACACCCACGGCACCGCGATCATGCTGCGCGCGGAGAAGGAAGGCATCACGCCGGAGGCGCTGATCGGCCGGGTGTGGGACGAGCACACGCGCGACTTCGCGGGTTTTCACATTGGCTTCGACCATTACTACTCGACGCATTCGGATGAGAACCGCGAGCTGGCTTCGAAAATCTACCTGCGCCTGAAAGACGCCGGGCTGATCGAAGTCAAGACGATCGCCCAGTTGTACGACCCGGTGAAGAACCTGTTTCTGCCGGACCGTTTCATCAAGGGCGAATGCCCGAAGTGCGGCGCGGCGGACCAGTACGGCGACAACTGCGAGGTGTGCGGCGCAACCTACAGCCCGACCGAGTTGAAGAACCCGGTGTCGGCGGTGTCGGGCGCAACGCCGGTGCACAAGGATTCCGAGCATTACTTCTTCAAGCTCGGCGCCTGCGAGGCCTTCCTGCGCGAGTGGACCAAGTCGGGCGCGCTGCAGGACGAAGCCGCCAACAAAATGCAGGAATGGTTCGCCTCGGGCCTGAACAACTGGGACATCAGCCGCGACGCGCCCTACTTCGGCTTCGAGATTCCCGATGCGCCGGGCAAATATTTTTATGTGTGGCTCGACGCGCCGGTGGGCTACATGGCGAGCTTCGCCAAATACGCCAAGGACAACGGCCTCGACTTCGACGCCTGGTGGGGTGCGGAATCGAAAACCGAGCTGGTGCACTTCATCGGCAAGGACATCCTGTATTTCCATGCGCTATTCTGGCCGGCGATGCTCAAATTTTCCGGCCACCGCCTGCCGACCGCGGTGTACGCGCACGGCTTTTTGACGGTGAACGGGCAGAAGATGTCGAAGTCGCGCGGCACCTTCATCACCGCCGAAAGCTACCTCGCGCAGAAGCTGAATCCCGAGTGGCTGCGTTATTACTACGCGGCCAAGCTCAACGGCTCGATGGAGGATATCGATCTGAACCTCGACGACTTCGTCGCGCGGGTGAATTCGGACCTGGTCGGCAAGTTCATCAACATCGCCAGCCGCACCGCCGGCTTTATCCACAAGAATTTCGAGGGCAAGCTCGCCGACGGCGTGGCCAACCTCGAACTGATCGGCGATTTCCAGGCCGCGGCCGGCACCATCGCCGCGCATTACGAGGCACGCGATTATGCCAAGGCTTTAAGGGAAATCATGGCGCTGGCCGACCGCGCCAACCAGTACGTCGCCGACGAAAAACCCTGGGAGCTCGCCAAGAAGCCCGAAGCGGTCTATCGACTGCACGAAGTGTGCACGGTCGCGCTGAACTGCTTCCGCCTGCTGACGCTGTACCTGAAGCCGGTGCTGCCGAAGCTCGCCGGCGAGGTCGAAGCTTTCCTCAATATTGATCCGCTCGCCTGGGATGATTCCCAGAGCCTGTTTATCCGCCACCGCATCAACGCGTACAACCACCTGATGACCCGTATCGACCCGAAAGCAATTGAAGCCATGGTAGAAGCCAACAAACAGAACCTCGAACCGACTCCGGCCCCTGCACCTGCACGCCACGCCGAAGCGCAGGCGCACGCTGCGCAGCCGGCCGCCGCCCCGGTTGCCGACACGATCAGCATCGACGACTTCGCCAAGATCGATCTGCGCATCGCGCGCATCGCCAACGCCGAGCACGTCGAGGGGGCCGACAAGCTGTTGCGGCTGACGCTCGACCTCGGCGAACTCGGCACGCGCCAGGTGTTCGCCGGCATCAAGTCGGCCTATGCGCCTGAAGCGCTGGTGGGGCGGATGACGGTGATGGTCGCCAACCTGGCGCCGCGCAAGATGAAGTTCGGCATGAGCGAAGGCATGGTGCTGGCCGCCTCGGGCGACGCGCCCGGCCTCTTCATCCTGTCGCCCGACAGCGGCGCGCAGCCGGGCATGAAGGTGAAGTGATCGCGCAATGAAAACGCAGCACCTGCTCATTCATGGCCGGGTGCAGGGGGTGTGGTTTCGCGAATCCATGCGCAGCGAGGCCCTGCGGCTGAACGTGACAGGCTGGGTGCGCAATACGCCGGACGGCACGGTCGAGGCGGTGGTCCAGGGTGAAGAGGCCGCCGTCGACGCGCTCATCGAATGGGCGCACCGTGGCCCGCCACAGGCGCGGGTCGACCGGGTCGAGGTCGAGTCGGACGAGTCGCTCGGGCCTTTCAGCGGATTCGACAAGCGGGTCGATTAAGTACGGCGGATGTGGCGTGTGATCAGGTCGGGCGTTGCCTGCCTTTGCGGCGGGCCACTTCGTACAGACAAAAAAATGCCCAGCTCAGTGAAGAGCCGGGCAGAGTATCCACCAAAGGAGGAGGATTGGAGGAGACAACACCAAGTGCCATTGCGGCGACCTCAGTGTTATTAGAATAGTCTAATATAACGGAACTCATGTCAACACTTTGTTACACAAAACCCGCCTAAGCGTCGTTTTGTACCAGGCCGTTGCCTGGGAATCCGCAATGAATCAGTAAATGACGTTGACCGCCTCGGGCTTGAGCCAGCCGGCCAGCGACTCGATCAGCCGGTCATCCAGCCGCACCCGCCAGTCCTCGCCCAGGCGCACCCGGCAACGGGCGCTGGGGGTATGGTAATCCACCCAGACCGGGCAACCGCCCTCCTGCACCTTGTAGGGTGCGAGCAGCTCGGCCAGCTTGCGCCCGCTGTGGGACTGGCCATGGCATTGGCCATTACACGCCAGTTGCAGGCCTTGGGCGAAGCGGGTGCGCGCACCCGCCAGGTCGTAGATCCGCTCCGCCGTGACCCGCATTCCGCCTGAATAGTCGTCGCGGTTGACCTTGCCCTCGATGACCAGCAGGGCGTCGTCCTTCAGCAGATGGCGGCTCTGCTCGTAGAGTTCATTGAAAATCACCACTTCGACCTGCGCGGTCGCGTCGTCCAGCAGCAAAATCAGCATCTTGCCGCGCCGCGTCATCTGCGTGCGTAGCGAAACAACAATGCCGGCCAGCATCACCGGGTCACGCGAGGGCTCCAGGCTGTCGAGCTGCCGCTTGGCGAAGCTGGACACCTCGGCCAGATACGACGTGAACGGGTGGCCGCTGAAGAAGTAACCGAGCGCGGATTTCTCCTGCAGCAGCTTTTCCTGCTCGGGCCACACCGGCGCGTCGATCAGGTCTTCGCCGCCGCCGTCGAGCGCTTCGCCGAACAGGCCGACCTGGCCGCCGCTGCGCGCGGCGCGGTCGGCGGTTTCCAGCGCCGCGCCGACCGAGGCCATCAGGCTGGCCCGGTGGTCGTTCAGGGCATCGAACGCACCCGCTTTCACCAGCGCTTCCAGCGTGCGGCGGTTGAGGTAGCGCTTGTCGACGCGCCGAGCCAGGTCAAACAAGCCATTATACGGACCGTTGGCTTCACGTTCGGCGACGATCGCGCCAATCGCCGCTTCGCCGCTGCCCTTGATCGCGCCCAGTCCATAGCGAATTTCGGTCCTGGACACCGGCTCGAAACGGTAGCCCGACAGATTGATGTCGGGCGGCAGCATGGTCAGTCCGTTGGCGCGGCAGTCCTCATAGAAGATGCGCACCTTGTCGGTATCGGACATTTCCGACGACATCGTCGCCGCCATGAATTCGGCCGGGTAATAGGCCTTGAGCCAGGCGGTGTGATACGCGATCAGGGCGTAGGCCGCCGAGTGCGACTTGTTGAAGCCGTATTCGGCGAATTTTTCCATCAGGTCGAACAGGCGTTCGGCGACCTTGGTGTCGGCCCCGCGCTTGGCCGCGCCGGTGAGGAAAATCTCGCGCTGCTTGGCCATTTCCTCGGGCTTCTTCTTGCCCATCGCGCGCCGCAGCATGTCGGCGGCACCGAGGCTGTAGCCGGCCAGAATCTGCGCCACCAGCATCACCTGCTCCTGGTAGACGATGATGCCGTAGGTCGACTTCAAAACAGGTTCAAGGTCGGGGTGGAAATACTCCGGCTTCTGCCTGCCCTGCTTGCGCGCGATGAAGTCGTCCACCATGCCGGAGCCGAGCGGACCCGGCCGGTTGAGCGCCATCAGCGCGATGATGTCCTCGAAGCAGTCGCCCTTGAGCTTCTTTTCCAGATCCTTGGCCGAACGCGATTCGGACTGGAATACCGCGGTGGTGTTGCCGTCGGCGAACAGCTTGTACACCGCCGGATCGTCGAGCGGCAGGTCTTCCAGCTGAAACTTGGTGCGGTCTTCATGCCGCTGCACGAAGCGCACTGCCTCGGCCAGGATGGTCAGCGTGCGCAGGCCGAGGAAGTCGAACTTGACCAGGCCGATCGCCTCGACGTCGTCCTTGTCGAACTGCGACACCGCGGCATCCGAGCCTTCCGCCTGATACAGCGGACAGAAATCGGTAAGCCTGCCCGGCGCGATCAGCACGCCGCCCGCGTGCATGCCGACGTTGCGGGTGATGCCTTCGAGCTTTTCCGCCAGGGGAAGCAGCTCGGCGAGTTCTTCCTCGTTGCGCGCGCGCTCGTCGATCTGCGGCTCCTTTTCGCGCGCCTCGGCCAGTGAAATGCCGAGCTCGTTGGGCACCAGCTTGACGAACTTGTCGACGAACAGATACGGCAGGTCGAGCACGCGGCCGACGTCGCGCAGCACCGCCTTGGCCGCCATGGTGCCGAAGGTGGCGATCTGCGACACCGCCGCGTGGCCGTATTTCTCCTTCACGTACTGGATCACGCGGTCGCGCCCGTCCTGGCAGAAGTCGATGTCGAAGTCGGGCATCGACACCCGCTCGGGGTTGAGGAAGCGCTCGAACAGCAGGTCGTAGGCGAGCGGATCGAGGTCGGTGATGCGCAGGCTGTAGGCGACCAGCGAACCCGCGCCGGAGCCGCGCCCCGGCCCCACCGGCACGCCGTTGTTCTTGGCCCAGTTGATGAAGTCGGACACGATCAGGAAGTAGCCGGGGAAGCCCATCTGGATGATCGTGCCGAGTTCGAATTCCAGACGCTCGGTGTATTCGGGCAGTTTTGTGGCGCGCTCGGCTTCGTCGGGGTAAAGGTGGGCCATGCGTTCGGCGAGGCCCTCGAAGGAACGCTGCCGCATGTAGTCATCGAGACTCATGCCGGCGGGCGTCGGGAAATCGGGCAGCTGGCTCTTGCCGAGTTCGAGCGTGAGGTTGCAGCGCTTGGCGATTTCGACGCTGTTGGCGAGCGCCTCCGGCAGGTCCGCGAATAGCGCCGTCATCTCGTCCGGCGTCTTGAAATACTGTTCGGCGGTGAATGGCCGCGGCCGGCGCGGATCGCCCAGCATCATGCCCTCGGCAATGCAGACGCGCGCTTCGTGCGCCTTGAAGTCGTCGGGCGCCACGAACTGGATCGGGTGGGTGGCAACCGCCGGCAGATTCAGCGCGGCGCCAATGTCGAGCAGGCCGTCGATCAGGTGCTCGGCGTGCGGCTGGCCGAAGCGCTGCAGCTCCAGGTAATAGCGTCCGGGAAACAGCGTCGCCCAGGCTTCGGCGGCGGCGCGTGCGGCATCGGGCTTGTCGTCGAGGATCGCCTGCGCGACGTTGCCGGCGTCGCCTCCCGACAAGGCCAGCAGGCCGTCGGTGCCCTCGGCGAGCCAGGCGGGATCGATTTCGGCGCGGCCGCGGTGAATGTTGTCCTGGTAGGCGCGGGTCAGCAGTTCGCACAGGCGGCGATAGCCTTCGCGGTGCTGCACCAGCAGCAGCAGGCGCGACGGCCGGTTGCGGTCGGCGGCGTTGCTCACCCAGACGTCGCAACCGAACACCGGCTTGATGCCGGCGCCGCGCGCCGCGCGGTAGAACTTCACCCAGCCGAAGGTGTTGGACAGGTCGGAAATGCCCAACGCCGGCATCGCGACGTCCTTGGCGCGCTTGACGGCCTCGCCCACCCGCACCAGCCCATCGGCGATGGAATATTCGGTGTGCAGGCGAAGATGGATGAAACGCGGGTCGGTCATGGTGGCGCAACGAAAAAGCAGGGGGCTATTTTAACGCTGCGCGAGGGTGAGCCAAAAAACAAAAAGGCAGCCTCGGCTGCCTTTTGTCCGAATCACGCACAGCACTCCACCCGCAAGGGGCAGGCCGTGGTTGTAAAGCCGATAAATCGGCAACAACCACGCTCAGTTGGCGCGGCGCTTGAACTCGTTGGTGCGGGTGTCGATCTCGATCATGTCGCCGATTTCGACGAAAGCCGCGACCGGCAACTCATACCCGGTGGGCTTGATGCGGGCCGGCTTCATGACCTTGCCCGAGGTGTCGCCGCGCACGGCAGGTTCGGTGTATTCGACTTCGCGCACGACGGTGGTGGGCATCTCGACCGAGATCGCCTTGCCGTCGTAGAACACCACTTCGACCGGCATGCCGTCGTCGAGGTAGTTCAGCGCGTCGCCGAGGTTGTCGCCTTCGACTTCATACTGGTTGTATTCGCTGTCCATGAACACGTACAGCGGATCGGCAAAGTAAGAATAGGTGCATTCCTTGCGCTCGAGGTTGACGGTTTCAAACTTGTCGTCGGCACGGTAGACGCTTTCCGTGCCGGAACCGGTCAGCAGGTTCTTCAGTTTCATTTTGACGACGGAGGAATTGCGGCCCGACTTCGAGAATTCGGCCCTTTGCACCACCATCGGGTCTTTGCCGATCATCACGACGTTGCCGGCGCGGAGTTCCTGTGCGATTTTCATGAGTGTGTGTCCTGCTGCGAGAGCGCTAAGGGTTTGAGAAAACCCGGGATTTTAACTTATTTTCAGCAAAATCAACCAGCTTCGCAGTAAGTCGGCCAGCCCGCTCCAGCCGCCCGCACCAGGCTTCGGCATGGCGTTCGATCGCGGCCTCTTGCGCACGCCAGGCCGCCCAACTGGCGGCGACGCCCTCCTCGGCCGGCATGCCGTTCCAGTGCCGCCATAGATCGCTGACCGCGCGCGCCGCGTCGTCAGGCAAGCCCTCGATGTAATGCGCCAGCAGCGCGTGGGTCTTGTCCCAGTGCGCCGCGTCGGCCTGCGGATAGGCCTGCCACACCAGCGGGCGCGCCGCCCACTGCGCACGCACGCACGAATCCTCGCCGCGCACGAAATTCAGGTTGCACGCCCACAACAGCTGGTCGTAGGTGTCCTGATCCACAAACGGCAGGACATGCAGCCGCACCGCTCCGCGCTGATGCATTTCGCCCGCCTGCAAGCCGGCAACCGACAGCCACGCTGCCAGTTGCGGAATGACCCGGCCTTCCGGAACCAGGCAGGTGACAGGCCGCGGGTCGGCGGCCCAGGCGTCGAGCAGAGCGGGCAGCGCCGGATTCTCGTAGGCGAACAGCGACACCCGCAGTTCATCTGGCTGCGGCGACGCAAGCCCCAGCGTGCGCCAGAATGCCGGGCAGCCGTCCTGCACGAATGCGGCGCGCCGCGTGGCAAGGTCGGCCTCGGCCAGCAGGCCGCCAGTATCCGCCGTGTAGCCGGGGAAAAAGAAATACCGCGTCAGCGGCAGCCGCGGATGCGGCGACGGCAGGCCGTGGTGTTCGGCCACCCACGGTTCGGCAGACAGGTATTCGAGATTGATCCAGACCGGCGGCGGCGACTGCGCGCCCATTGCATCCAGATAGGCGTCCGGCAGCGCGCAGCCAAAGGCGTCGATCACCACCTGCGCCGGTTCGGCTGCCCCAAACGGCGTGCGCCATGCGCAGACCGTCACGCCCTCGCGAAGCTGCGTGTCGGCATCCGGATCGATTGCCGGCCAGAGATGCCGGAAAGCCTGCAGGTCGTCCACCCACAGCCGCACGGCGAGGTCGTGTTCGCGCGCCAGTCCGCGCGCCAGTCGCCAGGCGATGCCGATGTCGCCATAGTTGTCGATGACGGTGCAGAAAATGTCCCAGCGGGTGCGCATGGCCCGCATCCTACCGTATCGACATCATGAAAATCCGGGGTTGGAATGAAACCACAGTCGGGCCAGTCCCTTGTTTATTCACGCTTTCCCTCTTGTAAAAACCGATACGCGGGAGTAAAAAGCAATCAGTTTGGTTTCAAGAACCGTACAGGTTTGGCATTACCGCTGGGGCATTACCGGGTAGCGCGCTTGAATTCAGACCGACGGCCAAAAAAATCACGCCGTCATGTCATCCGCAGACGCAATTGCGCTCACCGCGGTTATGTTCGTGTCTCGCCAAGGAGGGAGTTTGAATGGCAACAGGTACCGTCAAGTGGTTCAGCGACGCCAAGGGTTTTGGCTTTATCACCCCGGATGACGGCGGTGAGGATGTGTTCGCACATTTTTCCGCCATCCAGTCCAACGGCTTCAAGACCCTGAAAGAAGGTCAAAAAGTCACGTTCGAAGTCAGCCAGGGCCCCAAGGGAAAGCAGGCTTCCAACATCCAGCCGCAGGGTTGAGTTGTTGAATTGAATCAGGAAACCCCGCCTTGGCGGGGTTTCTTTTTGATGCAGCCCCGCTACGACGGGGTTTTTATTGGCCGGAAGCCGGCTTACATCTTGGCGACCATCGCCTCGGCAAACGCCGAGCACTTCACCTCGGTCGCGCCGTCCATCAGGCGTGCGAAGTCGTAGGTCACGGATTTCGCCGCGATGGCTTTTTCCATGCTGGCGACGATCAGGTCGGCCGCCTCGACCCAGCCCAGGTGGCGCAGCATCATCTCGGCCGACAGGATCAGCGAGCCCGGGTTGACGTAGTCCTTGCCGGCGTACTTCGGCGCGGTGCCGTGGGTGGCTTCGAACATCGCCACGGTGTCGGACAGGTTGGCGCCCGGCGCGATGCCGATGCCGCCGACTTCGGCCGCCAGCGCGTCGGAAATGTAGTCGCCGTTCAGGTTCAGCGTGGCGATCACGTCGTACTCATCGGGACGCAGCAGGATCTGCTGCAGGAAGGCATCGGCGATCACATCCTTGATGACGATGCCGTTGGGCAATTCCATCCACGGACCTTCGCCGATCAGCTTGGCGCCGAACTCGCGCGCGGCGAGCTCATAGCCCCACTTCTTGAAGCCGCCCTCGGTGAACTTCATGATGTTGCCCTTGTGAACCAGGGTCACCGAACGGCGCTTGTTGTCGATCGCGTACTGGATCGCCTTGCGGATCAGCCGCTCGGAGCCTTCGACCGACACCGGCTTGATGCCGATCGCCGACGACTCGGGGAAGCGGATCTTGGTCACGCCCATTTCCTTTTGCAGGAATTCGATGACCTTTTTCACCTGGTCGGAGTTGGCCTCCCACTCGACGCCGGCGTAGATGTCCTCGGTGTTCTCGCGGAAGATCACCATGTCGACCTTTTCCGGCGCCTTGACCGGGCTGGGCACGCCGGTGAAGTAGCGCACCGGACGCAGACACACATAGAGGTCGAGCATCTGGCGCAACGCGACGTTGAGCGAGCGCATGCCGCCCGAAGTCGGCGTGGTGAGCGGGCCCTTGATCGAGATCACATACTCCTTCACCGCCTGCACGGTCTCGTCCGGCAGCCACTGGTCGCCGCCGTAGACCTTGACTGACTTCTCGCCGGCGAACACTTCCATCCAGGCGATCTGCTTTTTGCCGCCATAGGCCTTGGCCACCGCGGCATCGACGACGCGGCGCATCGCCGGCGTGATGTCAACGCCGGTGCCGTCGCCCTCGATGAAGGGGATGATGGGCGTGTCGGGCACGTTCAGCGAATTGTCGGCGTTGACAGTGATTTTCTGGCCGTTGGCGGGGATCTGGATGTGCTGATAAGTCATGGCGGGATAAATTAAGGTGAGTGCTCGGGTAACGTTAAAATGGCGGCTTTTACGACGTTCGTCTCCAGCGTGGCGCGATTGATCCTGTTCAACAAACCCTACGGCGTGCTGAGCCAGTTCACCCCCGAGGGGCGCTGGCAGGGCCTGCGCGACCACCTCAGCGTACCCGGCGTGTATGCGGCCGGGCGGCTGGACGCCGACAGCGAAGGCCTGCTGATTTTAACCGATGACGGCCCGACCCAGAGCCGGATCGCCGATCCGAAGCACAAGCTGCCCAAAACCTACTGGGCGCAGGTCGAAGGTGCGCCAACCGATGCCAACCTGGAGCCGCTGCGCCGCGGCGTCGATCTCGGCGATTTCGTCACCCGCCCGGCCACGGCCCGACTCATCGATGAACCCGCCGGGCTGTGGCCGCGCACTCCACCGGTCCGTTTTCGCGCCCTGATCCCCACCGCCTGGATCGAACTCACGATCAGCGAAGGCAAGAACCGCCAGGTGCGGCGGATGACGGCGAAGATCGGTTTCCCCACGCTGCGGCTGATCCGCGCCGCCGTCGGCGAATGGCCGCTGGGCACGCTTCTGCCCGGAGAATGGAAAGAGACTCATGTCTGACACCGAAACCTGGCTGCCCCATGTCGTCGTCGCCGCCATCGTCGAACGCGACGGCAAATTCCTGCTTGTCGAGGAACACACGGCCGAAGGCCTGCGCCTCAACCAGCCGGCCGGCCACTGGGAACGAGGTGAGACGCTGATCGAGGCGGTGCGGCGCGAGACGCTGGAGGAAACCGCGCACCACGTCGAACCGATCGCGCTGCTGGGCTGCTACACCACGCACTACCCGCAGCGCGACATCACCTACCTGCGCTTTGCCTACGTCTGCAGCGTGACCGGCTTCGACGCCGAACGTGCGCTGGATACCGGCATCGTGCGTGCCGTATGGCTGACGCCGGATGAAATCGCTGCCAGCCTCGTTCCTCACCGCAGTCCGCTGGTGATGCGCTGCATGCAGGATTATCTGGCCGGTCGGCGCTTTCCGCTCGACTTCGTGAATCACGCATGAGCACCAAGGTTGTCGTCGGCATGTCGGGCGGCGTCGATTCCGCCGTCGCCGCCTATCTGCTGAAACAGCAGGGCTATGACGTGCTCGGCGTCTTCATGAAAAACTGGGACGACGACGACAACACCGAGCAGTGCACCGCGCGCCAGGATTTTCTCGACGTGCTGGCAGTGGCCGACGTGCTCGGCATCGAGGTCGAGGCGGTCAACTTCGCCGCCGAATACAAGGAACGCGTGTTCAGCTATTTCCTCGCCGAATACCAGGCCGGCCGCACCCCCAACCCCGACGTGCTGTGCAACGCCGAAATCAAGTTCAAGGCCTTCCTCGACGACGCCATCGCGCGCGGCGCCGAATACATCGCCACCGGGCATTACGTTGGCAAGGGAACGGACGCGGCCGGCCGTGCCACGCTGTTGCGCGCGGCGGACACTAACAAGGACCAGAGCTATTTTCTCTACCGCCTGAGCCTGGCGCAACTCTCCCCTTCCCTGTTTCCGCTCGCTCATCTGCCCAAGCCCGAGGTGCGTGCGCTGGCGCAAAAAATCGGCCTGCCCAACGCCGCCAAGAAGGACAGCACGGGAATTTGTTTCATCGGCGAGCGCAACTTTCGCGAATTCCTCGAGCGTTACCTGCCGCGCAACCCCGGCGACATGAAAACGCCCGAAGGCCACGTGGTCGGCCAGCACCAGGGCCTGATGTATTACACCCTCGGCCAGCGCCAGGGCCTCGGCATCGGCGGACAGAAGGACGGCAACGATGAACCGTGGTTCGTCGCCGCCAAGGACATGGCCAGAAACACGCTGGTCGTGGTGCAGGGTCACGACCACCCGCTGCTCAAACGCATGACGCTGGCCGCCGGCCAGCTCAACTGGATCAGCGGCCTCGCCCCCGATCCGACCAAACCCTATACCGCCAAGACCCGCTACCGGCAGACCGATGCGCCCTGCCACATCACGCGGCTCGACGATGACACGCTGGAGCTCGCCTTCGAACAGCCGCAATGGGCCGTCACGCCCGGACAATCTGTGGTTTTATATGATGGCGAAGTGTGTCTCGGCGGCGGCATCATCGCCTGACACAACGCGTACTCACCCCCCCAAGGAGTAATGAATTATGGGTGTTGCAGGTTTAATCGTTCTTTATGTCGCCCTCAAATTCTTGGCCATTTGGTCTGCCTTCTCGGGCTTGGCGTTAGGTGCAAGCGTGCTAGCTGCACGATTCCCTCGACGTTCTGGCAATACACTGCCCCAGCCGCAAAAAATAATTGCAGCTGTGCTCATATTTGCACTTCAGGTTTTTGGTGCCGGGATTACAACCTTGATATTAGGTGTAGTCCTGTCCACACAAATAGACGATAGAAAAATACTCAACGCACTTACTGGAGGACTCTTCCTCTTGATGTGCCTCCTATTGGCACAAAGACAGGTATGGAAGCTATTCAAGCTGCCATTTTGGCAACCCCACCTGTTGAAATTGCCATTGGGCGTAACAAGCCAGCTTTTTCTGGTCATGGTTTTTTTATCTGGTTTCTGGCTGAACTCTAAAATGTGGCCAGAAAGACATGAGAGTCAGCGCACGGCAACCCCAAATGATCAATTTTCTGCGCGAGTTGAGACCATCCGACTGCGTCCCAGTAATGTTTGGTTGTCGATTCCGTCCAATCACATCGGTTCAATACGGGAGGACTATTTACCTAAATATATGCAGACCTTTTCCAGCCGCATGCAAACAGAAGTCACTGTGGAGTTTCTATTTCCAGATTACGCCAATCGCAATCTAGAAAATGAACAAGCATTCAAGAATCTCGGCAATAGGGACCGGCTCAATATCAGAATCAAATCATCCGCAGTACGCCAAGGCCTAAGCCTCAAAAAGGAATGGGAAATCCAGACTGGCTTGGATACCAATTCATCTCCAGCCGTCGAAGCTGGGCAAATGGCTCTGGAAGCAAGTGGTGGTCGAAGAAATGTTCTCGCCACGTACGACGATGTAATGCAACTCACCACGTATTCAACAGAAGGCCGTGTATGGAAATGGTTTGTCTCTGGCGAGCACGTTATACGCTGCATGAACAAAGCTTCTTCCGTCTCACTCATTGGACAACCATGTGACGTAGAGAAAGACCTGCCGAATGGTGTCAGCCTGATGTACACATTCCCTTTTTCCAGGCTTTCCCAATGGAAAGAAATTGACGATTTTGTTCAAAAGACGTATGCGAGTTACAACAGGGTAAGTAAAACGCACTAAGGCTCATTGGCTCATTGCAGCACAACCGATAAAGGACTATATTCAGTCTCATCTATTCAGGAGCCCACCATGCGCTACTCGACCCAAGTTAAACCCATCAGCTATCTGAAAGCCAATGCCGCCGAAGTGCTGCAGCAACTTACCGATCAGCGCGAAGCCATGATCATCACGCAGAACGGCGAAGCCAAGGCGGTCATCCAGGACGTGGCCAGCTACGAGGAAACCCAGGAAACGCTGGCCTTGTTGAAGCTGCTGGCGCTAGGCAACCAGGACGTCGAGGCTGGCAGGACACGCCCGCTGGGCGATGTCGTCAAGCGGCTACGCGCCAAGCAAGCCTGAGCCCATGCCCTACAAGGTCCTGCTGACCGCAGGCGCGGAGCGCGATCTGGAAGCGCTCCACGACTACATCGCGCATCACGATTCCAAAGCGGCCGCCGACCGTGTGCTGGACAGGCTGCTGAAAGTCGCCGGCGATCTGACAACCTTTCCCGAGCGCGGCTCACACCCCCGGGAGTTGCTGGTGCTGGGCATTCATCAATACCGCCAGGTGTTTTTCAAGCCCTACCGGCTGATTTACCGGATAATCCGCACCGAGGTTGTCGTGTATCTGATTGCCGATGGCCGTCGTGACATGCAGACCCTGCTCGCGCAGCGGCTGCTCGGCGGGCCAAACTGAGACACGATTTTTCGACCGACTTTCTCCCTACGCACCGCATATGAGCAATTCCCCCATCACCGCGCCCGCTGCCAACTTCATCCGAAACATCATCGACGAGCAGAACGCCGCCGGGAAATGGGGCGGCCGAGTCGAGACACGCTTTCCGCCCGAGCCCAACGGCTACCTGCATCTGGGCCACGCCAAGTCGATCTTTCTGAACTTTGGCCTGGCGCGCGACTACGGCGGCGTGTGCCACCTACGTTTCGACGACACCAACCCGGAAAAGGAAAGCCAGGAATACGTCGACGCGATCACCGAATCGGTGAAATGGCTGGGCTTCGACTGGGGCAAGCATCTCTATTTCGCGTCGAACTATTTCGACACCATGTACGCCTGCGCCGAGTACTTGATTACGGCCGGCCACGCCTACGTCGATTCGCTGAGCGCTGACGAGATGCGCGAATACCGCGGCACGCTGACTGAAAAAGGAAAAGACAGCCCGCACCGCAGCCGCAGCGTCGAAGAAAACCTCGACCTCTTCCGCAGGATGCGCGCCGGCGAATTCCCCGACGGCACCCACGTGCTGCGCGCGAAGATCGACATGGCCTCGCCCAACATCAACCTGCGCGACCCCGCGATCTACCGTATCAAGCGCGCGCATCATCACAACACCGGCGACACCTGGTGCATCTACCCGATGTACACCTACGCCCACCCGATCGAGGACGCGATCGAGCACATCACCCACTCGATCTGCACGCTGGAATTCGAGGACCAGCGGCCGTTCTACGACTGGCTGCTCGACAAGCTTGCCGACGGCGGATTCTTCACCCGCCCGGTTCCGCAGCAGATCGAGTTCGCGCGGCTGAACCTGACCTACGTCGTGCTCTCCAAGCGCAAGCTCATCCAACTGGTCGACGAAAAACACGTCAGCGGCTGGGACGACCCGCGCCTGCCCACGCTCGTCGGCGCGCGCCGCCGCGGCTACACGGCAGAAGGTTTCCAGCGCTTCACCGACCAGATCGGCGTGTCGAAGTCCGACGGCTGGATCGACTACAGCGTGTTCGAGGCCTGCCAGCGCGATGTATTGAATGATTCCGCGCTGCGCCGCATCGCCGTGCTCGACCCGGTCAAGCTCGTCATCGACAACTACCCGGAAGGCCAGTCAGAAGACTGCTTCGCCCCCAACCACCCGCAACAGCCCGACCTGGGCAAACGCGCAGTGCCGTTTTCACGCGAGCTGTGGATCGAGCGCGAGGATTTCATGGAGACCCCGTCCAAGGGCTATTTCAGGCTATTCCCCGGCAACTCGGTGCGGCTACGCTACGGCTACGTCGTCACCTGCACCGGCTGCGACAAGGACGCCGACGGCACCATCACCGCCGTCCACTGCGACTACCTGCCCGACACCAAGTCCGGCACGCCGGGGGCCGACTCAGTCAAGGTCAAGGGCAACATCCATTGGGTGAGCGCGGACCATGCGTACGAAGCCGAGGTGCGTCTGTACGACCGCCTGTTCACTACCGCCCAGCCGGGCGGCGAAAGTGGCGATTTCCTGAATGATCTGAATGCCGATTCGGTACGCCTCATCCGCGCACAACTGGAACCTGCGCTGAAAGACGCCGCGGCGGAAGACCGCTTCCAATTCGAGCGCCACGGCTACTTCGTCGCCGATCGCGTCGACTCGAAACTCGGCGCGCCGGTGTTCAACCGTACGGTGACGTTGAAGGATTCGTGGATTAAGGCAGGTAATTAACTATCAATGACTATTAGAACTGGGGCAGCTCAGCCTAGCGCCTTTGATCCTAGAGATGATCCGAATTACTTGGGAGAGCGATGTTCAATCTATTGATGTTTAACGTTGATTGGTCATCAGGACGGGCTACTGTCCCAATGGGGCGAATGTTCGAGTACACCGATGAACACATCGCAACCCAATTTCGGGATGGTGGCAATCCTCTGCTGGACCGCCTTACCTCCCTCCCATGCCTTTTCTGCGAAGAAGGCATTACGGACGAAATCGCCTACGTTGGTCAGATCAACCGAGCGAGGATCGCTGGCAGAGACTTGTTATTGGAGATCAGTTTCGACGCGGAGGTGCCTCCACTACAGAACAGCATGATCTACACGAGCCGAACAGAACTAGACATGCCTCATGACTTCGAGTTTTCGAGGAACCATTGGGCAGTAAAGGATGTAGATCTTTATCGCTTCCTACTCCGAAACGTTCACCCCCGCAGACAGCGTCCTACGGTATTCCATATCCCCGAGCACGAGAATATCGAGACAACCCTTGCGTCCGCAATGATGCCTTTCGACGCGGGCTTCAACGCGATCTATGACAGCATTCGTCAGGCCGCTGACAACGCGGGGCTTAGGTGCAGGCGAGCTGACGACATTTGGGAGCACGCCGCGATCATCCAGGATGTGGTCTCACTTATTGACCGCTCTCGCATTGTTATCTGCGACTGCACGGGTCGAAACCCGAACGTGTTTTACGAGGCCGGCATCGCCCACACGCTGGGGCGTGACGTAATCCTAATTACTCAGAGCGAACATGACATTCCCTTCGACCTTCGTCATCTTCGTTATGTTCGATACCTCAACAATGCTGAAGGACTTGCCGCGCTAACACAGGCATTGCAGGCAAGAATGCAGACCTTACTTGGGCATTAGCCACGCTTCAGAAATCAGGTCTTGCAAAGTCACGTACGATAGATGATTTCCAAATTACTTTAGGCGTTCCCCAAACTTCCCCTCCGCCTTCGCTACCTTCGGCGCCACCACGAACTGGCAATAGGGCTGATGCGGGTTCTGCTCGAAGTAGCGCTGGTGGTAATCCTCGGCGGGATAGAAGGTCGTCGCCTCGCTCACTTCCGTCACGATGGACGCGCCGAACTGCTTTGAAGCATTCAGCTCGGCGATCACCGCTTCCGCTTCAGCCTTCTGCTCGGGCGTGTGCCAGAAGATCGCCGATCGATACTGGGTGCCGACGTCGTTGCCCTGGCGGTTGAGTTGAGTGGGGTCGTGCAGGGTGAAGAAGACGTCGAGCAATTCCCGAAACGACATCACATCCGGATCGAACGTCACCTGCACCACTTCGGCGTGGCCGGTGTCGCCGTTGCAGATGTCATTGTAGGTCGGGTTGAGGGTGTGGCCGCCCATGTAGCCCGAGACCGCGGACTCGACGCCGCGCAGGCGATTGAACACGGTTTCGATGCACCAGAAACAGCCGCCTGCGAGAGTTGCTACTGCGTGGGCCATGATGCTCGTCCTTAATATCGAGGGGGGATTGCTTCGACCGGGGCTCGCAATGACGGTTCAGACGACGGGCACGGTGTCCTGGAACGACGCACGCGTCATCAACTTGTCGAAGAGTTTCGCCAGGTTGGGGTGGGCGGCACGCCAGTCGATGTCGGCAAAGCGCAGCCCCAGGTAGCCGAGCGTGCAGCCGCAGGCGACATCGGCCAGGGTCATGCTGTTGCCGAGGTACCAGGGCTTTTCGCCGAGTGCTTCGGACAGGGCTTCGAGGCCGCGGAACAGGGTTTTCTCCTGCAGCACCAGCCAGTCGGCGCTCTGCTGTTCGGGCGCGCGCTTCTTCTCCAGAAACACGGCCACCGCAGCATCGGTGACGCCATCAGCCAGTGCCTCGACGCCGCGCACCATCATGCGGGCTTTCGGTTCGCTGGGGATCAGGTGCGCCACCGGGCTGACATGGTCGAGGTATTCGACGATGACGCGCGAATCGAATACGGAAACGCCATCCTCCAGCACCAGCACCGGCACCTTGCCGAGCGGGTTGACGCTGGCAACGGGGCTGTCGGGCAGCCAGGGGTTTTCGACCTGGAGCTGAAACGGGATTTTCTTTTCCGCCAGTACGACACGGACCTTGCGGCCGTAGGGGCTGGTGAGCGAGGTGACGAGTTTCATACGGGTTCCCTGAAGGTCTTCTTGATTAGGATGGCTTGCGAGCGCTGCCATTATCGCCTGCCGTCATCGCGGCTCCAACCCGTTCGCGCAACAGGGGGAGAATTTCGGCCTCGAACCCGGGATGGCGCTTGAACCATAGACGATTGCGCGGGCTGGGATGCGGCAGTGGCAGCACATCGGGGGCGGCCATGGATACATGGCTAGCGCCAAACGCGACGGTCAGCTTCCGGGTGGCGTGTCGACCCGCTTGATTGGCAGGCGTGCGGCGGCACGTTCCCGCCGGTAAAACCAGGCATGCGTCCCCAGCGCGATCATCCAGCACAGATAGGCCGAAGTCAGGTCGTGCGACGGGAAATGCGCGCCACGCATCCATTGGTCGACGGCAAACACGCTACCGATCAGCAGACCGGGGAGCAACAGCAACCCGCTACGCGACCGCCCCCCGCCGCCCGCGAAATAGAGTGCCAGCAACGCAAAGCCGCCCGAGCTGTGGCCGCCCGGAAAGCAGTGCCCCCGTGGCAGCGTGTCCGGCTTGTCGTCGAACAGCCCGAGGTGCGGCCGCTGTCCGCCGAACTCGGCGACATCCCAAGGGCAATCCATATTCGTCCACTGCTTTCCCTGGTGCACCGCCACGACGGAAAGCGTGATGGCCACCAGCAGGTAGGCCAGGGACTTGCGCCGGCTGCGCAGCGCCTGCACCGGCCAGGACAGCAGCCACAGGGCGAGGATGGCGACAGCGAAGACCACGAGCACCTCGCGTGCGCCCTCGTGCAGGACCTGGCTGGTCCAGAAGTTGTCCCTGAGCGGAAAGCCGCCGAGGGCGGGATCATGGAAGCGGGCCGCCACCCACGCATCGAACCCGGTCTCTTGCATCAACCCGAACAGCACGACAAAGGCGAGCGTCGGCCAGACGGCCAGGGCGACAAGGCGCGCCCGGGAAAGCGGCGCGGGTGAAACCGCAGGGGGGATGGGGCTCGGCACGTACAGGTCGCTCGATATGTCGCAGGAATCCACGGCAGCTCGCCGCGGAGTCCATGCTCGCAGGGCAGGCTTAAGTAAGCCTTAACCCGGCCGGGCGGTCAGACGTGTTCGACGATGAAGCGCTTGACCGCAGCGACGTCGGCCTCCAGCACGTGCTTTTTCTGCGGCTGCGCTTCGAGGTCGGCGAGTTCGGTCGGTCGCACCGGCTCGATGCCGAGCGCCTCATGGATCGCATCCTCGAACTTGGCAGGCTGCGCGGTTTCCATGCAGATCAGCGGTACGCCCGGTTCGCGGTGCTCCAGGCCCACCTTCAGGCCGTCGGCGGTATGCGGGTCGATCATCGTGCCGTACACCTCGTAGACGGTGCGGATGGTGTCGATGCGGTTGGCATGGTTGCTCGATCCCGAGACCACGCCAAAGTCGGCGACGTGGTCGAACAGGCTGCCGCCTTTGGGATCGGCATGGGTATTCAGATCGAAACTGCCGCCGGATTCGACCGCGCTCCACAGGCTGCGTACCTGGGCGGCGTCGCGCCCGGCGAGGTCGAACACGAAACGCTCGAAGTTGGACGCCTTCGAAATATCCATGCTCGGGCTCGACGTGTGTTTTGTTTCCGGACGCGGGCGGTAGACGCCGGTGCGGAAGAATTCGTCGAGCACATCATTCTCGTTGGTGGCGACGATCAGCTTGGCAATCGGCAGGCCCATCTGGCGCGCGATATGGCCGGCGCAGACGTTGCCGAAGTTGCCCGACGGCACCGAAAACGACACCTGCTGGTCGTTGTCGTGCGTCGCCGCGAAATAGGCCTTGAAGTAGTACACGCTCTGCGCCGCGACGCGTGCCCAGTTGATCGAGTTGACCACGCCGATGTGATGCCTGGCCTTGAAGTCGAGGTCGTTCGATACGGCCTTGACCATATCCTGGCACTGGTCGAACACGCCGCGGATCACCAGGTTGTGGATGTTGGCATCCGTCAGCGCGTACATCTGCGCCTGCTGGAAGCGCGTCATGCCGTGCTCGGGCGACAGCATGAAGACGCGCACGCCGTGCTTGCCGCGCATCGCGTATTCGGCGGCGGAGCCGGTGTCGCCGGAGGTCGCGCCGAGGATGTTGAGCTCGCCCTGGGTCTTGTCGAGCACATACTCGAACAGGTTGCCGAGCAGCTGCATCGCCATGTCCTTGAACGCCAGCGTCGGGCCGTTCGACAGCGCCAGCACGTGCAGGCCGGGCTCCAGCGTTTTCAGCGGGGTGATGTCCTCGGCGTTTTCCTTGTCGGTGGTGTAGCGGTAGACGTCGGCGACATAGGTCTTGTCGATCAGGCGACGCAGATCGTCGTGCGGGATGTCGTCGATCAGGCGCGACAGCACCGCGAACGCCAGCTCGCGATAATTCATGCCGCGCATCGCGGCCAGTTCGGCGGCGGTAAAGCGCGGGTACGCTTCAGGCACATAGAGGCCGCCGTCGCTGGCCAGCCCGCCGAGCAGGATTTCCGAGAAGCGGAGTCGCGGCGCCAGGCCGCGGGTGCTGAGGTAGTTCATTTGGCTGCCAGTTCTTCGAGGCGAATGCGCATCACCTGCCCCGCCACCGCATCGAGCGCCTCGATTTTGGCGATGGCCGCATTGACGTTCTTTTCCACTGTGATGTGGGTCAACAGGATGATGTTCACCTGCTCCTCACCCTCGGCCGGTTCCTTCTGCACCATCGCATCGATGGAGATGTGGCTGTCGGCCAGGATGCGGGTGATGTCGGCCAGCACACCGGGGCGGTCGAACGCGCGCAGGCGCAGGTAATACGCGGTGCGCACTTCGTCCATCGGCAGGATCGGGGTGTCAGACAGTTGGTCGGGCTGGAAGGCCAGATGCGGCACGCGATGGTGCGGGTCGGCGGTGTGCAGCCGCGTGACATCGACCAGGTCGGCGACCACCGCGGACGCGGTCGGCTCGGCCCCGGCGCCGGCGCCGTAATACAGCGTCGGGCCGACAGCGTCGCCCTTCACCAGCACGGCATTCATCGCACCATCCACATTCGCGATCAGCCGGCGCTCGGGTATCAGGGTCGGATGCACGCGCAGCTCAATGCCGTTTTCGGCGCGGCGCGCAATGCCCAAGAGCTTGATGCGATAACCCAGTTCCTCGGCGTATTGCACGTCTTCGCGCGTCAGCTTGGAGATGCCTTCGGTGTAGGCGCGGTCAAACTGCATCGGGATGCCGAAGGCGATCGCCGACAGGATGGTGAGCTTGTGCGCGGCGTCGATGCCCTCGATGTCGAAGGTCGGGTCGGCTTCCGCATAACCCAGTTCCTGCGCCTGCTTCAGCACGTCCTCGAAGGCGGCGCCCTTGTCGCGCATCTCGGTCAGGATGAAGTTGCTGGTGCCGTTGATGATGCCGGCCAGCCACTCGATGCGGTTGGCGCTCAGTCCTTCGCGCAGCGCCTTGATGATCGGTATGCCGCCCGCCACCGCCGCCTCGAACGCGACCATCACGCCCTTGGCCTGCGCCGCGGCGAAAATTTCGTTGCCGTGCTTGGCGATCAGGTGCTTGTTGGCGGTAACCACGTGCTTGCCGTTGGCGATCGCCTGCATCACCAGTTCACGCGCAGGCTCCAGGCCGCCGATCAGTTCCACCACGATGTCGATTTCGGGATCGTCGACCACGTCGAACGGGTTGGTCGACAACGGCAGATCGCCCGCCAGCAATTTGGCCTTGTCGAGATTGCGCACCGCTGCGCGCAGCACGCGGATTTCGCGTCCGGCACGACGGGTGATTTCCGTGGCGTTGCGGCGCAGCACGGTCAGGGTGCCGCCGCCGACTGTCCCCAGGCCCAGCAGGCCGACGTTGATGGGTTTCATTTAAATAATCTCAATTAAAAATCCGTGTCCACAAAAGGCAAAAACGACGCGTTCGCGTGACATCACTTCGTGGAAAAAAACAATCAGCGATGCGCACGCTGGCGGTCGAGGAACTTACCCATGCGCGTAATCGCCTCGGTCAACTCTTCTTCGTGCGGCAGGAACACCACCCGGATATGGTCGGGGTGATGCCAGTTGAAGCCGCTGCCCTGCACCACCAGCACACGCTCCTCTTCCAGCAGGTTGAGGATGAACTTCTGGTCGTCGTGGATGTGATAGAGCTTGGGGTCCAGCTTCGGAAACAGATACATCGCCGCCTTCGGCTTGACGCAGCTGACGCCGGGAATCAGCGTCAGCAGTTCGTGCGCGAGATCGCGCTGGCGTGTCAGCCGGCCGCTCGGCGCGACCAGGTCGTTGATGCTCTGGTAACCGCCGAGCGCAGTCTGGATGCCGTACTGTCCCGGTACATTGGAACACAGCCGCATCGACGCCAGCATGTTCAGCCCTTCCAGATAATCCCTGGCGTGGCGTTTGTCGCCCGACACGATCAGCCAGCCCGCACGGTAGCCGCAGGCACGGTAGTTTTTCGACAGGCCGTTGAAGGTGACGATCAGCACGTCTTCGGCAAGCGCGGCGATCGAGGTGTGCACCACGCCGTCGTACAGCACCTTGTCGTAGATCTCGTCGGCATAGATGATCAGCTGGTGCTGACGCGCGATCTCGATGATCTCCTGCAGCAGTTCGGTGGGATACAGCGCCCCGGTCGGGTTGTTCGGGTTGATGACGACTATGGCGCGCGTGTTGGGCGTGATCTTGGCGCGGATATCGTCCAGGTCCGGCAGCCAGCCGGCGCCCTCGTCGCACAGGTAATGGCACGGTTTGCCGCCGCCCAGGCTCACCGCCGCGGTCCAGAGCGGATAATCCGGCGCCGGCACCAGCACCTCGTCGCCGTTGTTCAGCAGCGCCTGCATCGACATCACGATCAGCTCGGAGACGCCGTTGCCGATGAAGATGTCGTCGATCTGCACCCCCGCGATCCCCTTGCGCTGGGTCTCGTGCATGATCGCCTTGCGCGCCGCGAACAGGCCCTTGGAATCGCTGTAGCCGGACGCATTCGGCAGGTTCAGGATCACGTCCTGCACGATTTCCTCCGGCGCCTCGAAGCCGAACGGCGCCGGGTTTCCGATGTTCAGCTTGATGATGCGGTGGCCTTCCTCTTCCATCTGCCGCGCGCGCGCCATGACGGGTCCGCGAATGTCATAGCAGACCCGGTCGAGCTTGGTCGATTTGTGGATGGTGCGTAAGCGTGGCCTGTTGTCAGCCGTCACGGTGAGTTCCCGGTGCGTAAATCAAGGCAAAACAAAGCCTTGGAAAGCAGGCGATTTTACCGGAGGCGCCCCGCCCCGGCAAACGAAACCCGGCGCCGCGGCGCGCACAGGAGGCCGCGGCGGGCCCGCCCGGCGGGAATCTGCTAAGGTTCCAGAAATATGAAACTGCACCTCAACACCGACGCCGGCCAGCTGCTCTTCACCGGCTATGGCGCCGACCACGTCCTGATCAACGGCCACCGCTTCGATGCCGGCCTGCTGCTGACCGCGCGCGGCGTCGAGATCGCCCCCTGGGCAGGGCAGGACTTTGCGGCGCTGACCCCGGCCCATTTCGAATGGGTCGCCAGTCGCGAACTCGACATCCTGCTGCTCGGCACCGGCGCCCGCCTGCGCTTTCCCCATCCTTCGCTCACGCGCGCGCTGGTGGAGGCGCAGATCGGGCTGGAAGTGATGGACACGGGGGCGCTGTGCCGCACCTACAACATTCTGGCGGCGGAGGGGCGGAGTGTGGGGGCGGCGGTGCTGATCGAGCCGGGGGCTGGGGAATTGGGCCCGTCGGTGCGAGGCGCATAACACCGAAGCATCCAGCCTTTGGTTTGGTGCGGAGTACGACCGAGTAGTTACTGGCTTTGCGGAACCACTGACCGTTGGCCGGGGGTAGCCCGGCGGCTAGTTGCTCGGTTCCCTCGCCTGCCTCGCCGCTGCCTTAAGGATGAACATGCCAAGGCACGTTCATCAAAGTAACCAAAGAAAAAGCGACCCCGCTCATCCCCGAAACCCCGGAAATTGAGCCTGCCGGGCGGGCGGCAAAGAACTCGCCCCGCTTTCGTAGGCATTCGAAGGTGAGCGGGGCTCAAACACCTTTGCCGCTGATCCGCCCGGCAGGCTCAATTTCCGGTGGGACTGAGAGGGGCGGCAAGTCAAAATCAGGGCAGTGATGACGGGGCGGTTTGTGTACTTGGGCGAGGACCCTATAGCTCCACTGCGAAGCCTTCGATCTGGTTCGCAATGGTGCTCAACGTCAAACTGGTTTTGACGTTCTTCCCCTTACAGACCCGCCGAAGATCAAGTGCGTCGGGTGGATCAGCGGCAAAGGTGTTTGAGCCCCGCCCACAAAAAACCAATTAAAAACAACAAGGCGGGGCGAGTTCTTTGCCGCCCACCCGACGCGCTTGATCTTCGGGAATTCGGGGCTGTCGGGGTCGCCTTTTCTTTGGTTACTTTCTTTTGGCGAGACAAAAGAAAGTGACTTGCCGCCGGGCAACCCCCGGCCAACGGTCAGCAGCCCCGCGAAGGTTTAACCACTAAACGTGCTTCGCGCCTAGCAACAACAACTCACCTATCCGGCATCACCTCCTCAAAACTCGTAATCGCCTGAAACCCCCCACAATCTTTATGCGGCTGCCTCGAATCCGGATTGCACACCGCCAGCAACTGCCCAATGCCATAAGCCTGTGCGCTTTCCAGCACTGGCAGGCTGTCGTCGACAAACAGCGTGCGCGCCTTGTCGTACGGCTCGATCGTCTGCAATCCCTGCCAGAAATCCGGGTGCTCCTTCGGCAGGCCGACCTGGTGGGACGAGATCAGCGCGTCGAAATAGGTTTCGATCCCGGTCTCGCGCATTTTCAGGCCGAGGCTCTTGGGGTGAGCGTTGGTGACCATCACCACTCGCCGACCCGAGTGTCGCAGGGCCTTCAGGAAGGCCGGCACGTCGGGGCGCACCGCAATCAGGTGCACGACTTCTTCCTTTAGCTGCACGATGTCGAGCGCGAGTTCGCTGCTCCAGAAATCCAGGCAGTACCAGTTGAGCGTGCCGGCGTGGCGTTCGTAGTGCTGGTCGAGGTGCGCGCGCGCCACCGCCTCGTCGAGGCCGTGGTATTCGGCATAGCGGCGCGGCATGTGCTCGCGCCAGAAATGGTTGTCGAAATGGAGATCGAGCAGGGTGCCGTCCATGTCGAGAAAGACGGTGTCGATGTGCGACCAGTTGATCATGGCGATGTCTTCATGCGCCGGCCCCCGAGCGAGGGGTCGGCGCCCCCGGCTAGAACAGTTCGTCCTTGGATACGCCGCGCCGGCGCAGCAGCTGCCGCAGCACGCGCAGGGATTCCATCTGGATCTGCCGCACGCGCTCACGCGTCACCTGCAGCTCCAGCGCCAGGTCTTCCAGCGTGCAGGCTTCGCAGCCGTTGAGGCCAAAGCGCCGTTCGATCACCCAGCGCTGCTTGTCGTTGAGCTGCTTGAGCCATTCATGGACGTGGTGCTCGATCTCTTCGATCTGCAGCATTTCGTCGGGCAGGTGGGCATTGTCGTCGGCGATGGCCTCACCCAGCGATAGCGTGGGATCGACGTCGAGCGGCGCGTCGAGCGAGGCGACCCGTTCGTTCAACTGCATGATGCGGCGCACGTCCTCGACCGTATGCCCGGTCAGCGCGGCGATGTCGTCCGAGCTGGCGTCGGTGACGCCATGGGTTTCCAGATGGCGCTTGGCGCGCAGGTAGATGTTGAGTTCCTTGATGATGTGCACCGGCAGCCGGATGGTGCGCGACTGGTTCATGATCGCGCGCTCGATGTTCTGGCGGATCCACCAGGTTGCGTAGGTGGAAAAACGAAAGCCGCGTTCGGGATCGAATTTTTCCAGCGCGTGGATCAGGCCAAGGTTGCCCTCCTCCACCAGGTCGAGCAGGGTCAGCCCCCGGTTGGCGTAGTGCTTGGCGATGTTGACCACCAGCCGCAGGTTGCGCTCGATCATGGTCTGGCGCGCCTCGAAGTCGCCTTCCACCACGCGCCGTGCCAGCGCCACTTCTTCGGTCGCCGTCAGCAGCGGGGCCTGGCCGATTTCGTTGAGGTAGAGCTGGGTGACGTCGACCTGCGGCTCGTCGAGAATGGCCGACGCCAGTTCCTCGTTGGTGTCCTGCGCCTGCAGCTCGGCTTCGGCTTCTTCCTGTGGCAGGTCTTCCTGTTCGTCTTGGGGTTCGGTGCTCATGAACGTTCCGGCAAATAATTCAGAGGATCGAGCGGCTTGCCGTAACGGCGGATCTCGAAATGGAGTTTAACGCGGTCGGCATCGCTGTCTCCCATCAGGGCGATCTTCTGGCCTGCGGCCACGGTGTCGCCCTCCTTCACCAGGATCGATTCGTTGTGCGCGTAAGCCGACAGGTATTCGTCCGCATGCTTGACGATCAGCAGGCGGCCGTAGCCGCGCAGTCCGCTGCCGCTGTAGACCACCTTGCCGGGCGCAATGGCGATCACCGGTGCGTTGCGTTCCCCGGCGATGTCGATGCCCTTGCCACCCGCTGCGCCGAAGCGGCCCAGCACGGTGCCTTCGGCCGGCCACATCCAGGCGACGGCACCGGCGTTCGCAGGCGGCGCAGGCGGCTTCGGCAGCGGGGCTGAAACGGGCGCAGGTGCGGGTAGTGGCGCCACGGCAACGGCCGGCGGACGCGGTGCCGTCGCCTGCGCCCAGTTGGCTTCGGAATACGGCAGCAGCACTGCCTGCGGTTCACGCAGCACCTGCTCCTCAACCAACGGGCGCGCGCTCGGCGCAGCCTCGTCGTCGAGCGGCATGACTTCCACCGCGCCCGGCGGCGGCGTCAGGCGCAGCACCTGGCCGACCAGGATGCGGTCGGCCGATTCGAGCTGGTTCCAGATGGCGACCTCGCGATGATCGAGGCCGTTGGCAAAGGCGATCGCATACAGCGTGTCGCCGCGCTGCACGGTGTGCAGGCCAGTGGTCGACGGCGCGATCTGCGACGGGCGCGGCGTCTCGGCTTTGGCTGCGGTGCGTGTCCCGGTGCGCTCGCTCACCGGCGCCGGTCCGGTCGAGGTGCAGCCCGCCAGCGCCAGCAGCGCGCCCAGCAAGGCGGCCCGAATCGGGAATACAGTGACGCGTCCGCTCATGCCACCCCCGGCAGCAGAGGCACAAACTTCACCCCTTCGAGCAGACGCTCGTTGTATGCGTCGCCCTGGCGTTCCATCACGCACAGCGTCTGGCTGCTGTTGCCAAGCGGCATCACCAGGCGGCCGCCGTCGGCCAGCTGCGCCAGCAGTTCCTGCGGCACTTCGGCGAACGCGGCCGCGATCACGATGGCATCGAAGGGCGCGAAGTCCTTGGCGCCATGCATGCCGTCGCCGTGCTTGGGCTTGACGTTGTTGATCCTGAGTTCGCGCAGCCGCACGCGCGTCTTGCCGACCAGCGCGGCGATGCGCTCCATCGACACCACTTCGCGCGCCAGCTTGGCCAGCACCGCGGCCTGGTAGCCGCAACCCAGGCCGATTTCGAGCACGCGACCGAGCGCGCGGCCGTGCCCGTTCTCGCCGTGGCGCGCGAGCTCAGCCATGCGCGCAACGATATGGGGATTGGAAATGGTCTGGCCGAAACCGATCGGGAGCGCGTTGTCCTCGTAGGCGCGCGACTCCAGTGCCTGATCGACGAACAGGTGGCGCGGCACCGTGCCCATGGCCGACAGCACGGTCTCGTCCCGGATGCCCTGCTCGCGCAGGCGTTCGACCATGCGGCCACGCGTGCGCGCCGAGGTCATGCCGATGCCGCCGCGCAGATTCAAAGTTTCAGCCATGCATTCACGCTGTCCATCTGGCTGAAACGGGTGAGGTCCATTTGCAGCGGGGTGATCGATACATAGCCGTTGTCGACGGCATGGAAGTCGGTGCCTTCGCCCGCATCCTGCGCCAGCCCCGCCGCGCCCACCCAGTAGACGACCTGGCCACGCGGATTGGTCGTCTTCACCACCGACTCGGCCTTGTGACGCTTGCCCAGCCGGGTCACGGTGAGGCCGGCGAGATCGGTCCAGGCGCGGTCCGGCACGTTGACGTTGAGCAGCATCGGCTCGGTCGGCGGCTGCGTCTGGATACGCTGCACCAGCTCGGCCACCACACGCGCCGCAGTGTCGAAATACTTGGCGTTGTGATTGGCGAGTGATACCGCGATCGACGGAATCCCCAGCAGATAGCCCTCAGTGGCGGCGGCCACGGTGCCGGAATAAATCGTGTCGTCGCCCATGTTGGCGCCGTGGTTGATGCCGGAAATCACCATGTCGGGCATGTGATCGAGCATGCCGGTAACGGCCAGGTGCACGCAATCGGTAGGGGTGCCGTTGACGTAATAGAAGCCGCTGGGTGCCTGTCGCAGCATCAGCGGACGGTCGAGCGTGAGTGAATTGGAGGCGCCGCTGCGGTCGCGCTCGGGCGCCACCACGGTGATGTCGGCCAGCGGCGCAAGTGCCTGCGCCAGCGCGGCGAGGCCGGGGGCGAAATAACCGTCGTCGTTGGACAGCAGGATGCGCATCAGCGGTAGCCTCCGGGCAGAGCCGGCATTCGGCGCGGGAATATCATGGCGATGATGCGTACGTCGAACATGGGCCCGATTCTACCATCGGGATTTGATCGATTCAGTCGTATTCGCGGGTGTAAAACGCATCGAAACTGCTCGGCTGGCCGGCTTGGGCTTCCAGCCGCACGCGCGGCGACAGCTGATACAGCACCTTCACCACCTGGTTCAGTCCATCCAGGCTTTGCTCGTAGCTCAGCGTGGCGCGCGAGGACAGCCGCTTGCCGACGCTGACCACAGTGGTGGCAAGGTCATCGCCCTCGCCGCCGCGCACACCGAAGCTGTCGATGCGCAAAGTCTCGGCCAGCTGTGCCTGCATGCTGACCGACTCGGCCTGCGACAGCAGCGCGCCGGCGGCAATCTGCAGCAAGGCGAATTCCTGCTGGCCGCCGTTTTCCAGCCCGTGCCCCAGCACCAGCCAGGCGAGTTTCTCGGTGTCCGGCAGCGGCGGATCGGAATACAGCGTCACCAGCGGCCGCTGCACCGTGCCGCGGACCTGCACGCCGACCTTGACCGTGGGCGTCTTGCGCACCGCCAGGATGTCGAGTCCAGGATTCTCGATCGGACCGATGAAGTTGAGCACACCGCGCTCGATGTCGAGCGTCTGCGCATAGGCGGCATAGCGACCTTCCTCTACTTGGATGCGGCCTTCGCCGCGCAGCACGGTATTGACTGTGAACACGCGCAGCTGGCCGCCGAGGCGCGCATCCAGCCCGCCCCCCTTGAACAGGAAATCCTTGCCCAGGTTGAGCTTGAGGTCGAGCTCCAGCGGGATGCGCTGGGCCGCCGTTTTTTCGGGCGGCGGCCGGCCGACGACGACGACGTCGCTCGACAGCGTGGGCCGGCTGGCTTCGGGCATTTCCAGGCGGGCGCGGTCGGCGGTGAGTTCGCCGGTCAGTTGCAGCCGCTTGGGATCGAGCTGGAGCCGGGTGGCGCCGGACACCACGACGCGGCGATCGCTGCGGTTGGTGACGGCGAATTTCTCGAAGTTGAGCGTGAGCCCCGCCTGCGGGTTTTTCCACTGCGCCTCGCCGCTCACCACGATGCGGCCGCCCCCGCCCTGGATTTCACTGGGCCCGATCAGCTCGCCTTCCTGCACCCGCACGCGGTCGTCGGCCAGCAGCAGCTTCAGCGTGCCATCGCTGATCGCAATGCCCGCTTCCGGCATCGCAAAGCGAATCTGGCTGGCATCGATGCGGCCGTCGATCCGCGGTGCCGCCAGGCTGCCGCTGCCGGTGAGGTTGGCGTTGAGACGCGCGTCGGCACGCATGGTGACCGGCAGGAAGGGACGCAGCAACCGCAGATCGGACACATCGAACTGCGCGGTCCAGGCCAGCGGCGCGCTGCGCGGCAGGGTAAAGCCGGCGCCTACGCGGGCCAGCGTGGCCTGCCCTTCGGCGCGCAACTGGCCGGCTTCGCGGCTGGTCGCCTCGACACGCGCGCTAACCCGGCTGGCCACCGCATCGAGATCGAGTTCGACCGTGGTGAGGCCCAGGTTCAGCACCGGGTCCTTCATCCGCACGTCGCCCGAGTGGCGACGCAGCCGCAGCGTGCCGTCGAGCGTGGTGCCGGCGCGCAGGTTCCAGTTGCCGTTGACCCGGAGATCGGTGGTGAAAGGCGGCGCGGTGTCCAGCAGCGTCAACAGCGGCGCCAGCGGCAGGTTGGCGAGCGTGCCGCTGCTCGCCCACTGCGCGTCTTGCAGGTTGAACTGTTCGACCGTGAGCCGGCCGCCGGCTACCGTCAGCGCCAGCTGGCTCACCTGCTGTTGTTCGCGCGACAGCAACAGCGTGGCCGGCGCCGTCAGAAGCATCGGCCACGGCCCTTCCGCGCGGGCCTGGTTCAGCTGGCCGCGCCAGACCTGCTGTGCATCGAGTCCGCCGGCCAGGCTCGCGGTCACCTGCCAGTCGGGCAGGCGGGCGTCGAGCGTCAACGTATGGGCATTGCGGCGGCCCTGCAGCTTGGCGCGCACGGCGCTCAGGCGCTGCCCGGCCAGCGTGACGCCGCGCGCGTCGAGCTGGCCGGTGAATGCGCCGGTGGCGGCGGCCTGCAAATTGAGTTCCAGGTTCAACGTGTCGGCGGCGATGTCGCCCGGCAGGCGCAGACCGCTGGCCGCGACGGTCGCTTCGATCTGCGGCGCCGCGGGGTCGCCGCTCACGCTGCCGCGGCTGGTCAGGCGCCCGGCCAGGCCCAGGTTCAGCCGTGCCAGCGCCGGCGCATCGATGTCCCAGTTGAGGCGGTCGCCGGCGCGGCCATAGGCGCCGAGCAGTTTCGCCCGGTTGCCGGCCAGATTCAGATCGACGTCGGCGTCGGCGAGATGTTGATTTTCGTAACGCACCCGGCCTTTGCCGCTGACCGGACGTCCGTCGAGATCGCCCGGCGGCAGCGTGAACTGCGCCTGCAGACGCAGCTTGGGTGCCAGCGAACCACTTGCCTCGCCGCGCGCATTGAGCTGCCCGCGCGGAAATTTGCCGAAGCGGGCGGGATTGATTTGCGAAGCATCGAACTCGGCCGAGAACGCACGTCCGGCATCCAGCTGCAGCACGCCCTTCGCCGTCAGGCGGCCGGCCTGGCCGCTGAAGTTCGCCGACTCCAGCCGCAGCGCCGCATCGGCATGGCTCAGCGTGAAGCGGCCCTGGCCCCAGGTTTCGCTGACGTCGGCGTCGAGCGTCTGACGTGTGGCGTCGCCCGCCAGTTTCAAATTCGCCTTGATCCGCGTGGAATTCAGGTCGCGGTGCAGGCCGGCCAGGTTCACGCGTGGGCTGGCGAGGTTCACGCTAAAGCGTCCATCGCGCCATTGCCCGTCGCCGACAAATTGCCCGGCCGCGCCAAGATCGATCGACAGCGCGCTGAAGTCGGCGTGGCGGGCGTCGCCCAGCACCGCGCCGGTGAGGTTGGCGAGCGGCAGCCGATCCTGGTCGACGCGCCCGGCCAGCCGGTTCGACAGGCTGAAGGTGCCGAGCAGGCGCTCGTCGGGCCGGCCTTCGAACACGCCGGAAAACGCAAGGTCGGCGCGCGGCGCATCCGCCGCAAATTGGCGCGGGTCGATGCCCTCGCCCGCCACCAGCAGGCGCGGCAGGCGCACCGGCTCGAAGGGCGCCGCCTGTCCGTCGGCCATCACGGTCATGCCTTCGGCCAGCGCGTCCAGCCTGAAATCGATCGCCGCCAGTTCGCCGGTCAGTCCGAGCGTGGCCTCGGTCGGTACCGGCGTGCTGCGAGTGGCGTTGAACTGCCCCTGCAATTTGAACGGCGCGTCCTTGTGGATGCCGAATTTTCCCGCCACGTCCGCCCACGGCGTGCGGGCTGCAGCCGTGAAGTCGAAGCGCTCGCCGCGGCCATCCACGGTGCCGCGCAGCGCGCTGAACTGCAGCGTCTGCCCGGCGTCGACGACATCGAGCGTGGCCACGTCCCACGCGGCCACGCGGATGTCGAACAGCCAGCGCAGCGTGACGGGATAAGCGGGTGGCGTCGGGTCCTTGGCCAGCGTCTCCACCTGCGCGTGTTGCGCTGCCAGCAGGTCGATCTCGATCAGGCGGTGCCACAGCGAGCGCGGCTGCCACTCCAGCTTCACCTGCTGCAGGGTGATGCGCTGGGTGTCCGTGGTGAGCGTCATTTTCCGGATATGAACCGACGTGGCCAGATGGCCTTCCACGCCTTCGAGCACCAGGCGACCCTCGCTTAGCGGGGTGGCCTGTTTCGCCAGCCAGACAAAGCCGGTGGTCGTCGTGGTCAGCCACAGCATCAGCAAACCCAGCAGCGTCACGCCGGCCAGCAGCGCCCCCAGTGCCCAGGCCGCGCGCTTCAAAACAGCACCCCGAGCGAGAAATGCAGGCGGAATTTTCCGGTGGCTTCGCCGTAGGCCAGGTCGAGGTTGATCGGCCCTACCGGCGAACGGTAGCGCGCGCCGACGCCGTAGCCGAACACCGGCGACAGCGCGGCCGGGGTGTCGGCCGCGTCGCCCGCGTCGACGAACACGGCCATGCCCCAGTTGCCTTCGAAGAAATGGTTGTATTCGACGCTGCCGGTGGCCAGGTGCCGCACCGAGGCCACGCCCCCTGCCAGCGTGCGTCCCAGGCTCTGGTAAGCGTAGCCGCGCACCGAGTTGTCGCCGCCGGCGCGGAACAGGAAATCGGTGGGGATGCCGTCGCGCGTGTCGGCCAGCACGCTGCCCCATTCGCCGCGCAGGATCAGCCGGCCGTTGTCGCCGGCGCGGAAATACTGGGTATGACGGCCATACAGACGAACAAAGCTGGTGTCGGACAGCAGCGCCTCGCTCGCGCCGCCGCCCTGCAGCGTCAGCACATAGCCACGACGCGGATAGAATGCGCGCCCGACCGTGCGCTGGGTCCATGCATAGTTGGCGGTCAGCGCCTGATTGTTCGAACTGACCACATCGCCGATGGTCTGTTCTTCCGTCTGGTATTGCAGGGACAGCGTGGTTTCGATCTGGCCGCGCGTACGGGTGCGCTTGGCGACCAGCACATTGCCGCGCGTCTCCTGGCCTTCGATGTCTTCATGCTTGATCTGCGCGCCGAGGCTGTTTTCATAGCCGCGTGCGTTGCGCGGCCAGGCCAGTTCCACCGCACCGGTCTGGCGGTCGGTTTCCAGGCGCCCATCGAGCTTCAGGCGCAGCCCGCGGTTCGCAACGTCGCGATGTTCCCACGCCGCCTGCACCCGCGCGCCGGTGTCGGTGCTGACCCCGACGCCCACGCTGAACAGTTTTTGCGGCCGCTCCCTCACCTCGACAATCACCGGCACCGCTGCCGCCAGCGCCGGATCGGTTTCGATGCGCACCGTGGCCTGCGCGTAGTAGCCGCTCGTTTCCAGCGCCATCTGATAATCCAGCAGATCCTGCTGGCGATACGGCTGGCCGGGTTTCATCGGGCTCAGGTTGCGAACGATCGATTCGGGATAACGCTGGCTGCCGCTGATGACCGGCTCGCCATAAAAAAACGCCGGGCCGCTGTCGACCCGCACGCTCAGGTCCGCCGACTGCGTCTCCGGATCGATGCGCGCCTCGCTCGCCGCCAGTTGCGCCGCCGGATAACGGATCGTCAGCAGCGGGCCCAGCAGCGCGACCTTGGCGGCATTCCAGTCGGCCTGGCGAAACGGCATGCCGACTTCCAGCGTGAAACTGCGCTCGGCACGCGTGCGCAACCACGAGCGGTCCGTCTCGGCCAGCGCGCCAATGAAGTCGATCGTCACCGAACGCACGTGGGTGCGTGGCCCCGGCGTCACCGCATAGCGCAGCACCCCGTCGTCACCCACCCGTGTCAGCGTGCTGTCGATCTGCGGCGAAAAATAGCCTTCCGTCGCCAGCAGTTCGCGCGCCGTGTCCGCACTCACGCTGCGCAGCCGTTCCAGTTCTGCCTCGTCCAGCGTCTCGCCCTGCCGTGCCGCCCGTGCGGTTTCCAGGTGCTGCGTCAGCAGCGCCTTGAGTTCTTCCGGTGCGTCCACCTCCACCGTCAGGGCGTGCGCCGGCAGCGCTGCGAGCGCGGCAAGAATCAGCAGGACGTGGAAAAGGCGGGCAGGCAAGGGAAATCCAGCGGGGGTGATCGTCAAGTCATTCTAGGGGGTGCGGTGATTCGGACAAAGTCATGACCGAAGCAGCCGGCGACTTCCACCGAGGCAGAGCCGGCTCATAAATTGACATGACCCCGATACGTGCCAGGTTCAGACAGACCCGTTTTTCCTGCCGGTGACGCAGAAGCGCTGCCGCTGCAAGCCACGCCATCCCATGCAAGCGTTGCCTGCGAAACCCCGGTGCCTCGGTCATTCCGGGGCGGCCGCTGGTAGGGAGAAAAATCAGGTTCACCACCCATCCGTCTATTCCGCTGACCGATTGGATGCCCCCTGCCGTCCTGCAGGGTGACATCGTCCTGATGGGCTCGCGCTTGCCATCGGAGCGGTGTTCGATCTCCTCCCCATACAGAAAATCAGATTTTTCCTACAAGCCCGGCAGCAGGCCAAGGCGGCCGCCACGCAGACGCCCGGCGGCGTCCAAAGCGCACAACGGGGTCATGGTGACCCCGCTGCGGTAGATGCGACCTGCCGAGCCTGATCAGGCGGCTTGCGCGATCGCCTTCTCGAAGCTGAACACCCCGTCCTGCGCGTCGATGCGGATCGTGTCCTTGGCGGCGAAGCGGCCGGACAGGATTTCCTTCGCCAGCGCGTTTTCGAGTTCGCTCTGGATCGCACGCTTGAGCGGCCGCGCGCCGTAGATCGGATCGAAACCGGCCTTGGCGATTTCGGCGAGCGCGGCATCGGTGATGTCGAGTGTCATCTCCATCTGCGCCAGGCGGTTCTCCAGGCCCTGCAACTGGATGCGCGCAATGCTGGCGATGTGCGACTCCGACAGCGCGTGGAACACCACGACCTCGTCGATCCGGTTAATGAACTCGGGGCGGAAGTAGGACTTCACTTCGCCCAGCACGGCAAGCTTGATGACCTGGTAGTCGTCGCCGCTCATGCTCTGGATCATTTGCGAACCCAGGTTCGACGTCATCACGATCACGGTATTGCGGAAGTCGACGGTGCGGCCCTGGCCGTCGGTCAGGCGGCCGTCGTCGAGCACCTGCAGCAGCACGTTGAAGACGTCCGGGTGCGCCTTTTCCACCTCATCCATCAGGATGACGGAATAGGGCTTCCTGCGCACCGCCTCTGTTAAATAGCCGCCTTCTTCATAGCCGACGTAACCAGGCGGCGCGCCGATCAAGCGGGCGACCGAATGCTTCTCCATGAATTCGCTCATGTCGATGCGGATCATGTGGTCGGCGGAATCGAACAGGTATTCGGCCAAGGTCTTGCACAGCTCGGTCTTGCCGACGCCGGTGGGGCCGAGGAACAAAAACGACCCGAGCGGCCGGTTGGGGTCGGACAGGCCCGCTCGCGAACGGCGAATCGCGTCCGACACCACACGCACGGCCTCGTCCTGCCCCACCACGCGGCTGTGCAGCTTGTCTTCCATGTGCAAGAGCTTGTCGCGCTCGCCCTGCAGCATCTTCGACACCGGTATTCCAGTCGCCCGCGAGACAACCTCGGCGATTTCCTCGGCGCCGACTTCGGTGCGCAAGAGCTTGAACACGGGCTTGGTGTCGGCCGATTCGGCGTGCTTCAGCTGCGCTTCCAGCTGCGGCAGTTTGCCGTACTGGATCTCGGCCACCTTGTCGAGCTTGCCCTGGCGCTGCAGGTCAACCATTTCGCCGCGCAGCTTGTCGATTTCTTCCTTGATGTGGGCGCTACCCTGTACCTGGGCTTTTTCGGCCTTCCAGATTTCTTCCAGATCGTTGGATTCGCGTTGCAGCGCCTGCAACTCGTCCTCGATCAGTTGCAGGCGTTTTTTGGACGCCTCGTCCTTCTCGCGCTTGACCGCTTCGCGCTCGATCTTCAACTGGATCATGCGGCGGTCGAGCTTGTCCATCACCTCGGGCTTGGAGTCGATTTCCATCTTGACCCGCGCCGCGGCCTCGTCGATCAGGTCGATCGCCTTGTCGGGCAGGAAGCGGTCGGTGATGTAGCGGTGGCTCAATTCGGCGGCAGCGATGATCGCCGGGTCGGTGATATTGACGCCGTGGTGCAGTTCGTATCGCTCCTGCAGGCCGCGCAGGATCGCGATCGTCGATTCGACGCTGGGCTCGTCGACCAGCACCTTCTGGAAGCGGCGCTCGAGCGCGGCATCTTTTTCTACATATTTGCGGTACTCGTCGAGCGTGGTGGCGCCGATCAGGTGCAGCTCGCCGCGCGCCAGCGCCGGCTTCAGCATGTTGCCGGCGTCCATCGCGCCTTCGGCTTTGCCGGCGCCGACCAGGGTGTGCAGTTCGTCGAGGAAGACGATGTAGCGGCCCGGATCCATCGCCAGTTCCTTCAGCACGGCCTTCAGCCGCTCCTCGAATTCGCCGCGATATTTGGCACCCGCCAGCAGCGCCGCAAGGTCCAGCACCAGCACCTTCTTGCCTTTCAGGGTCTCCGGCACTTCGTCATTGACAATGCGCTGCGCCAGGCCTTCGACGATCGCGGTCTTGCCGACGCCGGGCTCGCCGATCAGCACCGGGTTGTTCTTGGTGCGGCGCTGCAGGATCTGGATCGAGCGGCGGATTTCATCGTCGCGTCCGATCACCGGGTCGAGCTTGCCTTCGCGTGCACGCGCAGTCAGGTCCTGCGTGTATTTGGTCAGCGCCTCGCGCTGGCCTTCGGCTTCCTGCGACTGCACATTCTCGCCACCGCGCACGGCCGCAATCGCCTGCTCCAGCGCGGCTTTCTGCACGCCGTGCTGCTTGAGCAGCCGGCCGGTCTCACCTTTGTCGTCCAGCGCGGCCAGCAGAAACAGCTCGGACGCGATGTAGGCGTCGTTGCGCTTCATCGCCTCCTTGTCGGTCAGGTTCAGCAGGTTGTTGAGTTCGCGCGAGATCGACACCTCGCCACCGTGGCCTTCGACCTTGGGCAGGCGGGTCAGCGCCTGGGTCAGCGCCGCTTTCAGCGCGGGCACCTGGCCGCCGGCGCGCGACAGGATCGAGCCGGCGCCGGCGCCCTCTTGGTTGAGCAGCGCGAGCAGCAGGTGCTGCGGCTCGATGTAGGTATGGTCGCCGCCGACGGCCAGGCTCTGGGCGTCGGAAAAGGCTTGCTGGAACTGGGTGGTGAGCTTGTCAAAACGCATGGGGGGCCTCGTGCTAAGGTATATTCTTACCACGCCAAATAGTGGCGTTTTTGCTCATTTCAACCCGCCATGTCCGAATTGAACGAAGAAAAGGTCCTGACCGACGTCACACGCGCGCTGGAAGAAGACGTCGGCAGCGGCGACCTCACCGCCCGCCTGATCCCGCCGTCGCGCACCGCGCACGCCCGCGTGATCACCCGCGAAGCCGCCGTGATCGCCGGCCGGCCGTGGTTCGACGCCTGCTTCAAGGCGCTCGACCTCGGCGCCATCATCGACTGGCGGATCAACGAGGGCGACAGCGTGGAAGCCGGCAGCGTGCTGGTCGAAATCAGCGGCAACGCCCGCGCCCTGCTGACCGCCGAGCGGCCCGCGCTGAATTTTCTGCAGACGCTGTCGGGCGTGGCCACCGCCACCCGGCCCTATGTCGACGCGGTGCAGCGCACCCAGGCCGCCGTGATGGACACCCGCAAGACCCTGCCCGGACTGCGCATCGCCGAAAAATACGCGGTGCGAATGGGCGGCGGACAGAACCAGCGCACCGGGCTGTACGACGGCATCCTGATCAAGGAAAACCACATCGCGGCGGCAGGCGGCATTGCGCCGGTGCTGCAGGCCGCCTTCAGCCTGGCTGAAGGCAAGGCCAGCGTGCAGATCGAAGTGGAGACGCTGACACAACTGGGCGAAGCGCTGGATGCCGGCGCAACCCTGATCCTGCTCGACAACTTCAGCCTCGATGCGATGCGCGAAGCGGTGGCGCTGAACGCCGGCCGCGCGCAGCTGGAGGCCTCGGGCAATGTCACGCTGGACAATGTGCGCGCGGTGGCGGACACCGGTGTCGACCGCATTTCCATCGGCAGCCTCACCAAGCATGTCCGCGCGGTGGATCTGTCGATGCGCATCGACACGCTGTAAGCCGGACGCGCGCGCCACTGCAACGTCCGGCCGACATGATCGAAGTCGTGCGCGCCCGCTACGACGACCCGGCGCACGCCGCCGCGCTGGTCGAGCTGCTCGACCATTACGCGCGCGACCCGGCGGGCGGCGGCCACCCGCTGTCCGATTTCGCCCGCGCCCACCTCGCCGAAGCGCTCGCCGCGCGGCCCTTCGTCTTTAGCGTTCTGGCCTGGGGCGATGGTGCCCCGGTCGGCCTCATCAACGCGATCGAAGGCTTTTCCACGTTCGCCTGCGCCCCGCTCGTCAACGTGCACGACGTGGTCGTCATCGACAGCCACCGCGGACGCGGCATCGCAGCGCGACTCTTCGCCGAGGTGGAAGCGATCGCACGCGAACGTGACGCGTGCAAGCTCACACTCGAAGTGCTTGCCGGCAACGCTGCTGCGCGCGCGCTCTACGAAAAACTGGGATTTGACGACTACCGGCTCGACCCGGCACTGGGCGAGGCGCGGTTCATGCAGAAGTGGCTGCGCTAAGTACACGCTGATTAATTCAAAAAGTGTCATTGCGAGTGCAGCGAAGCAATCCAGAAAGCCAGCGGAATCAACGAACGCTGGATCGCCACGGCCCTGCGAGCCTCGCGATGACAGAAAAAATCAGCGCTTTCCTGAGCTAATCAGCCCAGCCAGATCAAGGACGCCATACGCCCGGTCACGCCATCGCGGCGATAGGAATAGAAGGCGTCCGCTTCATTGAAGGTGCAGCGTCCGCCGCCGTACACCGCCTCCACCCCGGTGTGGCCGAGACGGATGCGCGCGAGGGCATAGATATCGGCCAGCCATTTGCCCGGCGCGTGCGGCACAAAGGCGGCGGCCGCCTCGGGATGCTGCGCGACGAAGGCCGCGCGCACCTCGTCACCCACTTCGAATGCCTGCGGGCCGATGGCCGCGCCCATCCAGGCCATCACCTCGCCCGGTGGCACCTGCATTGCAGCGACCGTGGCTTCCAGCACCCCGTCTGCCAGCCCGCGCCAGCCGGCATGCGCGGCCGCCACCACGCTGCCGGCCCGGTCGCAGAACAGCACCGGCAGGCAGTCGGCAGTGAGCACCACGCAGACCTGCCCGGTTTCGCGGCTAAACGATGCATCGGCTTCGGGAGTGGGATCACGTCCGGCTTCGATCACGCGGGCGCTGTGAACCTGGCGCAGCCAGGCCGGCTCGGCCGGCAACTGCCGGCGCAGCTGTGCGCGGTTGGCCGCTATATGGGCCGGCTCGTCGCCGACGTGATCGCCGAGGTTGAAACTGGCCCACGGCGCCTGACTGACGCCGCCTGTGCGCACCGTCATCAGGCCATGCACCCGTGCGGGCGCGGGCCAGTCCGGCAGGATCACCCTATTTGGCCCAGATCGTGTTGTCGCGCAGGGCAGCAAGCAGCGAGGCAAAATCCGGCGGCAACGGGCATTCCCAGTGCATGGATTCCTGGGTCACCGGATGGATCAGGCCCAGTCGTTCGGCGTGCAATGCCTGGCGCGGGAAGGGAATCTTGTGATGGCTGCGTCGGCTGGCGCTGTAGACCGTCTCGCCCACCAGCGGATGGCCGATGTGCTGCATGTGCACCCGGATCTGGTGGGTACGCCCGGTTTCCAGCTTGCAGCGCAGCAGCGTAAAGCCGGGGAAGCGCTCGACCACGTCGTAATGCGTGATGGCTTCCTTGCCCATGCTGTGTACGGTGCGCTTGGTGCGGTTGTGCGGGTCGCGCGCCAGCGGCGCATTGACGGTGCCCGGCCGGTCGACCTCGCCATACACCAGGGCAAGATATTCGCGTTTGACCGTGCGCGCCTGCAACTGGCGCACCAGGTCGGTATGCGCCCGGATCGTCTTGGCGACGACCAGCAGGCCGGAGGTGTCCTTGTCCAGCCGGTGCACAATGCCGGCACGCGGCAGCTCGGCCACCTGCGGCACCCGGTGCAGCAGCGCGTTCAGCAGCGTGCCGTGGCGGTTGCCGCTGCCGGGATGCACCACCAGGCCCACCGGCTTGTTGATGACCAGCAGCATCGAATCCTCGAACACCACGTCGAGCGGGATCGCCTCCGGCGCATCCGGCGTGGCGTCCGGATCGGGCTCGACCTCGACCCGCACCGACTCGCCGCCGTTGACCTTCATCCGGGTGGTGCCCCAGGCGTCGTCCACCGCGATCTTGCGCGCGCGGATCCAGTTCTGGATGCGATTGCGCGAGAACTCGGGCAGCATGGTCGCCAGCGCCTGGTCCAGGCGCTGGCCGCCCTGGGCGTCCGGAATCACCAGCTCGCGGACGCCGGTTTCCGTATTTCCCTTATAATCGTCGGACAAATTTTCCGTGTCTGTTCCCATGCTCAAGCAATGCTTTTCCGGTTTTAATGCGTTCATGCAGGCGCCTGGTCTCAAACGGGCGTGCGGAGGTGCCCTGCTCGTCGCCACGCTGGCCCTGGGCGGCTGCGGCCTGCTACCCGAGGTTCAGGATGAAACCGCGGGCTGGTCGGCGCAAAAACTCTACGCCGAAGCCAAGGATAACCTCAACGGCGGCAACTACGAGCGCGCGATCAAACTGTTCGAAACGCTGGAATCGCGCTACCCCTTCGGGCGCTACGCCCAGCAGGCCCAACTGGAAGTCGCCTACGCCTATTACAAGGACAACGAGCCGATTTCCGCCATCGCCGCCTGCGACCGCTTCATCAAGTTACACCCCAATCACCCTAACGTCGATTACGCCTACTATCTGAAGGGCCTGGCGAATTTTAATGACGACCTCGGCCTGCTCGGCAACCTGGTTGACCAGGACCTGTCCGAACGCGATCCGCGCGCCGCGCGCGACGCCTTCCTGGCATTCAAGGAGCTGGTCACCCGCTTCCCCGACAGCAAATACGCCGAGGATTCGACCGCCCGCATGAAATACCTGGTCAACGCGCTGGCCAGCCACGAAGTCCACGTCGCCAAGTATTACCTCAAGCGCGAAGCCTGGGTGGCCGCCGCCAACCGCGCCAAGGAAGTCCTGAAAACCTATCCCGAAGCCCCCGCGCTGGAAGAAGCGCTGGCAATCATGGTCGTGTCCTACGACAAGCTCAAGCTCAACGACCTGCGCGACGACACCCTGCGCGTCCTGACGCTCAACTTCCCCAACAGCAAGTACACCAAGGGCGTGAACATCGAGGGCAAGCCGTGGTACCGGTTCTGGTAAGAGCCCCGCGATGCCGGCCATCGAAGCCGGCTGCGGGTCTTGCATGAAGCGGCACGGCTAAATCGCGTCGAACTCGGGCCAGCCCTCGCACGATAACGCAGGTAAGTCACCCACCATGAAGCGCGCTCAACTCGCCCTCGTCATCGTCGCAAGCCTGATCCTCGGCGCCTGCACGACTGCCCACCCGCCGCTTCCGACCGTCCCGGCGGTCAACCTGGATCGCTATGTCGGCACCTGGTATGAGGTCGCCCACCTGCCCAACTGGTTCCAGAAAAAATGCGTCGCGGACACCCGCGCGACCTATCGGCAGGAAGATGCGCAGATTGCGGTGCTGAACGAATGCCGCACCGCGGCCGGCACCTTCGATCAGGCGAAAGGCATTGCTCACGCGGTGGAAGGCAGCCGCAACGCCAAGCTGCGGGTAAGCTTCTTCCGGCCGTTCTACGGCGATTACTGGATACTGGCGCTCGACCCGGACTACCGCTGGGTGCTGGTGGGCGAACCGGGGCGCGACTATGCATGGATTCTGGCGCGCACCCCGCAACTCGACGCGGCCACACTGGAGGCGCTGCTGGCGCAGGCGGCGTCACTGGGCTTCGACCGCCAGGCTTTCCAAATGACACCGCACACGCAGCCCTGAAAATCGTGGTTCGCGGTATTCCGCAGGATGCACAACCATGCCGGAAACGATAAGTGAGTCGGCCAAACTAATCCAAAGCCTGCACAACCCGGCCTGCTTCAATCACGCGGCCGGCCCGGTCCGGGTCATCGAAACCCATATCTCCTGGGTTCTCCTCACCGGCGAATTCGCCTACAAGATCAAGAAGCCGCTCAACCTCGGCTTCCTCGATTTCAGCAGCCTCGACAAGCGCCTGCACGCGTGCTGCGACGAAGTGCAACTCAACCGGCGGCTCGCGCCGGCCATCTATCTCGACGTCGTCCCCATCACCGGCACCCCGGCCGCCCCGCGCATCAACGGCAGCGGCGCGACCTTCGAGTACGCCGTGAAGATGAGGCAGTTCCCGGTGGACGCCACGCTCGACCGACTCGACGCAGCGGGCGGCCTGACCGCGCACCATGTCGAAGCCATCGCCGCCACCCTTGCCCGCTTCCATTTCGAAGGCTGCGCACGCGCCGCGTCAGACAGCCTCTGGGGCACGCCGGAAAAAATCCGGCAGCCAGTGGTGCAGAACTTCGAGCAGATCGCGCCGCGCCTTGACGACCCGGCCGACCAACACAGCCTCGACGCCCTGCAGCGCTGGAGCGAAACCGAACATGCCCGGCTCGCCCCGCTCATGGCTGCGCGCAAGCGCGACGGTTTCGTGCGCGAATGCCACGGCGACCTCCACCTCGGCAACCTCGCCTGGGTCGACGAGCAGCTGCTGGTGTTCGACTGCATCGAATTCAATCCCGAGTTGCGCTGGATCGACATCCAGTCCGAAGTCGCCTTCTGTTACATGGACCTGCTGCAGCGCGGCCATGCCGACTGGGCCTGGCTGTTCCTCAACCGCTGGCTGGAAGCCACCGGCGATTACGCGGGGCTCGTGCTCTTGCGCTACTACGCCGTCTACCGCGCATTGGTGCGCGCCAAGGTCGCCGCCATTCGCACTGCGCAGACCTCAGGCCAAGAGCGCGCTGCCGCGCTCGCCGAAGTGCGCACGCTGCTGAACCTGGCAAGCACCCTGACCCACGCCCAGCCCATGCGCCTCGACATCACCCACGGTCTGTCCGGCTCCGGAAAGACCACCGTCACGCAAAAACGGATGCAGACGCCAGGCGCCATCCGCCTGCGTTCAGACGTCGAGCGCAAGCGCCTCGCCGGCCTCGATGCCCTGGCGAAAAGTGGCTCCGGCGTCGGACGGGATTTATACGCAGCCGATGCCACGCGCCGCACCTATGCCCATCTGGCCAGGCTGGCGGGAGAAATCCTCGACACCGGCTGGCCGGTCATCGTCGACGCCACCTTCACCGCACGCTGGCAACGCGACCTGCTGCGCGAAGTGGCGCACACCCGCAACGTCGAATTCCGCATCCTCGATTTCCCCGTCCCCGTCGCCACCCTGCGCGAACGCATCGTCCAGCGATCACGCGCTGGCAACGACGTCTCGGAGGCCGACCTCGCCGTGCTGCAGCATCAACTCGAGTCCGAAGAGCCGCTCGACACCGACGAGCAGGCAGACATTGTCGGAATCGACACGTAATTGTGCAAGTGTGTGCCAGAGCCAGTTTAAATAACGGCGTGGCGTATTGATTTTCAGGGCTGGGGGGCGTGCGCAGGCTTAATGAACTCGATAACCCCGCGCAAAATCAAGTCCGCAAGTTATTGTTGAATTCGATTTCGTTCAGGTCCGAGCCAAGTGCTCGTCGACCGGTTGAATCCGCAGCCAAGAACAGAAGTTTCTGCTGGTAATGGCGAGCGTCCATTCATCGGCCAAAGGCGACAACTACCTTTCGATTGACCGCGTCCGCTGTAGTCGCAAGACCGGTCGTTGGCTCGCCTCTCGCTCCGGAACGACCGCTTCCCTCAGTTCGGACGGCAGAACCCGACCCTAAGCGGTCGGTCATGCATCGTTCGTCCTACGTCCTCTCAACCATCGAAAGGAGTCATACACTGCGTACTCCTTAGGTGAAACTTTCTGCCATGCCGAGTCCATTAACGGTGCTTCGTTGCTGACTACCGACGGAGGGCCGACACCTCGATTGAAGCCATAACACCTCCGCAACTACGACTAAAGTTGTATATCTATTTTAAAACCTCTGTCCTAAGCTGATTTCTTCAACTACAAGCATGATTTATCTGCTCATGGCCGCCTCTCACTCGAGCACGCCCAAGGAGGGCTCGACGATAGGCGCAATCGATCGGCGTCACGAGTTCGCGCCAGCGTCGCGTCCGAATTGACTGGCGTAGCGGGAAGAACAAGCGGATTGACGCTGCTGCGGCGACTAGCCAACCGAGGTGAGGAAAAATCGAAATGATATTTCAAATGCTTAAACGAATACTTCTCGTCGCTTTATTGTTCCACTCTGCTGAGTCATTCTCGGGTCCCGGCCCTATTTATGGAACGGTGTATGGCTATGACGGCAAGCCGTTACCTGAGGCCAGGGTTCGTGCCTTCGATGAAGATGAGCTCCAATCGGGCGGAATCGGCCCCAGAGTTAACCGAGATGAAAAAATGGGCGAAGCCATCACGGACAAGGAAGGCAAATATCGGATTACCTACACGAGTTACGATGAAAAACATTGGGATGGCCCAAAGACACAGTTTCATACCAATTGGCGGCCGGATGTTTACCTCGTTGTTGCGATACAGCAGGACTATAACAATCAGAAGCACTGGTCTAAACGATATGTTTCTAAAGTACACATGAATCACCCCATGAGAGATCCACTCAAAATCGACATACGTCTCCCTCCCGGAAAGTGCGGGGCGGGTGAGCCGCTCAACTGCTCGATTCCTTGGCTCGCCAAAGTAATCGAACCCCATCATTGGATCACGGGGGGGACTGGCAAAATTCCTGGTCTCTTTAATAACGCCTGCAAACGCCACGACTATTGCTATCGGCATGGCTTCCTGACTTACGGTAAGTCGAAGGCGAAATGCGATAAGGATTTTATGGACGACATGTCGGATGCCTGTACTAGCAACAATCGGGCGGCACATGTCCTCACCGCGGGTCTATCTACGTCCGCCTGTCTAGCGACTGCTGGTGAGATGTTTGGAGCAGTAAGCTTGCTTGGGGACAAGGACTTTCGTAAAAAGAATGGGTCCATTTGTGAATACGAAGGGCCTCAGCAACCAATAAGCGGCGGGGCTGGATCAAGAGATAAACAAGATCGTCTTCGGTGAGCCTTGTTTCAACGGGAATTTTGACTGGAGCGACGATGACCGTTCATATGTGTGGCGTATTACACAGAGTGATTGCTGGGGCCGCGTTTGCGTTGTCGACCACTCTTTTGTCGGGTTGTGGAACGGTGCAACCGTCCAGTGATGTCACCCAAGATGTAAGACTCGAGGAGGTGTGGAAAAGCCTTGAAAAGAAAGGGTATACACGCAATGCTGATCTGTCGTCCAAGATACGTCCTGCTGTAATAATTCAGACCACAAGTCGTGGGGCCGACAATCGCCCCGTGCCAGAAACGACACCCATTGTCTTTCTCGGGGGAGCAGACTGCTTCCCCGATGCGAAGACAGACGAAAGCGCTGTTCCTGACATTGCGGCCGGGGGCACCAACAGTAAAGTGCTAGTTCTGGAAGCTCAACTGATAAAGAACGTCCTGCCGAGCTTGAAAGTTGATGCCTCCATGGTTGACACCTTCTCGCTGGTTCTTACGGACATGAAGACTGTGCTGATACCGCGCGCCGAACTGATGAACATGGCAGACACTTGTAACAAAATTCTCGACCAGACGTTAAAGCGTGGCGATCAACTGGCATGGTTTAAGATCGTTAATGAGGTGGTCGCCGCGGAGGGCATCACGCTTGATGTGACCTGGACGGCTAAAGGCGGTGCCAATATTGCCTATCAGAAGAAGTTGGCGGAGATCGTTGCCGGCCCCACCGCAACATTTGCCCCTAGCTTAATTAGCGAGCGCCGCGCCAGCCTCAAGACCGACAAGCGCATCGTTCTCGGATATAAGACACGCACCGTCGAGGAGATCAAGAACTAATGATCTGGAGAAGAACCATCTAGGATCCACGATCTTGACGGGAGAGAGTCATGGATGGAATCAGTTCGAGATTGCTACGGGGAGGTTGGGGGCCAGTTCGATGGATGAGTTTTTTATCATTAGCTGCATTCGTGGCTAGCAGTCTGTCCAGCGTTCAAGCCGAGTCGTTTGGCGCGCGCGACATCTGGCATAAGGATGACGCAGCAGGGCAATCCGAGCGAACAGCGGCTAAATTCATCCTTCAACTGATCGAAGGTCAGCAGCAGCGCCGGGTAAGCATGGATCACACGTTTCGCACTGGCGATGAATTCCAGTTTGTGCTCACGCCCAATCGAGAAATCTACCTGTACGTTGTCAACATCAATCCCAAAGGCGTGGCCAGCTGTGTTTGGCCATCGGAAACGCAAAACACGAATAACCGGCTGGCCAAGGGTGCCGAAACGCGGATACCCACATCGGGAACCTTCCAATTTAGTGGCGCGACCGGTGAAGATTGGTTGTTGGTGATTCTGTCCCCATTTAAACAACGTCCAAACCTGGATCGATTACAGCGCGAATTGCCGGATTATCGGAAAGCGCCGGGGCATGTGGTCGAGTATCCCGAAATCCACATCCCGCCCCGCAAGTTCGGTGCTAGAGGTAATCCGGGCTTGACGGATGATCCGATATCAACTGATCCTGCCACCTATGGGGCACAGAGGAGCTCTGGCGAACGAGTGCTGGTCTATCCGTATCTATTGCAGCATCAGCCAAGGAATGGTGACAAGAAGCCACCTCCTTCATGAAGTTCCTTCGATATCTCATGCTTGCAGTGCTCACGTTAACGCTGCCATCACACGCCTTTGCTGTGGATAAGCCTGACGTGTTTGTAACACTAGAGGAAATAGGAAAAACCGTAAATGCCCTTGCCTTCTCCTTGGACGGCCGCCTTATAGCATCTGGAGGCGGGCCCTACATTACGCTGTGGAATGCGGCGAGCGGACGTGAGCTTCGAACGCTGACAGATCAAGGAGGAGAGATCCTTAGCGTCGCGTTTTCGCCGGATGGCCGCATGCTCGCGTCGGGGAGTAACGAGGATGGTTACTACTTAATCAAACTGTGGGACGCGGCGAGCGGGCGAGAGCTTCGGACGCTGCGAGGCCATACTGCAAGTGTTTTGACTGTTGCCTTTTCCCCGGATGGCCGCATGCTGGCGTCGGGGGACAGAAACAATACGGTCAAACTGTGGGACGCGGCGAGCGGGCGAGAGCTTCGAACTCTGAAAGGCCGCAATGTAGGCCTTTCGAGAGTTGTCTTTTCCCCGGATGGCCGCATGCTGGTGTTGGGTGACACGGTCTTGGATGTCCCGAATGGGCGTGAGCTTCGGACGCTGAAAGTACCAGGGAGATCGGTAGCATCCCCGGATGGTCGCATGATGGCGTCGCTGAGCGCAGACAACACAATCAAGCTGTTGGACATGGCAAGCGGGCGTGAGCTTCGAACGCTGACAGGTCATAGAGGGGAGATCCTTAGCGTTGACTTTTCCCCGGATGGCCGCGTGCTGGCGTCTGGGGATAGAGACAACACGATCAAACTGTGGGACGCGGCGAGCGGGCGAGAGCTTCGGACGCTGCGAGGCCATACTGCAAGTGTATTTACGGTTATCTTTTCCCCGGATGGCCGCGTGCTGGCGTCGGGGGACAGAAACAATACGGTCAAACTGTGGGACGCGGCGAGCGGGCGAGAGCTTCGAACTCTGACAGGCCACGCTGCAGATCTTCCGACATTTGTCTTTTCCCCGGATGGCCGCATGCTGGCGTCGGGGAGTGGAGGCACGATCAAACTGTGGGATGCGGCGAGCGGGCGAGGGCTTAGGGCTTTAAAAGGTCATAAATGGGGGATCCTTAGCCTTGCCTTTTCCCCCGATGGCCGCATGCTGGCATCATCTGCGCGTTGGGACCAGACAATCAAACTGTGGGACACGGCGAGCGGGCGCGAGCTTCGAACGCTGAAAGGTTATCGAGCGCGTGAGGTTCATAGCCTCGCCTTTTCCCCGGATGGCCGCATGCTGGCATCGGGGAGTAGGGACGGCAGGATCAAACTGTGGGACCCCTCGAGCGGGCGTAAGCTTCGAACGCTAAAAGGTCATAAAACGCGTGATGAGGTTCATAGCGTCGCCTTTTCCCCGGATGGCCGCATGCTGGCGTCGGGGAGTAGGGACGGCACGATCAAACTGTGGGACCCGTCGAGTGGGCGTAAGCTTCGAACGATTCATTTCAGCGGATTCATGAGTACTGTTGCCTTTTCCCCGGATGGACGCATGCTGGCCTCCGGAAACTGGGGCGGCACGATCAAACTGTGGGACACAGCGAGCGGGCAAGAGCTTCGGACGCTGGACTGGCAGCATGGAGGGGTCGACAGTGTCGCATTTTCCCCGAATGGCCGCGTACTGGTGTCGGGGGGGGCGGGGGATAGCCCGATCAAGCTGTGGGATACTGAAAGTGGGAAATTGCTTCGCACGTTTAAAGTCGGCTCTTATGTGCGGCCGTTCGGACTCGAAGCCTATGGTCCTGTAACCAGTGTCGCATTTTCCAATGAGGGTATGCTGGCGTCGGGCGGCAATGCCGTGCGGCTGTGGGATGTCAATAGCGGCGCCGAGCGCGTCAAGCTAATCAGCCTGAGTGATGGCGGTTGGCTTGCTATTACCCCCGAGGGCTACTACGACGCCTCACCCGGTGCCGATAAGTATGTCAATGTCCGCATTGGCAACCAAGTATACGGTGTTGATCAATACCGTAATCGCTTCTATCGCCCCCTTGTCGTGCAGGCAGCATTGGCGGGCAAGCCGATCACCGATCTGGCCAACATCGCCAATGTTAAACCGGCTCCCTCGGTCGCCATCGTTGACACTCCCTTAATGGTGGATAAGGAAGAGGTGAAAGTACGTGTTCATGTGACCGACCAGGGCGGCGGCATTGGCGATGTTCGGTTTTATCTCAATGGCACTCTGGTTGGCCAGGTACAGAGCCGCGATATTCTGTTGAGAAGTAACACCGATACCAGCAAAGGGCACACCCTAACATATAACCTTAAGCTCGTAGCCGGCAAAAACGCGCTCCAAGTAATCGCGTTCAATGCCGAGAACTCCATGCAAAGTATCGAAGCCGTGCATACAATCAAGGCACGGATCGCCGATTTTTTGCCGACTCTGCATGCATTGATTATCGGAATCGACGAATACGACAATCCGAAATACAAACTCCAGTATGCAGTTGCTGATGCGGTTCTGATAGAGAAAACGCTGAATGACAACGCTGCAAAGTTTTACAAGAATCGAGTTCGCATTCAACGCCTCACGACTCGCCCCAAGACCACCAAAGATGTAATTCTCGCGGCGCTTAAGGGCTACCGAATACAGGTCAAGCCAAACGATGTATTCCTCTTCTTCATCGCTTCCCACGGAACGATTGATCATGGGGAGTTTTACCTCCTTACATCGAATGTTGACTCCGTGTCGAGCCACATACTGCGCGCTTCTGCCTTGAGCCAGAAAGACATTACGAGCGCGATCGCCAACATCCCAGCAACCAAGAAAATTGTGCTCATAGATTCCTGCAACTCCGGCAAGCTCGGTGACGCAATTCAGGTGGCACTCCTGACACGTGGGCTCAGCGAAGAAACGGCACTCAAACTGTTGGGGGAAGCGGTTGGCTCGGTGCTGCTGTCGGCTGCCACCTCGCAACAGCAAGCGATTGAAGGCTACAAGAGCCATGGCCTTTTCACTTACGTGGTGACCGAAGGGATGAAAGGCGCGGCCGATGAAAACCGAGACGGCTTTGTGTGGACCAATGAGCTCGTTGGTTACGTTGATTCACAGGTCCGATCTATATCGGAGAGCCACTTCGGACAGAAACAATCCCCTACAACGGGATTGACTGGCATCTTTCCACTGACGAAAACGCACTAACACAGCGATGTGGGCGGCAGCAGACATGACTGGCATCCGACCGCTCAAGAAACCGTGAGCGGACCGCTTACCTTGCTAGGTATAGGGCCGCTTTGGCCGAGCACCGGACGGTGGCGACAACCTCGACCGTCTCTTCCTGGCTGATTTAATACCGCTGCAAGTCCCTCACAAGCAAACGCTGCCCGGTCTCAGATCGCCGCTTCGCCCGACTCCCCGGTCCGGATCCGTACCACCTGCTCCACCGTCGTGACGAAGATCTTGCCGTCGCCGATCTTGCCGGTGCGGGCGGCGGTGGTGATGGCTTCCATCGCGCGTTCCAGCTGGCTGTCGGCGACCACCACTTCGAGCTTCATCTTGGGCAGAAAATCCACCACGTATTCGGCGCCGCGATAGAGCTCGGTGTGGCCTTTCTGGCGGCCAAAGCCCTTGACCTCGGTGACGGTGAGGCCGGCCACGCCGATGTCGGACAGGGCTTCGCGCACTTCGTCGAGTTTGAACGGCTTGATGATGGCTTCGATTTTCTTCACGGCAAGTCTCCTTCGGGTCGGTATTTCGAGGTGATCGGGTAACGGCGGTCCTTGCCGAAATTGCGGGGGGTGATGCGCGGACCGGGCGGCGCCTGGCGGCGCTTGTACTCGGCGAGGTCGACCATGCGGATGACGCGGCGCACGATGATGGCGTCGAAGCCCTGCGCGACGATGTCGCGCGCCGACAGGTCGCGCTCGACGTAGGCGGACAGGATCGCGTCGAGCACTTCGTAGGGCGGCAGGCTGTCCTGATCGGTCTGGTCGGGGCGCAGTTCAGCCGACGGCGGGCGGTCGATGATGCGGTGCGGGATCACGGCCGACAGGCTGTTGCGATAGTTCGACAGCCGGTAGACGCGGGTCTTGGCGACATCCTTCAGCACCGCGAAGCCGCCGGCCATGTCGCCGTAGAGCGTGGCGTAGCCGGTGCCCATTTCGCTCTTGTTGCCTGTCGTCAAAACCACGGTGCCGAATTTGTTGGACAGCGCCATCAGCAGCGTGCCGCGGGTGCGCGCCTGCAGGTTTTCTTCGGTGGTGTCGGCGGCCAGGCCGGCAAACTCGTCCGCCAGCTGGCCGACAAAGGCATCGTAGATCGGCCGGATGGCGATTTCGGAATAGCGCACGCCCAGCCGCTTCACCATGTCTCTCGAGTCTTCGATGCTGATGTTGGCCGTGTAGTCCGACGGCATCATCACCGCATGCACGCGCTCGGGACCGATCGCATCGGCGGCGATCGCCAGCGTCAGCGCCGAATCGATGCCGCCCGACAGGCCGAGGTGCACACCCTTGAAGCCGTTCTTGTCGACGTAATCGCGCACCGCCAGCACCAGCGCGTCGTAGACCGCGGCGTCCTCGTCCGGTAAGGCTTCCTGCGGCCCGGTGCAGGTGTCGCGGTCGAGGTCCAGATAAAACAGGCCTTCCTGCCAGGCCGGGCACTGCACGACGACATCGCCGTCGACATTGATCGCGAACGAGGCGCCATCGAACACCAGTTCGTCCTGCCCGCCCACCAGGTTGGCATAGACAATGGGCAAGCCGGCTTCGGCAAGTCGCGCGTGCGCCACGGCAACGCGCTCGCGTTCCTTGTTGAGGTGATAGGGCGAAGCGTTCGGCACCAGCAGCCAGTCGGCGCCGGCCCCCATCGCCCAGGTTGCCGGGCCGGCCTCCCACAGGTCACCGCAGATATTGAGGCCGAACTTGAGGCCGCCGCAGTCGAACACGCACGGCAAATCGCCGCGGTCAAACACGCGCTGCTCGTCGAACACGGAATGGTTCGGCAGGTGGTATTTGCGGTACACCGATTCGACCTTGCCGCCGCGCAGCAGCGCCGCGGCATTGAATAGGCCGGCGTCGCTGCGCTCGGGGTAGCCGACGATCAGCGCCAGGTCGGGCGGCGCGTCGATCGCCAGCTTTTTCACCGCGACATCGCACGCCGCGGTGAAATCTTGCCGCAACACCAGGTCCTCTGCCGGATAGCCGCAGATCGACATTTCGGGGGTGAGCAACAGGGCCGCGTCGGCGGCGTGCGCCGTGTTCGCCGCGGAGAGAATCCGGGCCGCGTTGCCGGCGATGTCGCCGACGGTGAGGTTGAGCTGGGCGATGGCGAGTTTCATCAACTGCGGGAAGAGCAAGTGTTGATGGAGTACGCGTGACTCAGAACCCAGCCAGAGTAGTCGCCAGTACCGTAACGCACACCAACATGAAGCAATGGGATCTCCAGATCATCCTCAAACTTAGCCTTGCTCACAAATTCACAGAACACAGATTTCAAATCATCGCCCAACTCAGAAACAAATGGAACTTCTGCCACCCCGTCTTCGGGAACCCTGATCAATTGGAACTGGACCTGAGCAATCTGCTCTTTAAAATCGATATATCCCAATTTCAAATCTGGGCGCTTTCCTATTACTGCCTCAGCATACTGTTCGCCGAACTCCGTTTGTCTTTGGCTCAACCACCAAGCCATAAGACCAGCAAGAACCAGCAATAAAAGCCGAATCAGCGCAATACCTCGGCCCGTACGTCCAGCAAGTGCGCCCGCATCATTCATCTCTTATCGCGCGCCGAGCGCCAACTGCACCGCTTCGCCCAGCCCGGCCGGGCTTTGCGCGACGACGACGCCGGCGGCTTCGAGCGCGCGGATCTTGGCGTCCGCCGTGCCGCTGCCGCCGGCTATGATCGCGCCGGCATGGCCCATGCGCTTGCCCTTGGGTGCGGTGCGGCCGGCGATATAGGCGGCGACAGGTTTCTTCATGTTGGAGCGGATGAACTCGGCCGCCTCTTCCTCGCGGCTGCCGCCGATTTCGCCGACGAGGATCACCGCTTCGGTCTGCGGGTCGGCCTCGAACAGTTCCAGGCAGTCGATGAAGTCCAGCCCCTTGATCGGGTCGCCGCCGATGCCGACGCAGGTCGACTGGCCCAGCCCCAGCTGCGTGGTCTGATGCACCGCCTCGTAGGTCAGCGTGCCGGAGCGCGAGACGATGCCGACCTTGCCTTTCTGGTGGATGACGCCGGGCATGATGCCGATCTTGCATTCGCCCGAGGTGATGATGCCGGGGCAGTTGGGGCCGATCAGTTTGGCGCCGTTGGCACGCAAGGCGGCCTTGACGTTGAGCATGTCCAATACCGGGATGCCTTCAGTGATGCAGACGATGACCTCGATGCCGGCGTCGGCCGCTTCCAGGATCGAGTCGGCGGCGAACGCGGCCGGCACGTAGATCATCGTCGCCTGCGCGCCGGTCTGGCGCACTGCGTCGCGAACGGTGTTGAATACGGGCAGGTTTAGATGCGTCTGCCCACCCTTGCCGGGGGTGACGCCGCCGACCATCTGCGTGCCATAGGCAATCGCCTGCTCGGAATGGAACGTGCCCTGCTTGCCGGTGAAGCCCTGGCAAATGACTTTAGTGTTTTTGTCGACGAGGATGCTCATGCCGCTTTCTCCACCGCGAGTTTCGCCGCTTGCGTCAGGCTTTCCGCCGCCAGGATCGCCAGCCCCGATTCGGCCAGCAGCGTGCGGCCCAGTTCGGCGTTGGTGCCTTCCAGCCGCACGATCACCGGCACTTTCACGCCGACTTCCTTGACCGCCTGGATGATGCCTTCGGCAATCACGTCGCAGCGCACGATGCCGCCGAAAATGTTGATCAGCACCGCACGCACGTTGGGATCGAGCAGGATGATCTTGAAGCCCTGGGCCACCGTCTCCGGGGTGGCGCCGCCGCCGACGTCGAGGAAGTTGGCCGGCGTGCCGCCCTCCAGTTGGATCAGGTCCATCGTCGCCATCGCGAGGCCGGCGCCGTTGACCATGCAGCCGATGTTGCCGGTCAGCGCAACGTAGTTGACGTTGGCTGCGTTGGCCGCGGCTTCCTTGGCGTCGATCTGGCTGTCGTCGCGCAGCTCGGCCAATGCCTTGCGGCGGTACAGCGCGTTGTCCTCGACGCTCATCTTGCAGTCGAGCGGCAACACACGGTTGTCGGTGGTCACCACCAGCGGGTTGATTTCGAGCAGGCTCAAATCATTGGCGATGAACAAACGGTACAAAGCGGGCAGCAGTCGGCAGAAATCCTTGTAGGCCTCGCCGGTCAATTCCAGCGCGAAAGCCAGCGCACGGCACTGGAAGTCCTGCACACCCAGCAGCGGGTCGCAGGTTTCGGTCAGGACTTTTTCCGGGGTGGCGTGGGCGACCTCCTCGATGTCCATGCCGCCGGCGGCGGAGGCGACGATGGCGACGCGTTCGGTTTCGCGGTCGACCAGCAGCGACAGGTACAGCTCGCGCGCAATCGGCAGGGTTTCCTCGACCAGCACCTGGTTCACCGGCTGGCCGTCGGGCGCGTTCTGGTTGGTCACCAGCGGCTTGCCCAGCAGCGAAGCGGCTATCGCGCGCACGTCGTCCAGGCTCTTGACGACCTTGACGCCGCCCACCTTGCCGCGGCCGCCCGCGTGGATCTGCGCCTTGACCACCCAGGCGTCGCCGCCGAGTTCGCTGGCGGCATCGACCGCGGCGTCGGCACTCGACGCAGCGAGGCCGCGCGGCGTGTTAATGTTGCCCGAGCGCAAAATTTGTTTGGCCTGAAATTCGTGCAGGTTCATTGTTTTTTCTGAAAGCCGCCAAAACGTGCATTTTGAAGCAAAGCCCCCCGCGACGGAAGCCGAGGCTGCGGACACCGTCATCCGCGTTGTGACCCGGATTGCGGAATTGCCGGCCGACGCCTGGAACGCGCTGGCCGGCGATTCACCCTTCGTGCAGCATGCCTTTCTGCATGCGCTGGAAGCCACCGACTGCGTCGGCGCCCACATCGGCTGGGAGCCGGTGCATCTGGCGCTGTTCCGCGGCGACCGGCTGGATGCGGCGATGCCGCTGTATGTGAAGCACCATTCCTGGGGCGAATTCGTATTCGATTGGGCGTGGGCCGACGCTTATCGCCGCCATGGGCTTGCCTACTATCCCAAGCTGGTGTGCTGCGCGCCCTTCTCGCCGGTGCCCGGGCCGCGGCTGCTGGCGAAGAATGACACCGACCGCGCGACGCTGATCGAGGCCGCGCTGAAGCTCACCCGCGACCTCAACTGCTCGTCGTTCCACATCCTGTTTCCCACCGAGCCGGATCACGCCGCGCTCAACGCGACCCCTTTGCTGCACCGCAGCGGTTTCCAGTTCCACTGGAATAACGCGGGCTACGCCAGTTTCGACGATTTCCTCGCCGCGCTGACGCACGACAAGCGCAAGAAAATCCGCCAGGAACGGAAGAAGCTGGCCACGCTGGGTGTGACGTTTCGCTGGGTCGAAGGCGCTGCGAGCACCGACGCCGACTGGGACCATTTCTACCGCTGCTACGCCGACACCTACGCCCGCCATCGCAGCGAGCCGCATCTGAACCGCGCGTTCTTCGCCAAGCTGCGCGAGACGATGCCGGACAACCTGCTGCTGATCATTGCGGACAAGGACGGCGAGCCCGTCGCCTGTTCGTTCTGCATCAAGGATGGCCAGCGCCTGTACGGCCGTCACTGGGGCACGCTGGAATACGTGCCCGGCCTGCATTTCGAGACCTGCTACCAGCAGGGCATCGAATACGCGATCGCAAAGGGTTTGCAAGTGTTCGAAGGCGGCGCGCAGGGCGAGCACAAGCTGTCGCGCGGCCTGGTGCCCACCACCACGCATTCCTGGCACTGGCTGGAAAACGCCGAATTCCGCGAGGCGGTCGATCGTTTCCTGGAACGCGAAACCGACGCCATCGCGCACTACATGGATGAAATGGAAGGCCCGTTCCGCCGCGAGCAGCCGGCAGACCGGAAACCCTAAGTTTTCAGCATGCGGCCCATTGCGGACGGATTCGAACGCTTGAACGAGGGGGATTACCACAGCCGCCTCGCCGCTGTGTGCGGCATCGCTGTGGTGCTGTTCAGTGCACCCCACTGCGGCAGTTGCCGGGCCTGGAAGCGGCTGCTTCCGGAGTCACTGAGTGGTTTGGATTACCACCTGTTCGAAGTGGATGTCAGCGAAGCCACCGGCGTGGCGCGCGGTTTCGGCATATTTCATCTGCCGACGATCTACCTCTATCGCGATGGCCATTTTCACGCCGAACTCCAGTGCGAGGGCCGGCGCGACGTCATCCGCGAAGTCGTGCCCCGCCTGCTGGCCCAGCCGGCGCAGGACGAACCCTAACCGTCGGTCAGGCCAAAGCGCGGCCGAGGAACACCACCGCGATGGTGAGCAATCCGATGCTGAGGTTGATGCCGATCAGCATGCGGATCTGGGCGAGGGCGGCGCCGCCGGCTTTCCAGTCCTGCGCGGCGACGGCGCGCTTGAGTTTCTTGTAGGGCGCAAAGAACACGTGCGCGAAGATCACCATCATCAGCACACCCAGCACCAGCATGGCCAAGACGTAATGCGGCGCAGCCATGCCGCCGAACACCATCAACATGTGCAGGCCGGTCAGCAGGATCAGCGCCACCGACGCCCACACCCAAGGGAAAAACTTGTCGAATACGCCGGCCCACAGGGTCAGCCGCTGCGGCGGTTCGAGCACGCTGGCGGCGACCGGGCGCAGCACCATGTAGGCGAAGAACATGCCGCCGACCCAGATGACGACGCTCAATACATGCAGAAACAGGGACAGGCTCATGGCTTTCCTTTCAGAATAAAACGGCTTGATCGAGAACGAGTTTGACCGGTGCAAAGCTGCGGCGGTGCTGCGGACAGGCGCCATGCGCCTTCAGCGCGGCCAGATGCGCGGCGGTGCCGTAGCCCATGTGTTTTGCAAACCCGTAGGCGGGATAGTCGTCGTGCAGGCGGCACATGTACTGGTCGCGCGCGGTCTTGGCGAGAATCGACGCGGCGGCGATCGCGGCGACCTTGTCGTCGCCCTTGACCACCGCCTGCGAACGCCATGCCCAGTTCGGGCAGCGATTGCCGTCGACCATCACCTCGTCGGGCGGCCGCCCGAGCCCGGCGACGGCGCGCTGCATCGCCAGCATCGTGGCCTGCAGGATATTGAGTTGGTCGATTTCGGCGACGCTGGCCTCGGCCACGCACCAGGCGGCGGCGTGCTGGCGAATTTCATCCGCCAGGCGTTCGCGCGCAGCGGCGGACAGCTTCTTGGAATCGCGCAGGCCGTTGATCGGCCGTTCGGGGTCGAGCATGACCGCAGCCGCTGTCACCGGTCCCGCGAGTGGGCCGCGGCCGGCTTCATCGACGCCGCACAGGCCGAGCGGGCCGACATGCAGAATGACCGTCGAGCGCACCGTCATGTGCGCTCCAGATAGGGCTCGAGTGCCTCGGCGATGCGCGCGCTGGCATTCTGCCGCAGGCTCAAATGCATGGCGCGGAAGGTGTCGACGGCAGCCTCGCGGCGCGGCGCATCGGCCAGCCAGGCGAGCGCATCGTTCGCCAGGTTCTCGGGCGTAGCGGCTTCCTGTATCCGCTCCGGCACCACGAAATCGCGCGCCAGGATATTCGGCAGCCCGATCCAGGGCTGCAAGGCTTTTTTGCGCATCAGGTAAGCCGTCAACGCCGGCACCCGGTAGGTGATTACCATCGGTTTTTTGAACAGCGCGGCTTCGAGCGTGGCGGTGCCCGAGGCCACCAGCGCGACGTCGCACGCCGCCAGCGCGGTGTGCGATTGCCCCGCCAGGATGTGGAGCGGCAAGTCCAGACCCTGTGCCGCCTGCCGGATCAGCCGCGCCGCCGCTTCGCTGGCGGCGGGCAGTACGAACTGCGCCCTAGGATGAAGTTGATGGATGCGCACGGCAGCGTCGAGCATCAGCCGCGCATGGCGTTTTACCTCAGACAGCCGGCTGCCCGGCAGTAGCGCGATCACCGGCCCGGATACCAGGCCCAGTGCAGCACGCGCGCCCGCGGTATCGGGTTCCAGCGGAATCACGTCGGCCAGCGGATGGCCCACATAGCTGACCGGGATGCCGGCGTCGCGGTAAATCTGTTCCTCGAACGGGAATACCACCAGCATGTGCGAGACAGCCTGCTTGATCCGATGGATGCGCTCGGGCCGCCACGCCCAGATCGACGGGCTGACGAAGTGCACGGTTGGGATGCCGGCCTGCTTGAGCTTCGCTTCCAGCACGAAATTGAAATCGGGCGCATCGATACCGACAAAGACGCGCGGCCGCTCGTTGAGAAAATGGCGCGTGATGCGCGAGCGGATCCACAACAGCTCCGGCAGGTGACGCAGCACTTCGACGTAGCCGTTGACCGCCAGCTTGTCGCTCGGGTAGATCGCCTCGACGCCGGCTTCGACCATGCGCGGACCGGCGATGCCGGCGGCGCGCAAGTTGGGGTGGTTTTGCTTCAGCGCCGCGACGAAGTGCGCGCCGAGGAGATCGCCGGACGCTTCACCGGCGATCAGTCCAATATCCATCAGCGGATGATGCCGCGCTCGGCACGCGCGAGAAAGTCGAGCAGCTGGCGCACTTCAGGATGGTTCACGGCCTCGGGTTCGAGCTTGGCCTGCGCTTCGGCCAGCGTGTTGCCCTCGCGATAGAGCATCTTGTAGGCGCGCTTCAATGCCGCCAGCGCTTCGGCGGAAAACCCGCGCCGCTTGAGGCCTTCGCTATTGAGACCGTGCGGCGCGGCCGGCTGGCCGGACGCCATGATGAAGGGCGGGATGTCCTTGAACACCACGCTGGAAATGCCGGTCATCACATGGGCGCCGACCTTGCAGAACTGGTGTACGCCGGTGAAGCCGCCGAGGATCGCCCAGTCGCCGATTTCGGCATGGCCCGCCAGCGAAGCATTGTTGGCGAAGATGGTGCGGTCGCCCACCACGCAGTCGTGCGCGATGTGGACGTAGGCCATGATCCAGTTGTGGCTGCCGATCGTCGTGACGCCGCGGTCTTGCACGGTGCCGGTGTTGAAAGTGCAGAACTCGCGGATCACGTTGTGATCGCCGATTTCCAGACGGGTCGGTTCGCCGTCGTATTTCTTGTCCTGCGGCGCCTCGCCGAGCGAGACGAAATGGAAGATCTGGTTGTGCACACCGATTTTCGTATGGCCGGTGATCACAGCGTGCGCACCGACCGTGGTGCCGGCGCCGATCTCGACGTGCTCGCCGATGATCGAATAGGGTCCGATCTCGACGTCATCGGCAAGCCGCGCGCCCGGCGCGACCAGCGCGGTTTCATGAATCATTCTCATGTCAGGGCTTGTCTCGCAGCGTGGCCATCAGTTCGGCTTCGGCGACCAGCTTGCCGTCGACTTCGGCGCGTCCGGTGTATTTCCAGATGCCGCGCATTTCGCGCACGATGTTGATCTTGAGCACCAGCTGGTCGCCCGGTTTGACCGGCTTCTTGAAGCGCGCGCCATCGATACCGGCGAAATAGACGACGCCGATGTCCTCAGGTGCGTAGTTCTTGGTCTTGAACGACAGGATGGCCGCCGCCTGCGCCATGGCTTCCAGGATCAGCACCCCCGGCATCACCGGCGCCCCGGGGAAATGTCCCGGAAAGAACGGCTCGTTGATGGTGACGTTCTTCACCGCGGTGATCGACTTGCCGAGCTCGAGCTCGGTGACGCGGTCGATCAGCAGGAAAGGGTAACGGTGCGGCAGGTACTGCATCACCTGCTCGATGTCCATAACGCTCATGATTTATTTTCCAGTTCAGTTAGGCGTTTCTCAAGCTGTTTGATGCGGTTGACCAGCTTGTCGAGATTGCGCATGTGCACGGCGTTCTTCTGCCAGACCTCGTGCTCCGAGAACGGCAGTGCCGAGGTGTAGGTGCCGGCTTTCGGCAGCGACTTGGTAATCAGCGTGTTGGTGGAAATGCGGGTGTTATCGGCAATCTCGATGTGGCCGAAAATCATCGCTGCGCCACCGATGGTGCAGTGGCGGCCGATTTTAGCGCTGCCGGCGATGCCGGTGCAGGCGGCAATCGCAGTATGTGCGCCGATCACCACGTTGTGCGCGACCTGGATCAGATTGTCGAGCTTGACGCCCTCCCCGATCACCGTGTCTTCCAGCGCGCCGCGGTCGATGGTGGTGCAGGCGCCGATCTCGACGTCGTCACCGATCAGCACGCGGCCAATCTGCGGAATTTTCTCCCAGCGTTCGCCGTCGGGTGCAAAGCCGAAACCATCGGAACCGATCACGCAGCCCGAATGCAGGATGGCGCGGTCGCCGATCTCGCAGCGATGGTAGAGGGTGACGTTGGCGTGCAGCAGGCAGTCGGCACCAATGCGGGCGTGCTCGCCGACGACGCAGTTGGGGCCGACCACGCTTCGCGCGCCGACCACCGCGCCCTGGCCGATCACCGCGCCGGCAGCGATGCTGGCGTCGGCGGCGATGTCCGCATCGGCGGCAACGCTGGCTGCGGGATGCACCCCCGCAGGCGGACACGGCGGTGGATTCAGCAGCGCCGAAACGCGCGCGAAATACAGGTAAGGGTTGGGGGTCAGGATGCGTGGCAGATCGGTGGCATCGCGCGCATCCACCGGCAGGATGACCGCACCCGCCCGGGTGTCCGCCAGCTGGGCGAGGTATTTGCTCTGCGAGACAAAGGCGATCTCGTCCGCGGTGGCACGCTCAAGCGGCGCCACCTGCTGCACCGACCGCGCCCCGTCGCCGACGAGCTCTCCGCCGAAACGGGCGACCAGCGCTGCCAGCGTCACGGCCATCGGATGAACCGAATTTTGAGGTTGGACTTACTTGCCACCCAGGGCCTTCATCACCCGATCGGTGATGTCGCTCTTGGGATCGACGAAGACGGCCTGTTCGACGATCAGATCGAATTTCTCGGCGCGGGCAATCTCCTGGATCGCCTTGCGCGCGCGTTCCTGAATCTGGCCCAGCTCCTCGTTGCGACGCAGGTTGAGGTCTTCGCGGAATTCGCGTCCCTGGCGCTGCAGGTCACGATTGAGGTTGCCGAGATCGCGCTCCTTGGTCTTGCGGTCGGTATCCGACATGGTCACGCCATCCTTGTCCAGCTGGGCCTGCAGGTCACGCGCCTGTTTGGCGAGCTTTTGCAGCTCCTGGTCGCGGGCAGCAAATTCACGCTCGAGCTTCTTTTGCGCGGCAACCGACAGTGGCGCTTCGCGCAGCAGGCGCTCGGTGTTGACGAAACCGATCTTGGTGTTGGCCAGAACGGGCGCCGCCACGAACGCGGACACCAGCAGCAGGGAAACGGCGAGTTGCTTTAACTTCATCATCTAATTACTCCAGAACGACTTACCTTCAGAACACATTGCCGAAGGTGAATTGGAACACTTCGGTCTCATCACCCTCTTTTTCGACCAGCGGCTGCGCCAGGCTGAATTTGAGCGGGCCGAGCGGCGACACCCACAGCACTGCGATGCCGGCGGAATAACGCAGGCCGTCGATGGAAAAGTCCTCGTTCGTTCCATAGGCAGCGCCCGCATCGACGAACGCCGACATGCGCAGGGACTGGTTGTCCTTGAGTCCCGGCAGAGGGAAGAAGAGTTCCGCGTTGCCGACTATGCGCTTGTTGCCACCCAGCGCATCGCCATTGGCGGCCTTGGGCCCCAGCGAGCCACTTTCGAAACCGCGCACCGAGCTGGTTCCGCCCGCGTAGAAGTTCTTGAAGAACGGCAGCGGCTTGCCGGACAGGCCGTCGCCGAAACCGATTTCGCCGTTCAGCATCAGCGTGAAATCCCGGGTCATCGGGAAATACTGCTGGTGCTGCAGCGATAGCTTGTAGTACTGCAGGCTGCCGAGCGGGGTGCCGACTTCGGCCGCGACGCGCTGGAAAATCCCCCGGGTCGGGAACAGGGCGCTGTTGCGGGTGTCGCGCGCCCACGAGGCATCCAGACGTACCGTGTCGTTATCGGCACTATTGATGCCGTCGCCAAACTCGTCGACGAAGTCTATGTACTGGATTGGCGCAGTTGCGCGATCGATCGAAAGTGAAGTCTGTTCGTAGGTCAGGCCGAGTGAAATGAAGTCCCGCTCGTTGACCGGCAGGCCGAAGCGCACCCCGGCTCCGTAGGTCGAGGTTTTGTAATCGCCGACGTTGTCGAGTTCGGTCGCGTCGACGTCGCGCCGGTACAGGTCATAGCCGAGGCTGATGCCGTCGATCGTGTAATACGGGTTGGTGAAGGACAGCGAATACACGGTATTGACACTGCCCGAGTTGAGCTGGGCCGACAGCCGGTTGCCGGTGCCGAACACGTTGTTTTGCGACACCGAGCCCGACAGCACCAGGCCTTCGGACGAGGAGAAACCCGCGCCCAGCATGATGTTACCGGTCGACCGCTCAGCCACGCTGACGTTGACGTCGACCTGGTCGGTGGTACCCGCCACGCCCGGCGTCTCGATATTGACTTCGCTGAAGTAGCCCAGGCGGTCGAGCCGTTCACGCGAGCGGTTGATTTTCTCGGCGTCGTAATATGCGCCCTCCATCTGGCGGATTTCGCGGCGCACCACTTCGTCGCGCGTCTTGGCGTTGCCCGCCACGTTGATGCGGTTCACATACACACGCCGGCCCGGGTCGACGAACAGGGTGAAGGCCACCGTGCTCTTTTCCTTGTCGAGCTCGGGCACGGCATTGACGTTGGCAAACGCATAGCCGTCGTTGCCGAGGCGGTCGCCGATTTTCTTGGTGGTTTCGGTCAGGCGGTCGCGCACGAAGACTTCGCCGGGCTTGATCGTGATGAGCTTCTGCAGTTCCGCCTCCGGCACCAGCATCTGGCCCGCCAGTTTGACGTCGGACACCTTGTATTGCGGCCCTTCGGTCACGTTGACAGTGACGTAGATGCCCTGCTTGTCGGGCGAGATCGACACCTGGGTGGAGTCAACGTTGAATTCGAGGTAGCCGCGGTTGAGATAGAACGAGCGCAGGGCCTCGATGTCGCCGCCGAGGCGCGACTTCGAATACTGGTCGCTCTTGGTGTACCAGGTCAGCCAGCCGGGCGTGGTGGAGGAAAACTGCTTCAGCAGTTCCTTTTCCTTGAATGCCTGGTTGCCGACGATGTTGATCTGCTGGATCTTCGCGCTGTCGCCTTCGACCACGTCGAACTGGACCGCCACCCGATTGCGCTCCAACGGCGTCAGCGTGGACTTGATCTCGACCGCGTACTTGCCGCGATTGAAGTACTGTCGCTGCAGTTCCTGTTCGGATTTTTCGAGCAGCGCGCGGTCGAGCACGCGGCCCTCGGCCAGGCCTGTCTGCTTGAGGCCGGCTTTCAGGTCAGCATCGGAAAATTCCTTGATGCCGTTCAGGGTGATCTTGGCGATCGAGGGACGCTCCTCGACGGTGACGATCACCACGCCGTCGCGCGCTTCCAGCCGCACGTCCTTGAAGAAGCCGGTGGCGTACAACGCCTTGATCGCCGCTGCGGTCTTTTCGTCGGTCATCACGTCGCCGACCTTGACCGGCAGGTAGCTGAAGACCGTGCCCGCCTCGGTACGCTGGATGCCCTCGACCCGGATGTCCTTGACGACGAAAGGCGCTTCGGCCCAGGCGGAGTGCGCAGCAAATACGGTGACAAGGGCCAGCGTCAAACGGTTCAGGGTCATGGTTGTTTTATCCGCTTATCAGGCGTTGCAAATCGTTGAAGAGGGCGAACGACATCAGCATCAGCAGGAGCACCATCCCAATGCGCGCGCCCATTTCCATGACGCGCTCGGACACCGGCCGGCCGGTCAAAACCTCGGCAACATAATACATGAGGTGTCCGCCGTCCAGTAGCGGGATCGGCAGCAGGTTCAGCACGCCAAGGCTCACGCTCACCAGCGCCAGGAAACTCACAAAACTGATCCAGCCGAGGGTGGCGCTCTGCCCTGCGTAATCGGCAATGGTCAACGGGCCGGACAGATTCTTCCACGACACCTGCCCCAGCACCATGCGGCCCATCATTTCCAGCGTGAACACGCTCATGTCCCAGGTCCGGATCGCGCCATGCCAAAGCGCGTCGAGCGGACCGTAGCGCACCTCGGTCATCAGCATGGCCAGCACGGAGTCGTCGACCTGCGGGCCGGCGCCGATCTTGCCGACGCGCTCGCCCGCTTCGTCCACCGCGTCGGGAACGACGGTCAGCTCACTGCGTTGCCCCTGCCGTTCGAATTCGATGCGCAGGGCCTGGGCGGGATGCTGGCGAACCACTTGCACCCAGCCCTGCCAGGTGTCCACCGTTTCACCGTTTGCCGCGAGCAGGCGGTCGCCGGTCTGCATGCCTGCGCGCGCAGCGGCCCCGTCCGCCAGCACCTGACCGATCACGGGCGCGATCACGGGGTCGTAACGCACGATGCCGAGCGGGCGCAGGTTGTCCTGCTCCAGATTCTCGGTCTGCATCGGCTGGGCATCGAGCCGCACGCGGCGGCCGTCGGTCAGCTCCAGCGTGATCGCCTCGGACGCCACGCCCACGCGCAGCAGCGTCAGCCGCAAATCCTGGAACGACGGCGTATCGGTGCCGTTGACGCGGCGGATTTCGTCGCCCGCCACCAGGCCGGCCTGCGCCGCTGGCGTGCCGGCGGGCGGTTCGCCGATGATGGGTTTCAGCGCCGGCAGCCCGTTCAGCAGCAGCGCCCAGTAAAACACGATGGCGAGCAGGAAGTTGGCGGCCGGCCCGGCCAGGACGATGCCGATGCGCCGCCACACGCTGGCGCGGTTGAAGCTGCGATGCGCGTCGGCCGCCGGCACCTCCCCCTCGCGCTCGTCGAGCATCTTGACGTAGCCGCCGAGCGGCAGCGCGGACAGCGTCCATTCGGTCTGGTCGCGGCCGAAACGGCGGCTCAGCAGCGGCTTGCCGAAGCCGACCGAAAAACGCAGCACCTTGACGCCGGCCCAGCGCGCCGCCAGGTAATGGCCGAATTCGTGCACCACCACCAGAATGCCGATGGCGATCAGGAACCACAGGATCGTATGCAGCAGACTCATGCGCGCAAAGCTCCCAGATACATGCCGGCCACGCTGCGGGCCTGACGGTCGGCTTCGAGCAGATCCTCCAGCGTGGCGGCGGCGCCGCCGGCCAGTTTCTCAAGCGTATGCGCGATGCTGGCGGCGATGGCGCCGAACGGCACCGCGCCGTCGAGGAACCGCGCCACCGCGACTTCGTTCGCCGCGTTCAGCACCGCCGCGGCATTGCCGCCGGCGGCGAGCGCGTCGAACGCCAGTTGCAGGCACGGAAAGCGCGCCGTATCGGGCGCCTCGAAGCTCAGCTGTCTGTTCATCAGTTCCAGTGCCGGAACGCCCGCTTCAATGCGTTCGGGAAAACCCAGGGCGTAGGCAATCGGGGTGCGCATGTCGGGCGTGCCCATCTGCGCAATCACCGAGCCGTCGGCGTATTCGACCATCGAATGCACGATGCTCTGCGGATGCACCACCACCTTGATCTGGTCGGGACGCGCGTTGAACAGCCAGCGCGCCTCGATCACTTCCAGCCCCTTGTTCATCAGGCTGGCCGAGTCGACCGATATTTTCTTGCCCATCACCCAGTTCGGATGCGCCACCGCCTGCGCCGGGGTGGCGGCGGCGATCGCCTCGGCCGACAACGTGCGGAACGGACCGCCGGAGGCGGTAAGCCACAGCGCCTTCACCCCGGCCTGCTGAAAGTCGCCGTCGAAGTCGCGCGGCAGCGCCTGGAAAATGGCGTTGTGCTCGGAATCGATCGGCAGCAACTCGGCGCCGCTGGCGGCGATCGCATCCATGAACAACTGGCCCGACACCACCAGGGTTTCCTTGTTGGCCAGCAGAATCCGCTTGCCGGCCTGGGCCGCCGCCAGCGTGGCCGGCAGGCCGGCGGCGCCGACAATCGCGGCCATCAGCGTATCGACTTCGGGCGCGGTGGCCACCTGAGTGAGCGCGGCAGCGCCTTCGAGCACCTCGACACCCAGCCCCTCGGCGGCAATCCGCTCGCGCAGCGCCGCGGCGGCGGCCGGCTCGCTCATCACCGCAAAGCGCGGGCGATGGGCGCGGCACTGCTCGACCATGCGCTCGACCTGAGTGGCACCGGTCAGCGCGAAGATTTCGAAGCGGTCGGGATGGCGCGCCACCACATCGAGCGTGTTGACGCCGATGGTGCCGGTGGCACCGAGGATGGTCAGCACGCGCGGCTTCATGCGGTGGGCATTCATGCAGCGCGCGCCAGCCACATCAGCATGCCGCTGGCGACCGGCAGGGTGGCGGTCAGCGCGTCGATGCGATCGAGCACGCCGCCATGGCCCGGCAGGATGTCGCCGCTGTCCTTCATGCCGGAGACACGCTTGATCCAGGATTCGAACAAGTCACCCAGCACCGACAGATACAGCAGCACGGCGATCAGGACGAACAGCGAGACAAACGGCATGCCGGCAAATGCGCTCACCACCACGGCGTACAACGCCAACGCAACCAGCGCGCCCGCCACGCCCTCCCAGGTCTTGCCGGGGCTGATGGTGGGGGCGAGCTTGTGGCGACCAAAATGCCGGCCGGAAAAATAGGCCGCGGTATCGGCGACCCAGACGACCGCCATCACGCCCAGCAGGACGGCGGGGCCGCGCGCATGCAGATCCAGCAAGGCCGCCCAGGTGGGCAGCAGCACCACGACACCGACCATGGCGCGCATGAATGGCGCCTCGACGCGCCAGTGCCCCGCCAGCCACAGCGGCACCACCAGCAGCCAGAAGGCGATGGCCAGCCCGATCAAACCTGTTTGAAACGTCGGCCAGTCGAGTGCGGGCAGGTACGGCAGCCCCAGTGCGCACAGCGTCAGCAGCGCGGCGTAGAGGCGCGCAGAGACCGGCGGGAAATGGCTCAACCGCGCCCATTCGTGCGCCGCCACGCCGACCATCCCTGCCATCAACCCGCCCCAAAGCCACGTCGGCGCCCACAGCACCGCAGGCACGAATACGGCCAGCAGCAGCATGGCGGTAAGCACCCGGCGGGCTAATGGCGTCATGGATGGACCATCCGGCATGCCGTCACGATGCGGCACGTACCTGTTCGCTGGTACGGCCGAAGCGGCGCTCGCGCGCACGGTAGGACGCAATCGCAGCATCGAGCGCTGCATTGTCGAAATCGGGCCACAAGGCATCGGTGAAATACAGCTCGGTGTAGGCCAGCTGCCACAGCAGGAAATTGCTGATGCGCTGTTCGCCGCCGGTGCGGATGAAGAGGTCCGGCTCGGGCATGTCAGCCATGCTGAGCTGTTGCGCCAGCATTTCCTCGCTCACGTCCGCCGGATCCAGGTTCGAAGCCATCAGCTTTTTCACCGCCTGCACCACATCCCAGCGGCCGCCGTAATTGGCTGCCACCGTGAGGACGAGGCGGGTGTTGTCGCGCGTCAGCGCCTCGGCGTCGCGGATCAGGGCCTGGATGCGCTCGGAGAATCCGGACAGGTCACCGATGACGCGGAAACGGATGCCGTTCTCATGCAGCTTGGCGACTTCGTTTTCCAGCGCGCGCATGAACAGTTCCATCAGCAGGGTGACTTCGTCCTGCGGGCGCCGCCAGTTTTCCGAACTGAAGGCAAACACCGTGAGATTCGCCACACCGCGCTCGGCGCAGGCACGAATCACGCCACGCAGCGCCTCGACCCCCTTGCGGTGGCCCGCGACGCGCGGCATCAGCCGCCGTTTCGCCCAGCGGCCGTTGCCATCCATGATGATGGCGATGTGCCGCGGCACATCGGGGTTGGCCGGAGTCGCTTTCAGGGTTGGGGTAGACACGCGGGGCTGCTCAGACTGCGAGCAGGTCTTTCTCTTTGTCGGCCAGCATCTTGTCGATATCGCCGATGAATTTGTCGGTCAGCTTCTGCACGTCGTCCTGGGTGCGGCGCTCCTCGTCCTCGGTCGCGGTCTTGGCCTTGACCATTTCCTTCACCGTGCCGTTGGCATCGCGCCGGATGTTGCGCACCGCGACGCGCGCACCCTCGGCTTCGTTGCGCACCACCTTGATCAGGTCGCGGCGGCGCTCCTCGGTCAGCGACGGCATCGGCACGCGGATGATGTCGCCGTGCGCCGCCGGATTCAGGCCGAGGTCGCCATCGCGGATGGCTTTCTCGATCTTGGCGACCATGTTTTTTTCATACGGCTGCACGCCCAGCGTGCGCGAATCGACCAGCGACACGTTGGCCACCTGCGGCACCGGCGTCGGGTTGCCGTAGTAATCGACCATGACGTGGTCGAGGATGCCGGTGTGGGCGCGCCCGGTGCGCACCTTGGCCAGGTCGTTCCTCAGCGCATCCAGCGTCTTGCCCATTTTCTGTTCGGCGGATTGCTTGATCTCGGCGATGGTGGGTTCAGCCATGTCAACTCCTCTACGTGTAGATCACGAACTCAAGGTCACGCGCGTGCCTTCGTCCTCGCCCATCACCACGCGCTTGAGCGCACCGGGCTTGAAGACGTTGAACACGACCAGGTTCAGGTTCTGTTCGCGGCACAGCGCGAACGCGGCGGTATCGAGCACGCCCAGATTTTTTTCGATGGCCTCGTCGAACGACAGCGTGTGGTAGCGCGTGGCGCCCGCGTCCTTCTTCGGGTCGGCCGTATAAACACCGTCGACCTTGGTTGCCTTCAGCAACAGGTCGGCGCCGATCTCGGCCGCGCGCAGCGCCGCTGCGGTGTCGGTGGTGAAAAACGGGCTGCCGGTGCCGCCGCCGAAAATCACGACTCGTCCGGCCTCCAGATGACGCACTGCCGTGTCGCGTTCGAAGTCCTCTCCGAGATGGGCGATGTGTACCGCGGTCTGCACCCGTGCATCGACGCCGGCCTGCTGCAACGCATCCTTCAGCGCCACCGCATTCATCACGGTCGCCAGCATGCCCATCGAATCGGCGCTGGCGCGGTTCATGCCGGACAGCGCGCCCGTCGCGCCGCGAAACAAATTGCCGCCGCCGACCACGATGCCGACCTGCACACCCGCCGCCGCCACGTCACGGATCTGGCCGACGAAACCGGCCATGGTTTCAGCGTGGTAACCGAAGCCCTCCGGCCCCATCAGGGCCTCGCCGGACAGCTTCAGCAGGATACGTCGGGCAGCCGCCATAGCCGGTCAGACCTGGGACGCAGCGGCCACTTCGGCGGCAAAGTCGGACACCTTTTTCTCGATGCCCTCGCCCACCACGTACATCATGAAGCCGTGGCACTGCGAGTTCTTGGCCTTCAGCACCTGCTCGACGGTCTGCTTGTCATCCTTGACGAAGGGCTGCGACAGCAGCGTGACTTCCTTGAGGAATTTCTGCACCGTCCCCTCGGCGATCTTTTCCAGCATGGCTTCCGGCTTGCCGGCTTCCTTGGCCTTCTCGATCGCCACGCGGCGTTCGGTGTCGATCAGGTCGGTCGACACGCCAGACGCATCCAGCGACTTCGGCTTGGATGCCGCGATGTGCATGGCAACGTCGCGCGCCAGCGCTTCGTCGCCGGTGACGTCGACCAGCACGCCGATCTTGCCGCTGTGGATGTAGCTGGCGAACTTGCCCTGGCCGTCCAGGCGCACGAAGCGGCGCACCGACATGTTCTCGCCAATCTTGCCGACCAGCTCGGTGCGGAAGGCTTCGACCGTTGCGCCCTTGTAGGCTAGCGCGGACAGCGCGGCAACGTCGGCCGGCTTCTGGTTCAGCACCATCTCGGCCAGCGCGTTGGAAAGCGCGAGGAAGTCGTCGTTCTTGGCGACGAAGTCGGTTTCGCAGTTGACTTCGACCATCGCGGCAGACTTGCCGTCGGCGCTGATAGCGATGGTCACCACGCCTTCGGCGGCGATGCGGCTGGCGCTCTTGGCGGCCTTGTTGCCGAAGCGCACGCGCAGGATTTCTTCCGCCTTCTGCATGTCGCCGCCGGCTTCCGACAGCGCCTTCTTGCAATCCATCATCGGCGCGTCGGTTTTCTCGCGCAGTTCCTTGACCATGCCTGCAGTGATTTCTGCCATTTCGTACTCCTGTCCAGTTTCTTCAATACAGAAAGAGGGGCCATCGCCCCTCCTTAAAATTCCGCTCGCCGGAACCCGGTTCCGGCGAGATGGCGTGCGCTGCGCTTACTCGGCAGCGGGTGTCGTATCTTCTTCTTCGACCTCGACGAATTCTTCGCCGCCGACGATGTCGCTGATGACCTGGGAACGGCCTTCCAGCGCCGCATCGGCCATGCCGCGTGCATACAGGCGAATCGCGCGGGCGGAGTCATCGTTGCCGGGAATCACGTAGTCCACGCCTTCCGGGCTGTTGTTGGTGTCGACCACGCCGATCACCGGAATGCCCAGCTTCTTGGCCTCGACCACGGCGCCCTTCTGGTAGCCGACGTCGATGATGAACAGCGCGTCGGGCAGGCCGCCCATTTCGCGGATGCCACCCAGGCTGCGGTTCAGCTTGTCGACTTCGCGCTGCACGGTCAGGGTTTCCTTCTTCGACAGACGGCCCGGCTCGGCCAGGTTGGCCTCCAGGTCGTTCAGGCGCTTGATCGACTGCTTGACCGTCTTGAAGTTGGTCAGCATGCCGCCCAGCCAGCGGTTGTCGACGTACGGCATGCCGGCGCGCTCGGCTTCCTCGCGGACGATTTCACGCGCGGCGCGCTTGGTGCCAACGAACAGCACGCTGCCCTTGTTGGCGGCGAGCTGACGGACGAATTTCTGCGCATCCTGGAACAGCGGCAGCGACTTTTCCAGGTTGACGATATGGATCTTGTTGCGATGACCGAAAATGAACGGGGCCATCTTGGGGTTCCAGAAGCGGGTCTGGTGGCCGAAGTGGACACCGGCTTCCAGCATTTGACGCATGGTGACAGACATGAAAATCTCCTAAAGGGTTAAGCCTCCACCCGTCAGCAGCAGCACGTTTTCGAACCGAACGCGCCGCCACCCTTTAATGACAGGTGTGCGAATTTGTCCGAACCATTTCGGACAGCCGGCGATTCTAATTCGAATGGACGCTTATTTCAAGGTTCGCCCTCAGCCCGCCGGCTGTGCGACGATCTGCAGCCAGGCCTCCAGCCCGCCGCCGCCGCGCGTCTGCAGACTGACCTGCCAGCCCTGTGCGTCTGCCAGCTGGCGCACGATCGCCAGCCCCAGCCCGGAACCGCCGGTGCTGGCGCTGCGCGAGGCTTCGAGCCGGTAGAACGGACGGAACACGGCTTCCCGGTCCGCTTCCGGAATGCCGGGGCCGCGGTCGAGCACGCCGATACGGCAGCCGCCTGCCATCGCTTCTGCCCGCAGGGTGACCGGCTGGCCGCCGCCATAGCGCAGGGCGTTCTCCAGCAGGTTGGCGAGAATGCGGCGCAAGGCGCCCACCGGGACATCCAGTTCGATATCAGGCGCCTCGACCTGCACCCGTTCCGCCGCGCCCGGGGTGGCCTGCACCAGATCAGCCAGCAGGTCGGGCAGCGCCACCCGCTGGTGGGCTTCGTGGCCGAAGCCGCGCGCCAGCGTCAGCACGTCGCCGATCAGACGATCCATCGCCTCGATGTCGCCCTCCACTTGCGCGGCCAGCTCTGCGCTCGGCTTCTTTACCAGCATCTCCACCGCCAGCCGCAGCCGCGCCAGCGGTGTACGCAGGTCGTGCGACACCCCAGCCAGCAGCACGGTGCGGGCGGCCAGCAGGTCGTCCACCTGCTTCGCCATTTCGTTGAAGCGACGGCTCAGCGCAGCGATCTCGCGCGGCCCGGTTTCGGGCAGGCGTTCCGGCGTCTGCCCGCGCCCCAGCGAGGTGACCGCCTGCTGCAGCCGCTGCAGCGGGCGGGTGGCGCGGCGCGCCAGCCACCAGGCTGCGAGCAGGGTCAGCAGCGCCCCGCCCGCCAGCGAAGCCAGCAGGGCATGGATCGGGCGCGGGCCGATGCGGCTGTGGGGGAAGCCCACCGAGAGTTGCCTGCTGCCTGCCGGAAGCGACACCCAGAACCATTGCGCCCCCTGGATTTCCTCGCGCGACGACACCACTGGCCCGCCCACCCGATCGTTCAGCGAAGCCGTCAGAAAGTGCAGATAGGGTTCCCGCCACGAAGGGCGCTCGGGATCCTGCGGCGGCTCGGCGCGCAGCGCCAGCCCGTGCGAACGCGCCAGCTCGATTTCAAACGCAGGGCGGGTGACCGGCGGCAGCTCGCTCCAGGTCTGCGCCGACAGCGCCATCAGGCCGGCCAGGTCGGTCGCCGATCGGCGCGCCATAGGCAGCATCAGGAAATAGGTGACGGCGCTGGCTACCAGCAGCTCGAAGGCCAGGAAGAACACCACCAGCAGCAGGGCATTCTGCTGCGTCAGGCTCAGGCGCGACGACAGCCTCACGCCTCGCTGCCGCGCGGATTGAACAGATAGCCCTCGCCGCGCACGGTGCGGATGTAAGCTGGTTCGGCAGGATTGAGCTCGATCTTGCGCCGTAGCCGGGTGACACGGGTGTCGATGCTGCGGTCGAACGGATCGCGCTCGTAGCCCTTGAGCATGTCGATCAGGATGTCGCGCGACAGCACCCGCAGCGGGTGCTCGACGAAGATGCGCAGCAGGGCGAATTCCGCGGTCGACAGCTTCACCTCGGCGCCGTCCTTGGTGAGCCGGTGGCTGGCAGCATCGAGCTGGAAAGGTCCGAACATGGGAAGTGTGGCCTGCTGGACTGGCCCGGTCTGCCCCTGGCTGCGCCGCAGTAGCGCACGCAAGCGGGCCAGCAACTCACGTGGGCTGAACGGTTTGGCCAGGTAGTCGTCAGCGCCCATTTCCAGCCCCACCACGCGGTCGATTTCCTCGCCGCGTGCCGACAGCATGAGGATGGGCACGTTCGACTGGCTGCGCAGCCGGCGCGCCAGCGACAATCCGTCCTCGCCGGGCATCATCAGGTCGAGCACGATGGCGTCCGGCATTCCCTGCTCCAGTGCCTGCCACATGGCCGCACCATCCATTGCCGTTGCCACGGTGAACCCGCTGTCGCCCAGATAGGCCTCCAGCAATGTCCGCATGCCCGGGTCATCGTCCACCACCAGAATGCGGGCCGACGCACCCTCCATCATGGGCACACCCCAAGCCTCAACACGGCAGTTCGGCAGGAATCAGATTTACTCGCTTGCATCCTGTAATAATCGCAAAGTTTTATGGCCAAACAAGCCTGTTTCCCCAAGCGGGCGCGGGCGTTAACCTGCGCTCAGGGCGGCATGGATCTCTGAATCATCCTACCCTACTTCAGGATGCTTCCTGTCGGGTAGACACACACCGACACACACTGACACGCGATGCCACCCCGTGGGCATACCCGAGCCACTACGCACGCCCAAAATCCGTTCCACGCTATCAATAGTGATGGCGCAAATCGAACTTCAAACCTAGAACCTGCTCATGCCACGCTTTCATCTGATCCTGTTGCCGTCTGTCCTGACCCTGATGTTTCCAGGCTGGGTGGAAGCAGGCCAGAAAAAGGCGCCCGCCTCGCAAGTCCGTCCCCTAAACCTGTCCCTGCCGCAGGATGTGCTGCTGCACACACCGGCCAACGGGCAGGCTGATGAGGCGGCGCTGCGCAACTTGCGTGCACCCGCCCCAAGCGGGGATGGATCGAATGCAAACGCCCGCCCGACCAGCTTGCCTTATGGAAGTGGTTACGAACATCGTCATCAAGAGATGAGGGGGGCGGGCGGTGCTGCTGGATCAGGCGGTGCTGCTGGACCGGGTGCCAGCGTGGGCAATGGTGCAGGCCGGCGAGGTCGGTAAATTAATCCACGCTTAAGGAGCACTAAAGATGAAATCGCTAAAAGTTCTTTCCCTGGTTTTGATTGCCACCAGCCTCGCCAGTGGCGCGGTCTACGCCAAGGGTGGCGGCGGCGGTAGTGGCATGGGGGGCGGCATGGGTAGTGTCCGCGCTAGCAGCGCCGACCATGCCCAGCGCACCGAAACCCGGAGCCAGGAACGGACCCAGAAGCGCGACGGCTCGCAAGCCGGCAACGCCCAGCGCAATGAATACCGTTACGAAAATCGCTACGAAAACCGTGAGCAGATGAGTAACGGGGGCGATCTGCCGTCGATGCAGTAAACGCGCACAGCCGGGTGTTTTGCCTGGCTAACCGTATAACAGGGGGACGCCGTAGCGCGTCCCCTTTCTATTGCCTCTCGCTGGCGTGGTTTTCCGGTGCGTACCGGGCACGCTAGAATGCGTCTTTGTTTCCAGTACCCGCACCATGACCGTCACCATCAAAACCGGCGCAGAAATCGAGGGCATGCGCATCGCCGGCCGGCTCGCGTCGGAAGTGCTCGACTACATCACGCCCTTCGTCAAGCCCGGCGTCACCACCGGCGAGCTCGACCGGCTGTGCCATGACTACATGGTGAACGTGCAGGGCACCATCCCGGCGCCGCTGAACTACGCGCCGTCCGGTCACGCGCCCTACCCCAAGTCGATCTGCACCTCGGTCAACAACCAGGTCTGCCATGGCGTGCCGGGCGACAAGCTGCTGAAGAACGGCGACATCGTCAACCTCGACATCACGGTGATCAAGGACGGATGGCACGGCGACACCAGCCGCATGTTCGCGGTCGGCGAGGCGACGATCCAGGCCAAGCGCCTGATCCAGATCACCTACGAAGCGATGTGGGTCGGCATCGACCACGTCAAGCCGGGCGCGCGCCTGGGTGACATCGGCCATGCCATCCAGCGTTTCGCCGAGAACCACGGCTACAGCGTGGTGCGCGAATTCTGCGGTCACGGCATCGGGCTCAATTTCCACGAAGACCCGCAGGTGCTGCACTACGGCAAGTCTGGCACCGGCCTGGTGCTGGAAACCGGCATGACCTTCACCATCGAGCCGATGATCAACGCCGGCCGCCGCGACATCCGCCAGATGAACGACGGCTGGACCATCGTCACCAAGGACCGCAGCCTGTCGGCGCAGTGGGAACACACGATCCTGGTCACCGACAGCGGCTACGAAGTGCTGACCGTGTCGGCCGGCTCGCCCGCCGTACCTGACCACGTCCGCCGGGCCGCGTGAGCACGCCGCCGTTCGCCGACCTCCGCGAGCGGCTCAAATCGGGTCGCGCCGCACTCGCAGCCGGCTACCTCAAGCGCCGCGCCGCGGCGCATTACCTGACGCGCCACGCCGCACTGGTCGACGGCGTGCTGTCCGAACTGTGCGAGCGGGTGCAGCTTCCCGCCGCCTATTGCCTGGCCGCCGCCGGCGGCTACGGCCGCGGCGAGCTGTTTCCCGGCTCGGACGTCGACGTGCTGCTGATGCTGTCGCACGAGCCCGCGCCGGACGAACAGGCTGCGCTGGAAACCTGGGTGCAGGCCTGTTGGGACGTCGGCCTGGAAATCGGTCACAGCGTGCGCACCATCGAGGCCTGCATCACCGAGGCCGATGCCGACATCACGGTGGAGACCAACCTGATGGAAGCGCGCTTCGTCTGGGGCAACAGCGCGCTGTTTGACACCTTCGAGCGCCGCTTCCAGGCGCGCTTCAACGCCCAGCACTTTTTTGACGGCAAGCTGGCCGAGCAGCTGGCGCGCCATGCACGTTTCGACGACAGCGCCTACAAGCTGGAGCCCAACCTCAAGGACAGCCCGGGCGGCCTGCGCGACCTGCATACCATCCACTGGCTGGCGCAGGCCTGCGGCATCACCGGCGGCTGGAACGGCATCGCCCGCGCGGGGCTGCTGACCCAGGCCGAGGCGCGCCGTATCGCGCGCGAGGAGCGCGCGCTGGCGACCCTGCGGATCCAGCTGCATTTGCTGGCGGGCCGCCGCGAAGACCGCCTCGCCTTCGATTACCAGACCGAGCTTGCCGAGCGCATGGGACTGGCCGCCGCCACGCACAAGCGTACGGGCGAAACCCTGATGCAGGGCTACTACCGCGCCGCCAAGCTGGTGCAGCGCGCCAACGATATTCTGATCCAGTCGCTGCGGGTGCGGCTTTTTCCGGTGACGGCGCCGCCGCAGCCGATCGATGCCGATTTTCAGGTGCGCGCCCGCCTGCTCGAAACGCGCGCGCCCAATCTGTTCGAACGCAAGCCCGACGCGCTGTTGCGCATCTTCATCGTCTATGCCCAGCATCCTGCGCTGGCCGGATTCGAGCCGGCCACGCTGCGTGCGCTGTGGCGTGCCAGCACCCGCATCGACGCCGCCTTTCGTGCCAATCCGACGCATCGGGCGCTGTTCATGACGCTGCTGCGGCAGACCACCGGCATCACCCGCGCGATGCGCGCGATGCACCGCTACGGCCTGCTGGCGCGCTACATCCCGGCATTCGGCCGCGTGGTGGGGCAGATGCAGCATGACTTGTTCCACGTCTACACGGTGGACGAACACATCCTGACCGTGCTGCGCAACATGCGGCGCTTCACGGTGCCCGAGCTCGCGCACGAATATCCGCTCGCCAGCCGTCTGATCGCAGCCTTCGACAAACCCGAGTTGCTGTATCTGGCCACGCTGTTCCACGACATCGCCAAGGGCCGCGGCGGCGACCACTCGGTGCTCGGCATGGCCGATGCGCGTCGGTTCTGCCGCCAGCATGGGCTCGACCGAGCCGACAGCGATCTGGTCGCCTGGCTGGTGGAGATGCACCTGGCGATGTCGCGCACCGCGCAGAAAGAAGACATCAGCGATCCGGACGTGATCGCCGCGTTTGCCGCTCGCATCGGCAACCCGCGGCACCTGGCGGCGCTGTATCTGCTGACCGTGGCTGACATCCGCGGCACCAGCCCCAAGGTCTGGAACGCCTGGAAAGGCAAGCTGCTGGAAGACCTCTATCACGCCACCCACGCCCGGCTGGCGGGCGGTGACGAAGCGGTGGCCGACATCGCCGCCAAGCAGGCCGAAGCGCGGGTCAATCTCGCCCTCTATGGCCTGCCGAACAGTGCCGCCGACACTCTGTGGCAGCACCTTGATGCACGCTATTTCATCCGCTTCGACGCCCGCGACATGGCCTGGCAGGCGCGCATGCTGTGGCGCCGCACCAGCAGCCCCGATGCCGTCGTACGGGCGCGCCTGTCGCCCGCTGGCGAAGGCATCCAGGTGCTGGTCTACACGCCCGACCGCCCCGATCTGTTCGCCCGCATCTGCGGCTTCTTCGCGCGCATCCAGTACACCATCCTCGAAGCCAAGATCCACACCACCCGGCACGGCTATGTGCTCGACACGTTCCAGGTGATGGACATGGCCAATCGCGGCATTCACTACCGCGATTTTCTGAGCTATGTGGAGCACGAACTGACGCGCGATCTCGATCCGGCGCGTCCGATGCAGGCGGTACCGCGGGGCCGCCTGTCACGCCACCAGCGCCACCACCCCTATCCGACCACGGTCAGGCTGGAGGCCGACGCGCAGGGGCACGGCCACATGTTGTCGATCACCTGTGCGGATCGCGGCGGTTTGCTGTTTGCGGTGGCGGAAACCCTGATGCAGCATGACGTGAACGTCTATGCCGCCAAGATCGACACGCTCGGCGAGCGGGTGGAGGACACGTTTCTGATTCGGGGCGCCGGCCTCGAGACGCCGGCCGGGATGCAGGCGGTGGAAACCCGCGTGCGTGAGGTGCTGCAGTAAATCAGGCGGACGGGCGGGCGTATTCGTCGACGTAGCGTCCGCGCGCGGGTGCCTTGCGGGCAGGCGGCGCTTTCTTGCGCACGCCGTCGGCCGGTTTTTTGACTTTCTCTTCCGGCTCGGTCTTGGTGCGGTTACGCACGCGCCCCGGGCGCACCACGGTGCCCACTTCTGCGGCCACCAGGGCATATCGGCCTCCGGCAGCATTCGCCTGGCCGTCGATCCCGCTACGCGGGGCCCTCGCCGGGTGGCTCATGCGGCCACCCGCCATTCCTTGAGGCTGCCGGCCAGGGTGCGGGTGAGGGCGATAAGGCTGCCGAGAAGGTCGGGGCTGGGGGTGGCTTCGCAGAGATCGATCTTGCTGTCGGCGTAGACCGACAGGATCAGCAGGTTGTGTTGCACGTCTGCCGGCAGGTCGAGCGTGCCTTCGGCCAGCGCGGTCTGGATCGCATGCCAGACCGTGCGGCTGGCCTGCAGGGCCTGCGCCAGACGCAGTTCGTGGTCAGGGGTGTTCCAGTGCCGCTGCACGTCCATCAACTGGGCGGCGATGTCGTCGAGTTGGGCGACCTCGCCCATCGCCACGCCGGTACGGGCGGTGCGGTGCGGAATATGCAGAATCGCGGGTTCCGGGATCATTCTTGTCCTTGTTGCCTGTGCCGGGACACCACGCCCACGGTTACGCTACAAATTAGCGGTCAGGACCGGGACAACTTTAGACGGCAGCAATGGCACAAAACGACCGTTGGTCGGTCAGTCATCCTGCAGATGCTGGCCGGGAAACAGCACGTCGGTGAAGCCGAAGTCGCGCAGATCGCGGATGCGCATGGGGTATAGGATGCCATTGAGGTGGTCGACCTCGTGCTGGACCACACGGGCATGGAAACCGCTCACGCTGCGATCGATCGGCCGCCCTGCCGCGTCGTGCCCCTGGTAGCGCAGCGCCACGTGGCGCGGCACCCGCCCGCGCATGCCGGGCACCGACAGGCAGCCCTCCCAGTCCGTTTCCATCTCGTCGGACAGTGGGGTGAGCACCGGATTGATGAGCACCGTGAACGGCACGGATTCGGCGTCGGGGTAGCGCGGATTGAGTTGCCGCGGGTCGACGTTGACCTCGAACATCACCACCTGCAGGCCGACGCCGATCTGCGGCGCGGCCAGACCGGCACCGTTCAGCGCGCGCATGGTGTCGTGCATGTCGACGATCAGCTGCGCGAGCTCGGGCGAGCCGAAATCGCCCACCGGGCGCGCCGGCGCCAGCAGGCGTGGATCGCCCATCCTCAGGACGTCGCGGATCGCCATGGCTGCTCCAGTTGATTCAAGTCTGTAGCTTCGAGCCAGCGCCAGCCGCCGGGCGGCAGATCCGCAGGCAGCGGAAAATGGCCGACCGCCTCGCGGTGCAGCGCAATGACCCGGTTGCCGGTCGCACCGATCATGCGCTTGACCTGATGGTATTTGCCTTCGGCCAGCGTCAACTGCAGCGTGGTCGCGTCGAGCCGGTCGCAGGCCAGGGCGGCAACCGGCACCGGCGTGTCGTTGAGCTGGACGCCGCTGCGCAGCGCATCCAGCATGGCATCCGTCACCTCTTCGGCGCAGCGGGCACGGTAGACCTTGGCCACGCCTTTCTTCGGCGAGATCATGCGGTGGATGAACTGGCCGTCGTCGGAAAACAGCAACAGGCCGCTGGTGTCCTGGTCGAGCCGCCCCACGCACTGCACGCCACGCTGCAGCAGCAGCGGCGGCAACAGGGAAAACACGCTCGGATGATGGCTGGGATGGTGCGAGCATTCGTAGCCGACCGGCTTGTGCATCAGCACATAGGCCTGCGCGCGGTAAGGCCAGCTGACGCCGTCAAGCGTCAATTCCAGCCCGGCGGGATCGACCTCGGCCTCGGGGTCATCGCACAGCGTGCCATTGACCGCCACCTCGCCGGCCCGCACCCGTGCCGTGCAGGCCTTGCGCGAACCGAAGCCCTGCGACTGCAATGCACGCACCAGTTTCATGTCGCCCGCACCCACGCCTTCAGGCCTTGCTTTGCGCAGTGGCGTCGTCGGTCACCAGCTGTTCGATCAGGCGCCGCACCTGCAGCATCACTTCACCCAGCATGGCCTGGACTTCACCCATCTGGATGCCTTCGGCCGAGCGCCCGCGGCCGGCCGCCTGGTTCACCACCGCGCCGACGGCGGCGTAGCACAGCTCGAGTTCGCGTGCCAGATAGGCTTCGGGCATCCCGGTCATGCCGACCATGTCGACGCCGTCGCGCTCCATGCGGTTGATTTCGGCCGCCGTTTCCAGGCGCGGCCCCTGCGTCACGCCGTAGACCCCGCCATCGCGCAGCGTGATGCCGGCGCTGGCGGCGGCCTCGAGCAGCGCCGCACGCATCGCCTCGCAATACGGCAGGGTGAAATCGAGATGGACCACGGGCTTGTCGCCACCGACGAAATACGTCGCCTCGCGGCCGTGCGTGTAGTCGATGATCTGGCTCGGGATCACCAGCATGCCGGGAAGCAGGCCGGGATGGATCGCCCCGACGGTGGCCACCGAGACCACCCGGTCGACGCCGTGGTCTTTCAGCGCCCACAGGTTGGCTCGGTAGTTGACGTTGTGCGGCGGAATGGTGTGGCCATAGCCGTGGCGCGCCAGAAAGATCACCTCCTGGCCGCAGATGCGTCCGAAGGTGAGTGCGCCCGAGGGTTCGCCGTAGGGCGTGCGCGCCACCTGGCGGTGAGTAATTTCCAGATTGGCGAGCTGGGTAAGCCCGGTGCCGCCGATGATTCCCAACATGTTCAGTCTTCCTTCAATGCATAAATTGCAGGCAGGTTGCGCCACACGCCGTAGGCGTCCATGCCGCAGCCGAATACATAACGATCGGGCACGTCCAGTCCGACGAAATCGGCCCGGATCGGTTTGGCGAGGCCGTTGGCCTTGTCGGTCAGCACGGCCGACCAGACGCGCGCCGCGCCCATTTCCAGCAGCTTGTCGCGGATCGCCGCCAGCGTTTCGCCCTCGTCCAGGATATCGTCCAGCACCAGCACATGGCGGCCGGCCACGCTTTGCCCCGGCAACACCTTCCATTCGATCTCGCCGCCGTGCGTCTTGCCGCGATAGCGGGTGACATGCAGGTAATCGAACTCCAGCGGAAAGCCCAGCTTCGGCAGCAACTGCCCGGCAAACACCACCGCGCCGCCCATCACCGGCAGCACCAGCGGAAACGCCTCACCCAGGGCCTGGCCGATTTCGTCCGCCAGGCGATCGATGGCCGCCTGCACGGTTTCCGCAGACGCGACGCATTCGGCATGGTCCAGCAACTGCTGCGCTTCCGGCGGTGTCATGGCGTCAGGCATCCAGGCAAAAACCGGCAGTCTAAGCCCTCGACGCCGATGTTTCCAGACTGCATGTGCCTCAAGTAAGCTTGCGCCATGTCAATTCCCGCTGCATCACCCCCCGCATTCGACGCCGTCGGCTGGCTGGCCGACGCGCGCCAGCTGCCTTCGCCCAATTGCGATGCCCGGCCCGAGAACGTCGCGATCGAACTCATCGTCATCCACAACATCTCGCTGCCGCCCGGTGTATTTGACGGCGACGCGGTGATCGAACTCTTCACCAACCAGCTCGACTGGGATGCGCACCCGTATTACCAGGGCATCCGCGGCCTCAGGGTATCGGCGCATTTCTTCATCCGCCGTGATGGCACGCTGATCCAGTTCGTGCCGTGCAGTCTGCGCGCCTGGCACGCCGGATCATCGACCTGGCAGGCGCGCGACTGCTGCAACGATTTTTCCATCGGCATCGAACTCGAGGGCACTGACGACCTGCCCTTCACCGACGCCCAGTACGCGACCCTGGCGCCGCTGCTGCAGCAGTTGAAGCAGGCCTATCCGATCCGCGACGTGGTCGGGCACAGCGACATCGCGCCAGGCCGCAAGACCGACCCCGGTCCCCATTTCGCCTGGCAGCGGCTCGATGCGCCGCTGGCCTGATTCGCTGCGGTACGTCAGCATTGGCCTCGCCGCGCTGCTGGCGCTGTCCGGCTGCGCCGCGACGCTCGATCTGGACGTCGAACGTCCGATCTCGCATGCCGTTTCCCGGCACGCCGACACGCCCTTGAACGCGCAGCTGGCGCCGCAGATTCCGGCGGGCGAATCGGGCTTTCATCTGCTGCACGATGGCCACGCCGCGCTGGCAGCCCGGCTGTCGCTGGCGCAACGCGCCACCCGCACGCTCGATGTGCAGTCCTATCTGTTTCACAACGACACCACCGGCAAGCTGGTCGCAGCCACCTTGCTGGCCGCGGCGGAACGCGGGGTGCGGGTGCGCCTGCTGGTCGACGACATCGATACCGCCGACAAGGAGCTCCGTCTCGTCACGCTGAACGCGCACCCCAATATCGAAGTGCGCCTGTTCAACCCCTTTCACACCCGCAGCGCCAGCCTGCTGGTCAAGGCCTGGCAGGCGCTGCTGGACCACGTCCGGCTCAACCGCCGCATGCACAACAAGGTCTTCATCGCCGACAACCAGATCGGCATCACCGGCGGACGCAATATCGGCGACGAATATTTCAACGCTCATATGGATTTCGCTTTCATCGACCTTGACGTTATCGCCGCCGGCGCCATTGTTGACGCCCTGTCGCAATCGTTCGACCAGTACTGGAACAGCGCTGCCGCGGTGCCCGCGACCGCCCTGCCGGTCGCCCCGGATGACGTCCAGCTGCTGCGCGCAACCCGTTTTCTGCAGCAGTTCCGTTCCCGCAACCTGGACAGCGACTACGGCCGCACCCTGACGGCCGCCGACCCGCTGCCAAAGCTGCTGGCAGGCCATCTGCCCTGGCACCTCGCGCATGCCGATCTCATCGTCGACCCGCCCGAAAAAGCCATCAACCCGGAGACGGCCGCGTCCGAGCTGCTGATCGGCCAGCTCGCGGGTTTGTGGATCGACCCCGCACAACGCGCGCTGATCGTGTCGCCCTACTTCGTTCCGGGCGCGATGGGCATGGCGTATTTCAACTACTGGCGCCATCAGGGCGTACAGATCGACGTGCTGACCAACGCCTATGCCGCCAGCGACGTCCCGCTGGTGCATGCCGGCTACGCCAACTACCGCGTGCCGCTGCTCGAAGCCGGCGTCAATCTCTACGAACTGAAACCGACCGCCGAACCGATCGGCGGGCGCCTGCGCGATCTCGGCAGCGGTTCGTCGAACGCCAGCCTGCACGCCAAGACTTTTGTCTTCGACGACGCGCATGTGTTCATCGGCAGCTTCAACTTCGACCCGCGCTCGATGCACCTCAACACCGAGATGGGGCTGGTCATCCGATCTCCAGCACTCGCGCGCCAGGTCACTGCCCTCGTCGAGCACGCCATGCGTCCCGAACGCAGCTACCAGCCGCGCCTGGTGACCGCAGATGCCGACAACGGCACGGCAAAACGCCTGCAATGGCACGATACCCACCAGGGCGTCGCGCGGGTTTTCGAGGTCGAACCCGAAACCAGCCCGATCCAGCGCGGCCTGCTGCGTGTGCTGCAAACGCTGCCGATCGAAGAACATCTGTAAGCCACGCTAGAATCGGATCTTTGAGTTACCAGGACTGCGCATGCGCCTCGGCACCCCCCTCTCCCCTTCCGCCACCCGCGTCATGCTTCTGGGTGCGGGCGAACTCGGCAAGGAAGTCATCATCGCGCTGCAGCGGCTGGGGGTGGAGGTCATCGCGGTTGACCGCTACGCCAATGCGCCCGGCCACCAGGTGGCCCATCGCGCCTATGTAACCGACATGAGCGACCGCTCGGCGCTGCGCGCGCTGATCGAGGCGGAAAAGCCGCACTGGGTGGTGCCGGAAATCGAAGCCATCGCAACCGAAGTGCTGCTGGAGATCGAGGCCGCCGGCATTGCGGCCGTCATCCCCACCGCGCGCGCCGCCAACCTCACCATGAACCGCGAAGGCATCCGCCGGCTGGCTGCCGAAACGCTGGGGCTGCCGACTTCGCCCTACGTGTTCGCCGACACGCTGGCTGAGATGACGGCCGCCGCGGAAAAGCTCGGCTACCCCGTCATCGTCAAGCCGGTGATGTCGTCATCCGGCAAGGGTCAGTCGAAAATCGACGACGCCAGCCAGCTGGGGGCGGCCTGGGATTACGCCTCCGCCGGCGGACGCGTCAACAAGGGGCGCGTCATCGTCGAGGGGGTGATCGACTTCGATTACGAAATCACGCTGCTGACGGTGCGTGCGGTCGGGGCGTCGGGCGAGATCGAAACGCATTTCTGCGAACCCATCGGGCATGTCCAGGTGGCGGGCGATTACGTCGAATCGTGGCAGCCGCAGCCGATGTCGGCCGCGGCGCTGCAGCGCGCACACGAGATTGCCGCCGCCGTCACCGGCAACCTCGGCGGCCGCGGCATTTTCGGCGTGGAACTGTTCGTGAAAGGCGACACCGTCTGGTTCTCGGAGGTGAGTCCGCGTCCGCACGACACCGGCATGGTGACCATGGCCACGCAGCGGCAGAGCGAATTCGAACTGCATGCGCGCGCCATTCTCGGTCTGCCGGTCGATGTCAGCCTGCGCGAACCCGGCGCCTCGGCCGTGATCTACGGCGACATGGAGGCGGCCGGCATTGCGTACGACGGCGTGGCCGAGGCGCTGCGCACGCCCGGCGTCGACCTGCGGCTGTTCGGCAAGCCGCAGGCCTTCGTCCGTCGCCGCATGGGCGTGGCGCTGGCTTTCGCAGCCGACACCGATACGGCGCGGCGGCACGCCAAGGCCGCCGCCGCCGCGATCAAGCCGGTGAAGATCTGAATATGCAGACGCACTACGAACGCCTCGGCGGCAACGAGATCATCCGGCAACTGGTCGACCGCTTTTACGACCTGATGGACGAAGACCCCGACTACTACGGCATCCGCAAGCTGCATCCGGCCGACCTCACCGAATCGCGCAACAAGCTGGCCTGGTTTCTCTCCGGCTGGACCGGCGGGCCGCCGGAATACACCGACCGCTTCGGCCACCCCTTCCTGCGCCGCCGGCATATGCCCTTTACCGTAGGCGTTGCCGAACGCGACCAGTGGATGGGCTGCATGATGCGCGCGATGCAGGACGTCGGCGTGGACGCGGCGCTGCAGCAGGAACTGACCGCCGCCTTCTTCAAGACCGCCGATTTCATGCGCAACCAGCCTGAATAAGATGAAACGTTTCATTGGCTGGAGTGTGCTTTTTTTCATGCTGGCCGGGCTCATTGTGCTGCCCTGGCTGGCGCTGGAGGACGCGCCGGCGATCGAACCGCCCGCCGAATTCCGCCGCACCGACCTGGCCTGGGTCAAATCGCTGTTCCAGAAGCACGACCCGCGCCGCCAGACCCCCGACGTGGTCCACAGCATCCTGCTCGACGAAGCCGAGGTCAACCGGCTGCTCAATTACGCGGTCGAATTGCGCCAGGTCAATGGCATCGCAGCCGAGCTCACGCCCGGTCTGGCCACCCTCACCACCACCCTGGCCGTGCCGCGCAATCCGTTTGGCCGCTATCTCAACTTCACCGCCGAAGTGGCGGATGTGCCCGGCGGCATTCGCATCCGCAGCCTGCAGCTCGGCAGCCTGCCGGTTCCGGGCGCGCTGGCCGACGGCATCGCACGGCTGACGCACCGCAGGCTGCTGCGCGACGAAACCTACGCCTCGCTTGCCGCGGCTTTTTCCCAGGTGAATTTCGACGAAAACCAGGCCACGCTGGATTACCGCTGGCACCCCGCTCTGATGACGCAGATCGAGCGCAAAAGCGCGGAGCTGCTGATCGCGCCGGAGGATCAGGCACGCATGCTGGTCTACGCCGAGCACCTCGACAGCCTGATCAAGCGCTATCCGCATGGCCGCACCGTGGCACTGGTTGAGGTGGCTGCACCGCTGTTCGACTTCGCCCGGACAATCGACGGCGACGAAGCCGAGGAAAACCGCGCCGCGCTCACCGCCCTGGGCGCCTACCTCTCCGGCATCAGCCTGCCCAAGCTGCTGGAAGGCGACAGCCGCTCGATCCGGCGCGCGCCGCGCGTGCTGCTGTCGCTGTACGGGCGGCGCGATTTTGCCGAACACTATGTGATTTCCGCCGCACTCGCCGTCAATGGCGGCAGCCGGCTCGCCAATGCCATCGGCCTGATCAAGGAAGAGGAAGATGCGACCAAGGGCTCCGGCTTCAGCTTCACCGATCTGGCCGCCAACCGCGCCGGCGTTCAGCTCGGCGAGCACGCGCTGGGCGAGACCGCCGCGCAGGTTCAGCAACAGCTGGCCGCCGCCCGCAGCGACGCCGATCTGATGCCCGATTTCCGCGATCTGCCAGAATTCATGTCGCAGATCGAATTCGACCGGCACTACGGCCCCATCGGCGGTCCGCGCTACCAGCAGATCATCGACCGCATCGACGCCCGGCTGGCGGCGCATCCGCTGGCTCAATAAATAGTCAATAAACCCTGATATAATGCTGGGTTTCCCCGAATCCTGGCACCCATCATGTCCCGCAAGCTCCGCAATATCGCCATCATCGCGCACGTCGACCATGGCAAAACCACGCTGGTCGACCAGCTCCTCAAACAGTCCGGTACCTTCCGCGACAACCAGGCGGTTGACGAGCGGGTGATGGATTCCAACGACCTGGAAAAGGAACGCGGGATCACCATTCTGGCGAAGAACACCGCCATCATGTACGGCGACTACCACATCAACATCGTAGACACCCCCGGCCACGCCGACTTCGGCGGCGAAGTCGAACGCGTGCTCGGCATGGTCAACGGCGTGGTGCTGCTGGTCGACGCCGTCGAAGGCCCGATGCCGCAGACGCGCTTCGTCACCAAGAAGGCCCTGGCGCTGGGCCTCAAGCCCATCGTCGTGATCAACAAGGTCGACCGCCCCGGTTCGCGCCCGGACTGGGTCGTCGACCAGACCTTCGACCTGTTCGACAAGCTCGGCGCGACCGACGAACAACTCGACTTCCCGATCATCTACGCCTCGGGCCTGAACGGCTGGGCCTGCATGGACCTGAAGGATGCGCCGTCACACGGTGGCGCCGCGGCCGACATGGTGCCGCTGTTCGACACGGTGCTGGCCCACGTCCCCACCCCGCCCGGATCGGCGGATGCGCCGCTGCAGATGCAGATCGCCGCGCTCGATTATTCGACCTACACCGGCCGTCTCGGCGTGGGCCGCGTGCTCAATGGCCGCATCAAGCCCGGCATGTCGGTGGTGGTGATGAACCACGAAGATCAGGTCGCAACCGGCCGCATCAACCAGGTGCTCGGCTTCAAGGGTCTGGACCGCGTGCCGGTGGACGAAGCCGAAGCTGGCGACATCATCATCATTTCCGGGCTCGACGACATCGGCATCGGCGTCACCATCTGCGACCGCGAAAACCCGGTCGGCCTGCCGGTGCTGCCGGTGGACGAGCCGACGCTGAACATGGACTTCATGGTCAACGCGTCGCCGCTGGCCGGCACCGAAGGCAAGTTCGTCACCAGCCGCCAGATCCGCGACCGCCTGGCCAAGGAACTGCTGGTCAACGTCGCCTTGCGCGTCGATGAAACCGGCGACGCCGACGTGTTCCGCGTCTCCGGCCGGGGCGAACTGCATCTCACCATCCTGCTGGAAAACATGCGCCGCGAAGGCTTCGAGCTGGCCGTCGGCAAGCCTCGCGTGGTCTACAAGGAAATCAACGGCGAAAAATGCGAGCCGTATGAAAACCTCACCATCGACCTGGAAGACGATCACCAGGGCGGCGTGATGGAAGAAATCGGCCGCCGCCGCGGCGAACTCACCAACATGGAATCGGACGGCAAGGGTCGCACCCGGCTGGAATACCACATTCCCGCGCGCGGTCTGATCGGCTTCCAGAGCGACTTCATGACGATGACGCGCGGCACCGGCCTGATGAGCCACGTGTTCGACGACTACGGTCCGGTCAAAGCCGACCTGCCGGGCCGCCATAACGGCGTGCTGGTGTCGCAGGACAACGGCGAGGCCGTGGCCTATGCCTTGTGGAAACTGGAAGATCGCGGCCGCATGTTCGTCTCGCCCGGCGACAAGCTCTATGAAGGCATGATCATCGGCATCCACACCCGCGACAACGATCTGGTGGTCAACCCGATCAAGGGCAAGCAGCTGACCAACGTCCGCTCCTCGGGTACCGACGAAGCGGTGCGTCTGACCACGCCGATCAAACTGACGCTGGAATCCGCAGTCGAGTTCATCGACGACGACGAGCTGGTGGAAATCACGCCGAAGTCGATCCGCATCCGCAAGCGTCACCTGCAGGAACATGATCGCAAGAAAGCCTCGCGCGCAGCCGCTTGAATCCCCACCCGGCCTTGCGCCGGGACTGCGTAAAAAAGCCCGGCTTCGCGCCGGGCTTTTTTACGTGGGTCACGGGTAAAATCGACGCCATGCGTCCTGTCGAAATCGCCCTTTTCATTGGCCTTGCCGTCCTCATTCTGCTGGCTGTGGTGCTGCTGCTGCGCCTCGGCGCATTGCGGCGCGAACAAACCGGACTGCCCGCCCTGCTGACGCAAGACATGGATGCACGCCACCGTGCGGTGCTGACCGACCTGCATGCGGGTCTTGCACAGCAGTCCGACCGCATGCAGAGCCAGCTCGCCGCGCTGCAAATCGCGCAGACCGAACGGCTGGCAGAAACGCGCGCCACCGTCACCGGCCAGTTCGGCCAGTTCCAGACCGCGATGCTGGAAAAACTGATCGAGCAGGGACGCGCCGAGCAAAGCCTGCTGCAGGACACGCTCAAGGGCATGACCGCGCATTTCAACGAGCGCGTGCAGCAGCTCTCGCAGACCGTCGATGGTCGGCTCAACGAAATCTCCGGCAAGGTGGCCGAGCGGCTCGACGAGGGCTTCAAGAAAACCAACGAGACGTTTACCTCGGTGATGTCGCGGCTAGCGGTGATCGACGAGGCGCAAAAGAAAATCGAGGGCCTGGCGTCCAACGTCGTGTCGCTGCAGGAGATTCTCGGCGACAAGCGCTCGCGCGGCGCCTTTGGTGAAGTGCAGCTGGAAGCGCTGGTGCGGAACAGCCTGCCACCCGACGCCTATGCGTTCCAATACACGCTGAAAGGCGGTGCACGCGCCGATTGCGCCCTGATCCTGCCGGAGCCGACCGGTACGGTGTGCGTCGATTCCAAGTTTCCGTTGGAAAACTACAGCCGCATGTTCGACGACAGCCTGCAGTCGGGCGAGCGCGATGCGGCCAAGCGACAGTTCAAGACCGACGTCAAGAAGCACGTCGACGACATCGCCGCCAAATACATCGTCGCCGGCGAAACCTCCGACGGCGCGGTGATGTTCCTGCCGGCGGAAGCCGTGTTCGCCGAGATCCACGCCTACCATCCGGACCTGGTCGAGCACGCGCAGAAGAAGCGCGTGTGGCTCACGTCTCCGACCACGTTGATGGCGGTGCTGAACACCGCGCGCGCAGTGATCCGCGATTCGGAAACGCGGCGCATGGCGCACGTGATCAAGGACGAACTCTCCAAGCTGGCAAAGGATTTCGCCCGCTTCGACGATCGCATGAAGAAGCTCGCCAGCCACATCGAGCAGGCCAACAAGGATGTCAGCGAAGTGCGCATCTCCAGCGACAAGATCAGCCGCCGCTTCCAGCAGATCGAGCGGGTCGAGCTCGAACACCCGGACGTGGATGGCGCACGCCTGCTCGACAGCGACGAATGAACTGGTTTACCCGCTGGCGGCGCGCCCGCATTCTCGAGCGGCACGCCATATCCCCCGACGATTTCGACGCGGCCGCCGCCGCGTTACCCATCCTGCAGGGACTCGATGCAGCGGAGCGCACACGCCTGTGCGAAGCTGCCAGCCTGTTCATCCACGACAAGACGTTTTCCGCCGCCGGCGGCGCTGAAGTCGAGCCCGCCACCCGGCACCTGATCGCGTTGCAGGCCTGCCTGCTGACGCTCAACCTGTCCGAGGACAGCTACCGCGGCTGGAGCGAGATCATCCTGTATCCCGAGGAATTCCTGCGCCAGCGCGTAGAGACCGACGAAGCCGGCGTGGTGCATCACTCGCGCGACATCCTCGCCGGCGAATCCTGGCACGGCGGTCCGCTGGTGCTGTCGATCGCCGATGTGGCGGCGAGTGGTCTGGCCGACGGCTTCAACGTCGTGCTGCACGAGTTCGCCCACAAGCTCGACATGTTGAACGGCGATGCCAACGGCTTTCCGCCCTTGCACCGCGGCATGGATGCCGCCAGCTGGGCGCGCGATTTCACCATGGCCTATGAAGACCTGTGCGCGCGCGTCGACGCCGGCGAGGACACGGTCATCGATCCCTACGCAACCACCGACCCCGCCGAGTTTTTTGCGGTGCTGACCGAGGTGTTCTTCGAGACGCCGCATCTGCTCCATGCCGAATATCCGGCCATTTACCGGCAGTTGCAGCAGTTCTATCGCCAGCATCCACTGGTGCGCCTGGCAGCCCATGCGCACGCCTAAGCCCCATACGGCCGCCCGCATGGACGGCATCGCGCCCTTCCACGTGATGGATATCCTGGCGCGCGCGCAGGCGCTGGAAGCCGCCGGGCGCGACATCATCCATCTCGAAATCGGCGAACCCGATTTCGCCACCCCGGCGCCCATCGTCGAGGCGGGCGTCGAGGCGCTGCGGGCCGGCCACACCCACTACACCGGCGCGCTGGGCCTGCCCGCCCTGCGCATGGCCATCGCTGGTTTTTATGCGACACGCTGGCAGACCACCGTCGATCCCGCGCAGGTGATCGTCACGCCCGGTGCGTCGGGCGCATTGCTGCTGGCGCTGGGTCTGCTGGCCGGCCCCGGTGACGACGTGCTGATGGCCGACCCCGGCTACCCCTGCAACCGCCATTTCGCCCGTTTCTGCAATGCGCGTGTGGTCAGCATTCCGGTCGGCGCCGACAGCGGCTTTCAGCTCACGCTCGACCTGATCGAGCGCCACGCCACGCCCAGCACGCGTGCGGTGCTGATCGCCAGTCCATCCAATCCCACCGGAACCGCCATCGCAGCGGATGAACTGGCGCGCATTCACAGCTGGTGCGCGGCACACGACATTGCGCTGATCGTCGACGAAATCTATCTGGCGCTGACCTACGACGGCGCTGAACACAGCGCCGCGCGCTGGGACGACGTGTTCGTCGTCAACAGTTTTTCGAAATATTTTCTGATGACCGGCTGGCGGCTGGGCTGGCTGCGCGCCCCCGACTGGGCGCTGGCCGATCTGGAGCGTCTGGCGCAAAACCTGTTTCTGGCCGCGCCCACGCCGGCGCAACATGCGGCGCTGGCTGCCTTCTCAGCGACCACGCTGGAGGAACTCGAAACCCGCAAGGCCGAACTGCGCGCGCGCCGCGATTATTTGCTGCCTGCGCTGCGCCAACGCGGCTTTATCATCCCCACCCAGCCGCAGGGCGCCTTTTATTTATATGCCGATTGCAGCGCGCACACCGACGACAGTTTTCGTTTTGCGCAAAACCTGCTTGAACAGGCCGGCGTGGCGGTGACCCCTGGCCTCGATTTTGGCGAGCATCAGCCGCAACGCTACCTGCGCATCGCTTACACGCAGCCGCTCCCGCGCCTGATCGAAGCGGTGGCCCGCCTCGACCGGTTCCTGGCCTGAACACGCGCTCCCCGCGAATTGCAGGCGAAAAAAAACCGGCCCGAAGGCCGGTTTTTTCGTTCCTTGCCTTGGTATTACTGGGCAGGAGCAGGAGCAGGAGCGGCAGCGTCAGCAGCGGCGCCAGCAGCTTCGCCAGCAGCAGTTGCGGCTTCGCCAGCAGCAGCAGCAGCGTCAGCAGCGGGAGCAGCAGCGTCAGCAGCGGCTTCGCCAGCTTCGACAGCAGCATCGCTGGCTTCGACTGCAGCTTCGCCAGCTTCGATTGCAGCTTCGCCAGCAACTTCAGCAGCAGGCGCAGCAGCTTCTTCTTTTTGGCCGCAAGCGGTCATGGAAACAGCCAGCAGAGCGGCCAGGAGGACGGAATATTTCATTTGATTTCCCTTAAATTACGATTGATAACCCACACCAGAGATCGGTCCGGGATTTGATATCCAGCCGACGCGCGGATTCTAGCAAATCGGCAAAAGAAAACCACTATCTATTAATTTTCTTCCATTCCGGCCGTTACACGTTGTTACGCCGCAACACTTTGCGCTGTTCGCATGGGCAGGCACGCGCTGGCGCATCCGCCAAAACCACGCTCGCCGGCGCTATTCGGCGCTCTTTTCGCGCACGAAGGCCAGCAAGGCATCCGGCAGGTTTCCCGCCGCCAGCGCACGATGAAACGCCGCGCGCGCTTCGCCGACCCGGCCCTGCGCTTCCAGCGCGAGGCCCAATCCCATCCACCAGGTCCCCTGCCCCGGCTGCAGGTCGAGCGCCAGCTCGTACTGGCGCACCGCCTCGGCATGCCGTCCCAGGTTCACCAGCAATGCCGCCAGCGTGGCGCGGTATTCCGCATTGACGCCGCGTCCTGCCTGTCCGCCCAGCAGGGTGGCGGCGGCCGCCGCCGTATCGCCCCGCGCCGCCTGCAGCCGCGCCAGTGCCAGCGCAAACCAGGCCTCCTCGGGCGCAACCGCACGGCCTTCATTCAGCACCGTCTCGGCTTCCCGGTCCTGGCCTGCCTCGCTCAGCAGGGTGGCCAGCATCTGGCGTGCGGCAATGTGGCGGGGAAACGCCTGGAGCGCGGCTTCCAGCAAGGGACGCGCCTGGGCATCACGACCCGCGCGGACCTGCGCGATCGCCTTGCGATAGTGCGTTTCGGCGTCTTCCTCGGGGGTGGGCTGCCGGGCCTGCTTGCGAATCTCCGGCGGCGGCAACGCTGCTGCGGGCGGCGCGGGGACGACCGCCGCCGCCACGGGCATCGGGGTCAGTGCGGATGGCGTGGGGTCAACGGGCGGCGCAAGGGCCTCGGCGGGCAACGCGGCCGGGGGCGCAGGCGTCTCAGCCGGCAGCGCAAGCGCGGGAGCAACCGGAACCGGCTCAACGGCCACCGGCGGCGGAGTTTCCGCTACCGGCACGTTCGCTGCGGGCAGCATGGGGTCGAGCGCAGCCGGCATGTCGGCCGGCTGCGGCCACAGCCACAGCAGCACGCCGGCGAGCACCAGCAACGCGCCGGCCAGGCCCCACAGCGCCGGGACGACACGCCGCGGCGAGGCCGGCGCCTGCGCGGGCGCCGGGGCGGCGGGGGCAGCGTCCTTGCGCGCATCGAGTTCACGCAGGGTCTGGTTGATGATGCTCATGCGGATCGCTCCGACCGGGTCATCATGTCAGGCTGGCCAGATACAACCCACCTGCAGCCGCGCCGGCAGCGCACAGCGCCAGCACACCCGCTGCCCAGCGCCGGGCGCGGTGGAGCGGGCGGGCAGCCAGGGTGTCGCGTGCGGCCAGTCGCATGTCACGCCGGTCGACATGCCATACCCCCCGGCCGTACGCCAGCATCAGCGCCTTGTGGGCGATGACGTTGACGACGCGCGGGACGCCGCGGCTGGCCTGATACAGCAGGCCGACGCTGGGTGCGCTGAACGGCGATCCCCGTCCGACGGCGTGGCCGGCGCGCGCGAGCCGGTGGTCGAGATAGCGCGGCAACTCGGCGCGCGTCAGCGGACGCAGCCGGTCGTGGAAACTGATCCGGGTCTTCAATTGCGGCACGGCATCGAGACGTTCGTCCAGTTCCGGCTGCCCGAACAGCACAATGGTCAGCAGCTTGCGCTTTTCGGTTTCCAGATTGGACAGCAGGCGGATCGTTTCCAGGCTCGCGAGTGGGATCGCCTGGGCCTCGTCGACGATCAGCACCACATGGAGCTGCTGCTGTGCCAGCGCGATCAGTCGCGACAGAATGGCCTTGTGCACGTGGTAATGGCTTTCCGCACCGGTCAGCTTAAGGCCCATCTCCTCGGCCACGGCAAACAGGATGCCATCAGGCTCGAGCGCAGGATTGGGCAGATAGACGGCACGACAGTGCGTAGGCAGCGAAGCCAGCAAGGTGCGGCACAACAGGGTCTTGCCGGTGCCGACCTGGCCGACGATCTTGATGAAACCTTCGCCGTTCTCCAGTGCGTACAGCAAGGTGTTGAGCGCTTCCTGATGCGGCGGCGAGGCAAAAAAGAAGTCGGTGTCGGGCGTCAGCCCAAACGGCGCCTCGGCGAGGCCGAAATGCGCCAGGTACGACAGGCTGCGACTGTCCGGCGCCGCCACGGTGCTATCGCTGCTCGGATTCGGTTCAGCAGGCATGGCGCACGCCAGCGTGGTCATGGCTGCGGGGCGGGCCGCTCGAAGCGTTCGAGGCGGATGCGCGTGGCTTCCGCATCGGCCTGCCAGTCGTCATGGCTGTTGATGACGGTCGGCTTGATCAGAATCACCAGTTCGCTCTTGCTTGCGCTCTGGTTGGTGTTGCCGAAGAAATACTTCAGCAGCGGGACGCTGCCCAGCCCGGGCACGCGATTGGCCGTGTCGTCGAACGACTGTTTCATCATGCCGCCGATGGCGACGATGCGGCCGTCTTCCACCTGCACGATGCTGTCGGTTTCCGACACCGCGCTGGAGGCGAGCGGCAGGGTCAGGCTGCCCGCCTCGCCGGCGTCGATATTCTTGATCTTTTCCGTCACCACGCTGACCGAGGGCCGCACATGCAACGTGATGCGGCCTTTCTCGTCGATCTGCGGCGTCACGTCGAGCGCAATGCCGGAGAAGAACGGCTGCAGCGTTACGCTGGGCGTGGTGGTGGTGCCGGCGCCGCCGGTGTTGCTGGTGGTGGACACGTCGGTCACGAAGAAATCGTCGGTGCCGACCTTGATCACGGCTTTCTGGTTGTTGAGCGCGGCGATGCGCGGGCTCGACAACACATGGACCGAACCCTGGGTTTCCAGAAAGTTGATCAGTGCGGCAAAACTGCGCGTCTGGAAGGCCAGGCCGAACAGGCCGCCGGAGGTGCCGGACGCCGCGGGCAAGCCGCTGCCGAGCACGCTCGCCAGGGTGCCGGTGACGGCGCCGGTCACCAGATCGAAGCTGCCGCTATTCGCGCCCATCGAAGCCTTGTGCACGCCGTCGTTCAGAATCGACCAGTTGATGCCGGTCTGGAAGCCGTCGTTGAGACGCACTTCGAGGATCTTCGCTTCCAGCATGACCTGCCGTTCGACCGCCAGCGCCGTCGCCTTCAGAAAGCGTTCGACTTCGCGCATGGACCGCGGCACCGCCTTCACCACGACGACGCCGGAATGCGGGCTCAGGATCACCGTGCCAGCTTCACCGACGATGGCGGTCAGCGCCAGCTTCAATTCGCCCCAGAAATCCGAATTGAGCGTCGTGTTGATTTTGCTGGTTTCCAGCGACTGCTGCGAACTGCCGCCGCCTCCGCTTGCGCTGCCGCCGGATGCGGAACTGACCGATCCCGAAATCACCCGAGTGTCGGAGGCGCCCGAGCGCGTGCCGGCGAGGTAGTTGACCTTGAAGATACGAGTTTGCGCAGTCAGCGGCTGCACCACGACACGTCGATCCTCGATGACGTAGTCGTAGCCGTACAACTCGCGGATCGCGGACAGCGCTTCGGGCACGGTGGTGTTCTTGAGGTTGGCCGAAATCGTGCCGGCGACATCGGGATGCACCAGCATGCTGTAGCGCGTGCCGGAGACGATGGCCATGAACACGTCCTGCGCCGGCGCGCCGCTGACCACCAGGTCGAAGCGCGGCTCCACCGGATCGAGCGCGCCCTTGGGCAGTTCCAGCTTGAGCGGGGGCATCAGCGCGGCGCGCGCCTGCGCGTCGGTGACGGCCGGCGCGGCCGGCACCGGCTGCGCCGCCTGCACGATTTCCTGCTGGATCGCCTGCTGCGCCTCGCGTTGCGTGAGGGGGCCGGCACACGCCGACAAGATCAGCGGGGCCAGCATCAGAGTGAAGCGCGTCTTCATCCGCATGTCTCCTGTTTCTGTTATTTGCCGCGCGGTCGTTTATCGACCAGCGGATAGAGTTTCAGCACCGTGGTGTCGCCGTCGCGGCGCAGCACTACTTCACTTTCGGTGATGCGCACCACCGTGGCACCTTGATATCGACCCCCGACGGCGATTTCCTGACCGCCGATGATGGCGATGCGCCGGTTGCCGACCTGCATGATCGCGGTCAGCGGAATGTCCGTTCCGGCAGCTTCGCCAGGGGCGACCATGGCGGGCGGCGCGGTCGGGTCCTGCAGGGCGCCCGCCGCCAGCGGCAACGCCAGCCCCGCAGCCAGGATCATCCGCATCATACGCGCAGCCATGCTTCCTCCAGGCTCAGGGTGTGAATGATCAAGGTAAGCGACAGGTCGGGACGTGTCGAAGCGTCGAGCCTGGCCTCGACCCAGCTCAGATTCCATGGCAGGGCTTCCAGCTTCTCGAGATAAGCGACCAGATCAGCATATCCCCCCTTCACGGTGACCTCGATGCGGTGCCGATAAAACCCGGGCAACGCGCCCTCGGGCGCGCCCGGCAACGCAACCGGCTGCGGACTCAGCGTCTTGAAACCTTCGACCCGGATACCCGGCTGTCCGCGCACCACATCCCTCAGCACCTCGCGCATCTGCTCGGGCGGAATCAGGGAGCGCTCGCGTAACTCGAGTTCGGCATTCAGTTGCGCCAATCGCGCGTCCTGCACGGCAAGCGCTTGCCGTGCAGCCTGATCGGGGTCGCGCCCTGCCGGTCCGGCATGCAGGCTGCGCTGCTGCGCAATGGACTCGAGCCCTGCTGTGGCCATATCCAGACGCGCGTGCGCCGCCTGCTTGCGGCCTTGCGCGACATCGATCAGCAGCGTTTGCACGAGCGCAAGCCCGACTATCACCGCCGCCGCAAAGATGAACCCCCTTTCGCGCAGGCTCATCGCGCCAATGCGCTCATTCAACAGGGTCAATTGCTTATTGGCCATCGGATTTCCCCTGTTTGTCCGTGTTGCCCGAGATCAGGGTGAAGTCGATATGCGCGGGCAACCCAGCAACCTCTGCCGTGGAAGCCCCGGCTGTCATTCCGGAAAACCGCATGCCGGAAAAGGCGGCCTGCTTGCCGAGCTGGTCCAGGTAGGTCGTCAGCAATCCGGCATTCAAGGACGATCCCTGGAGCTCCACGTAACCCGGCGCGAGGGTGAATCCATTCAGCCACACGCCCTCCGTGTGGCTGTGCGAGAGTGCGCGCAGGCGCGGCGCAAAGCCCGTCGCGGTGCTTTTGAGCGTGCCGCCGATGGACGCGAGCAAAGCCTCACGTTGCACCACCTGGGCCCGCACCGTCTCGATGCGCCCGGTCAGCAACGCGCTCACCGGGCGGTCGGCGGCGGCGGTCAGCTGGTCCAGCTCCTGTTGTGCAGTGGCCTGCAGCGCTTCCTGCTCGGCCGCCCGGGTTTCAAGCGCGCCGGCCTGAACATGCAGATACGCCGTCCACGCCAGCGCCACGGCCAGAATCCCGCCCAGGCCCAGCGCCATTTCGCGCAAGCCGAAGGCATAGCGCTTTTTGAGCAGCAGCGGGCTGATGAGGTTGATCTGCTGGCTCATGGCTTGGTGTCTTCGATGCGCAGCGCGGCGCCAATGGCATGAAAACAGGGAGACGGCAGCGCGTTCACTTCCGGAACGGCCGATATATCCAGCACCTTCGCCACATCGAGCACCTCGACCGGCAGGGCCAGATTGCGTGCGAGACCGTCACGCAGGCGGTCGGCCTGCTCCATTGGCACCAGCAGCAGGCGATCGACCGGAATGCCGCCGAACTGGCGGTCGAAGTGATCCAGGCTGCGCTGAATTTCCAGGGTCAGGCGTTCCAGTGCAGTGTCGACCCCCTCGCTTTCCAGCAGCGACTGATTCACGCCCAGCGTGCGCGCCATGCACAATTCGCCGTCCAGCGTCAGCGTCAGCAGGCCGCCGGATTCGATGAAGGAAAAGATGGCCATTGCGCGTCCCGGCGTTTCCAGCCGGGTGGCCAGGTTGCGCTGGGCGGTTTCGAGTATGTCGATGATGCCGAGATTGAGGCCTGCCCGGGACGCGAGCATGGCCTCCTCGGCAAGCAGACTGTTTTGGGCCGCCACCGCAAAAATCTGCCGCGCATGGGTCAGGTGTTCCGGATGCGGCACTTGCATCACGTCGACGGTGCCGTCACCGGCATGAAAATCGAGCATGTCCTGAATCTGCCAGCGCACCGCGGACTTGAGTTCATCGGCGGGCACATTCGGCGCATCGAGCACACGCAGCCGGTAATCGGCCGGGTTCAGCACCACACTGGCCGGTCCCTTGCCGTGCAGTTGCGCCAGGGCGTCGCGCCAGTTGTCGCCCTTGACCGGCAGCACGCCGGCAGCGAGCAACTTGGGAATGGCCACCCTGCGGTCGACGCGCGCGAACGCAATGCGCCCCGGTAGGCGCAAATACGCGGTTAAGCCCTGCTCGCTCGCTCGACGGAAGAACCACATGGGTCTGACCTGAAAGTTTTTCTGAACTTAAACAAATAAGCCATTGTTGTCAAAGGATTTAACCATGGCTAATGCATCTCGCGCAGGTAAATCAGCGGCTTGCTGCCGCGATGCAGGCCGAAACTCGCCCGCGCCGCCGGGTTCTGGTTGTAGACACCGCTGCTCGAACGCCCTTGCAGCCAGCTCTGCGACGCCGCGCTCGCAGGGGTCACCGCGTTCGCCACACAGGTCGTGCCGGTGGCTGTTGCGCCCAGCTGCAGCGTCATATTGACGCTGCCGGTGTTGCCCGCGCCCGGCGCGGAAAACCTCAGGTTGCCGCGCCCGGCGTTGAAACGACCGGACAGCGAAACCGATGTGTCACAGGCATCGAGATCGCGCTGCCAGTTGGCAAGCACCACATTGGCAGCCGCAAGCTGGGTGCAGGAATCTGCGGTAAGTGGCGTGCCGAGAACTGGCGTGCCGAGAATAAACCCGCTACCGTTCCAGAATCGGGCTTCGAGGGGTACCGGCAGGCCGAGCAGTTCCGAACCGTGGGCGTTCGACAGCACCAGTTGACCGAATCGGATTTGATTACCCGCGTCGAATCCGATGCTCGAAAACACCGCGGGCGTGAGGGTGTCGATGGTGCCGTTGCCGGACACGCCCGCCTCGGCGATGTCCTCAATGCTCATCGACAGGCTGATGTCCGCAAGAAAGGGCGCGACCGGGGTGGTGCGCACAAACGCAATCTCATCCGCCGCATTGGCCGCCAGGGTGCCCACCCCGCTGCCGCTCGCCGTAACGGTCGGCGCACCCAGCAAGCCGATATCCAGTCCGCCGGTGACGGGCGTGTGGACTTGCACGCTTCCTGCGGGCACGAGCTTCCATAGCGCGCCCGCGTAGTTGAGCGTAGTGGCACCCGCGGCGTTCTTTGCCGTGATCGTGGCTTCGGGCACGGTGAGATAGCCGAAGGGTTGGCCCGCATAGGTGAACGAGCGCGCGGCGCAGGTGGGGTCGTTGAAGGTCTTGAATTCGGGCGTGCTGGCTGTCGTCAGCACGAAATGGTCCGGCACGAAGCGGCCGACGTTGACGGCCGCCGACTCGATCGTTCTCTCGGCCGCGCTGGAGCCGTCGGCCGCATCCACCGCGGCGAAGTTCGCATCCACCAGTGTCATCGCGAAGGCACCCACCTCGGAATAGCTCGCGGTCGACGTCGTCAGCACGCCGGATGCGGTCGACCAGGCGCCGGGTGACAGCACGCCGAGGGTGCAACCGGAAGCAGGCAGCAGACAGACCGTCGGACTGGCCACCGGTGTGCCGACGTAGTTCGCCGTGGCCGTGCCCGCGGCGTTGCGTGCCGTCGCCTCGATCTGGAACGGTCGCCCGGCCTTGTGGACCGTGCCGCCGGTAACCGCAACGTTAGCGAGCGTGCGCAAGCTGCTCGGTGGGGGACTAAAGGCGGTAACGCTATCGAAATCCCTCGCCATCACGCCGCCAAAACTCGCCGGGCGAATCGCGAAGTTGTCGCCCGAGCAGGCAACGACCGTCGCCGTGCCCGTCGCCGGATAGCGCATGCGCACCCGCACATTGGGCCAGGCTTCGGGTTCGCCGATGCCGGCGAGCGTCTTCCGGCCCTGGTCGCCGGCGGCGAAGGTGAGCGTCCCGAGGTTGCGGATCAGCGAATAGGCACCGCATGCGCCGCCACCCGCCGCGTTGACCAGCTCCACCCCGACCGCACCGGTAAAGGCGGTTTCGACCGCCGTCGCGGTCGTGTTGAGCGCGACCACATCGACGGCGAATGCACTGGCGGCCACCTTGGTCCGGATCACCCCGCTGATGCTGCCGGCTGCGGTCGTCGTCTCGAACGCATTGAAGCCGCCCGGCGTCACCGGTGTCACGCTACTGCACGGCCGCGTCTCGCTCATCACGTCCACCAGCCGTGCCGCGCTCAGCGCGCCGCTGAACACATTGACCTCGTCCAGGTTGCCGCTGAACTTGAAATTCGGGCCGCTTTCGCCCGACGCATTGTTCTCGCCGCCGATCGACGCGGCACCGGCATCTGTGCCCCAGGTACCGTTATAGGTTTGCGAGACAGCGGCAAGTTGGGTGCCTGCCTGGTTGTAGACATAAATACGCTTGGTCCGGTTGACGAGATCGGCGACCGCCGCGACGAAATACCAGGTGTTGTTTGCGACGACGTTGGGGGTATCGAGGATGATGGCGCTGACCGAACGGGTATAGAAGCGTACCCTGCCGGTGCCGCCGTCACCCAGGCTGAATCCGTAGCCGCCGGAATTGCTCTGGTCGTCGATGAAGATGCGCTGGCCGCCCCGCGCGTTGTTGGTGGTGCGGATCCAGGCGGTGATCGTGAAATCGGTCACGAGATTCGGGAACGAGGTCGGCACCGCCACGTAATCGTTGCTGCCGTCGAGCATGCCGTAGTTGCAGGTGCCCGGGGTGCCGGAGATCGCCGGCATCGTGCCGCCGGTGGTGGCGCCGTTGACCGCCGAGGCGTGATGGCTGCGGCCCGAACTGTCCGTGACCTGCCCCGACACGCCGGTCCAGGCCGCCTCGTCCATGCGGTAGCTGGCGATGACGTTGGATTGCAGTGAGACCAGATGGGCGACGCTGACGGCGGCCGTACTTGCCGTCGCCACCCGGCTGCCGGTCGCGGCGATCCCGCCGGAATAGGCCTCGTCGGCAAGTTCGATGGCGATCCCGTTATTGGGGCCGCCTGCGGTATTTTCATCTGCGTGTTCGGTCATGCCGGCGGGTGGCGCGAAACCGGCATTGCCATTGGCCACGGCAAACAGGCCGACGAGCCGCGTGCCGGCGACGGTCGGCGACACCGAATTGGCCGTCACACTCGTGCTGCTGGCGTTGCTGCGGACTGAATGGACGTTGACGGGCGCGACCGGATCGACGCCCCGATACGCGACCACCGCAGCAGCAGCGCGCACGGACGCACTGATGCCCCAGTTTTCGCTGGCGGGCGTGGCGGCGGTGACGCGCCGCCAGTAGACCGCCTGGGTCAGCGCGCTCCCGTCGTAGGTGAGGTTGATCAGCGTCCAGCCAGTCGGCGGGGGGGTAAAGGTCCGATCGCCGCGCGCGGCAATCTGCACGATCAGCACATCATCGACCTGCCTGCCCGCCGGATACGTCAGCGTCAGACTGGTCGTGCCGCTTCCGCCCGACACCGCAGACGCCGCGCCGACCAGCGTGATCGCAGACCAGGCCTGCGGCATCGCGGCCAGCCAGAGTGCGACGCCGGCGACGAGCACGCTGCCGATTCGGTGCATCAGGCGAGGGACGAGTCGGGTGCTCATTGGGAGAACACCGCCTCGATCCGGCGTTCGACAAAATCCACCTCGCCGGGTTGGCCCGAGGTCGCCGTCGAGGTGATCTGGTAGATCGCCACCGTATCGGCGCCATCGGTTTCAACGAAGGGGGTGCAGCTGACATCCACCGAAAAGGCGGCAAGCGTCTCCTCCAGTACCAGCGTGGTCGCGGCCGGGCACGGCGCCGGACTCGGCTGCAGCCCCTGCGGATCGATCACCTGCCACGCCGCCCATTCGATGCCGGCGCGCGCCGCCAGGTAGGCGCGACTGCCCTGAATGTCGAGTGCGCTGCTGATGTGACTGGTGCGCGACAGCGACACCATGTAGGCCGCCAGCGCAGCCAGGATGACCAGCAGGAAAATCGCGGTGGGCAGGACGAAGCCCGACTCGGTGTGCGGCACGCGCTTCATGGCTGGTTGCTCACCTGGGTGGTGGCATAGAGATTGACGGTTTCGCCGGACTGGCTCAGGGCCAGCGTGATGCTGACCAGGCCGCCGCGCTCGGTGACGCCGGGCTGGTAGTCGAAACTGCAGGCGCTGACACCGGTGGCCAGCAGCGCGCTCGGCGCAGGCGCGGGTGGCGTGGGCTGATTCGGATCAATGCCATAGCCCCAGAAGCGCGTCAGCGTACCCAGGCCGGGATTAGCCGGGTCAGGCGCGCACGCATAGGTCACCGGCCCCTCGACGACCTGGAAACGGTGGCCGGGCGAGGCCAGCGGAAACTGCTTGGCGGCAATGGCGATATTGGTCACGCTGCCGGCTGCACCGGCATAGGAGGCGAGCGTATTGCCCGCCACCGCCCAGGCGTCGGCGCCCGGAATGCCGAGGTTGTACACGGCGATGCGGTCGCCAGCCTGGATCGCGATGGCGGGACCGAGCACGTCGAAGCTGTTGTCGGCCGTCGTGAAATCGAGGATGTCGCCGCCTCCCGCCACGCGATAGCGGCCACCGCTGCGGGTGGCGAGAAACTCCAGATACACCACGCCGGCCGCATCCGTGGTGACCCGCACGCTGTTGGGCAGCGCCAGCCGGATGTCGCGTCCCATGCGGCGCAACGCGGTGTCGGCCGCGTCCGCCAGCCGCGCACGGCGGTCCTGGGCCACATAGCTTTCCAGCGGCGCGCGCAGGAACACCGCCACCATCGAGCCGATGATGGCGGTAATCGAGATGACGATGATCATCTCGACCAGGGTGAAGCCGGCGTGGTCAGAAATTGGGCGCATAACGCGTGCGGTAGCCGGACAGGCTGACGCCCAGGTTGCCGGGAGCGGTGACGGTCACGGTCACCAGCAGGGTTTCGCCTGCGGGGATGCCGTTGAAAGCCCCAGCCGGCTGCACCTGCACGGTCGAGGTATAGCCGGCGAGCCCGGTCACAGGAGCGCCACTAAGGTCGACGATGGGGTTCATGGAAAAGCCATCGTAATCGTTGACGTTGTCGAACGGCGGGACACCGGGATCGCGCGTCTCTCCAGCCTCTGGCCCCATGGTGTCCTCGCGCACCGCGCAATCGCCAAAACCGCTTGCCGTCTCCACATTGGCATCGTCCGGATCGCAATAGGTGTAGGGCTTGGCCAGCACTTCCTCGAGCAGCGATTCGGCGATGGCGAGCGCCTGCTTGCGCACCATGGGATCGGCGCTGGAACGTGTGTTGAAGCTGAAGACCGACACCACTCCGGTCACCGCGATGCCCACCACCACGATGAAAACCAGCAGCTCGATCAGGCTAAGGCCGCGTTCGCTAGTCATGGACGTAGCCGGTTTCCTGCTCGACCCGGATCGTGTGCGTGCCACTGCCGGTGACCTGGATCGCGAGCTGGGCCGCGAGGTTCGGGCGCCCGCCCCGGTCGAACGTCAGCACCGTGACCGGGGCAATCGTCACCCCGCCCGGCGCTGTGACCGTGTAGGGCTTTTCGCCGCCCGGCCCGGGTGCCAGGGTGGCGCAGGCCGCGTCATAGCACAGTGTCGCATCGCCGGCGGTCAGGCGAACGGAGACATCGCGACGCTGGGAAACAGCAAGCTTCTGTGCAAAGCGCACCGTAGCGGAAAGCTGGTCGGAAAATCCGCGGGTATCGAAGCTGGTACGTCCGATCATGCGCGGCACGGCCACCGCCGCGAGGATGCCGGCGATGACCAGGACGAGGATCAGTTCTACCAGGGTGAAGCCGCGCTCAGGCGGCGGGCAACCACGCTTCGGTATGGGCCAGCTGCTTGTCGCTGCTTCGAGCCCCGTCGCGGAGTCGCCCGGCATGTGCGTAATTAGCAGCCCGTGGTCACGGCTGCACTGATCAACGCGGCGCCGCCGGTTGCGGTGGTGGAAGGACGGTAGGTGAACTGGCAATTGGCCGGGATCCGTGCGCCGGTAACGCCGATCGTCAGCACCGAAGCAATCGCGGCGCCGCCGCCGGCGACGGTATAGCCTTCCGCGGCGAGAGCCGTGTTGGCTTGCGCGATGGTCGTGCCAGCGGGCAGGAAGACAGAGGTCAGCCCGGCCGCGTTGATGATGCCGCGGGCATCGGAAGTGGGGTAGCCGTTAATAATGTTGATCAGACCATTTTCGGTACAGACCGTGCCTGCGGCGGTGACAGCGTTGGTTGCGTTGGTGGCTGCACCTGCGCAACCGCCCGTATCGGCCACGCCGCCGCGAACCAGCACCACACCATGGACCATCGCAGAGGCCGCCTGCACCGCCCCGCGCGCCGCATTCAGCTTGGCGGCACGCGCATCGCCCTGGATGTTGGTGAAGCGCGGCAACGCCACCGCGGCGAGGATGCCGAGGATGACGATGACGACGATGAGTTCGATCATGGTGAAGCCGTGCTGTCTTGTTTTCATTGTGTTCTCCTGCGTAATTGGATGAAGTCTGCATGCCGACACCGCCAAACGGCGTGGCCCATACAAACTATTGCGGCCGTCAGCGCAAATACTTGAGCAAGTAATTGAATCTGCAGTTGAAAACTACTTGATTGCTACGCTGGCCAGATCCCACATCGGCAGGAACACGCCGAGCGCCAGCACCAGTACGACGCCGCCCATGGCGACGATGATGATGGGTTCGACGCGAGCGGCGAGGGTCTTGATTTCGTAATCCACCTCACGCTCGTACATGCCGGCGACTTCCTGCATCAGATCGTCGATGCTGCCGGTTTCCTCGCCGACGGCGATCATCTGCAGAACCACCGGGTTGAACACGGCGGCGTTCTGCGCGGTGCGCAAGACCGATTCGCCGCGCTCGATGCCGTTGCGCATCTGCTCGACGCGCGAGGCAATCCAGGCGTTGTCGGTGACTTCGGCCACCACCGAGAGCGCCTGCGCGGCGGGGATGCCGCTTTTGAGCGACAGCGCCAGGGTGCGCGCAAACCGGGCCAGCGTGCTGCGCAGGATGATCGAGCCGGTAAGCGGAATTTTGAGTTTGTAGCGATCCCAGATCAGCCGCCCCTCGGGGGAAGCGCGCCACAGGCGAAACCCGGCGATGGCCAGCACCAGACCCGCCAGCATGAGCCAGCCATACTCAATCGTGATCCGCGAGGATTCGATCAGAATCCGCGTCATCAGCGGCAGTTCGGCTCCCAGCCCGGCATAGACCTTGGCGAAGGCCGGGATGACGAAAACATTGATGACGGCCACCGCGACCACCATGGCGATCAGGACGAAACTCGGATAGCGCAGGGCCTCCTTGATGCGGGCACGGGTCTCGCGTTCGAACTCGAGGTGCTCGAACATCCGCAGGAAGATCTCGTCGAGCCGGCCGGTCGCCTCGCCGACCCGCACCATCGCCACGTAGAAAGGCGAAAAGACCTTGGGATGCTGGCGCATCGCCGTCGACAGATCGCGGCCGGCTTCAAGCGATTCCTTCAGCGAGGTGATCACCTGGGCAAACACGACATTGGTCGTCGATTCGATCAGGCCGGTGAGCGACCGCAGGATGGGCACGCCGGCACGCATCAGCGTATAGAGCTGGCGCGAGAACAGCTGCACGTCGATGGGCTGGACGGTGGGCGCGAACAGGCCCGGGCCTTTCGGCTTCGCGCCCCGGCGCTCGGCCTGGTCGGTTTCATGGATGGCGATGGGCGAGATGCCATTTTTCAGCAGGCTGCTGGCACAGGCGGCCGCGTTGTCCGCCTCGAGGAAGCCCTGGGTCTTGTCGCCACTCTGGGTGCGGCCGGTGTAGGCAAAGCGCAGCATCAGCCCGTTTCGTCCTGGGCGCTTGCGCGCATCGCCTCGGCCAGCGAGGTCACGCCGGCCCGCGCCAGCGCAATGGTCTGATCACGCAGGGTGTGACCGGCCAGGGCCGCGCGCGCAGCCGCCACGAATTCGGCGGGATTCTTGCGGGCCAGGCTTTCCGCCAGCGCGGCATTGATTTCGAGCAGTTCATGGACGGCGCACCGCCCGGAATACCCGGTGCCATGGCAGCGGTCGCACCCCGCCCCCGCGACATAGCCGTCTTCCGTATGGGCCTCGGTCTGCGCCCGTCCGAGCCAGACCCGTTCCTGCGGCGTCACGGCATGCGGCGCCTTGCAGTGGCCGCACACCTTGCGCACCAGTCGCTGCGCCAGCACGCCCTGCACCGAGGTTGCCACCATGAAGGCGGGCACGCCCATGTCGAGCAGGCGCACCGGGGTGGAAGCGGCGTCGTTGGTGTGCAGGGTGGACAGCACCAGGTGGCCGGTCATCGCCGCCCTGAGCGCAACCTGGGCGGTGTCTGCATCGCGCATCTCGCCGACCAGGATCACGTCCGGGTCCTGGCGCAGGATGGCGCGCAGCACGCGGGCAAAACTGAGGTCGATCTTTTCGTTGGCCTGCACCTGGTTGACGCCGGGCAGCCGGTATTCCACCGGGTCCTCGACCGTAATGATCTTGGTGCCAGGATCGTTGAGCTCGCCGAGCGCGGCATAGAGGGTGGTGGTCTTGCCGCTGCCGGTGGGGCCGGTCACCAGCACCAGGCCGTTGGGGCGGTGCAGGATGGCACGGAAACGCTCCAGCATGTCTGGCGGCATCCCCAGATTGTCGAGGGTAATGAGATTGTCGCCCTGGCTCAGCAGTCGCATCACCACCGATTCGCCGTATTGGGTGGGCATGGTGGACAGTCGCACATCGACGGTGCGGCCGCGCACCTTGACCGCGAAGCGGCCGTCCTGCGGCAGGCGCTTTTCGGAGATATCCAGTCCGGATACGATCTTCAGGCGCAGCGCCAGCGCCGGCGCGATCTTGAGGTCGGCCTGCGTCTGCGCATGCAGAATGCCATCGATGCGGAAGCGGATGGCCAGGTGCTTTTCCTGCGGCTCGATGTGGACGTCGGATGCCCCCACCTGCAGCGCATCCTCGAACAGTGTTTGCAACAGGCGCACCACCGGCGCGTCGGCCTGGCCTTCGCCGAGCGATTCGAGGCCAATGATGCTGGCCTCGCTTTCGCCCATGTCGCGCGCGAGTTCCTGGGTCAGGCCGTGAATGTCGTCGGTGCGCCGGTAGATGCGGTCGATCGCCGCCAGCAGGTCGCCTTCGGCGACCACGGCCAGTTGGATGCTCTCGTGGATCAGCCGGGCGATCTCGTCGTAGGCCGACAGGTCAGTCGGGTCGGCCATGCCGACAAAAATGCTGCCGTCGCGTCGCGCCAGCGGGATGGCCCGGAAGCGGCGCGCCTGCGCTTCCGGCAGCAACTGCAGCACGGACGCTTCGGGGCTGAATTTCCGCAGATCGATGAAAGGAAGACTCAACTGCCGCGCCAGCGCCTGCGCGATGTCGTTTTCGCCCGCCAGCCCGCTTTCGACAATGATGCGGCCGAGCCGGCGTCCGCTTTTCTTCTGCGCCGCCAGCGCGATGTCCAGGTCGGCGGCAGAAATCACCTTCTGCTCGACGAGCAGGTCGCCCAGACGAATTTTCTGGCGCGCGGGGGGCGGCGAGGCGGGCGGCGCTGCGGTTTCTGTCATGGTCGGTTCATTCACGCGTCAGGATGAGCACGTATCGGCCCGATCCGGCCATGTCTTTAAAAATGGCCCGGATCCCGCCATCAGCGGGACTGCGGCTGGACCAGTTCTCCCGGCCGGCTGCCGGGCCGCAGCGTGCCCTGATAGATGAAACCCGCGCCATAGCGCCGGCTGCCGTCTGGCGCGACGATCGGCTCGTTCTCGCTCCAGATCCAGACATGGCCCTCGCGGGTGTCCAGAATGAAAGCCCGCCCGCCGCCCTGCCCGCCGGGCGCGCCCGCCAGCGGCAGCGCCTGGTAGCGCCCTTCGTCCGCCAGCGCGCCGCTCGCCAGCACCAGCAGTCCCATTGCCATCCATCGTGTCCGCATCACGCCCTCCTTCATTTGAACAAGGCCGCCACCGCGGCGGCATCAAGTACATATTCATGGTTGCAGATGTCGTCGTGCACCCGGATTTCGCCCTGCTCGGCGAGGATGGATTCACATTCCGCGCGCCCCACGCCGTGCAGCATGGCATGGATCTTGGCCGGATCATACGGGCAGTGATAGTGGACCGGGCGCGGGTCGTAGACGCGCACATCCTCTTCGGGGAACAGACGCTCGATCAGCTTGATCGCGCCGAGGCCGAGCAATTCGTCCGGCCGCACGGTGTCGGCCAGGATCTGCAGCCGGTTCCAGCCGTCGGGGTCGCGCGCTTCTGCGCCCGGCAGCGCCTGCAGAAAGAGCCCGGCGGCGGTTTCGCCATTGGCCGCCAGCCACAGCCGGGTCGGCGTCTGCTCGGACTGTTCCAGGTAATGCTCGAACACCGCCGCCAATGTCTCGCCCTGCAGCGGTACATGGCTCTGGTAGGGCTGGCGCATGCCGGCGGCATCGAGCGTCAGGGTCAGCGCGCCCGCACCGAGCAGTTCCGGCAGGCTGCCGGCCGCCAGTTCGGCCGGCGCCCGCGCCATGCCGCGCAGACGCAATTGCTCGTCGCAATCCATCACCAGCAGCGACACCGCGCCTTCGCCGCGCAGCTGGAAGGTGATCCGCCCTGCCTGCTTGAGGTTGGCGGTGATCAGCGTGGTGACGCCCGCCAGCTGGCCCAGCAATTCCAGTACGGGTTCAGGGTAGGCGCGGCCCGCGGTCATCTGCTGCCAGGCATCGCCCAGCTGCACCCAGGCGCCGCGAATGTCGAGTTGCTCGAACAGAAAGCCGCGCACCCGGCTGGGCTGCGTGTCGGCGGCGCTCAATTAAGTTGCACCCGCTCGCCCCACGGCACGGCGCCCTTGCCCTTGACCAGCCAGACCACCGGGTAATTCGGCGGCAGCTTGGGGAAGTCGCCTTCGGCATCGGTGAAGTACACCAGCATGTTGGGGCTGCGGTTTTCGTGTTCGACCCAGTCGAACACCGGACGGAAATCGGTGCCGCCGCCGCCTTCGATATCAGTGGGAAGTTGCATGGTGTCCCACGGCTCGAATTCCCACGGCGCTTTATCAGCCACGTGGTTGTCGCACGCGAGCAAGGTGATGCGGGCGCGCACCTGGCCTTTCAGCGCATCGAGCTCGCTGACGAATTCGCGCAGCTCGTCATCGCTGATCGAGCCGCTGGTGTCGATCGCGGCGACGACTTCGATGCCCTCGCTCGACAGCCGTGGCAGCAGCGCATCGCCTTCGCGCCGCGACGGCCGCCGCCACGAATAGTCGTCGCGCTGGTTGACCGCAAAGAAGCGCGCCAGCAGCGCGCGCCACGGCAGGCTCGGCGCCAGCAGGCCGTCGACCCAGCGCATCATCGACTGCGACAGCTTGCCCGCCTGGCGCGCGGCCTGGGCGGCGGCGGCCAGCCGGTTCTTCCACTGCTCGGCCAATTCCTCGCGTTCGCTGGGCGACAGCTCGTTCGGCTTTTGCGAGGCCTGGCTGCCGCTGCCCTCTTTTTCCTCCGCCTGGCTCTGACCTTCCTTACCCTGGCCGCCCGACTCGCCGGCATCGGGGTCATCCTGGCGCTCGTTCTCGTCGGGACTTGCGCCCTGCTCGTTGTCGCTGTCGAACAGGTGCTGGTCGAAGGATTCCTCCGGCGTGTCCTCGGGAATCAGCGGGTAGATCTCCTCCGCCGACAGCGTCATGAAATTCTGGTCGGCGAGGATGCCGTGCAGCGGCGGCTTCAGGCCTTCCTCGATCAGGATCAGGTTCACCGCGTGGTCGCAGGCCACGTCCCAGCGTCGCTTCACCCGGTGGTTGCGGCGATGCGGATGGCCCATCGCGCAATGCATCGCCTCGTGCGCCAGCACGAACTGCGTCTGCGCCAGCGACAGGTTTTCGACGAATTTGGGATTGAAATAGAAGGCCTGCGCGTCGGTGCCGGTGGTGGTGCACCACTCGCCGCCCGGCTTCAGCGGCAGATGCATCACCAGCGCGCCCAGAAACGGCCGCTCCATGATCAGCCGCGTGCGCGCGGCGGCAAGCTTGGTGAGGATGGGTTGGAGCGCGGCGTCGTTGGCTTCAGCCATGGGCTTAATGTTCGTACAAGACCAGGTCGGTGATGCTGTTGGCCCACTCGGCAAACGCCGGCACGGCGAACAGCGGACGGCCCACCGCGCGATGCAGGTCGGACACCAGCATTACCCCCATCTCACGCTGCGGAAAGCGCTGTGCGTATTTGAGGATGTTGCCGTAGACCGCCGTCGCATTGCCGCTGTCGGCTGCCTGCAGGGCCTTGCGGACCAGCGCGGCGGCGACGCCGTACTGCAGGTCGATGCCCTCGGGCACCTCGGCCGCCTCGCCGGCGAGGATGGCGTCGATGTCCGGCATCTGCGCCATGTTGTCGACGAAGGTCTTGAGTTCCAGTCCCGCCGATTGCCCCACGCAGGCCACCAGCGAGTCGGCCAGCAGCGCGGTACGATCGAATTTCTGCAGCGCGCGGTGCGCGTATTCCCACGAGCGCGGGCTGGGGAAAGCGATCGGCGTGTGCGCCGGATCGAAGCTGAACAACAGGTCGGGGCGGAAGCGCAGGAAGGCAATCACGCGCGGATCGATGTCCTCGCTGTGCGCCCAGTCCACCCAGTCGTCCAGGTTCACCTCGACTTCGTAGTGGGTGAAGCGGTTGGCCAGCGGCGCCGGCATCGCGTAGGTGACGCCGCGGTCGCCCTGGCGGTTGCCGGCGGCGAAGATCACCCAGCCGTCGGGCACCTGGTATTCGCCGAGGCGGCGGTCGAGAATCAGCTGGTAGGCCGCGGCCGACACGGTCGGCGGCGCCGAGGTGATCTCGTCGAGGAATAGGATGCCGGCCGGGCCGTGGCGCGCGGCATCGGGCAGCACCGAGGGAATCGACCATTCGACCAGCTGGCCGTTGCGGAACGGAATGCCACGCAGGTCGGTCGGCTCCATTTGCGAGAGGCGGATATCGATCAGCGGCACGCTGTGCTGCAGCGCGATCTTGGCGACGATCTGCGACTTGCCGACGCCCGGCGGGCCCCACAGCATCACGGGCGTGTGGTGGCCGTCGGCGGCGCTTTCAAATTCGCGGTCGAGGATGGTTTCGATGTGGGAGGGACGCATGGGCTTTACAACAATACGGAGTGAAGCCAAATGATAATCGCTCGTGCTCGCGCATTCCAGTTTGTTTCGCCCTTGATCGGGAAGGGGAGATTTTGCTACCGTGCACCCACTAGGGCTGAAATGGATGCAGCATGAATTTTTGCAGTGAATGTGGCAGCGCCGTCATGCTGCGCGTACCGGCCGGAGACAATCTGCCGCGTCATATCTGTACCGACTGCGGCACCATCCATTACCAGAATCCAAAAATGGTGGTCGGCTGCATTCCGGAATGGGAAGACAAGGTGCTGCTGTGCCGCCGCGCGATCGAACCCAAATATGGGCTGTGGACGCTGCCTGCCGGCTTCATGGAAAACGGCGAAACCACGCTGGAAGGCGCGGCGCGCGAAACCTGGGAAGAAGCCGGCGCGCGCATTGAGATCGGCGGGCTCTATACCCTGTTCAACCTACCGCACATCAACCAGGTGTATTTGATGTTCCGCGCCCAGTTGCTGGATCTGGATTTTCAGCCCGGCATCGAATCGCTGGAAACGAAACTCTTTACCGAAGCCGAAATTCCCTGGGACGACATCGCGTTTCGCACCGTGCGCGCCACGCTGGAACAGTATTTCAACGACCGCCGCGCCGGCTCATTCGACTTTCACTTCGGCGACATCCGCACGCGCTGACGCTAGGCAGCGGCGGCGAACTGCTCGCGGCCGAGCACATCCATGCCGACCCGCAGCCAGCCTTCGTGGCTTTCCATGACCTCGCCCAGCCGCAGGCGGTAGAGCATGTCGCCGTCGCGCAGCATCAGCGATGCGCCGAGGCGATAGTGCGACTGCGGGATTAACAGGTTGCTGACGCCCTGGTCGGGATGCGTCATCGGCATATACAGCGCCCAGGTCTTTTCCGGCATGCTGCCTTCCGAGGTCGGCTCGAAATAAATTTCCACCCGCTTGGGATGACGCGACAGGCGCTGCGCGCCGACCAGATGCTGATCGTCCTCCTCGCGGTTCCAGCGGATCGCCAGCAACTGCCAGACATTCTCAGCCGGATCCCAGCTCACCGCCACCAGGCGACCGTGCGGCAGCGCCGTCACCTCGGGCAGGGCAAAGCCCATGCCCTCCGGACTTTCGTCGCGCAGCATCCAGGGCTCAAGGCCCGAACGTGCCGGATCGCCGTCGTACTGGGCGAGCGCGGCCAGTATGTTGTCCATGCCGGCCGCCACCCACACGCGGCCGAAGCGGTTGGTGCGCTGCAGGTTGCGGCGGATGCCGCCGCGCTCGATCAGACTGGCCACCTGCTGGGCGAGCCCGCCCGTGCCGTCTTCGGATGCGTCGTTTTCGAGCCCGCGCAGATGAGCAACCAGCGGACCCAGCGCCAGGTAGCGCAGGCGACGGCCTTCCACCCAGTCGGGTTCGAGCATGCTCGCCCCCTCGCTCTGCGTCAGGTCCACCATGTGCGTGTGGATTTGCCGTCGCGCAGCAACGTCGGGTAGCGGCAGCGGCTCGAAGCGTTCGATCAGTTCGGCGATGGATTCGATTTCCTGGGTGCGATAACCCAGCGGATGCACCAGACCCATCAGCACCACCAGCGTGTATTCACGCGCGCAGTGGGTCGGTTTCGCATCGATCCGCACCGGTGTCAGCACATGGCCGTCGCGCTCGACCAGCCGGTAGATCTTGTGCAGCCGACGCCACGCCGACGGCGACGGGCTGCGTGCCTGGTGATAGTCCCAGCGCATGACCAGGCCGATGTAGCGCAGCGTGCGCGCGGCAAAATCCGCCACATGCGGCTTGAGGTCTTCGCTGCCCGGATTGCGGTAGGCGTGCTTCAGCATCTCGTACCAGGCTTCCGCCAGCAGCGACCAGAACATCCACGATTCGCGCCACAGTGCCTGACGCGCCAGACGAAATGACGCCTGATTGCGGACATACTGTTCGACGATGCGTTCCTGCAGCGGCAACCCCGCCTCCTCCAGCTTCAGCAGCGATTTCATGCGACTGAGCGTCGCCGCAGCGTGTTCCGCGTTGAAGCGCTCAAGCCCCTGGACCAGCGCGTGATGCCTGTCGTAATCGGAATCGGCAGGCAGGGTCTTCAGCCATTTCTCGGTGCGCTTTACCGAGGCGAACGGCGATCCGCTCCCGGCTTTTCTGCGGAGGGCGATCGTGGTCAGCATGTCAAAGAATTCGGGCATGGGACAACTCAATGGATGGCGTGTGCTGTTGAACAGCACCATCTATGCCAGCCGGCCGCGCTGCCCTGCCGCATCCAAGGCATTGGTTTTACTGACCCCCGCGTCAGGCTGTCGTCAGCCCCGGCGGCCGGGATAACGAAAACCCGACACTCCTTGATGAAGCCGCGTCAGCCCGTGCCGACGCACCCACCCGCCGACAAAGCCCGGCGAACCCGCTACAATTCGCGCCGTCAGGCTAACCTGCTTGCAGTTAAGCGCGAAGCGCGGCCGAAGCCAAAACCGGCCGCCCGCATCGTGCAGATTTTTTTGGAAGCGTGGCAGAGTGGTCGATTGCACCGGTCTTGAAAACCGGCAACGGGCAACCGTTCGTGAGTTCGAATCTCACCGCTTCCGCCAGATGCGTGGTTTCAGCATGCGTGCGCAGCACGCGTGCTAAAACCCATCCCACAAGGAAGCGGGAAGCCTCTCACCGCTTCCGCCAGATACTTGGTTTTAGCCAGCGTGCGTAGCGCGCATGCTTGAAACCGGGCGCAAGAACACGGTGTTTTTCGTCGGGTCATGAGAAAATCCCCGCATGCCCCAGACTGCTCCCCTCACTCCCGTCAACCATGACCGCGACAGCGCGGGGATGACCTATGTCTATCCCGTCGTCTCGCGGCGGGCCGGCGGCGTATCGGTGGGGGTTAACCTCAATCCCAACAACGCCTGCAACTGGGCCTGCGTGTATTGCCAGGTGCCCGATCTGGTGCGCGGCGCAGCGCCGGAGATCGATCTGGCGCAACTCGAGACCGAGCTGCGCGCGATGTTTGCCGACATCCTGCACGGCGACTTCATGCAGACGCGGGTACCCGAAGGCGCACGGCGGCTGAACGACATTGCGCTGTCGGGCAATGGCGAGCCGACCAGCGCCCGCGCCTTTCCGCAGGTGATCGACCTGATCGGCCGGGTGATGGCGGATTTCGGTCTCATCGATACGATCAAGCTGGTGCTGATCACCAACGGCAGTCTGGCCGACCGGCCGCGCGTGCAGGACGGCCTCAAAAAAATGGCGGCGCTGAACGGCGAAATGTGGTTCAAGTTCGACAGCGCAACCGCCAGTGGCATGCGCAGCATCAACCAGACGCGCATCTCGCCCGACAAGCAGTTCGAGCGACTGGCCGCGACCGCGCGCCTGTGTCCGACCTGGCTACAAACTTGCGTGTTCGCGACGGACGGTGCACCGCCTTCCGATGCGGAACAGGCGGCCTATCTGGCCGCGGTGACGCGCATCCGGCAGCAAGGCATTCCGCTGCAGGGCGTGCTGCTCTACGGTCTGGCGCGGCCTTCGATGCAGCCGCAGGCCGACCGGCTGTCCGCGCTGCCGGCGGCCTGGCTCGACGCCTTTGCTGAAAAAATTCGCGCCGCGGGGCTGCCGGTGAAGGTTTCACCCTAAAAACCGTGGTTGACCGCTTGTTAAGCTTTGGAGCCTCTATGCTGATCCCGCTTTTTGCCTTCGATTCGGGCCCTTACCCAAGGGGAAGCGCTACGCACCTGCTGGCACATCCGGACGCGTGCCTGCCTTTGTCGCTCGTCGTTGCAGGCGCCGGCCTGCTGCCTCCTCGTTTCGCGGCATCCACACGCCCGCACGCGCCATCAGGCGCGTCCAACCACGGTTTCTAGGGCGCCCATGATCCACGGCATCGGCACTGATCTCTTGGACGCCCGCCGCATTCGCGACGGCCTTGCCCGCTTCGGCGAGCATTACGCCGACCGCATGCTTGCCCCGGCCGAACACGCGGGCTATTACGTCAGCCGCGACCCGGCACGCTTTCTCGCCAAGGCCTTCGCCGCCAAGGAGGCGTTCGCCAAGGCTGCCGGCACCGGGCTGCGTCCGCCCATCACGCTGCGCAACATCGCGGTGCTGCGCGATGCGCATGGCAAGCCGCATATCGAATGCGCGCCCGAACTGGCGGCCTGGCTGGTGGACCGAGGGATTACAGCGCACCATGTCTCGCTGTCGGACGAGGGCGACCTGGTCCTCGCCTACGTCATATTGGAGTGCCCATGACGCCTGATTTCTCTACCGGAGCTTCGATGACGCCACTTTTCATTCAGGAGCGTCGATGACGCTCGGCCCCCTGATGCTCGACGTCGCCGGCACCGAGCTGACCGACGACGACCGCCGCCGCCTTGGCCATCCGCTGGTCGGCGGCGTGATCCTGTTCACGCGCAACTACCGCGACCCGGCGCAGCTGGCGGCGCTCACTGCCGAGATCCATGCGCTCAAATCCGCGCCGCTGCTGATCGGCGTCGACCACGAAGGCGGCCGGGTGCAGCGCTTTCGCGAGGGCTTCACGCGACTGCCGCCGATGCGCGCTTTCGGTGAAATCTGGAACGACCACCCGCAACGCGCCCGCGAACTGGCGCGCGAAGCCGGTTACGTGCTGGCGGGCGAATTGCGTGCGCACGGCGTCGACTTCAGCTTTGCGCCGGTGCTCGACCTCGATTATGGCGCCTCCTCGGTGATCGGCGACCGCGCCTTCCATGCTGATCCGCACGCCGTGTTCCAGCTGGGGCAGGCGCTGATGCTGGGCATGAAGGACGCCGGCATGGCCGCCTGCGGCAAGCATTTTCCCGGCCACGGCTTCGTCAAGGCGGATTCGCATGTCGATATCCCGGTCGACGAACGTACGCTGGCCGACATGGCGATTGCCGACCTGGTGCCGTTCCGCCTGATGATCGAGGCGGGGCTCGCCGCGGTGATGCCGGCGCACGTGATCTATCCGCAGGTCGACGCCCAGCCTGCCGGATTTTCGCGCGTCTGGCTGCAAAAACTGCTGCGCCAGCAACTCGGTTTCGACGGCATGATTTTCAGCGACGACTTGTGCATGGAAGCCGCGGGCGTGGCCGGCGGCATCGTCGAGCGGGTGACGGCGTCGCTCGACGCCGGCTGCGACATGGCGCTGATCTGCAACCGCCCCGATCTCGCCGACGAGGCACTGGCCCGCCTCGAAGTGGACTGGCCCGCGCCGTCCCGTGCGCGGCTGGCGCGCATGCACGGCCATCCGCATCCGTCGAGCCTGACCCAACTGCGCGAATCGGCACGCTACGTCAATGCGCTGCACCATATTGCCGGGCTGGGGCAGGATTCGGCCGACCTCAACCTGCAGCCTGACCCGACTGACTACTGTGCACGTTCATAAGCACGACGACGCGCTCGCGCTCGAGCGCGGCGAAAGCCACGTCCACCACCACGTCGGGCACGACGGCAACAGCCGCACCCTGATCATCGCTCTACTACTGACACTGTCGTTCGCCGTGGTCGAGGCGGTGGCCGGCTGGTGGTCAGGCTCGCTCGCGCTGCTGGCCGACGCCGCCCACATGGTCACCGACAGCTCGGCGCTGGGGCTGGCGGCCGCCGCGGCCTGGCTGGCGCGGCGGCCGCCCAGCATGCTGCACTCCTACGGCCTGGTGCGGTCCGAGGTGCTGGCCGCCCTGTTCAACAGTCTGCTGATGCTGGGCTTGATCGCCTTCATCGTGAGCGAGGCCATCGACCGCATCGGCAATCCGCGCGACATCGCAGGCGGCGCCGTCATCGGCGTCGCGGTAATCGGCCTCGGGGTGAACCTCGCCGTCGCCTGGGTGCTGCATCGCGGCGAGCAGACGCTCAACAGCCGTGCGGCGCTGCTGCATGTGCTGGGCGATGCGCTTGGTTCGGTCGCCGCCATCACCGCCGGGGTGGTGGTGGTGACCACCGGCTGGACACCGATCGACCCGCTGCTGTCGCTGTTCGTCGCCGCGCTGATCTTGGTGGCCGCGCTGCGCCTGCTGCGCGAGGTCGTGCACGTGCTGATGGAAGGGGTGCCGCTGCATGTCCAACTCGATGCCGTCGGCCGCGACCTGGCGGCGCTCGGCGGCGTGCATCGGGTGCACGACCTGCATGTGTGGACGCTGTCGTCCGGTACCATCGCGCTGTCGGCGCATCTGGAAATCCGCAGCCTGGACGACTGGCCGGCCCTCCTCAACGCCGCACGCCAGACGCTGGATACGCGCCACGGCATCCGCCACGTCACCCTGCAGCCCGAGGTGCCAGCGGCGGTGCCGCTGGTGCGCGGCCCTTATCCGCCGCGCTAGCCTGCCGTGTGCCTGGTTGTTTTATCCGCTCCAGCGCGCCCAGCGGGCATGACACAATGCGGCTCCTGAACCGCACGCCGGCCTGCCGCCCTGATGCACACGCTTTCCACCGATCTGCGCTTCGCCCCGCCGTTCCGCGCGCCCGGCGTGCTGGCCGGGGTGATCGCGATGCACGCCGTCATCCTGGGCCTGATCCTGGCCGCGCCCCACACCCCGCCGGCACCGGCACTGCCGAGCCCGATCCATGTCCGCCTGATCGAAACCGCGGCTGAACCGCCCGCCCCCGTGACGGCCCCGCCGCCACCGGTCGTCACGCCGCCCCGTCCGCCGCAGCCATTGCGCGCGCCATCGCCTCCGGTCGCAGTGGCCCCACCGACGGCCCCGCAACCCGCCGCCGCGCCCGTGCCGGCCGTGCGCCCGGCGGAACCCGTCGCGCCGCTCGCGGCGCCTGCGCCCATTGCGCCGCCGCAACCCGCGCAAGTGCCCACACCCGTGGTGCAGCCGCGTTTCGACGCGGCCTACCTGGACAACCCGAGGCCACCTTACCCCAGCGTATCGCGCCGCCTGGGCGAGGAAGGCGAAGTGCGGCTGCGGGTCCAGGTCGACCCCGCTGGCCTCGCGCAGCAGGTCGAGATCCAGCAAGGCAGCGGCTACCCGCGGCTCGACCAGGCGGCGCTGGAAACTGTTCGCCAATGGCGCTTCGTGCCCGCCCGCCAGGGCGACCAGCCGGTCGCCGCCTGGGTCATCGTGCCGATACAATTCACCCTGAGGAGTCAACCATGAACGCCCCTGACGAACCGGTTCAACTGGGCCTCGCCCATTTTCTGACGCAGGCCGACGCGCTTGCACTTTTCCTGCTGATCGTGCTGCTGGCCATGTCGGTCATCACCTGGTATCTGATCGCCAGCAAGGCGATCGCCAACTGGCGCATGCGCAAAAGCGCGCGGGTGTTCCTGGAAAACTTCTGGAACGCGCCGGGGCTGGAACCGGTGGCCGAGCACCTGCGCACCGCCGGCGTGCACGATCCCTTCTCCAACCTCACCGAGTATGGTTTGAACGCGGCCGATCAATACCGCAACAAGACCGGCCAGCGCCTGATCGAGTCGGGCTCGGCGGACGAATTCCTGACCCGCGCGCTGCGCCGCGCCATCGACCAGGACACCGCACGACTCGAATACGGCCACACCATGCTGGCGTCGATCGCATCCTCCGCACCCTTCATCGGCCTGTTCGGCACGGTATGGGGGATTTATCACGCGCTGGTGAACATCGGCATGAGCGGCTCGGGCAGCCTCGACCAGGTGGCCGGACCGGTCGGCGAGGCGCTGATCATGACCGCGCTGGGGCTCGCGGTCGCGATCCCGGCCGTGCTCGCGTACAACTTCTTCAATCGCTCGAACCGGATGGTGTTGAACGAACTCGACGGCTTTGCGCACGACCTGTTCGCCTTCATGTCGACTGGCGTACGCGCCCAGGAGCAGGGGGCGAAACCCGACCCTGCCGCAAGGAGCGCATGATGGCCTTCGGCGGACTCCATTCCGGCGGGCGCTCGCAGGACATCGCGGAAATCAACATGATTCCGCTGATCGACGTGATGCTGGTGCTGCTGATCATTTTCATCATTACCGCGCCGCTGCTGACCCATGCGATCAAGCTCGACCTGCCGCAGGCCGCGAGCCAGCCCAGCCCGCAGCAGGCGGACACGATCCAGCTGTCGATCCAGGCCGACGGCACGGTGTTCTGGGACACCGAGGCGGTCGACGCCGACACGTGGCGGGCGCGCATGACCGCCGCCGCGCAGCAGACGCCGCAGCCGGAAATCCACCTGCGCGCAGACGGCGACCTGGCCTATCGTCATGTCGCCCGCATCATGGCCGACGCGTCGCGCGCTGGCCTGGTGAAGCTCGGTTTCGTCACCGACCCGCGCGACGCCTCCGCGCCCTGAGCGTGCTTCTCGCATGGACACTGCCCTGCCCCGGCTGCTTGCCTTCCTCTGCCTGCATGCAGCGTCCCCGCTGCTGGCGCAGACGCCGGCTGACGCGCCCGCCACGCTGGAGACGGTGCAGGTGACCGCGCCGGCCTACGACGCGGATGCGGCGCGTCAGGAGTCATCGGCCGCCAAGCTCATCATCAGTCGGGAGGATCTGGAAAAGCTCGATGCCGCGACGATCGGTGAAATCCTGCGTCAGTTGCCGGGCGTGAGTCTTGCCGCCGACGGCGGCGGCCGGCGTGGCCGCGGCCAGCCGGCCGATCGCCTGGAACCGCGCATCATCGTCGACGGCGAAGCCCTGCCCGGCGGTAACCGCATGGCGCTGAGCCTGCCGGTCGAACTGATCGAGCGCATCGAGATCATCCGCAACAGCACGGCGGAATTTCCGGCCGGTCCCGGCGGCACCATCAACCTGATCCTGCGCGACGTGCCGACAAAAAGAACCGGCACTTTCCGCGTCGGCCTCAGCCACAACGGCGATGCGTTCGGCGGGCGCATCGGCGGCGTGTATGGCGCGCGCGAAGGCGAAACCGGCGTGCTGTGGATGGGCTTTGCCAACTCGCGGCCGCTCAGCGGCGACCGCACGGTGTCTGCCGAGCATTTCAGCGCCGGCGTGCGCGACGACTGGGACATTGAAACCGACCGAGAAAGCGGCCGCGAATACGCGCTGCACCTGGCGCCGCGCTTTACCCGCGACCTCGACTCGGGCGCGCGCCTCACGCTCAGCCCCTTCTTCCGCTTCAGCGAACTCGACCGCCTCACCCTCATCCAACGCAGCACCTATACCGATCCGCTGCTGGGCACCGGGCTGGTCAGCGATGGCCGCGAGCGCGAACGCGAGGCCACGCAGCGCATGAACGGCCGCCTGGCCGCCGAATGGAAGCGCCGCCTGCCGGGTGCAGGCGAAGCCAGTGCGCGACTGTCGCTGCAGGGTGAAAGCGAACGCCGCAGCCAGCAGCTCGACACCTATGATGCTGCCGACGCGCTGGTCGACCAGACCCGCACGCGCACCACCAGCGACGGCGTCGAAGTCAGCCTGGCCGCCAAGCGCAGCCGCCCGCTGGCCGGTGCACACCTGGCCACCGCCGGAGTGGAAGCACGCCACAAGCAGGTGCGCGATCGCCGCCGCGACACGCTCAACGGCGCGCCCGTCGCGCTCGGTGCGCAGGCGCGCGCCGACAGCCGCGAGCAGCTGTTCGCGCTGTGGGCGCAGGACGAATGGCAGATCGCCGAGCGCCATCTGCTCACGCCCGGCCTACGGCTGCAGCGCAGCGCCAGCGAAGTCACCGACGCGCTCGATGCAACGGTGAAAAACACCCACACCGCCTGGCTGCCCTCGCTGCACTATCTGTGGCAACCCGACCCGCGCTGGAACCTGCGCGCCAGCCTCGCGCTCGCCGACGCGCCGCCCGGCGTGCGCGCGCTCTCGCCGGTGATCCGCACCGCAACCGGCACCAACACCCTGAGCAACCCCGACCGCGCCGGCAACCCCGCGCTCGACGCCGAACAGACCGCCACGCTGCAGCTCGGAGTGGAACATTTCCTGCCCCACAAGCGCGGCAGCGCCGGCCTCAATCTGTATCTGCGCCAGATCGACGACAAGGTACAGCGGCTCACCCAGCTCGAGGGCGCACGCTATGTCGAGCGTCCCACCAATGTCGGCCGCGCAGACGAAACCAGCCTGGTCGCCGATTTCAAGATCAAGCCCATCCGCCTGCCAGCGCTCACCCTGCGCGGCAACGCCTCGACCAGCCGTCTTAGCCTAGACGACCCCCAGCTGCGACAGGAAAGCCCGCGTCACAGCGGCAACCTCGGCTTTGACTACGAGCATGCGCCGTGGCGGCTGACCGTCGGCGGCAATCTCAGCCTCAGCGCCGCATTCAGTCGCGAGGCGAGCGCCGACACACAGCTCACCCAGCGTGCGCGTCAGCAGCTCGACCTCTATGCGGTCAAGAAACTCGACCGCCAGTTGAGCCTACGCCTGTCGGTCGACAACCTCACCCGCAGCGGTCGCGGCAACGACAGCGAGGCCTGGTCCGGCAGCACACTCGACAGCCGCGAGACAGACCGCGCTGACGGCGTGCGCGTTGTGTTCCTGAGCGTGGAAGGCAAGCTGTAGCGTCATCCCGTCGCCTGACGGGTGCGCGCCCTGCGCATTTTTTTGCGCCTGCACTTGATTTATGATTGAGAATCATTATTATTCGCGTATTCGATATTGGATCCGCATCCATGAAACCCAGCCCGACCGATCCCAAGCGTAGTGCTACCGAGCCGGATGCGCAGCCCTGCCTGCCGGACCCGGTTTCGACGGACCGCCTGTTCCAGGGGCGGCAGGAAATCCAGATCACCCATCGGGACGAAACCTACCGCCTGCGCATCACCCGCAACGGCAGGCTGATCCTGACCAAGTAAGCCCCACGCCTGAAAGGACGCACATGCCCCCGACCTCGCTTCTGATCGCCGCCCTGCTCCTGCTACGCCGCCCTTGCGCGCGCAGCCGCTCCACCGCCGCGCTGCTGCTGAGCCGGGCCGCGCAACATGCCGCACTCAGCCCGGATGAGCGCGATTCCTGCCTGTATCTGATTGACGAACTGGAATACGAGGCACTGCCGCCGCAATGAATCCGCAGTCCGCCCACGTGTCGGTCTCGCGTCTGTCGCCCGCCAGTCTGGCCGCGGTGACGCTCGCGCATGCCGGGCTGCTCGGTGGGTTGTTGTTCGCGCCCGCCACGCCCGAACCGATCACGCCGCCGCGCCCGCTGATGGTGAGCCTGCTCACGCCCACGGTCGAAGCACCGCAGCCGCAACCCAAACCTGAACCCAAACCACAACCGCCAAAACCGGTGACCAAGCCGCTGCCGACGCCTGTATTGGCCGCCAAGCCGACGCCCGTCCCGCAGCCGGTGGTCGAAACGCCCAAGCCGACGCCGCTGCCCGAACCCGTGCCCGAGCTGTTGCCGCCGCCGGCACCCGCGCCGGTCGCGGAAGCGCCCAAGCCGGCGCCGCCGTCCCCCCCGACGCCCACACCGCCGCGTCCGCCGGATTACCTGAACAATCCCAAGCCGTCCTACCCCGCGTTGTCCAAACGCCTGGGCGAGAAAGGCACGGTGCGTCTCAACATTCTGGTCAACCCGGACGGCAGCGTCGCGCAGTTGGAGCTGGCGGAAAGCAGCGGTCATCCGCGTCTCGACCGCGCCGCCATCGACACCGTGCAGTCCAGCTGGAAATTCGAGCCCGCCCGCCAAGGCGGCAGGCCGGTGGCCGCGTGGGTCATCGTGCCGATTCAGTTCACCCTCAGGAGTTAAGCCATGGAATCCGCCGCAACCCAAACCCCGCTGGGCTTTGCCCACTTCATCGCGCAGGCCGACGGTCTCGCCCATGTGCTGCTCGTCGTGCTGGTGACGATGTCGGTGATCACCTGGTATCTGATCGTGTCGAAGAGTCTCGCCAATTGGCGCATGAAAAAGCATGCCGAGGCGTTCCTCGCGCGTTTCTGGGATGCGCCCGGTCTGGCCGCGGTCGCCGACTACCTGCAGAGCCACGGCATCAACGATCCGTTCTCGCACCTGACCCACCACGGGCTCAAGGCAGCCGAGCAGTACCGCAACAAGACCGGGCAGCGCCTGGTCGAGTCGGGCTCGGAAGACGAATTCCTGACCCGTGCGCTGCGCCGCGCGATCAACCAGGACACCGCGCGCCTGGAGTATGGCCATACCATGCTGGCGTCGATCGCGTCCTCCGCGCCGTTCGTCGGCCTGTTTGGCACGGTATGGGGCATCTATCACGCGCTGGTCAACATCGGCATGAGCGGTTCGGGCAGTCTTGACCAGGTCGCCGGCCCCGTGGGCGAGGCGTTGATCATGACCGCGCTGGGCCTCGCGGTCGCGATCCCGGCCGTGCTCGCCTACAACTTCTTCAACCGCGCCAAGCGCACCATGCTGTCCGAACTTGACGGCTTCGCGCATGACCTGTTCGCCTTCATGTCGACCGGGCTGCGCAACAACACCCGCGTGCACAAGGACGAGGCGCGCATCTACGCCGCGCCCGTGGCAAGGCGCGCCTGATGGCTTTCGGCGGACTCACGAACGAGGCCGGCGACGGCGACCACGCGGAGATCAACATGATTCCGCTGATCGATGTGATGCTGGTGCTGCTGGTAATTTTCATCATCACCGCGCCCTTGATGACGCACGCGGTCAAGGTCGACCTGCCGCAGGCGTCGAGCCAGCCGAATGAGATGAAGCCCGAGACGATCCAGCTGTCGATCCAGGCTGACGGCACGGTGTTCTGGAATGCCGAGGTGGTCGACGCCGCGGCGTGGCAAACCCGCATGGCCGTCGCCGCGCAGCGGACGCCACAGCCGGAAATCCATCTGCGCGCCGACGGTGATCTCGCGTATCGCCATGTCGCGCAGATCATGGCCGATGCGGCCAAGGCCGGGCTCGTCAAGCTGGGATTCGTGACCGATCCCCGCACCCAATAAGGTTTCACTAAAGGACGCAATCGTCCGTTTTCAACCCCAGCCAGCCAGCCGCATGCCTTGCGTCAAGCCAGCCAGATTCATCTGACGCAAGGAGCAATCAATGAACCGCATCACCCGCAGTTTCAGGCAGCATGGCGCGCCACAGGCACTCACCCGATCCCGGCTGGCCATGGCTGTGGCCGTGGCACTCAATTTCCCCGCCCAGGGGATGGCCGCCCAGATTGAATTGCCGCGTATCGACGTCATCTCTGGCGGCGAAGAAGCCATTACCAAGCAACCGGGTTCAGTCTCGATCGTCAACCAGGCGCAACTCGACCGTATCCAGCCACTTTCCACCGAAGATGCCCTGCGCAAGGTTCCCGGCGTACACATCAAGGGCGAAGAAGAAACGGCCGTTGTCGCCAACATCGGCATCCGTGGCCTGAGCGCGGCAGACTACAAAACGCTGATTCTCGAAGACGGCGTGCCCATCGCGCCGGGTCTCTTCGTCGGCAACGGCCGCTACTACAACCCGCGCATCCAGCGCATGGACGAAATCGAAGTGCTGAAAGGCGCCGCTGCGCTGCGCTACGGCCCCAACACCATCGGCGGCGTCATCAACTACAAGACCAGGGACCCCATCGACGGCTTCGCCGTCTCGGGCCGCGTTGGCACGCACAACTATCGCGAAGCCACTCTCGAAGCGGGCGGCTCGACGCCTTCGGGCGAAGCCCAGGCCGGGTTGTTCTACACCCGCGCGTCGAGCGACGGCTTCCAGGACAAGGGCTTCGACATGCAGGACCTGATGGTCAAGGCCGGCATGGCGCTGGGTGACAACCAGTGGCTGGGCGCGAAATTCACGTATTACGAAAACGACGCCAATATTTCCTATCGCGGCCTGTTCCTGGGCGAATACAACGCCGGCGCCGAGTACAACCCCGCGCCGGATGACTACTTCCTGACCGAACGCAAATCGCTCGATATCAACCATATGTGGGAAATCCGCCCCGGCATGAGCCTGAACACCGTGCTCTACTGGAGCGAGATGTACCGCGACTACTGGCGCTTTGCTGTCGACAGCGCTGCCTCGACCGCCGCCGGAAGCTGGGTTTACACCAACGTTGTCAACGGCAACAACCGCTCTTTCGACCGCATCGGCCTGGATTCCCGTCTCACAGTCGCCAACACGCTCTTCGGCGTAGGCGGCGAGGCCGAAATCGGCGTGCGCGTCATGCAGGAAGAAATGGTCGATCAGGGTATCGCCGCGACCCGCGCCAACCCGCGTACGGGCACGATCACCACCGACCGCATCGATTCCGCCACCAGCTACGCTCTCTTCGCGCAGAATCGCTTCGATGTGACAGACAGGCTCTCGATCACCCCCGGCCTGCGGATCGAAAGCTACACGCAGGAGCGTGAAGACCTCCGCAACAGTGCCAACAACGGCGACAGTTCGAACACCGAATACCTGCCCGGGATCGGCGCAACCTACAAGCTGAACCCCGCCGCCCAGCTCTACGGCAGCGTCTACAAGGCGTTCTCGCCGCCACTCAACGCGCAATCGATCGTGACCGGGGTCGATCAGCAACTCGACGCCGAACACTCCATCAACGTCGAATTCGGCGTGCGTGGCCAAAGCGGGGCGCTGCGTTATGAATTCACCGCGTTCCAGATGGATTTCGACAACCAGATCACCCCGGCCATCTCAGGCGGGCTTGCGAACGCAAACGCCGGCAGCACCCTGCATCGCGGCCTGGAAGGGGCGCTGGGTTACCGCTTTGGCAATGGCTTCAGCGTGGACGGCAACCTGACCTGGATTCCGGTTTCGGAATACCGCGAAAATCGCGGCGGTGGCATCAACGAAGGCAACCGCCTGCCGTACTCGCCCGAACTGCTGGCAAACCTGAGCCTCGGCTACGCGTCGGGCCCGGTCAACGCCGCACTCTCCTGGAATTATGTCGATGAACAGTTCGGTTCCGGCGACAACAGCGTCCCCATTACCGGCAGCGGCGGTGCCATCTGGTCGGGCCTGATTCCGAGCTACTACACCGTCGACCTCACCGGCAGCTACGACGTCAACAAGCAGCTCAAGCTCTTCGGCGCGATCAAGAACCTGACCGACGAGCGCTACATCGCCAGTCTGCGTCAGGGTATCTACGCCGGCCCCGAACGGGCAGTCGAAGTGGGTGCGAAATACACCTTCTGACCCTGCGTCACGACTTTCGAAAAAACAGGGTCGTCATCACTGACACGGTGCTGGCGCCCGACGCGCTGACGGCAATCCGCCAACTGCTCGCCGGGGCGAACTGGGCGACCGGCCTGTCGGCCGGCGCGCAGGTCGCGCTCGTCAAGAAAAGCCGCAACGCCCGGAGGACGCGCTGCAACTGCGCGGACTCCGGTTTCCCGTCATGCGCGCGCGGCTGCAGCAAGCTGCTGCTTTCCGTATGCTGAAGGCTGGGAGATGCCGAGAATGTTGTTGACAATCATTCTCATTTATATAAAATAAGCGCATCTGATCCATTTGCTGGAGAACGCAATGTACGTTTGCCTCTGCCACAGTGTCACTGATACCGATATCCGCCGACTGGTGCGGACCGAAGGCGTGTGCACGATGCGCGAACTGAGCCGCGAACTGGGCGTCGCCACTCAGTGCGGCAAATGTGGCCGCTGTGCCAAGGAGGTGCTGCGCGAAGCCGTGAACGAGATGCGCAGCGAAGACGCGCTCTGCCCGGGACTGGCTGCGGCCTGATCCTGCCCTACCGCTAGGCTTGTCTTACCGGCCTCCCTTCCTAAAATGGTCAGGCAACCCCACTGACTCAACCATCGAGCACCGGCATGTACGCCGGCGCCTGCAAACATCAGGAGTGCAGCATGAAAGGCGACAAGAAAGTCATCCAGTATCTGAACAAGGCGTTGACGGTGGAACTCACCGCCATCAACCAGTATTTCCTGCATGCCCGCATGTACAAGAACTGGGGCCTGACTGCACTGGGCAAGCACGAATATGAGGAATCGATCGAGGAGATGAAACACGCCGACAAGCTGATCGAGCGCATTCTCTTCCTGGAAGGCCTGCCCAACCTGCAGGACCTGAACAAGCTGATGATCGGCGAGAACGTGGTCGAGTGCCTGGGCTGCGACCTCAAGCTGGAACTCACCGGCCGGGCGCTGTATGTCGAGGCCATCGCGCACTGCGAGGCGGTCAAGGATTATGTCTCGCGCGAAATCCTCACCGGCATCCAGGCCGACACCGAAGAGCACATCGATTACCTCGAAACCCAGCTCGACCTGGTCAAGCGGATGGGCGAGCAGAACTACATGCAGACTGCCGCCGGGCCGATCGAAAGCTGAGCGCCGCCGCGCGTACAATGGACGCCCCCGCCGTGGGGCGTTTTTTGTTGCTTCCGATGGATTTCGATCTCGACTGCCGCGCCTGCCCGCGCCTCGCCACCTTTCTGGACGAGGTGCGCGTCCGCCATCCCGACTACCACGCCCGCCCGGTACCCGCCTTCGGCGACCCTGCGCCGGATCTGCTGATCGTCGGCCTCGCGCCCGGCATGCACGGCGCCAACCGCAGCGGGCGCCCCTTCACCGGCGACTACGCCGGCGTGCTGCTGTACGAGACGCTGCACAAATTTGGCTACGCCAGCGCACCGGAATCGGTGTCGGTCGAGGATGGATTGAAACTTACCGGCTGCCGCATCACCAACGCGGTCAAATGCCTGCCACCGGCCAACAAGCCGGAGCCGGGCGAGATCCGTGAGTGCAACCGCTTCCTCACCGCCGAGATCGCCGCGCTGCCCGCGCACACCAGCATCCTGGCGCTGGGCCAGATCGCGCATCAGGCGGTTCTTCGCGCGCAGGGCCTCAAGCTCAAGGACTATCCCTTCGGCCACGCCAGCGATTACCGCCTGCCCGACGGCCGGCGCCTGGTCAGCAGCTACCACTGCTCCCGCTACAATACCCAGACGCGCCGCCTCACCCCGGAGATGTTCGCGGCGGTGTTCGAGAAAATTCAAGCGAAGGACTGACCATGCCCGTCGTCACCATCAAGCTCGCCGGCACGCTGACCCGCGAGCAGAAGCAGAAAGTCGCCGAGGAAATCACCGCCACGCTGGAGCGCCATGCGGGCAAGCCGGCGTCGTACACCTACATCGCGTTCGAGGAGCTGCCGGACGAGAACTGGGCGATCGCCGGCAAGCTGCTCGACGAAGAATGAGCCTTTGAGCGTCGACAAGGAATTCCTCGCCTCGCTGCCCACCCGCCCCGGCGTCTACCGCATGATCGACGCGGCCGGCGCGGTGCTCTATGTCGGCAAGGCGAAGGACCTGAAGAAGCGCGTCTGCAGCTATTTCCAGAAGACCGACCAGAGCCCGCGCATCCGGCTGATGCTGAAAAGCGTCGACCACATCGACACCACGGTGACGCGCACCGAGGCCGAGGCGCTGCTGCTGGAAAACAACTTGATCAAGGGACTGAAGCCGCGCTTCAACATCCTGTTCCGCGACGACAAGTCCTATCCCTACCTGCTGCTGACCGGGCACCGCTTCCCGCGCCTGGCCTACTTCCGCGGCACGCCGAAAAAAAGCGACCAGGCCTTCGGTCCCTACCCCAATGCCTACGCGGTGCGCGAAAGCATGCAGCTGCTGCAGAAAGTGTTCCAGCTGCGCACCTGCGAGGACAGCGTGTTTGCCAACCGCTCGCGGCCCTGCCTGCTGCACCAGATCAAGCGCTGCACCGCGCCGTGCGTCAATCGCATCGCTGCGGACGCCTACGCGCGCGACATCGAGGCCGCCGCGCAGCTGCTCAAGGGTGAAGCCACCGCGCTGACCGAAAACATCACCGCGCAGATGAACGCCGCCGCGGCCGCGCTCGATTTCGAGACGGCGGCGCTGTTGCGCGACCGCCTGCGGATGCTGGCGACGGTGCGCGAAAAACAGTTCGTCGACACCACCGGCAGCGAGGCCGACGCCGACGTGGTCGCGGTGGCCGACGTCGCGGGCGTGATCGCGGTCAACCTCACGATGATCCGCGGCGGCCGCCATCTCGGCGACCGCAGCTTCTTTCCGCAGCACGGCGAAGGGGCGACGCCAGCCGAGGCGCTCGACGCCTTCATCGCCCAGCATTACCTCGACCACCCGATTCCGGCGCGCATTCTGGTCAGCGAATCCATCGAGACCGAGACCCTGGAAACGCTGCTCTCCCAGCAGGCCGGCAAGAAGGTCACCCTCCAGCATCGCGTCACCGGCGAGCGCCGTGTATGGCTGACCATGGCGCAGGCCAATGCCCGCCTGTCGGCCGAGCGCCGTAGCACCGAACGCGCCAACCAGTCACAGCGTCTCGCCGCGCTCGCCGAGACGCTCGACCTGCCCGGGCTGAAACGCATCGAATGCTTCGACATCTCGCACACCATGGGCGAAGCGACCGTTGCCTCCTGCGTAGTGTATGAAGGCGACGACCTGAAGAAATCCGACTACCGCCGCTACAACATCGCTGGGATCACCCCCGGCGACGATTACGCGGCGATGCGCGCCGCGCTCACCAAACGCTTCCACAGGAGCATCGAGGAAAACGGGGTATTGCCCGACCTGCTGCTGATCGACGGCGGCAAGGGACAGATATCGAGCGCAGTCGAAGCGATGAACGAACTGGGGCTCGGCGAAGTGCTGCTGCTCGGCGTCGCCAAGGGTGAAGCGCGCAAGCCCGGTCTGGAAACGCTGATCTTCGCCGACGGCCGCGAACTCAGGCTGGCCAAGGACCATCCGGGGTTTCATCTCATCCAGCAGGTGCGCGACGAGGCCCACCGCTTTGCCATCACAGGCCACCGCGCCAAACGCGGCAAGGCACGCATGCAGTCGACGCTGGAAGACATCGCCGGCATCGGCCCCAAACGACGCAAACAGCTGCTTGAACACTTCGGCGGCCTGCAGGGTGTGCGCGACGCCGGCGTCGACGCGCTTGCCTCGGTCAACGGTATCAGCCGAGAATTGGCGGAAACCATTTACCATGCGCTGCACTGATACCCCTTAATCTTGCGCTGCACTGATGCCCCTTAATCTCCCCAACCTGCTCACCTGGCTGCGCATCCTGTTCATCCCCCTGATGGCGGGCGTGTTCTATTTGCCCGACGGCTGGGTGACGCCGCAGCAGGCCAATCTGCTGGCGGCCGCCTTTTTCGGCGTGGCGGCGCTGACCGACTGGCTTGACGGCTATCTGGCGCGCGCACTCGGCCAGACCTCGGCCTTCGGCGCCTTCCTCGACCCGGTGGCCGACAAGCTGATGGTCGCCGCGGCGCTGATCGTGCTGATCGACCTCGGCCGCGTGGCGCCGCTGGTCGCGCTCATCATCATCGGCCGCGAAATCACCATATCCGCCTTGCGCGAATGGATGGCCAAGGCCGGCAAATCGGCCAGCGTCGCGGTGTCCTTCGTCGGCAAGCTGAAAACCACGGCGCAGATGGTCGCCATCGTGCTGCTGCTCTACTTCCAGCCATTTGCTGGCCTGCCGATCGCGACCCTCGGCACGGTCCTGATCTGGGTGGCCGCGCTGCTCACCCTGGTGTCGATGGCGTATTACCTGGTGATGGCCGCGCGCGCCTTGCGAAATACGACCTGAATTGCGCCCGGGGGTGTTGACAGAAAAAGACGGAATCACCATAATGCGCAGCCTTCAACGCGGGAATAGCTCAGCTGGTAGAGCGCAACCTTGCCAAGGTTGAGGTCGGGAGTTCGAACCTCCTTTCCCGCTCCAGCATTCCGGGGAAAACAGAAGGCTCAGTCCGGACGTTTTCCCCTTTTCGTTTAGTGGTTTACCGCATTGGCGCGATAGCAAAGCGGTTATGCACCGGATTGCAAATCCGTGTAGGTCGGTTCGACTCCGGCTCGCGCCTCCAGATTCAAGTTCGGCCGTCCGCTTTGCCCGGATGGTGAAATTGGTAGACACAAGGGACTTAAAATCCCTCGCCAGCGATGGCGTACCGGTTCGATTCCGGTTCCGGGCACCATCTTCCCTTTCAGTCTGCCGGCGCGAATGGTATAATTCGGCCGCTTTATTACGTTTAAATGGGCAATTCGCCCATTTTTTATTTGTGCGACGCCTGCCGCGATAATGGATTTGCGATGATGGATTTACCCGCGCGCCTGGAGCCTGTTCTTGCCGGTCTCGGATACGAGCTGGTGATGCTGGAGCGCGCCGGTCGCGGGTTGATGCGAATCTACATCGACAAGCCGGACGGCATCACGATTGACGATTGCGTGGCGGTGAGCAATCACCTGACCCATCTGTTCACGGTCGAGAACATCGACTATGACCGGCTGGAGGTGTCCTCGCCCGGCATCGACCGTCCGCTGGTCAAGCCGCAGGATTATGTGCGCTTCGCCGGCGAGCAGGTGACGCTGAAGCTGCGGGTACCGATGGACAACCGGCGGCGCCTCAGCGGTCAGCTGGTGGGTCTGGAAAACGAAGCGGTGAAGTTGATCGTTGATGGCACGGAAGTGTCGGTTGATTTGAGAAATGTGGACGCTGCCCGCCTGAAACCCCTGGTTTAGGCGAGGCTGGAGGAAATGATGAGCCGTGAATTGTTGATGCTGGCCGACGCGCTGGCACGCGAAAAAAACGTGGACAAGGACGTGGTGTTCGAAGCGCTGGAGCAGGCGCTCGCCTCCGCCACCAAGAAGCGCTTCAAGGAAGAGTCCGATGTGCGCGTGTCGATCGACCGCGAAACCGGCGAATACGAATCCTTCCGCCGCTGGCAGGTCGTCACCGAAGCCGACCTGGAATCCGAGGGTTACCAGATCCTGCTGATCGACGCCCAGGACAAGCACCCCGACATCGAAATCGGTGATTACATCGAAGAACCGCTGGAGAACGTCGAGTTCGGCCGCATCGGTGCGCAGGCCGCCAAGCAGGTCATCCTGCAGAAGATCCGCGACGCCGAGCGCGAACAGATCATCCAGGACTTCCTCTCCCGCAAGGAGCACCTCGTCAACGGCGTGGTGAAGCGCATCGACCGCGGCAACGCGATCATCGAATCCGGCCGCGTTGAGGGCTTCCTGCATCGCGACCAGATGATCCCGCGCGAGAACCTGCGCGTCGGCGACCGCGTCCGCGCCTACCTGCTGCGCATCGACCGCGGCGCCCGCGGCCCGCAGGTGGTGCTGTCGCGCACCGCGCCCGAATTCATCATGAAGCTGTTCGAACTGGAAGTGCCCGAAATCGAGGAAGAGCTGCTCGAGATCAAGGCCGCCGCCCGCGACCCCGGCTTGCGCGCCAAGATCGCCGTCGTCTCGCACGACCCGCGCATCGACCCGATCGGCACCTGCATCGGCCTGCGCGGTTCGCGCGTCACCTCGGTGACCAACGAACTCGCCGGCGAGCGCGTCGACATCATCCACTGGTCGGACGATCCTGCGCAGTACGTCATCAACGCACTGGCGCCGGCGGAAGTCAGCTCCATCGTGGTGGACGAGGACAAGCACAGCATGGACGTGGTGGTGGACGAGGAGCAGCTGGCGATGGCCATCGGCCGCGGCGGCCAGAACGTGCGCCTGGCGTCCGAACTGACCGGCTGGGATCTCAACATCATGTCGCGCGAAGCGGCCGACGAGAAACAGTCGAACGAAAGCGGCAAGACGCTCGCGCTCTTCATCGAGAAACTCGATGTGGACGAGGAAGTCGCCCAGATCCTGGTCGACGAAGGCTTCTCCACGCTGGAAGAAGTCGCCTACGTCCCGCTTAACGAAATGCTCGAGATCGAGGCCTTCGACGAAGACCTGGTCAACGAACTGCGCAACCGCGCCCGCAATGCGCTGCTGACCGCGGCCATCGTCGGCGAGGAGCAGGTCGAGGCCTCGGCCGGCGACCTGCTGTCGCTTGAAGGCATGGACGCCGAAACCGCACGCACGCTTGCCAGCAAAGGCATCCACACCACCGAGGATCTGGCGGAACTGGCAGTCGATGAACTGACTGAGATGTCCGCCATGGATGCCGAACGCGCCAAACAATTGATCATGGCCGCACGCGCGCCCTGGTTCGCCCAAGGCTAAGAGGACTGCATGAACGTTGAACAATTCGCCCAGGAACTGAAACTGCCGCCGCAGCTGTTGCTTGAACAGCTGAAGGCGGCGGGCGTCAGCAAGAACGATGTCGTCGACCCCGTCACCGAAGCGGACAAGGCACATTTGCTCGACTATCTGCGCAAGATGCACGGCGGCGGAGGCGAGACCGGCAAGACCAAGATCACCATCACCCGCAAGCAGACAGGCGAAATCCGCAAGACCGACAGCACCGGCAAATCGCGCACCATCCAGGTCGAAGTCCGCAAGTCGCGCACCTACGTCAAGCGCGATGCCGCTGCGCTGACGGCTGAAGCCCAGCCTGTCGCAGAGCCCGCACCGGAAGTCCAGGCCGCCCCGCAGGTCGAGGCCGTCATCCCGCCCGTCGTCGAAGTCGAGGCCGCGCCGACCCCCGTCGTCGAAACCGCGCCCGCCGCCGAGCCCGAAGCTGCACCGGCCGCCAAGAAAGCGCCCGCCAAGAAGGCCAAGGTCGTTGAAGCGCCCGTGCCCGAAGCGGCCGTCGAAGTCGAGGCTGCACCCGCCGAGGTGGCGGCAGAAGCCGCGCCGGTCGCGAAAAAAACCACCCGCATCAAAAAGGCCTCGATCCTGAACGAGGCAGAAGTCAAGGCACGCGAAGAGGAAGCTCGCCGCCACACGGCGCTGCAGGAACGCCAGGCTGCCGACTCCCGCGCACGCACCGAACGCGAAGCCCTGCGCAAGCAGGCTGAAGCCGCGCGCGAAGCCGCCAAGGTAGCCGCTGCGGAAAAAGCTGCAGCGCCTGCTGCACCGGCTGCCCCCACCGAAAAAACCCTGCACAAGCCGGACAAGCCGGCTGCAGCCAAGGGCGCCAAGGGCCCGGACAAAAAACCCGGCGGCACCTGGAAGGACGACGCCGCACGCCGCAAGGGTGGCCTCAAGACCCGTGGCGGCGCCGTGCCTGATGCAGGCTGGCGCGGTCGCAAGGGCAAATCCAAGTCCGGCAGCCATGAAGACACCACCTTTGTTGCGCCCACCGAACCGGTCGTGCGCGAAGTGCTGGTGCCGGAAACCATCACGGTCGCCGAACTCGCCCACAAGATGTCGGTGAAAGCCGCAGAAGTGATCAAGGCGCTGATGAAGCTGGGCAGCATGGTCACCATCAACCAGGTGCTCGATCAGGAAACCGCAATCATCCTGGTCGAGGAAATGGGCCATATCGGCAAGCCGGCCGCGCTGGATACGCCGGAAGCCTTCCTGGTCGACAGCGGCGAGGTCAGCACACACGAAGTGCGCGCCAGACCGCCGGTCGTCACCGTGATGGGGCACGTCGACCACGGCAAGACCTCGCTGCTCGACACCATCCGGCGCACCCGGGTGGCCAGCGGCGAAGCCGGCGGCATCACCCAGCACATCGGCGCCTATCACGTCGAAACCGAAAAAGGCGTCATCACCTTCCTTGACACCCCGGGCCACGAGGCGTTTACCGCCATGCGTGCGCGCGGCGCCAAGGCGACCGACATCGTGGTGCTGGTGGTGGCGGCGGACGACGGCGTGATGCCGCAGACCATCGAAGCCATTCACCACGCCAAGGCAGCAGGCGTACCGCTGGTGGTGGCCGTGAACAAGGTCGACAAACCCGAAGCCAACCCCGAGCGCATCCGCCAGGAGCTCGTGGCACAAGGCGTCACCCCGGAAGAATGGGGTGGCGACACCCAGTTCGTCGAAGTGTCGGCAAAAGCCAACACCAACATCGACGGCCTGCTCGACGCCATCCTGCTGCAGGCCGAAGTGCTGGAACTGCAGGCAGCCGCCGACGGTCCTGCCCGCGGCATCGTCATCGAAGCGCGTCTCGACAAGGGCAAGGGCCCGGTCACCACGCTGCTGGTGCAGTCCGGCACCCTGCGCCGCGGCGACATGGTGCTGGCCGGCCAGGCCTTCGGTCGCGTGCGCGCCATGCTCGACGAAGCCGGCAAGACCGTGGCCGAAGCCGGTCCGTCGATTCCGGTCGAGATCCAGGGTCTGTCCGACGTGCCGCAGGCAGGCGAAGACATGATGGTGCTGCCGGACGAGCGCAAGGCGCGCGAAATCGCGCTGTTCCGTCAGGGCAAGTTCCGCGACGTGCAGCTCGCCAAGAAGCAGGCCGCCAAGCTGGAGTCGATGTTCGACCAAATGGGCCAGGGCGAAGTGCAGCAGTTGCCGATCATCCTCAAGGCCGACATGCAGGGTTCGTACGAAGGTTTGGCGCACGCGCTGGCCAAGCTGTCGACCGACGAGGTCAAGGTCAACATCATCCACAGCGCAGTCGGTGCGATCACCGAATCCGACGTCAACCTGGCGCTCGCCTCCAAGGCGGTGCTGATCGGCTTCAACGTGCGCGCCGATGCGTCGGCCCGCAAGCTGGCCGAGTCCAGCGGCGTCGACATCCGCTACTACAACATCATCTACGAAGCGGTGGACGAGGTGAAAGCCGCGCTGTCAGGCATGCTGGTGCCCGAGAAACGCGAAAGCGTCATCGGCAGCGTGGAAGTCCGCCAGGTGTTCGTCATTTCCAAGATCGGCACCATTGCCGGTTGCTACGTCACCGACGGCGTCATCAAGCGCAACGCCGGCATCCGCGTGCTGCGCAGCAACGTGGTGATCCACCAGGGCGAGCTCGATTCGCTCAAGCGTTTCAAGGACGACGTCAAGGAAGTCAAGGCCAACTTCGAATGCGGCCTCTCGCTGAAGAACTTCAACGACATCCAGGAAGGTGACATTCTTGAGGTCTTTGAAGTGGTGGAAGTGGCGCGTTCACTGTGAGGACCGAGGGATTAGGATCTAGGGTCTAGGATTTAGGGAATGAGCGCGGCGAGCCGCGCGCCTTCTTCCCTAGCCCCTAATTCCTAGCGCCTAGCCCCTAACAACCATGCCCAAAGACTTCCCCCGCGCCCGCCGCGTCGCCGACCAGATCCAGCGCGAACTGCCCGAATTGATCCGGCAGGAAGTGAAGGATCCGCGCGTCGGCATGCTGACCATCACTGAGGTGGAGGTCAACCGCGACATGGAATTCGCCAAGGTCTACTTCACCACGCTGGGCGGCGAGCCCGAGCACACCGCCTGCCTGCAGGGCCTGCAGCGCGCCAGCGGCTTTCTGCGCACGCAGCTGTCGCATCGCATGCAGCTGCGCGTGGTGCCCAAGCTCACCTTCGTCTACGACCGCTCGGTCGAGCGCGGCATCGAGCTCAGCCAACTGATCGAAACGGCCGTCGCCGAAGACGCCAAGCACCCCAAGGACGAGTGAAAGCGCAACGCCAGCCTGTCGATGGCGTGCTGCTGCTGAACAAGCCGGTCGGCATCACTTCCAACGCCGCGCTGCAAAAGGCCAAGTGGCTGCTCAACGCCAAAAAGGCGGGCCACACCGGCACCCTCGACCCGTTCGCCGACGGTCTGTTGCCGCTGTGTTTCGGCGAAGCCACCAAGTTTTCCGCCTACCTGCTCGAAGCCGACAAGCACTATCGCGCGGTGCTGCAGCTCGGCGTCACCACCACGACCGGCGACCCGGAAGGCGAGATTCTCGCCACCCGCGAGGTCCATGCCAGCCGCGCCGAGATCGAGGCCTTGCTGCCGCGCTTTACCGGCGAAATCGAGCAGATCCCACCGATGCATTCGGCGCTCAAGCACCAGGGCCGCCCGCTCTACGAATACGCGCGCGCCGGCATCGAGATCGAGCGACCGCCGCGCAAGGTGACGATACGGGCCCTCGAACTCGTCGAATGCGATCCGCCGCGCGTGGTGCTGGACGTGCAGTGCAGCGCCGGCACCTACATCCGCACGCTGGCGCAGGACATCGGCGCAGCGCTCGGCTGCGGCGCCCACCTGACCGCGCTGAAACGCACGGCAGCGGGCGGATTCAGCCTGGATCAGGCGCATACGCTGACCGAACTGGAGGCGCTCGACGCCCCGCTGCGCCCCGCCCTACTGCTGCCTGCTGATTGCCTGGTGGCGCATCTGCCCGCGCTTGAACTCGATGCGGCCGGCGCTGCGGCGCTGTGCCAAGGCCGCAGCGTCGCGCATGCCACTGCCCATCCGGGGCTCAACCGGGTCTATGCCGCATCCGGCACCTTCATCGGCCTGGTCAACAGCGATGGCGCCAGCCTGACGCCGCGCCGGCTGGTGGCCACCCAGCAGGCTTGAGTTCAGACCCCGATTTGGCGTAAAATTCGCGGTTTCCCCGAACGTGTCCCGCTCAGCCGCAGGCCACGCGATTTAGAAGGAGTACACCATGGCTGTTACCGTCGCCCAAAAGGCAGAGATCGTCCAGACTTACCAACGCGCTGCCGCCGATACCGGCTCGCCCGAAGTGCAGGTTGCCCTGCTGACGGCACGCATCAACGACCTGACCGGCCACTTCAAGGCCAACATCAAGGACCACCATTCCCGCCGCGGCCTGCTGAAGATGGTGAGCCGCCGCCGCAAGCTGCTGGACTACCTGAAGCGCACCAACCTCGAAGGCTACAAGACCCTGATCGATCGCCTCGGTCTGCGCAAGTAAGCGCATCGAAATCGGTGAGCCGCTGTCGCATCATCGTCGAAAATCTGGCCCAGGGGCTGCGCCCCTGAGCTTTTTGCGCCCCGCCTGAAGCGGGGCGTTTTTGTTTGAAAGGAATACGTGTGAGCGCAATCAAGAAAACGTTTACCTACGGCCGTCATCAGGTCACCCTGGAAACCGGCGAAATCGCCCGCCAGGCCTCCGGCGCCGTCATCGTCAACATGGACGACACCGTGGTGCTGGTCACCGTGGTGGCCAAGAATGAAGTCAAGCCTGGTCAGGATTTCTTTCCGCTGACCGTCGACTACCAGGAAAAAACCTACGCGGCCGGCCGTATCCCCGGCGGCTTCCTCAAGCGCGAAAGCCGTGCGTCGGATGGCGAAACGCTGATTTGCCGCCTGATCGACCGCCCGATCCGCCCGCTCTTCCCCGAAGGCTTCTTCAACGAAGTGCAGATCATCGCCACCGTGATGTCATCCAACCCCGAAGTCAGCGGCGACATTCCCGCGCTGATCGGTGCCTCGGCCGCGCTGTCGCTGTCCGGCCTGCCGTTCGACGGCCCGGTGGGCGCTGCGCGCGTCGGCTTCATCAACGGTGAATACGTGCTGAACCCGACCAACACCGAACTGAAGAATTCGGCGCTCAACCTGGTCGTCGCCGGCACCGAGTCCGCCGTGCTGATGGTCGAGTCCGAAGCGATGGAACTGCCGGAAGACATCATGCTGGGCGCGGTCGTGTTCGGCCACACCCAGATGCAGGCTGCGATCAACGCCATCAACGAGTTGACCGACGAAGCCGGCGCCGACGCCTGGGACTGGCAGCCGGTCGCAGAAGACGCCGCGATGGTCGAGCGCCTAAAGACGCTGGCCGAAGACGGCCTGCAGCAGGCCTACAACATCAAGCAGAAGCAGGCGCGCATGGCCGCCATCGACGAAGTCCGCAACAAGGCCTTCGCTGAGCTGATCACGTCCGACATGGACACCGTCGCCGCCAACCACATCAAGGACGCATTCCACCGCCTGGAAGCCGGCGTGGTGCGCAACCGCATCCTGTCCGGCCAGCCGCGCATCGACGGCCGCGACACCCGCACCGTGCGTCCGATCACGATCCGCACCGGCGTGTTGCCGCGCGCCCACGGTTCCGCCCTGTTCACCCGCGGTGAAACCCAGGCGCTGGTCGTCACCACGCTCGGCACCGGTCGTGACGAGCAGACGATCGACGCGCTCGAAGGCTCCTATTCCGAGCATTTCATGCTGCAGTACAACATGCCGCCCTACGCCACCGGCGAAACCGGCCGCGTCGGCGCGCCGAAGCGTCGTGAAATCGGCCACGGCCGGCTCGCCAAGCGCGCGCTGCTGGCGGTGCTGCCCACCAAGGAAGAATTCGGCTACACCATGCGCGTGGTGTCGGAGATCACCGAATCCAACGGCTCGTCGTCGATGGCGTCGGTGTGCGGCGGCTGCCTGTCGCTGATGGATGCCGGCGCGCCGCTGAAGGCGCACGTCGCCGGCATCGCCATGGGCCTGATCAAGGAAGGCAACCGCTTTGCGGTGCTGACCGACATCCTCGGCGACGAGGATCACCTCGGCGACATGGACTTCAAGGTCGCGGGCACCGAAAAAGGCGTCACTGCGCTGCAGATGGACATCAAGATCACCGGCATCACCAAGGAGATCATGCAGGCCGCGCTTTCCCAGGCGAAGGAAGGCCGCATGCACATCCTCGAGATCATGAAGTCGTCGGTCTCCGATACGCATGAGATGTCGGCCTACGCGCCGCGCATCATCGCGATGAAGATCAACCCAGAAAAGATCCGCGACGTCATCGGCAAGGGCGGCGCCGTCATCCGCGCACTGACCGAGGAAACCGGTACCCAGATCGACATCCAGGAAGACGGCACCGTAAAGATCGCCTGCACCAGCATGGAAGCCGGCGAACTGGCGAAGAAGCGCATCGAGGAGATCACCGCCGAGGTCGAAGTCGGCAAGGTCTACGAAGGTCCGGTCATCAAGCTGCTGGACTTCGGCGCGATCGTCAACGTGCTGCCGGGCCGCGATGGCCTGTTGCACATTTCGCAGATCGCCCACGAGCGCGTCAACACCATCGGCGACTACCTGAAGGAAGGCCAGGTCGTGCGGGTGAAGATTCTGGAGGCCGATGAGAAAGGCCGCCTGCGCCTGTCGATGAAGGCCCTGCTGGAAGCCCCCGAAGCGCCGGCCCCGACGCCGAGCGACGAAGAACAGGCCAGCTGAACAGCGCCGCCCCACGGGGCGTTCGGCCAATAAAAAACGCGCCCCGGCGCGTTTTTTATTGGCCGTTCCTGCGGATGCGTCTCAGACCGCTTCGCCCAGAAACGACTGCCACCAGCGCTTGCGCTGGCCGGTCACCACGCCGCGCATTTCAAGCTCGCGCGGCGGCGTCTTGCTCATCAGCCAGCCCGGCAGCACCGAGGACTTCGTCGCGCTGGAGCCGCACGAACTGCCCAGATGGTTGGGGTCGTAGATCTTGATGAAATTGGGGGCATCGAGGTTGTCAGCGTAGACGATCGCGCAGTAATCCTCGTGATGCTCGCGCCGCAGCAGTTCGTCCAGCTCGCGCGTGAACTGCTGCACCTTGTCGGCCGCCGAGGGTGCCTGCGGCACCTGCTGGCCCACCGCGTAGAGGTACCAGCCTGCCCCGGCATCGACCTTCTGCCAGAACGCCGTGAGCTGGTCCCAGCGCATCACGCTGTATAGCAGGCCGTTGTAGTAACGGTCGAATTCGTCGGGCTGATTCGAACTGCTCTGGGCCATGGCGTTCTCCGGTTGATTATGTGGCAATCTGACGTGCCATCTTATTGGGCGGGCCTGACGTGCCAAGCTTTATTTGGCGACCTGACGTTCGCGGATTTCCTCGAGCGTCTTGCAGTCGATGCACAGCGTCGCAGTCGGGCGCGCCTGCAAACGGTCCAGCCCGATTTCGACACCGCAGGAATCGCAGTAACCGTAGTCGCCGCTGTCGATCTTGGCGATGGTTTCGTTGATTTTCTTGATCAGCTTGCGCTCGCGATCCCGGTTGCGCAGTTCGAGCGCCATGTCCGATTCCTGCGTGGCACGGTCGTTGGGATCGGCAAATACGGTCTGCTCGTCCTGCATGGAATGCAGCGTGGTATCGATGTCCTGCGACAGTTCTGCTTTCCAGTCTTCGAGCATTTTGCGAAAATGCGCGAGCTGTTTCGCGTTCATGTATTCTTCGCCCTTTTTGGCCTTGTACGGCTCAAAGCGCATCAAAGTTTCAGCCATCTCGTTCTCTTTGCAAATATCGGTTATTCCGGGTCAGACCCGACCCAACTTAATATCAGAATCGCTTAAACGCCGCAACCCATATGACACTACAAGCCCTGCTCTTCGACGTGGACGGCACCCTGGCCGACACCGAGCGTGACGGCCACCGTCCCGCTTTCAATCAAGCCTTCAAGGACGCCGGTCTTGACTGGCACTGGGATGTCGCCCTCTACGGCAAGCTGCTTGCCGTCACCGGCGGCAAGGAGCGTATGAAGCACTATATCGACCAGTTCCGGCCGGACTATAGGAAGCCGGACAACTTCGACGAACTGGTGGCCGAACTGCACCAGGCCAAGACCCGCCACTACAGCGCGCTGGCCGCCCAGGGTGGCATCCCGATGCGCCCCGGCGTCAAGCGCCTGCTGGCCGAGGCGCGCGCCGCCGGCCTGCGGCTGGCGATCGCCACCACCACCACCCCGGAAAACGTCACCGTGCTGCTGGAACACAGCCTGGGGCCGGGTACGCAGGACTGGTTCGAAGTGATCGCCGCAGGCGACATCGTGCCGGCGAAGAAACCCGCGTCCGACATCTACCATTACGCGCTGGAAAAAATGGGGCTCGACCCCGCCGACTGCCTGGCGTTCGAAGATTCGGAAAACGGCCTGCGCGCCAGCCTCGGTGCCGGCCTGAAAACGCTGATTACCATCAACGACTACACGCTGGACCATGACTTCAGCGGCGCTGCCGTGGTGTTGTCCGACCTGGGCGATCCCGGCGCGCCCAACCGGGTGGTGTCCGGCCCCGACCTCGGCCAGCCATTCGTCGATGTGGGGTATTTGAGAGCGCTGTATCGGGGCTGAGGAAGGGCTTAGGATCTAGGAGTCAGGGGATGAGCGGCCGGAGGCCGCGAATTTTAACTAGCCCTAGGGATTGTGCATCAGCGCCGCTTCCAGCGTATTTTCCAGCAGCGTCGCCACCGTCATCGGCCCCACGCCGCCCGGCACCGGGGTGATCCAGCCTGCGCGTTCGAGCGCGCTGTCGAAATCGACGTCGCCACACAACTTGCCGTCAGGCAGGCGGTTGATGCCGACGTCGATCACGATCGCGCCCTCGCGGATCCAGTCGCCCGGAATCATGCGCGGCTTGCCCACCCCCACCACCAGGATTTCGGCCGAGCGCACGAAGCTTTCCAGGTCGCGCGTGGCGCTGTGGCACACGGTAATCGTGCAGCCCGCCAATAAAAGTTCGAGACTCATCGGGCGGCCGACGATGTTGGAGGCGCCGACCATCACCGCATTTTTGCCGCGCAGTTCCACGTCGGTGGCACGCAGCAGCGTCATGATGCCGCGCGGGGTGGACGGCCGCAGCGTCGGCATCTTCACCGCCAGCCGGCCGATGTTGTAGGGGTGGAAGCCGTCGACGTCCTTGTCCGGACGGATGCGCTCGATCACCGTCTCGGCGTCGATGTGCACCGGCAGCGGCAACTGCACCAGAATGCCGTCGATGGCGCCGTTGGCGTTGAGCGTATCGATCAGTGCCAACAGTTCGTCCTGGGTGGTGGTTTCCGGCAGGTCGTGCGCCACGCTGGTGACGCCGGCGCGCTCGCAGGCGCGCTTCTTGTTGCGCACATACACCGCCGAGGCCGGATCCCCGCCGACCAGGATCACCGCCAGGCCCGGCCGGCGCTTGCCCTGCACCTCGCGCTCAGCCACCTTGTCGTGGATCACTGCGAGGATGGTGTCGGCCATGGTCTTGCCGTCGAGAATCCGTGCGCTCATTCAAACCACCCTGAAGCAAAAGCGTGATTTTCCCGGAACGCACGACGCGACTCAAGCTAAAATTGACCCCGTCGTGTCCCCAATGTATAGTCTCGCCTCTCCGAAATGCGCCCGCCATGCACCTGGGCGCGATAGGATTTCGGGGTGTAGCGCAGCCCGGTAGCGCGCCTGCTTTGGGAGCAGGATGTCGGAGGTTCGAATCCTCTCACCCCGACCACCCCCTATCCGGCAAGTAAGAGTAGCGCCCGAGAAGTGAGTCTCTGCCCGTAGCTCAACTGGATAGAGCACCAGCCTTCTAAGCTGGGGGTTACAGGTTCGATTCCTGTCGGGCAGGCCAAGTTTTTCCGTTGCCAGCGTTTGTTGGCGACACCAATGGTGGACGTAGCTCAGTTGGTAGAGTCCAGGATTGTGATTCCTGTTGTCGTGGGTTCGAGCCCCATCGTCCACCCCACCTTACAAAGAAGCAGAACAAAGCCCGCGCATGCGGGCTTTGTTCATTTGCTTTGTTCATTTAAGTTCTAAAGCTTCAGCGTGCCGATATGCGCCACCGCGCCCGGGTCGTCGCGCCACAGCGCCGGATCAGCGTCGACGTACAGCTCGATCATGATGCCGTCCGGATCATGGCAATACAGCGACTGGCTGACGCGATGGTCGGACTGGCCGTCGAGTTCGACGCCATGCGCGGCGAGGTGATCGCGGCAGGCGCGCAGGTCGTCGAGCGAATCGCCGACCTTGAAAGCCAGGTGATACAGGCCGACCTGGCGGTCTTCGGGCAGCGGTGCATCCGCGCCGAGTTCCAGCAGCGCAAGGTCGTGATGATTGTCGCCGCACGAGAAGAACACCATGCGGCCGCCGTGGCGCGCCACTTCGGTCAGCCCCAGCACGTCGCGGTAGAACGGCACCGACACGTCGAGGCTGCGCACCCTCAATACGGCATGGCCCAGCTTGAGTGCACGCATCATCGCTCCTTCATTCCTGAATCACCCCGTCGACATACAGCCAGCGTCCGTCCACTTGTTCAAAGCGACTGGTCTCGTGCAGCCTGAATGCGCGCCCATTGAGCTTGTAGCGGGCGACGAATTCCACCGTCGCATGGGTCGCATCCTGCGGCGCGTGTGCTTTCACGGTCAGGCCCAGCCATTGCGGACGCGGCACCTCATCCAGACCGAGCCAGGCGGGACACGTCGCCGGATGCCAGGTCGCGCGCAGATACGCCTCCAGCCCCAGCACATACGCGCTGTAGCGCGAGCGCATCAGGCTTTCGGCATCCGGCGCGGGCACACCCACATGGTAGTGGCCGCAGCAGTCCGCCAAGGCGCGCGCCGACCCGCAGGGGCAGGCGGCGCCGGTCAGCGTGTCTTCACCGGGCATTGCAGCTTCGGCTTGAGGTAGGGCCACACGGCGTCGAGCATCTTCGGCTGGGCCTTGCTGTTGGGGTGGATGCCGTCGGCCTGCATCATGCCGTCCTTGACCCCCACGTCGCAGACGAAGCACGGCACGCGCACGATCTTCTCCTCGCGCGCCACGTCAACGTATATCCGCGCCACTGCGTCGGCATACGGCTTGCCGTAGTTGGGCAGCACCGGGGCCTCCAGCAGCATCACCCAGGCGCCGGCCGCCTTGGCCTGGCGGATCATTTCGACCAGATTCTGCTTGATCGCCGCCGGCGGCGTGCCGCGCAAAGCATCGTTGCCGCCGAGCTCGATCAGCACGCCTTGCGGCCGGTGCCGATCCAGCGCAGGCGCCAGACGCTGCAAGCCATTCTGCGTGGTGTCGCCGGTAATGCTGGCGTTGATCACACGCCACTGCGCATTTTTTTGCGGCAGCGCGGTTTTCTTCAGACGCGCATCGAGCAAATCCACCCAGCCCTGACCCTGGGCGAGGCCATAGCCGGAACTCAGGCTGTCGCCGACGATCAACACCATGCACGAAGCGGCCTGCGCCCAGCCCGGCAAAGTCAGCAACAACAGCAACCACAAGCGATAATTCATTCATTCTTCCTGAGTCGACCCATTTCAATGACGCCTGCCGACAGTCCCCAGTTCCCCGCCACCGCGGTTTCCGCGCATGCCCTGTCCCAGACCGTACCGACTGCCGATGGCACGCTCACCATCCTGAGCGAAGTCGGGCTCGCCGTCCAGGCGGGCGAAACGCTTGCGATCACCGGCGCCTCCGGTTCCGGCAAGTCCACCCTGCTCGGCCTGCTGGCGGGACTCGACCACGCGTCGGCCGGTGAAATCGTGTTGCTCGGCGAGCGCTTGGGCGGCCTCGACGAAGATGCCCGCGCGCGGCTGCGCGCCGGCCGCGTCGGCTTCGTGTTCCAGTCATTCCAGCTCTTGCCCGCGCTCACCGCGCTGGAAAACATCCTGCTGCCGCTGGAACTCGCCGGCCGCGCCGACGCCCGCGAACGCGCGCTGCACTGGCTGGACCGCGTCGGCCTCGCTGCGCGCGCCGGTCACACACCGCGCCAGCTGTCCGGCGGCGAACAGCAGCGCGTTGCCCTCGCACGCGCGTTTGCCACCGATCCGGAAATCGTCTTCGCCGACGAGCCCACCGGCAACCTCGACGCCGACACCGGCGCGCGCATCATCGATCTGTTGTTCGAACTCAATGCCTCCGCCCGCACCACGCTGATCCTGGTCACCCACGACGACGCACTGGCCTCGCGCTGCCAGCGCCGGCTGCACCTGGTGGCCGGCCGAGCGCAGGAAGTGGAATTCGCATGACGTTCGTACGGCTTGGCCTCTGGCTGCTGCGGCGCGAACGCGCCAGCGGCGAATGGCGCGTCCTGCTGCTGGCGCTCGTCATCGGCGTCGGCAGCGTCTCCACCACCGGTTTCCTCGGCGACCGCATCAAGCGCGCAATGAGCGAACAGGGTGCGAGCTTTCTCGGCGCCGACCTGCTCGTCACCAGCCCGCGCCCGATCGACACCTGGCCCGACCATGCGCTACAAACCAGCAACGCGCTCGAATTCGCCAGCATGGTCAGCCGCGGCGATGCCTTCCAGCTGGGCACGCTGCGCGCGGTCGACGCCGTCTACCCGCTGCGCGGCGAGGTGCGCATCGCCGACCGCCCCTTCGAGGCCGGCGCCCCGCGCCCGGCGCAACCGCCGCCCGGCGCGGTCTATGTCGATCAGGAGCTGCTGACGCTGCTGAACGCCGCGGTGGGCGACTCGGTGCAGATCGGCGAAGCCACGCTGCGCATTGCCGGCGTGGTGGTCGAAGAACCCGGCCAGCTCGCCGGCGTGTTCGGCTTCGCGCCGCGTGTGTTCATGCGCGCCGACGAAGTCGAGGCCACCCGCGTGCTGCAGCCCGGCAGCCGGCTCACGTATCTGTATCAGTTTGCGGGCGAGCCGGAGCCGCTCGCCGCATTCGGCACGACACTCAAACCGCAACTTGAAACCACCCAGCGCATGATCGGCTCGCGCGACGGCGTCGAAACCCTGCGCGGCGCGTTTGCCAACGCCGATCACTACCTCCAGCTCACCGCGCTGATCAGTCTCTTGCTGTCGGTGGCCGCCATCGCCATCGCCGCGCATCGACATGCGCTGCGCCATTACGACCAGGCCGCGTTGTTGCGCTGCATGGGCGCCACCACCGCGCAGCTGCGCACGCTCTATGCGGTGCAGCTGCTGACGCTGGGCGTGCTGGGCAGCCTTGCCGGCGTGGCGGTCGGCGCGCTGACGCAGCAGGCGCTGGCCGGACTGATCCTGCCGGAAGCCGTCACCCGCCTGCCGTCGCTGGGCACAGCGCCGGTCGGCGTTGCCGTCATCAGTGGCCTGCTGGCGCTCGCGGGTGCCAGCCTGCCCGCACTGATGCGTCTGATCCGCGTGCCGCCGCTGCGAGTGCTGCGGCGCGACCTGCCACCGCTGCCTGTCGCGGCGTGGGTCAGCGCGTCCATCAGCGGATCGGCGCTGCTGATCCTAATCGGCTGGTATGCGGGCGACGCCAAGCTGGTCGCCATTTTTGTCGGCGCACTCGCCGCGCTGATTGGTGTGCTGATCCTGCTGGCACGGCTTGCGCTGGTGGCCGGGCGCGGCGTGCAGAAGATCAGTTATGGTCCGGTGCGCTTCGGACTTGCGCAACTGCTGCGCCACCGCTTCGACAGCACGCTGCAGCTCGGTGCCTTTACTCTGGCGCTGTTTCTCGTCGCCCTGCTGGCGCTGGTGCGCAGCGACCTGATCGACGGCTGGCGCCAGCAATTGCCGGAAAACGCGCCGAATCATTTTCTGGTGAATATCGCGCCGCACCAGCAGGCCGCGGTGGCTGCCTATCTGGCCGAGCACCGCCTCGAAGCCTCCGAGGTGTATCCCATGGTGCGCGGCCGCCTGGTCAGCAAGAACGGCCTGCCCATCGCCGACACCCTGCCGCCGGAAGCGCGCGACACCAACACCCTGCGGCGCGAGCTCAACCTGACCTGGACCACCACGTTGCCCGCCAACAATGTGCTGCTGTCCGGAACCTGGCACGGCGAGCGCAGCGACCCATCCGCGGAGATTTCGGTGGAATCCCAAATGGCGGAGCGGCTGAACCTGGCGCTCGGCGACACCCTCGGCTTCGAGTCGGGCGACCAGACGATCACCGCGCGCATCACCAGCATCCGCAGCGTGAAATGGGAATCGATGCAACCCAACTTCTTCGTCATCTTTTCGCCCGGCCCGCTCGATGCCCTGCCCGCCAGTGCCATCGCCAGCGTCTACGTGCCGCCGGACGCGACGGGTGTGCTGCCCGGCTTCGTCAAGACCTTCCCCGGCATCACGATTCTTGCCCTCGACAAGCTCATTGCCAACATCGAGGCCGTGTTCGCGCAGATCGTCGCCGCAATCCAGTTGCTGCTGGGTTTCCTGCTCGCCGCCGGCATGGCCGTCGTCGTCGCCACACTATTGGCCAGCCTCGACGCGCGCCAGCAGGAAGCCGTGCTGTTGCGCACGCTGGGCGCGCAGCGCGCCTATCTGGCCAAGGGGCTGTGGAGCGAGTTCATCGCGCTCGGCGTGCTGGCCGGCCTGCTCGCCAGCATCTGCGCCGAAATTGCAATGGCGCTGATCGCCGACCGCCTGTTCGATCTGCCGGTGCGGCTGCATCCGTGGCTGTGGCTCGCCCTGCCCGCTGCCGGCGCCCTGCTGGTGGGCGCCAGCGGCTGGCTCACCACGCGGCACATCACCCGCGTGCCGCCGATGCAGTCGATCCGGGCGTTGGGTTGAAGTCACTGGCGGCTGTTATCGACCCGCTGGAGTCAGTCGTGAGGTATGTCGAAAACGTCCGTTTGTCGGCGAGGTCGTGTGGAAACGTTGCGATGAATCGTTGCCAGGCGACCGCAGGAATTCAGTCTGTAGCCGAGATATCCAGAAGTGCCGAATTTGTTCGACTGGTTTGGCGCGCAAAAAGGCCCTTTCAGGCCCTTATGACTGCCCTCAGGGGGGGCATCCCAACGATCTGTATACCCGCTTCAGGTTGTAGGCGAGGACATGCAAGCTCATTTCCGTTCGCACATGCTCCAGGGCGCGCATCAGGAAGTGCCTGGCCCCCATCCAGAACTTGATGGTGCCGAAGGGATGCTCGACCGTCTTTCTCCGGATGCGCATCACATTCGGTCTGCCGTCAAGTCGCTTTTGCATCGCTTCCAGAATTTCCTCGTGCTCCCAGCGACTGACCCGGCGGTAGTCGCTTGGCGTGCACTGGGCCTTGATGGGACAGCATGGGCAGTCCGAGCTCCAGTAGCGGTGAATGAGATGGTCTTTCTCCATCCGGCTGAAGCGTCGGATGAGCTGGCTGCCCGCCGGGCAGCGGTAGGAATCGGTATCGGGTTGATAGACAAACTCCGACTTGTCGAACCGGCCCTCGGCTTTGGCTTCCGACGTCATCGGTTTGGATACGTAGGCAGTAATGCCCGCCTGATAGCAGGCCAGAATTTCCTCACAGTTGAAGTAGCCCCGGTCCGCGATGGCCTGAAGTTCCTGACCCGGCATGATCTCTTGGGCCTGCTTTGCCATCTTGGCCAACTGTCGTCGGTCGGAACCGATGTTGGTCACTTCATGCGCCACGATCAAATGGTGCTCGGTCTCCACCGCAGTCTGCACGTTGTAGCCCACCAGTCCGAGACTGGTGCTGGTGGTCATGGCCCGTGCGTCCGGATCGGTCAGCGAGACCTGGCCGCTCGGCGAGGCCTCCAAGCGGGCTTCCATTTCCTTGAGTTCCCGCATCTCACGCCTCAAGGTTTCGATCTTCTTGCTCAGGTGGGTAGTCTTGGTTTCCGTGACCTCCGACGGATTGCGATCCGCCATCTCGATGGCGGTGAGGTATTCGTCAATGCTGCGCTCGATCTCCCGCATCCGCTTGTCGAGCTTGGCTCGAGTGAAGTTGCGGTCGTGCGCATTGACCGCCTTGAACTTGCTGCCGTCGATGGACACGATGGCCTGGGTGAACAGATTGAGCCGCCGGCATAGCAGGATGAACTCGCGGCAGACGTTGCGGATCGCCTGACCGTTGTCGTGACAGAAGTCGGCGATGGTCTTGAAGTCCGGCGCCATCTTGCCGGTGAGCCACATCAACTCGACGTTGCTTTGGCATTCCCGCTCCAGCCGGAGGCTGGACTGGATGCGATTGAGATACCCATACAGGTAAAGCTTCAGCAGAACAGAGGGGTGATACGACGGACGCCCCGTGACTTCTCAGCGGCAGAACACAACCCGATAAGGTCAGTCCGGCCGACCGCATCGACCAGTTGAACTGGCATATCAAAGCGGACCATAGGCTTTCGCCAGAACCGACAGTCAAAAGAGGGGAAGGCAGAGTGACGGGGGCTTGCCGTCGCCCACAACGCCCACAACGCCTGCGACTCAGAAGCGCGCGGAGAACGTGGCGCCAAAAAACGGTGCTGTGTCGGAATCGATCTGGTATAGCTCGTTGCCAGATGAGTTCTCGACCCGCAACTGGCCAGCGGTGACGAGGCCCGCGTACAGGCTCAGTGACATCTGTTCACCATAAGCGTGCGTCGCGCGGAGAAACACGGGTACGCCACGTTCCTCTCCGATACCGTTGGGCACTGGGCCGTCATTGCTCAGGCGAAAGCGCGCGTTGCGCCACGCGGCTCCGAGCCCGACGTTCCAGCCGCTGTCGAGGCGGTACTCGAGTTCCAGGCCGGCTGGCCCGGTGGGTCCCGCGGGCAGCGGGTTCACCAGACGCCAGCGATCGCTAATCCGCCAGTCGACCAGCAGGAACGGGAATACGCTCGTTTCCTCGATGCGGTCGAATACGCCCATGCCAAAGCCGAGACGGTTGCCATTGTCGAAACGTTTGGTCGCCGAGACGATGCCCCCCCAGCTGAATGCGTCACCCGCATCGGCACCGTTCTCGCGGAACCAGTCGAACGAGGGCGCGAGCCCGACGCTCCAGCCATCGCTTAGCCCAAACGAGAGGGGGACCGATACGCCGTAACGTTGCACTATATTCCATGGCGCAACGTTGCCGAAGCGGACTGGGTTCGAGAATGAATAGTCCGTGTAATCGTAGTTGAGTGTCACGCCGGCACGGTTGCCGCGACCGAGGTC
>NZ_JAUYRI010000034.1 GCF_030696885.1 Thiobacillus sp.
CCACGCGCTGAAGGGTGCCGCCGCCAGCGTGATGGCCACGGTCGTCCGCGAAGGCGCGGCCCGCATCGAGAGCCATGTGCAGGGCGGCGACTTCGATGCCGCCGCAGCCGAAGTGGCGGCGTTGGATGCGCGCATGCGCGCTCGCGCGGCGCATTGACGGCTGACGGCCTGCTAGGATAACAAACAGCTCAACCCGGAGACACGCCATGATGCGCATGCTCTTGTCCGTCCTTGCCTGCTGCTGCCTCGGCCAGCCGGCCTTCGCGTCCGACCCGCAGCCGGGTCCGTCCGACACGCCGGCCGCCATGCAGGGCTGGCTCGACATCACCCCCACGCCCTACGGCCCCGTGCTCGTCCAGCAGGGCATGCCGCCGCCCTACCGCGACTACCAGATGAGCCGCGTCCTCTCCCCCGAGGAAAGGCAGCGCTGGCTGCAGATGACCATGCCGGTGGTCGGCAACATGATGCAGGTCGATGCGCGCGAAGCGATGAACCATTTCGCGATCAAGTACCAGGCGAAGGCCGGGCTCAGCTTCGACGACGTGGTGCAGTCGATGATGCTGCGCGCCAACAAGGTCAACCTCAAGTTTGTCGGCAACAATGCCATGTGGCGGGATTTCCGGTCCGTGCTCGGCGACATGGACGCGCCGCGCGTCGAAATCCTCAGCTTCTGCGACATCGCCATCGGCCGCGAGCTGCTGAAAATCCTGCCCGAGATGATCGTGTTCTTTCCCTGTCGCATCGCCGTGATGGAAGATGCCGACAAGAACATCTGGGTGCTGATGCTGGACTGGGACATCACCTGGCTCAACCTCGCCGGCAAGCAGCTCGGCATGACGCCGGAACTGCGCAGCGGCTTCCTGTCCATTCGCGAAAAAATGGACAGCGTGATGCGCGCCGGCGCCAACGGCGAGCTATAAACAACGCCGCCCACGGCCCAAAAAACCTGAATGCCCGCCGCAGCGGCGGGGTGGCACCATACGGAATTCTTCACCGTCGTGACCCGCCGCATGCCTCCGTTCACCTCACACGCCGCACTGCAACAGCGCTTTGCCGGTGGGCTTGCCGCCATGCTGCACACCCATCACGGCCTCGGCGTCTACATCCTCGTGCTGGCCAATGCCGCCTACGATGGCCGGCTGTGGACGCAGCTCGCCCCTGCTCTGACCACGCGCCATGCCGAGCTGGCCGAGCGCATCACGGCCGCGCTGCGGGCCGGCCAGACACTCGACGAGCCGGACGACGACGTGCTGGTTTTTCTGAAGCTGCTCGCCATCGGCCTGGAGCACCTGGCGCCGCTGGAAAACCGCCGCGCCGGCCCCTGGGAATTGATGTTCAATCCCCTCCGCGCGCTGCGTCCGCCGCGCATCAGCGGCCAGACATTCGAAAGCCTGCTGCGCCCCTTCGACCCCGCTGGCTTTCATTTCAACAAGCCCTTCCTCGCCAAGGAAGTGCTGTGGGAGGACGCGCTCGCCGGCAAACCGGCGCGCCTGCTGTACAACAAATTCCCGTTCGCCCGCCTGCACGGCCTACTGGTGCCCGAGCCGCTGCGCGAACTGCCGCAAACGCTCACCCCCGAACTGCACGGCTGGGCGTGGCACCTGTGCGCGCACGCCGGCATGCGCGGCCTCTGCCTCGGCTACAACAGCTTTGGCGCCGGCGCCTCGGTCAACCACCTGCATTTCCAGAGTTTCGTGCAGACCGACCCGCTGCCGGTGCAGGACCCGCGCTTCGCCCACAATGGCGGCAGCGCGGCCTATCCCCTGCCCTGTCAGCGCTTTACCGAACCCGCCGACGCCTGGATCGAAATCGATCGCCTGCACGCGCAGTACACCCCCTACAACCTAATCTACAGCAAGGACTGCCTGCACCTCGTCGCCCGCGTCCCGCAGGACAGCGGCAAACTCAGCGCGCAGAGCCGCGCCTATGGCTGGAGCGAAATGGCCGGCGCGGTTACCTTGTTCAGTCGGGATGCGTTTGAGGGTTTAAGTGCGGAAGCGTTTGAAACCGAACTGGCGAGTTTCGCGACGCAAACCCTTTGATGCTCGCTACGTTGACGTGATCGAATGTTTGGAAATACGGGGGATGTCTGAATTAATTCGGGCCTGGCACTTTTGACGTGATTTTTTATTTCGCCATTTATTCACCCATCTGACACCTCCAAGTGAATTACGACTCCACCCATAAATGTCCAAAACACCCGGATCAGTTCAATCTGACCTCATTTAATTCCGCGCGTGCGCTCGCCCCCGTGGTCGCCCCCGTTACCCTGTCGCCCCTGTCGCCTGATTCCAATTATTTGTTATTTAATTTTCATATTTGGAAAAAACGTAGCCCAAAACCAAGTAACAAGTGCCGCAATAAATGACCCTAATATAATAATTTTTATTGAGCTCACCAAATACCCAAAATTCGGAAGAAAAACTAACTCACGAGTCCGCAAGTAAAAAATCAATGGGCCGAGAAGCAATGCCATGAGTCCAGCGGATATTGCTAATAAAAGGAAAAATCCCCAGATAACCAAAAATCCAATTAATTTTTCCTTGACTTTATACATTATTTATCAATCACTTATCTTTACTTAATCTCTCCACATAAAGCCCAGTAACTTCCGACGTGCCACAAATGGGGTCAGTTCAGACACGATATTTTCCTCACCCTCTTCCCCCCACCTCAATCACCTGCCCCTGCATCAACGCCTCCACGCCCCACCCCGGCGCAGCCGCACGCAACTCGTTCATGATCGCCGACTCGTTGCCTGGCTTCAGATGCGTGATCCATACCTCGGGATGCACGGTCAGGCTCTGCAGCTCGGCCGCCAGCGAATCGGGCCAGTGATGCTTCGACGCCTTGGCGACTTCGACCAGTTCGTTTTCGAACGAGGTTTCGATGATGAGGTGGCGCAGGTCGGGAATGGCATTGAGCGCCTGGATGAAAGCATCGCTGTGCGTGGTGTCGCCGCTGAAGACCAGGCTGCCCGCTGCAGTGGCCACCTGCAGGCCGCACGCGGGCACGACGTGATTCACCGGCAGCGGGGTGAAGGTGCGGCCGTTGAGGGTGTACGCTTCGCCCAGGGCCAGGGGCGCGAAACGCAGCCACGGCGCCTCCTTGCTCGGGATTTCGCGGAAGTCCGGCCACAGGTTCCAGTTGAAAAGATGCTTCGCCAGCACGTCCAGCACTTCGGGCAGCGCGTGGACGGTCACCGGATCGGGGCGCATGTCGCCAACACTGTCGAGCAATAAGGGCAAACCCAGCACGTGGTCGAGGTGGGCATGGGTGATGAAGACGTGGTCGATCTTCACCAAGGCCTCGAAGTCGAGCGTGGTGATGCCGCTGCCGGCGTCGATCAGCACGTCGTCGTCGACCTTGAAGCAGGTGGTGTGGCGCCCGCTGCCGATGCCGCCACTGCAGCCCAATACGGTGAGTTTCATCGCTGTGTGTGGTGCCTATTTCGTTGTGTAGACGAAGACGCCATCCCAGTCTGCGGGCGGCGGCACTTCGCGAAAATGCGCGATGCGTTCTAGATAGATATCGTACAGCGGACGCGGCGCGCTGGCATTGAGCGCCTGCAGCGCGGCTTCGGCGGCGGTCCAGTCCTGCTTCTGGTACGCGGCATAGGCCAATTCGAATTCGGCGGCCTGCTGCCGTAGCGCTTCATCCAGTCCGTCCTTTGGCCCCAGCGGCTCGTAGATCGCGACCGGCGTTTCCTTGCCCTTCACCCGCACGTCGTCGACCTTCATGAAGGCATGCAGCGGATCGGCGTCGACGGTGGGCTGGGTGGCGAGAATGCCGACGCCGTATTGTTTTGTAATCCCTTCGAGGCGCGAGCCGAGGTTCACCGCATCGCCCATCACGGTATAGGACATGCGGAATTCCGAACCCATATTGCCGACGCTCATGCGTCCGGTGTTGACGCCGACGCCGATCTTGACCTCGGGCCAGCCACGCGCGGCAAAATCCTCGTTCAGCTTAGGCAGCGCGGCCTGCATGTCGAGCGCGGTGGCGACGCCGCGGGCGGCATGGTCGGCCAGATCCACCGGCGCGTTCCAGAACGCCATGACGGCGTCGCCGATGTATTTGTCGATGGTGCCCTGATGCTGCTGGATGATCCGCGTCATGGTCGACAGGTAGGCGTTCAGCACTTCGGCCAGTTCGGCCGGCGGCAGCTTCTCGGAAAAATTGGTGAAGCCGCGGATGTCGGAGAACAGCACGGTCATGTCGCGCGACTGGCCTTCCATTGTGTAGTGCGCCGGATTCCGACTCATCTCGGTGGCCAGTTGAGGCGGCACGTACTGGCCGAACAGCTTGGTGATCTGGCGCTTGCTGCGCGTGGCGGCAAAAAAGCCGTAGGCGGTGTTGAGCGCGTACAGGCCGAGCAGCGTCAGCATCGGCGCCGCCATCGGAATCACCATGAAGCGTGTCCAGGCCGCACTGTAGGCGGCCAGCAGCAGGGCCAGCAGCGCAACGATGGCCGCGAGACCGATGGTCGGCCCATAGCGCAGCAGCATCCCCGTCAGCAACGCACCCAGCAGCAGCACGGCCACGAGGCGCGCGTCGTCCGACCACGGCGGCGTGACGCGAGTGGTGCCGTCGAGCATGCCGGCGATCAAATGCGCGTGGATTTCGACGCCCGGGAACGCATTGGAAAAGGGCGTGACGCGCAGGTCGGCGAGCCCGGGCGCGGTCGACCCCAACAGCACGATGCGGTTTTCAAGCTGGTCCAACGCGGCCTTGCCCGACAGCACGTCGGCCACCGAGATATAGGGGAACGGCGCGCCGGCGCGATACGGCACATGCACGCCACCGTCGATGTCCAGCGGCAGCCGGATGCCGCCGACTTCGAGCCAGGGCGAGACGTATTCGCGGCCAAGGATGGAACGCCGGTCGACGCCTGCCAGCACGGGATCGCCGCCGAACGCCACCTGCAGCGACGACACCGACAGCGACACGTAATAGCCCTCGCCGAACGGCTGGACCAGCCCCATGCGGCGCGCCGTGCCGTCATGGTCGGCGCGCATGTTGAAAAACCCGGCCGCCGGCACGGCTTGCTGGAACGCGGTCAGGTTGGCGCCGTAGCCCACCGGCGGCGTGCCGGGCACCAGCGGCTCGAACGCGGTCAGGGGCAACGACGGTGCCGGCAGCAGGCCGGTGCGCGCGTCGCTGTAACCCTCCGGAATGAAGTAATAGCCGAGCGAAACCGGACGCTCGGCCAGCGCCGAGGCAAAGCGCGCGTCGTAGTCGAGCTGCGGTGCCAGCTGTTTCAATGCAGTCTGGAATTCGCGGCTGCCTGCCAGGTCGCGCTGCGCCAGCTGGCGCAGGGTATCGAGCCCCGAGCTGGTGTCCGATTCGGCAAACACCACATCGAAGCCGACCGCCGCAACGCCATACTGATCGAACAGGCGCTCGACCAGCGTGGTCATGACTTCGCGGCTCCAGGGCCAGCGGCCCACGCTTTTCAGGCTGGCTTCGTCGATGTCGAGTATCGCCACGCGGTCGTCGAAGCCGGCCAGCGCGGTGCGCTCCAGCCACGCGTCATACAGCCAGGCCTCGGCGCGCTGCACGGGCGTGAGGTGGATGACCCCGCCGACATGCGCCGCGATCAGCAGGACCCAGAGCGCAGACAGAATGGCCTGCGCCAATCCGGGTGGCAAACGCTTCACGGAATGCGGTAGAACCGGTCGCCCACTTCCTTGCCGCGCACGGCGTCGAGGCGTCCGCCCACCGCCTCGCCCAGCGCATCCAGCCGGGCGGCGGGATGCGGGTGCGTCTTGTAGAGCAGTGCGGTGCGGCTGTCCTGGGCGGGGATCGCGGCCATGTCCTGCAACACGGCGGGCAGCCCCCAGGGATCGTAGCCGGCACGTGCGGCATACACGATGCCGACGCGGTCGGCTTCGAACTCTGCATTCTTGTCGAGCCCGCGCGCCATGATTTCGGCGCCGTTGCCGATCAGGTTCTGCACCACCTGGTCGCTGTCCTTCGCCTTGCTGCTGGCCGCCTGTCCCAGCGCACCGATCAGGCTGGATTGCTTGAGCACCTTGAGATGATGCTTTTGGCTGACGTGGGCGATTTCATGGGCCAGCACGCCCGCCAGCTCGGCCTCGTTGTTGAGCCGGCGATACAGGCCCTTGGTCACGAAGATGTAGCCGCCCGGCGCCGCGAAGGCGTTGATGGTTTCGCTGTCGATCACGCCGAACCGCCAGGTGACGTCCGTACGTCCGCTGTGCTGGGCCACCCAGTTGCCGACCAGGTTGACGTAGTTCTGCAGCTTGTCGTCGCGCACCAGCTGCACCGCGCCCAGCAGGTTGCCTGCGATCTGCCGGCCGATGCGGTTTTCCTCTTCAATCGAATAGTCGCCGAACAGTGCGAAGCCCAGCTGGCGGGCATCGATCTTCTGGTTGGCGGGCGGCGTGGGGGCGGCGTTCTGCGCCGGCGCAGTGTCGGCCGGCTGCTGTGCGGGTGCCGGCTGGGCGGGCTGCTCGCGGTTCAGTTCCTTGTTGATGCGCTCTTCAAGCGCCTTGCCGAAATCGAATCCGGCAGCCACTCCGGAGAAGGCGACCAGGGACAGGGTCAGAATCACACGTTGCGCAATCATCAGTTGGTCTCCCACGACGAAGCCGGCTGGGCCGACTTGGCGGGCGCCGGCAACGCCGGCACCTTGACTGCGGCGAGACGCGCCCGGCTGGCAAAGCTGCGGGCCTGCGCCGCTGACACGCCGGCCGCTTCCATCCGCGCCAGCTCATCCGGATTGAACTTGGCCTGTTTCAGGTCCGCGTCGGTCAGACCGCGCAGACCGGCGACGGCCACCACGCGGCTGGGATCGGAACGGGTGGTTGCTGCTCCCACCACATCGCCGACGCCGGCGCCGCCGAGGCCACCGGCCCCCGCGCGCACCGACAACAGCCGGATCCAGCCGGTAGATCGGCCGGCGGTCACCCGCAGCCAGCCGCCCTGCTTGGCGAGGATATTGACGGGTGTGCCCTTGGCCACGTTGGCGGCAACCTTGGCGCTCGCGCTCGGCTGGCTGTAGAGCTTTTCATTGCGCAACACGGTCCCGGGCGCAGCCCAGGCCGAAGCGGATGCGGTGCACAACAGCAGCAATGCTGCCGGTATCAGGTTGGGGTTCATGGCGTGTCTCTCCGTTAATATTGCTTTCACTGCAAAACTGTATGGCCTGGCCCTCGATGGCGCAAGCGTCATCGAAGGCGTTAAGATGCCGCGATGCATTTCCTCGCGACGTCCATCGAATCGCTCGGCGCCAAGCTCGCGGGGTGGTTCACTGTCGGCTACGCCCTGTTTGCCTTTCTCGGCCGGGCCGCGTTGCTGCTGCTGGAACCCTCCACCTGGAACCGCGCCACCTTCGACGTGGTGATCAAGCAGGTCTACTTTACCGCGGTACAGATCCTGCCGGTTTTTCTGGCCTACGTGCTGGTCATATCATGGCTCATCATCACCATCATCCTGTCCACCGCGCGGGATTTCGGTCTGACCGAATTCGCCAGCGAAATGGCCATCCGCGTGCTGGTGCTGGAACTGCTGCCGTTTCTGACTGCGCTCTTCATCGCCTTGCGCTCGGGCAGCGCCATCAACACCGAAGTCGCGCTGATGCAGGTCAACAACGAGTTGGATGCACTGGTGCACTGCAAGGTTCCGCCGATGCAATTCGAGTTTATGCCACGGCTGGTCGGCGGGGTGGTGTCGGTCGTCACGCTGGCCGGCCTGGCGGGCCTGCTCGCCCTGATTGTGGGCTACCTCGCCATCTACGGGGTGGGCACGGCGGGCTTCGAACCCTATACCCGCACCGTCTCCAACATCATCAATTTCAACATCATGGCCGGGCTGATCGCCAAATGCGCCCTGTTCGGGCTTGCGGTCACGCTGATCCCGGTGACCGCCGGACTGGAAACGCCGAAGAAGCTCTTCATGGTGCCGGTCTCGGTGCTGCGCGGCATGATGCGGGTGTTCTTCGCCATAGTGACGATCGAGGTGGTGTCATTAGCGCTCAAATACATCTGACCCCGTTTGCCGATCGTGCAGCGATGGCCGACGCGATCGCCGCCCTCGCCGACGACGTGGCGCGCGTGTCGCTCGACCTGCCGCTGCGCGCGAACCTGTCGGCACTCGACAACATTGCGCTGATCCCGCTCTACCAGCGTCATTTCGACGCCGCCGAATCGGCCCGCCAGGCGCAGACCATGCTGGATGAGCTGGGCCATGCCGAAATCGCCCTGCTGCGCGATTCCGACATGACGCCCGCCCAGCGCTTCGTCACCAAGCTTGCGCGCGCCTGCATGCTCAAGCGCCCCCGCCTGGTGATCGACCGTCCCGGCGCCATGCTTTACGATGTGCCCTATCCGGCCTTCATCGCGCACCTGGCGTCGCAGGCGGCAATCAGCGGCACCTGGGAAATTTACGACTTCAGCTGGAATCAGGCCCTTTATCAAGCATGAACAAACTGCATTTCAAGGTCGGACTGTTTGCTGTCGCATCGCTGTTGCTGGGCGGCGCCTTTCTGGTCTATCTGCTGCACGCGCGCGGTTTTTTTGAAGGCACCTTCCAGCTGCAGTTCGCCGCCTCCAGCGCCGACAACGTCGCCCCCGGGATACCGGTGGCGTTTTCCGGCATCGAGATCGGCCGCGTCACCAGCCTGGGGCTGAACGATGAAGGCGGCATCATCATCCATGCCCGGTTTCTCCAACGCAATGCCAAATGGCTGAAGGAAAGCAGCACCTTCACGCTCGACAAGCCGATCGTCGGCGGCGCCAAGATCCGCGTCGACACGCCCGATCTCAACGCGCCCGCGCTGCCCGACAATTCCACCGTGCTGCTGCTCACCTCGGACATCAGCAGTGAGCTGCCTGCCCTGGTCGAACGGGTCAAGGCCATCCTCGACAACGTCGAGCACCTGACCCGCAAGGATGGTGAAATCAACACCACGCTTGCCAACGTGCAGACCGTGACCGGCCGCATGACCGGCGAATACGGCATGCTGGAAAGCATCCTCGGCAGCCCCGAAAAGGCGCGCGCAGTGACCGACTCGCTGGAGCAGACCCGCGCGCTGATCATCAAGCTCGACGGCCTCGCGCTGAAGATGGACGGCATGGCCAGCAAGGCCGATACCTGGCTGTTTGCGGAGGACGGCGTGGCCGCGCAGACCCGCGAATCGCTGGCACAGGTGCGGCTGATGCTGAACGACGCGCAGGCCAGCCTGCAGAAAGCCGATGCCATGATGGCCAATGCCGTGGATATTTCCGCCAACGTCAAGGAAGGCACCCAGGATATTGCCGCGCTGCGCGCCGAAATCGACGATGCGGTGCGCAAGGCCAACGCGCTGATTAACGAGATCAACAAGAAGTGGCCGTTCAAGCGCGATCCCGAGGTGAAGCTGCCATGAAGACATTGTTTGCGCTGGCCGGCGTGATCCTGCTGACCGCCTGCGTCAGCGGCGGCCCGCCGCCGCCCGACTGGAAAACCGATTCGGCCGATCTGATCGAGCGTTACCAGAAACATGCCCTGCTGGGCGAGAACACGCTGGCCGAGCGCTATTTCCAGCAGGCCATCGATGCCACCGGCGGCGCCGGCCGCATGACCGAAACCGCGCGCCTGTGGCTGGTGCGCTGCGCCACCCGCCGCGCCATGCTGATCGACGACGCCTGCACCGACTATGCCGAGCTGGCTGCGGTGGCGCCCCACGCTGCTGACCAGGCCTATTACCGCTTTCTCACGTTGCAGTGGGAGGGGCTGGATGCGGCGCTGCTGCCGGCGCAGCACCGCGACCTGCTGCGCGCACCGGCCGCCACACGGCATGCCGTGCCCGGCCGTGTCGGTGACCCGCTGGCGCGACTGCTCGCGGCCAGCCTGCTGGTGATGCGGCAGGAAGCGAATGCCGCCACACTGGACGTTGCCACCGAAACCGCCTCGTCCCAGGGCTGGCGCCAGCCTTTGCTGACCTACCTGAAACTGCAGCACGAACAGGCCATCGCCCAGGGCAACGCCGCTGCGCAGGCGCGGCTCGCGCGCCGCATCCAGCTGGTCGAGCACAGCCTCATGCGCCCGTAAGCGCCGCCGTCGCCTGCATAAAAACTGATCGCCCGATAACCAAATTTGCTTGCGCGCCCCCGGCGGCGCCCCTAGCATTGGTCGTCCTTTTCTACCAGAGTTTTCCCGATATGCTCGACTGGCTGTATGCACCCTGGCCCTGGTACGTGTCGGGCCCGCTGATCGGCCTAATGGTGCCGCTGATGTTGTGGATCGGCAATCGCTCGTTCGGCATTTCCAACAACCTGCGCCACCTGTGCGCGATGACGCAGCCCAAGTCCATCGGCGTGGACTTTTTCCAGTACAACTGGCGCGAACACAACTGGAGCCTGGTGTTTGCCGCGGGCGCCGTGCTGGGCGGCTTCCTGGCCGGCATCGTGTTCGCCAACCCGGATCCGGTTGCACTCTCGGTCAGCGCACTTACGATGTTTTCCTATTGGGATGTGCCCATCGGCGAGGGTTTTCTGCCACCGGTGCTGTTCGACCTCACCTGGATGAGCGTCATCGTCATGTTCGGCGGCGGCGTGATGGTCGGTTTTGGAACCCGCTACGCGGGTGGCTGCACATCGGGCCATGCCATCACCGGGCTGTCGACCCTGCAGCCGCAATCGCTGCTCGCGGTGCTGGGCATTTTTGCCGGCGGGCTGCTCTCCGCGCACTTCATCACGCCGCACCTTTTTTCCCTGTTCTGGTAAGTCACCATGCGTTTTCTACCTTATCTACTCGCCGGGCTGGCGTTCGGATTCGTGATGATCAAATCGGAAGCCGCGTCCTGGTATCGCATCATGGAAATGTTCCATTTCCAGGCATTCCACATGTACGGAATCATGATGAGCGCCATCGTCACCGGTCTTGCCGGCGTGACGCTGCTCAGGCGCTACGAGCGTCCGCGCACGCTGGACGGTGACGCCATCGTGATTCCGCAAAAGGAATCCGGCCGCTACAACTTCATCTTCGGCGGCCTGATTTTCGGCATCGGCTGGGGCATCATCGGGCTCTGTCCCGGCCCTATTTTTTCGCTGGTCGGCATGGGTTCGATCGGCGCGCTGGCGGCCCTCGCGGGCGCGCTGCATGGCACCTGGCTGTATGGCTGCGTGAAAAGCCGGCTGCCGCATTGACAAGCTCCCGGCAGCCGATTATCGTGCCCCATCTGCGGACATAGTATTTACATACCAACACGCTGTAGGCTGGACAATTCAATCAATGAGGAGGAAACACATGAAATACACGACCATCGCCCTGGCTGCCCTGGCAGTCCTTGCAAGCACCGCGCACGCCGCACCGGCAATGATGTCTGCCGAGTGGACCGCCCAGGCCTGCGACGCCTGGAACAAGGATGCCACCCTGACCAGCGGCCTCGCCAATGACTGGATCAAGAATGACAAGGGCCGCGGCCACAAGATCATTCACCTGTATCGCACCGACTGTGGCGAAGCGACCAAGACCGAAATGCGGATCGCGGCCAAGGACGGCAAGGCCATGTGCGTCTACGGTGGTGCAGTGGAGAGCACCAACCTGGATCTGGGCGCCGACTACGTCATGCACGCCACGTCCCAGCGCTGGAACGAAATGGGCGCGGGCGAGTATGGTCCGATGAAGGCCATGATGTTCGGCCGCCTGAAGTTCTCCGGCCCCAAGGTAGAAGCCATGAGCGTGATGGGCCCGTTCGAGGCCTTCCTGCGTCTGCCGGGCAAGATCGCCGGCGACAAGGCCTGCCCTGCCAAGTAAGCGGGCAGCGCCATCAAAAAAGCCGGGATTGCTCCCGGCTTTTTTACGTCAGCGCCTCGTGTTCGACACTAGGGCGTGCTAACACTCATTTCAGGCCTAATGAACGGTGCCCGTTTTGACATCGAGCGGGCGCCCGTTGCGGATTTCCTCCGGCGTCGCTTCGCGGATATCCATCACGTTCACCAGGCAGGTCACGCGCTGTCCGGCGAGCGACGGGTTGCCGTCGACCGTCACCTTGCCGTCTTCGATCTTCGTCACGTAGAACGGCTTGGTTTCGCCCGCCGCGTTTTCGAACAGCACTTCGGCGCCGATGCGCCGGAACTGCGGCGGCACGTTCTCGAGATCGTCGACGAACACCAGGCTTTCGTCGCGCAGCCCGTAGCCCTCTTCCGGCGCCAGCGAAATCTCGACGCGGTCACCCACCTTGCGGCCCGCCACCGCCGACTCGATCGCGGGCAGAATGCCGCTGTGGGCACCCTGCACGTAGCCGACCGGGATGTCGTGCTGCTCGACGACCATGCCGCGCTCGTCAAGAATGGAATAGGTGATGTATACGAGGGCGTTCTGTGTCACGGTGACCATGCTGTCTCTTCCTGAAGCGTCCAAAAATTCGCAGCGCCCTTGCGCAGGGGGCATCGGCACTGCCTGCTTATGATACCTTCGAAGCCTGCTCCACACACTGCCCGATCATGAAACCGCTCAAGCACCTGCCCGCCTGGAAGGCCCTGGAAGCGCACTTCAAGACCATGCGCAGCTTCGACATGCGCGCCGCCTTCCGCGAAGACGACACCCGATTCGACCAGCTGTCGCTGCGCTGCGGCAACCTGCTGCTCGATTATTCGAAGAATCGCGTCACGCCGGAAACCCTGCGGCTTTTGATGCAGCTGGCGCAGGAATCCGAACTGGATGCGATGCGCAATGCCATGTTCAGCGGCGAGCGCATCAATTTCACCGAGCAGCGCGCCGTGCTGCACACCGCGCTGCGCGCGCCGGTGCGCCCGCCGCTGAGGGTGGAAGGCATGGATGTCGAGCGCGAGGTCGCCAAGGTCCTGAAGCGCATGCAGCGCTTCGTCGAGGCCGTCCACGACGGCAGCTGGCGCGGCCACACCGGCAAGCCGATCCGCAACGTGGTGAACATCGGCATCGGCGGTTCCGACCTCGGCCCGGCGATGGTGTGCCACGCGCTCGATCACCATGCGGTGGAAAGCGTGCGGGTGCATTTCGTTTCCAACCTTGATCCCGCGCACCTGAGCAGCACGCTCGCGCAACTCGACCCCGAGACCACGCTGTTCATCGTCGCCTCGAAAACCTTCACCACGCTGGAGACGCTCGCCAACGCCAATTCGGCCAAGGCCTGGCTGCTTGCCGCGCTACGTTCGCCTGCCGCGGTGGCGCGTCATTTCGTTGCGCTGTCGACCAATGCGCAGGCCGTCGAGGCCTTCGGCATCGATCCGGAGAACATGTTCATCTTTTGGGACTGGGTCGGCGGCCGCTATTCGCTGTGGTCGGCGATCGGCCTGTCCATTGCACTGCAACTCGGCTGGGGCAATTTCCAGGCGCTGCTGGCCGGCGCCCATGCCATGGACCTGCATTTCCGCGAAGCGCCGCTGGAAGCCAACATGCCGGTCATCCTCGGCATGCTCGGCATCTGGTACGCCAATTTCTGGAACACCGACACTTATGGCGTGTTCCCCTACGACCAGCGCCTGCGGCTGCTGGTCCCGTTCCTGCAACAGCTCGACATGGAGTCGAACGGCAAGAACGTCAACCGCGCCAACAGGCAGGTCAACTACAACACCGGCCCCATCGTCTGGGGCGCGCCCGGCACCAACGGCCAGCACGCGTTCTTCGAACTGGTGCACCAGGGCACGCGGCTGATCCCGACCGATTTTCTGGTGGCGGCGGTCAACCCCACGCCGCTTGCCGACCAGCACGAATGGCTGCTCGCCAACTGCCTGGCGCAGACCGAAGCCTTGCTGAAAGGCAAGTCGCGTGCGGTGGCCGAAGCCGAGCTGATTGCCCAGGGCATGCGCCGCGAAGACGCGAAGGCACTGGCCCCGCACAAGGTCTTCCCCGGCAACCGCCCCAGCAACACCCTGCTCTACCAAAAGCTCGACCCGCATACGCTCGGCATGCTGATCGCGCTCTACGAGCACAAGGTCTTCGTGCAGGGGATAGTCTGGCAGATCAACAGCTTCGACCAGTGGGGGGTCGAGCTCGGCAAGCAGCTGGCGCCGCCGATCCGCGCCGAACTGGACCCGGCGCGCGTGACCGGCGAGCACGATGGCTCCACGCTCGGGCTCATCGCCGACATCCGCCGGCGGCGCGGGCTCAGTACCTGACGCGCACGCGGTAGATCAGCGTCGTCCTGCCCTCGGCGGGCACGTTCACCTGCCATTGGGCGATACCTGCCGCCGCCTTGGTGTGCGGCTGCGATTCCGACACCATGGTCCAGTCGCCCGGCATCGGCTCGCGCACGGTGACGGTGACGGCCTCTGATTTGGCGTTCTTCAGCACGATCTCGTACGCCGATTCGAACACGTAGTTGTAGCGGCTGGTACCGGCCAGTTTCTGGAAAGCCGTCTGCTTTTTGTCGGCCGTCACGTCGAAAGCATCGCCCAGTTTCAGGCGCACGGTTTCATTCTTCGGCGTGTGGTCGATGCGGTCCTCACCGACGAATTGCGCATTGCCATGGCTGTCCTTCTTGTACAGGCGGATCACGCCACGCGGCAGCGGAATGCCGAGACCGTCGCCTGTGTTGTCGAACTCGACGAACACACCCACCTTGATTTTCTGTCCGAGTTCACCGTGCTGGCCGGAGTAATAATAGTTCGCCCCTTCGAGCAGGAATTCCTTCTTAACAGGCACCCGCGCGGCGGCCATCAGCGCCACCTGCTTGGTCTGGTTTTCCGCCAGCGTGGTGGGGCGTTGCAGCGTGTAGAGGTGGTATTCGAACAGCGATTCCTGCTGCATCTCGGCCGCATCAGCAACCTTGGCCGCCATCGTCGCCAGTTCACGCGGCTGCGCCTCGCGCACCCGGTTGAGGTCGCCCGCCACCAACTGGAGCCGGGCGTTGGGATAAGCCGCGCCGCTCTGGTTGGTGAGCGTCACCCAGCCGTTGAGGTCGAGCCGGTCGTCGGTGGCATTGAGTTCGGCCACATAGTCGGCGCGCCACGACAGGCCGCCGGTCAGGTAGGACAGTTCCAGGTTCTGCAGACCCGCCGCCGGATTGACCAGCGAGATCACCAGCGTGGGTTTGTCACGCAGAGTGGCGGGCACGCCGGAAAACGCGAGCCGGCCTGGCACGCCGGTTTCGACGCGGTCGGCGAACTGCAGCACGACGCCGCCGTTGGTCGCCAGCACGGTGGCGGCCTCGCGGGTTTCCGCGCCCGTGGCGGGATTCACCCGGATCACCGTGACTTCACGTCCGATATATTTTTCAAGCAATTTTTCCGGCGTCAGCAGGTCGAAATCGAAGTTCTGCTCCAGCAGCCGAAAGCCGGCGGGGTTCGACAGGTTGCGCAACTGGGCCGTTTCGGGGCGCATCCGCGCCGACACCTCGCGCCAGGCCAGCAGGCTGGCATCGCGCGCAAGGCGCACCCGGCGCGTATCCTTCACCAGCGCCAGATCGTCGTTGTAGATCGTGACCGCGACACCCTGCTGGTCGGATGCGGTGCTGACCACTTCGTCGCGCGGCGCCGCCCAGCTGGAGAAGGACGCGGTGAACAGCCCGACGATAAGCGGGGTCAACAAGGTGTGCTTGTTCATGAGTGGCTCCTGGCCTGGCAATAACTGAATATTCAAGATGACGGATACGTGCCCAACAATGACGCTCGGCGCTAAAATGATCGTACCATCCTCGCAGGAAACACCATGAGCTCAGACGACCCCCGTCCTTCGCAAATCGCCGGCGGCGGCATCAACACCGGGGAAGCGGAGCAGCCCGTGGTGGTCACGCAAATGCTCGGCATCGACAACAACAGCCCGGCCCGCGAGGATACGCTGCGGGCACGCTTCCTGTCGTTCGACCCCCTGTTCGACTCAGCTTCCAATCTGGTGGCGCATCAGCTGGTATTGCGCGGACGCGCCGCGCCCGCCGACGCGCCGGCCGAGCTGCGCCAGATGGAAGAGGACATGCTGCTGACCGGCCTCTATTCCCTGACCCAGGGCGGCCTGAGCGGCAAGTTTCCGCTGCTGGTTCGAATCAGCGCCGGGGTGCTGTTCAGCGACGTGCCACGGCAGATCAATCATCGCCAGGTGATCTGGTGCGTGGAAATCGACAACGAGCAGCACCTCGGTCGCGCGCTGGCCCTGCAGGATGCCGGCCTGACCTTCTGCCCCACGCTGAACCGTCACAATGCGGTCGTTCAGGAAAGCGCGGGGGCCTGGCGCTACCTGAACTACCATGCCGACGAGACGCCGCCCAAGGTGTCCGCCCGCCTGATCGTGGACGGGGTTCAGCACGCCCAGACCCAGGCCCGCTGGCCTGACAACGCCTGGTTCAAGGGCAGCTTCTTTTCGGGAGACACCCAGCCCCAGGCCGAAATCATCACCCATGATCACGCCGTGCAGCTGGATCTGCTGGCCATCGCTTTGCGCGAATCGACCGATACCCTGGTGCAGTTCTTCCGACTCAACCCCGACATGGCGCCGCGCCTGCTCGCCATTGCCAACTCCCAGGCCGGTGGCCTGAGCCGGCCCGCCGAATCGGCCGCCCACGCGCTGGTGATGCTGGGGCCGCAACGCGCCAGCCGGATTGCCGCGCTGCTGGCGCTGACCGGCAAGGAACCGACCGAGGCCAGCCGCCACTATGCGGTCACTGCCCTCACGCGCGCCCTTTTCATGGGCAAGGTGACCCGTCTCGGCTCGCACGCGGACAACGCGGCCGCCGCGTTCGAAATCGGCCTGCTGTCGATTGCGCCGCATGCGCTGGCGCTGCCGATGGAAACCCTGATCCGCCGGCTGGGCCTGTCGGCGACCAACGCACGCGCGCTGAGTGCCCACCCCTCGCCCGAAGGTGCGATGCTGCAGCTGACCTACGCCTGCGAGAACAACGACGTGGACACGTTGACCCGGCATGCCCGGCAGCTCGAATTGCCGATGCACCAGATCTCGGTGGCCTACCTCGACGCCATGATCGCGGCCTCGGCACTCGACGCAGCCCTGCATTGAGCGCGTAAAATGGCGGTTTTTTCCCGCCATCGCGCCATGCACCCCACCCTGGTTTTCGACATTGAAACAATCCCTGACCTCGCCGGCTTTGCCGCCGTCAACGGCATCGACGAAGCGGGGCTGCCGCAGGGCGAGCTGGCCGAAATGGCGCTGCTCGCCCGCCGCCAGAAAACCGGCAGCGACTTCATGCCGCACCATCTGCATCGCATCGTCGCGATTTCCTGCACCCTGCGCAGCAGTGACCAGCTAAAGGTCTGGTCGCTGGGCGAGCCCGACAGCAGCGAAGCCGAGCTGATCCAGCGCTTCTACGACGGCATCGAGCGCTACACCCCGCAACTTGTTTCCTGGAATGGCGGCGGCTTCGACCTGCCGGTGCTGCACTACCGCGCGCTGATCCACGGCGTGGCGGCAGCGCGCTACTGGGACTGGGGCGACGACGACAAGGAATTCAAATGGAACAGCTACCTGGGCCGCTATCACACCCGTCACCTTGATCTGATGGACGTGCTGGCGATGTTCCAGCCGCGCGCCAACGCGCCGCTCGACCAGATGGCCAAGCTGTGCGGCTTTCCCGGCAAGCTGGGGATGGACGGTTCCAAGGTGCTGCAGGCTTTCCAGAACGGTGAAATCGACGCCATCCGCAACTACTGCGAAACCGACGTGATGAACACCTGGCTGGTTTATCTGCGCTTCCAGAAAATGCGCGGCACGCTCACTGAGGCGGCCTACGCGGCCGAAATCGAACTCGCGCGCAACACCGTGCAAGCCCACCCCGCGGCGCACTGGCAGGAATTCCTGGCGGCCTGGGCATGAATCCGGTTGTCGATATTGTCGCCCTCGACCACGAGGGCCACGGCGTCGCGCGCGTCGACGGCAAGGTCACTTTCGTCGATGGCGCGCTGGCGGGCGAACGCGCGGAAATCGCGATCTATCGCAAGCACGCCAAATACAACTCGGCCAACGCCGTCGCCATCCTGAAATCCAGCGCGCAGCGTACCGACCCGCGCTGCCGGTATTTCGGCCGCTGCGGGGGCTGCTCGATGCAGCATCTGGAAGCCGGCGCGCAGGTGGCCGCCAAGCAGCGCGTGCTGGAGGAAAACCTCGCCCGAATCGGCAAGGTCAAACCCGAGGTGATGCTGTCCGCGCTGCACGGCCCGAGCTGGGCATACCGCACTCGCGCCCGGCTGTCAGCACGCTGGGTCGACAAGAAAGGTGGCGGGCTGGTCGGCTTTCGCGAAAAGCGCTCCAGCTACATCGCCGACATGGCGAGCTGCGAAGTACTGACTCCGGACGTCTCGGCACTGATCCAGCCGCTGCGCGAGCTGATCAACGAGCTGTCGAACGCCGACCGCATCCCGCAGATCGAAGTGGCCGTCGGCGAGCACGTCACCGTGCTGGTGTTCCGTCTGCTCGAACCGTGGACCGACGACGATGCCGCACGCGTGCGGGCGTTTGCCGACCGGCATGGGGTACAAATCTGGGCGCAGGCCAAGGGGCCCGACACTGTCCGTCCGTTCTGGCCCGAGATCGCTCCCGAGCTCAGCTACAGCCTGCCCGAATTCGGCCTGGTGATGCCGTTCCGGCCCACCGACTTCACCCAGGTCAACGTTGCCATCAACCGCGCGCTGGTCAGCCGCGCAATGCGGCTTCTGGATCCGCAGCCGGGCGAACGCATCGCCGACCTGTTCTGCGGCCTGGGCAACTTCACCCTGCCGATTGCAAAAAGCGGCGCCGAGGTAGTGGGCATCGAAGGCAGCAGCGAACTGGTCGCGCGCGCACGCGAAAACGCGCTGCACAACACACTGCCCAATGCCCGCTTCGCGGTCGACAACCTGTTCGAGATGACGCCGGAAAAATTCGCCGCGCTGGGCCATTTCGACAAGCTGCTGATCGATCCGCCGCGCTCCGGCGCCATCGAAGTCGTCAAATCGCTGCCGGAGGCAGGCGGGCCCGCGCGCATCGTCTATGTTTCCTGCGACCCCGCCACCCTGGCGCGCGACGCCGAGGTGCTGGTGCACGTCAAGGGCTACCGGCTGATGGCCGCCGGCGTCGCCAACATGTTCCCGCACACGGCGCACGTCGAATCAATCGCACTGTTTGAGCGCTAATCCATTAAAATCCCGCTTTTCCGTCCCTAGCCCCCAACTCCTAGATCCCAGCCCCAAAATGGCACTCATCGTACAAAAATACGGCGGCACCTCGGTCGCCAACGTCGAACGCATCCGCGCCGTCGCGGAGCGCGTCGCCAAATTCAAAATGCTCGGCCATCAGGTCGTGGTGGTGCTCTCCGCCATGTCGGGCGAGACCAACCGCCTGATCGCGCTGGCGAAGCAGATCCAGGCGACCCCCGACCCGCGCGAACTCGACATGATGGTGTCGACCGGCGAACAGGTCACGATTGCGCTCCTGGCAATGGCGCTGAAGGATCTGGGCCTGAAGGCCAAAAGCTACACCGGCGCGCAGGTGCGCATCCTCACCGACGATGCCTACACCAAGGCGCGCATCCTCAGCATCGACGAAGCCCGGATGCGGGCCGACCTGGATTCGGGCCACGTGGTCGTGGTCGCCGGTTTCCAGGGCGTCGACGAACAGGGCAACATCACCACGCTGGGACGCGGCGGCTCCGACACCACCGGCGTGGCGCTGGCCGCGGCACTGACGGCCGACGAGTGCCAGATCTATACCGACGTCGACGGCGTCTACACCACCGACCCGCGCATCGTGCCCGAGGCACGCCGGCTGAAAACCGTCACCTTCGAAGAGATGCTCGAAATGGCGAGTCTCGGCTCCAAGGTGCTGCAGATCCGCTCGGTCGAGTTCGCCGGCAAGTACAAAGTCAAACTGCGCGTGCTGTCCAGCTTTCAGGACGAAGGCGACGGCACGCTCATCACTTTCGAGGAAAACGACAGCATGGAACAACCCGTCATCTCCGGCATTGCCTTCAACCGCGACGAAGCCAAGATCACCGTGGTCGGCGTGCCCGACCAGCCCGGCGTCGCCTACCAGATCCTCGGTCCGGTCGCCGACGCCAACGTCGACGTCGACATGATCGTGCAGAACGTCGGCCACGCGAACACCACCGACTTCACCTTCACCGTGCACCGCAACGATTTCAACAAGGCGCTTGCCATCGTCAAGGCGACGGCATCGGCCATCGGCGCGCGTGAAGTCACCGGCGACGACAAGATCGCCAAGGTCTCCATCGTCGGCGTCGGCATGCGCTCGCATGTGGGCGTGGCGCGCAAGATGTTCGAGACCCTGTCGAAGGAAAACATCAACCTGCAGATGATCTCCACCTCGGAAATCAAGATCTCGGTGGTGGTGGAGGACAAGTACATGGAGCTCGCGGTGCGCGCGCTGCATCAGGCCTTCGAACTCGACAAGGCCAGCGCCTGACGGTCACCTAGGAGAGGCGGGGCAGGAATGAGGCCCGCCTATTTCCTGCTCGCCTGGCTTTTCTTCGCATTGGGCGCGCTCGGCATGATCGTGCCCGGTCTGCCCACCGTTCCCTTCATGCTGCTTGCCCTGTGGGCATTCTCGAAATCCTCGAAAAGGTTTCACCACTGGCTGTACACGCACCGGGTATTCGGCCCCTCGCTGCAACAATGGCACGCGCATCACGTCATCCCCCTGAAAGCCAAGATCGTTTCGCTGCTGAGCATGGCGCTCAGCATGGCCTACATGACCCTGTACGCGAACATGCCGACCTGGCTGCTCTTCGTCACCGCAGCCCTTATGGCATACGGCGCCTGGTTCGTTCTCAGCCACCCTTCAAAACCGCCCGCGTAAACGTCAAGGTGGCGTCGGGGGCGCGCTTCCGCTACAATGCGCGGCGGTTCGGAGACGTGGCCGAGTGGTTGAAGGTACTCCCCTGCTAAGGGAGCATACGGGCTTAAACCTGTATCGAGGGTTCGAATCCCTCCGTCTCCGCCAAATCGAATCATGCTTGTCGCATCTGCCATCGAGGCAAAAAATGCGTATAATGCGCAACCTTCAAAGCGCCCGTAGCTCAGCTGGATAGAGTACTTGGCTACGAACCAAGGGGTCAGGAGTTCGAATCTCTTCGGGCGCACCATATAAAAAAGGGGTTGGCTTAGGCCAGCCCCTTTTCCATTTCCGGCGCACGCGATCAGGACGGCCGGTAGGTCTGCAGAAACTGCGTCATGTCCTCGGCCGGCAGCGGCCGGCTGATCAGATAACCCTGAATCACGTCGCACTGCAGCGAATGCAGGTAGCGCGCCTGTACATCCTCCTCGACGCCCTCGGCAATGACTTCCAGACCCAGGCTGTGGCCGAGCGCAATGACGGCCTTGACGATGGAAGCATTGCCGCTGTTGGTCGTCACGTCACGCACGAAGGACAAGTCGATTTTCAGCTTGTGCACCTCGAGTTGCTGCAGATAGGCCAGCGAGGAATAGCCGGTACCGAAATCGTCGATCGACAGGCGCACGCCCAGCGCCTTTAGCTCGGACAGTGTCTTGAAGGACTGGTCGCGGTCCGCCAGCACGAAGCTCTCGGTGATTTCCAGTTCGAGCTGCTCCGGGGCAATTCCCGACGCCTGCAGGGCATCCCTGACCGAGTTGAGCAGGTGGCCTCGGTTCAGCTGCACCGCTGAGACGTTGACCGCGGTCTGCCGGGGGGCGAGCCCGGCGTCGGTCCAACTGCGGATCTGCTGGCAGGCGGCATGCAACACCCAGTCGCCCAGCATGACCACCAGGCCGCTTTCCTCGGCCAGCGGAATGAAGTCATCGGGCGGAATCAGGCCGCGCTCGGGATGCTGCCAACGCACCAGCGCCTCGACGCCTACGATCTTCCCGCTGCTCAGGTCGATTTGCGGCTGGTAATGCAGGCGCAGCTCCTGCTGGTCCAGCGCCTGGCGCAGATCGGCCTCCAGCGCCAGGCGCGCACGCGACCGGCGGGTCATTTCCGGCGAAAAGAAGCGCAGGATCCCGCGCCCATGGGCCTTGGCCTGGTGCAGCGCCGCATCGGCGCTGCTTTGCAGATTGGCCGCATCGCGGCCATCGTTCGGATACAGCGCAATGCCGATGCTGGCGCCGATGTAGATCATGTTGTCGTCGATCGGGAAAGGCTCGCCCAGCGCGTCGATCATGCGCTGGGCGACCAGGTCGATGCCCGACAGGCTCGCTGCATGGTCGACGATGATGTAGAACTCATCGCCACCGATGCGGGCGATTTCGCTGTTGTCCGGCAACAGGCCCTGCAGGCGTTTGCTCACCTCGATCAGCAGCCGGTCGCCCAGCGTGTGGCCGAGGCTCTCGTTGATGGCCTTGAAATTGTCGAGATCGAGAAACAGCAGCGCGAACTGGGTCCGGCTGCGTTCGGCATTGAGGACGGCCTGCGCCAGCAACTGTGCGAACAAAGCACGATTGGGCAGCCCGGTCAGCGGGTCGCGATGCGCGAAGAAATCCAGTTTCTGCTCGGCGCGCTGGCGGTCGGTGATGTCGCGCAGTGAGCCGCGTAGCCCGATCGGCTGGCCCCCCGCATCAAACACCGGCTTGCACACATGCTCGATCCAGCGCTCGCTGCCGTCGCGGGCGCAAATTCGGAACAGGTGCGGTCCCGGGGCGGTGCCGGCCGCAGCCGCGGAACGATGCGCCTTCCAGCCGGCCAGATCGTCGGGGTGGATGATTTTTTCCATCAGCCCCAAATCGACGAAGAAATCCGCCGGCGCATAACCCGATACATCGCGACAGGCCGGCGACACATACAGATAGCTGCTATCCGGCGCCACCCAGTATTCCCAGTTGGGCGAATAGTCGGCAAGGATGCGGTATTTTTCCTCGCTCTGTTCCAACAGGGCGGTGCGCTGAGCGACCAGGTCTTCGAGGAAATTGCGCAGCCGGGAAAGCTCGAGCTGGGTGCGCACCCGCGCACGCACCTCATCGACGTCGAAGGGCTTGGTGATGTAGTCGGCCGCGCCGATGCTGAAGCCCCGGACCTTGTCCTCGGTGGCGTCGACCACGGTGACGAAAATCACAGGGATGCGATTGCCCCTGGGCGAAGCCTTGATGCGCCGACACACTTCGTAGCCGTCCATCTCCGGCATCATGATGTCGAGCAGCACGAGGTCGGGCGGGCTCTCGCCCTCGATCAACTCGAGCGCCTTGGCGCCGGAGCGGGCAACCAGGATGCGGTAATCGTCCTTGAGCGCCTCCAGCAGCTCATGGATGTTCTGCGGCACGTCATCGACCACCAGCAGCGACGGCGGGCGATCCGGATCGCTGTCCTGCGACACGTCGAACAGCACCGGATTCCTGCGATAACGCTGCAGCTCGAGCTGGGTGCGCACGCGCATGTGCAGCAGTTCCGGGTTGATCGGCTTGGTGATGTAGTCGGCCACGCCCAGCTGGAGACCGCGCGCCTCGTCGGCCGCCTCAGCCAGCGCCGTCACGAAAATGACCGGAATGTCGGCGGTGGCCGGATTGGATTTGAGATGCGCCAACACCGAGTAGCCGTCCATGCCCGGCATCTTGATGTCGAGCAGGATGAGGTCGGGATACGGCTGCTGGCGCGCCAGATCGAGCGCCTTCTCGCCGCTGGTGGCGGCGGCGATCACATAGTCGTCGCGCAGCACGCTCATCAGCACATGCAGGTTCTCGTTGACGTCATCGACTATGAGGATGCGAGGGCGGCTGGCAACGGCTTCGGTCATATCGGGTGGCTCAGGTTGTATGCGTCAGTCGGCCCAGCAGTACAGTGAGCTGCGCGCGCGCTTCATCGATGGCGAAGACATCGACCTGCGCGGCGAGCGCATCAATGTCCGCCGCCAGGGGCGTTCCGTCAACACCGGCACGCAAGGCCACCAGCAGTGGCTCGGCAGAGCCCAGGTCGTCCTGCAGCGCCTGCAACAGCTGCGCCAATCGCTCGCGCACCTGATCGGGCGTCAGGGGTGCGGCCACGGACGCGCGTGCCGTCGTCGTCGGCAGGCTGTCGATGTCGCGCATCACCGCCTGCAGCAGCGACTGTGCCGTATCCAGGGTGGCGGCGTCGGGCAGCGTGTCCTGTTTCAGCTCCGCATCGATCGCGCTCACGCACGCATACAATGCCGTGGCGCCGATATTGCCGGTCACGCCCTTGAGCGCGTGGCAGAACTCCTGCGCCTGCTGCGTATGCGTGTCCGCCGTCAACTTTCGCAGCGTCCCGACCGCATCGGCATAGTGCTCGCGGAAGCGCCGCAGCTGCTTGTAATAGGCCTCCAGCTTGCCGCCGATGCGGCGCACCCCTTCGCTGGCATCGAGGCTGGACAGCGCCAGCAGCTCGGCCGGCAAGCTGCCTGCGTGAGATGCGGGCTGCATCTGGCCGGCCCGCTCCGCCGGCACCTGGATCCATTTCGCCAGCACCGCCACCAGCCGCTCCGGCGCCACCGGCTTGGTGATATGGTCATTCATGCCGGCGGCCTGGCTTTTTTCGGCATCCTGCGCCATCGCCAGCGCCGTCATGGCAATGATGGGCAGGTGGGCGAAGCGTTCGCCGCCTGGTACCTGCGCCAGCGCGCGAATGCGGCGGGCCGCCTCGAGGCCATCCATCACCGGCATCTGGATATCCATCAGCACCCCGTCGTAGGCCTGCCGCTGCACCTGCTCGACCGCTTCCTGGCCGTTGATGGCCTGATCCACCTCGATGCCCTCGCTGCGCAATAGCTCGGTGGCGAATTCGCGATTGATGTCGTTGTCCTCGACCAGCAGCATGCGCGCACCGGCGAGCTGGGCGCTGGCACCGGCATCCGGAATGCCGCGCTGCGGACGGTTGCCATTGAGAATGCGACCCCGCCCCAGTACCGAGAGAATGGTGTCGAGCAGCGTCGACGGCGACACCGGCTTGATCAGAAAACCATCCACGCCAGCCTGTTCGGCCAGCCGGATCACGTCCTCGCGGCCGTAGGCGGTCACCATCACCACCTTGGGCTGGTGCGTGATGGCGGAATCCAGGTGAATGCGCTGGGCTGCTTCGTCGCCATTCATGCCGGGCATGCGCCAGTCCATCAACACCAGGTCGCAGGGAGAGTCGGAGGCCGCTTCGAGCGCGGCCAGCGCAGCCGGCCCGCTCGCCGCGGTGACGACATCGAGGTGAAAAAAGCGCAGCATGTCGGCGAGGATTTCGCGCGACACCTCGTTGTCGTCCACCACCAGCACGCGGATGCCCTTGAGCAGCGGCCCCGCCTGCTCCACCAGATCGACGCGCTGGGGTTGCCGGGCAATCTCGATCGGCAGCGTGCAGCAGATCGTGGTGCCCTTGCCGGGCTGCGACTGTTCCACCCAGATGCGCCCGCCCATCAGCTCGACCAGATTCTTGCTGATGGCCAGCCCCAGCCCGGTGCCGCCAAAACGACGCGTGGTCGACTGGTCGGCCTGGGTGAATTTCTCGAACAGCGTGTCCTGGACCGCCTGCGTCATGCCGATGCCGGAATCGCGCACGCACATCTGCAGCCTCAGGATCTTGTCGTTCACCTCGACGCCGCGCAGGGCCAGCTCGACCTCGCCTTTCTCGGTGAATTTCACCGCATTGCCACACAGGTTGAGCAGCACCTGGCCGATGCGCAGGGGGTCGCCCATCAGCATCGGCGGCATCGCGACATCGTGGCGAATCAGAAACTCGATGCCCTTCTGCCCGGCCTGCGGTCCGATCACGTCTGTCAGCTGTTCGAGCACACCGTCGAAGCCGAATTCGACATGCTCGATCTCCAGCTTGCCGGCCTCGACTTTCGAAAAATCGAGGATGTCGTTGATGATGCCCAGCAGCGAATGCGCCGCCCCCTGAGCCTTCGACAGCTGGTTGCGCAGGCCGGGCGTCAAATCGCCCTTGAGCGCCAGGTAGAGCATGCCGAGGATGGCATTCATCGGGGTGCGGATTTCATGGCTCATGTTGGCGAGGAAATCCGACTTCATGCGCGTGGCCTCCTCGGCCAGCGTCTTGGCCTTGAGCACGGCCTCCAGCGCGGCACGCTCATCGGTGATGTCCTCGATGATGCTGACCATGCCCTGCGCCGGATCGTCCGCATCGATGGCGCGCACCGCCATCCGCGCCCAGAAGCGGCTGCCGTCCTTACGCACCACTTCCTGCTCGCACACATGGGTTTCGCCGTTGGCGATGCGCGCAAAAATGTCCTGGCAGGTGTTGGCAAACGCCGCCTCGTCGACGAACCAGATGCGCGTCGACTGCCCGGCCTGTTCACCCGGGGCGAAGCCGAACAATTCATCCATGCGCCGGTTGCAGCGCACGATGGTCCGATCCTGTGCCATCACGATGCCGACGCTGGCGGAATCGAACAGAGCCTGCAATTCGCGGGTGCGCTCGGTGACCAGGCGTTCAAGGTTGGCGCGCTCGAGCTTCAGCGCCAGCGTCGTCATTGTCAGGTCGTGGGTGCGCTGATCCACCTGCCAGCGTAACAAGAGACTAAGCCCCATCAGGGACAGCAGGCCGATGCCCAGCCCGCCCAGCGACCAGATCGCCCAGCGCGGCATCAGCACTTCTGGCGGCGTCGCCATGGTGCGCCGCAGCGCATCGAAGTAGATCGAATTGGAATCGCGCCGCCAGGCCGTCAGATGCACGTCGATGCGCGCCAGCAGATCGGCATTGCGGCCCTTGCCGGCGGCGAAATACAGGTTCGACGGCAGGAAGACGATCGGCGTTTCCTGCAGCATGTACTGGCTGCCGTTGCGGGCGGCAAAGAAGCTGTTGGTCACCACCGCGTCGGCCTCGCCCGCCGCCACGGCTTCGTAGCCTTCGGCCAGCGTTTGCACCGGCACCGGTTGCCACACATGGTTCCCGCTGGCCATCAATTCGGTGAAGAAGGCCTGCTGGATGCCGCCATGCAGAATAGCGACACGCAGGCCGGTGAGATCGGCCACCGCGTGCACTTTCAGATCCGGGTGGACATAGACCTGCGACCAGCTATTGACGGCCGACACGCGGTGAAAATCGAAACGCTGCGCACGCTCGCTGGAATACGCCACATCGGGCATCAGGTCGAGGCGGCCTTGCGCCAGTTCTTCCAGGCACTGTGCCCACTCGCAGGGAACGTAGTCCAGGTGCCAGCGTTCGGCGCGCGCCATTTCTTCCAGCAACTCGATGAAGAAACCGGCCGGGCGGCCGTGCGCGTCGGTGTAGACCTTGGGCGCGTTTTCGTACAGGCCGACGCTGACGACCCGGCCGGTTTCCGTCCCGTCCATGCCCGCACGCCATTGCCAGGCTGCGATGGCCAGCACGATGACGATCACTGCAGACAGCAGGAGACGGGTGGGTTTCAAGTCAACTCGTATTCTTATCCGTTGCGGCTGAATATAACCTTATTTGAAAACCCGCGCGTGCTTCTGGCTGGCATGCCAGCCGCTCCTACATGAAATTGACGGTATTTTTGGCATACTCCCTGGACCCGAACCGGGAATGCCCATCCTCCCTGAGAATGCGCGAAATACTCCTTCTGTTCGGGCATGACAGGCTTCGCACGCCACCCCATTAAAGAAGCCGGCCAAAATTGCCGTTAAAAGCGCATCCTTATTGATTCTCAGAGCGGCAAGCCACACTTGCCAAAGTCACTTGAACAACACTCCCGGGACCGAAAAGACGTTGGACGCCGCCTCACCCGCCAGCGCACCCGACACGCTGCTCGAATGTCTGCTCGTGGTGGTGCAGGCGCACGGCGGCACCCTGAGCCGTCAGGCGGCCATCGACGGGCTGCCGCTGGTCGACAATCGCCTCACGCCTTCGCTGTTCCGACGCGCCGCCAAACGGGCCGGCTTTGCCAGCAACGTGGTGAAGAAACCGCTCGACGCGCTCAATACCGCCCTGTTTCCCGCCGTGCTGTTGCTCGACGGCGAGGAAGCCTGCGTGCTGCTGGGCTGGCAGGACGACGGCCGGACCGCCCGTCTGATCTTTCCCGAACTGGGCGAAGCCGAGGCCTTGCTGCCCCGCGACGAGCTGGCAGCCCGCTATTCCGGCCACGCGATCCTGGCGCGGCCCGAGTTCCGTTTCGATGCGCGCACCCCCGAGGTCGGCCGCGTCAAACATCGCCACTGGTTCTGGGGCACGGTTGCCGACAACGCGCCGCTGTACCGCGACGTGCTGCTGGCGGCGTTCATGATCAACCTGTTTGCGATTGCGCTGCCGCTGTTCACCATGAACGTATACGACCGCGTGGTGCCCAACCATGCGATCGAAACCCTGTGGATGCTGGCGGGCGGCCTGGTGATCGTGCTGGTGGCAGACCTGGTGCTGCGCACCATGCGCGGCTATTTTCTCGATCTGGCCAGCAGCCGGGTCGATGTGCGGCTGTCCGCCTACATCATGGAGCGCGTGCTGGGACTACGGCTGGAGAACCGGCCGCTGTCCGCCGGCTCGTTCGCCGCCAACCTGCGCTCCTTCGAGACGATCCGCGATTTCATCACCTCGGCCACAGTGACCGCTTTCATCGACCTGCCGTTTGCGCTGATTTTTCTGCTGGTTATCGGCTGGATTGCCTGGCCGCTGATCCTGCCCATCGTGTTCGGCATCCTGCTGGTGATGGCCTATGCCCTGACCGTACACAGCAAGATGCACGAACTGTCTGAAACCACCTATCGCGCAAGTGCGATGCGCAACGCGACGCTGGTCGAAAGCCTAGTCGGTCTCGAAGCGATCAAGGCGCTCGGTGCCGAGAGCGTGATGCAGCGCAAGTGGGAAACGAGCGCGGCTTTCCTGTCGCGTGTCGGCGCGCAGCTTCGGCTGCTGTCGTCGTCCACCATCAATGGCGCCATGTGGGCGCAGCAGCTGGTGAACGTGATGGTCGTGGTGGTGGGCGTGTACCTGATTGCCGACGGCAATCTGACGCTCGGCGGACTGATTGCCAGCACCATGCTGGCATCGCGCGCGATGGCGCCGGTCGGTCAGATTGCCGGCCTGCTCACCCAGTACCACAATGCAGCGACTGCGCTGAAGTCGCTGGATGACATCCTGCAGCAGCCGGTCGAGCGACCGGCCGATTCCAATTTCGTGACCCGCCGGCATTTCACCGGCGAGATCGAGTTCAAGGACGTCGACTTCAATTACCCCGGCCAGGACCACGCCGCGCTGCGCAACGTTTCGCTGAAGATCCGGGCCGGCGAGCACGTGGCGATTCTCGGCCGCGTCGGCTCCGGCAAGACCACGCTGGAAAAGCTCATCCTTGGCCTGTACCAACCCACCTCGGGCGCGGTGCTGGTGGATGGCGCCGACCTGCGCCAGCTCGACCCGGCCGAACTGCGCCGCAACATCGGCTACGTGCCGCAGGATGTGATGCTGTTCTACGGCAGCCTGCGCGACAACCTGACCATTTCTTCGCCGACCGCCGACGATGCCGCCGTGCTGCGCGCCGCCCAGGTTGGTGGCCTGCTCGAGTTCGTCAACAGCCACCCGCGCGGCTTCGACATGACCGTGGGCGAACGCGGCGAATCGCTTTCGGGCGGGCAGCGCCAGGCGGTTGCGATCGCGCGCGCCACCATCAACGACCCGCCGATCCTGCTGATGGACGAACCGACCGGCTCGATGGACCATTCCAGCGAAGAGGACATCAAGCAGCAGCTGCGCAGCTTCGCCGCCGGCAAGACCCTGCTGGTGGTGACGCACCGCACCTCGCTGCTGGACCTGGTCGACCGCATCATCGTGATCGACGGCGGCAAGGTCGTGGCGGACGGTCCCAAATCGCAGGTGGTCGAGGCGCTGCGCCAGGGCCGCATCGGGAAAGCCGCATGAAAGCCGGTCTGTTCGCCTCCATCGCACGCTTTGCCGACAGTTCGGCAGGGTGGTCCAAGCATGCGCGGCCGCTGCTGGACCGTCTGTTTGCCCGCTGGATTCCGCCGCGACCGGATGCATCGCTCGGCTGGGCGGCCGATGCCGACTGGGCACGGATGGATCAGGAACCCTTGCGCGCACGTTATCTGCTGCGCTTTATCGGCGTGCTTCTGCTGCTGCTTGTGCTGTGGGCCGCGTTTGCCACGGTGGACGAAGTCACGCGCGGAACCGGCAAGGTAATTCCTTCGCGACAGGTGCAGGTGGTGCAGGCGGTTGACGGCGGCGTGATCGCCGAAATCCTGGTACGCGAAGGCCAGGCGGTCGAGGCGGGCCAGCTACTGTTCCGCATCGACAAGACGCGCTTCGTCTCCTCGCTGCGCGAAAACCGCGTGCAGTATCTGGCGCTGCTGGCCAAGGCCGCACGCCTGCGCGCGCTGGCGGAGAACACCCCGTTCCAGCTGCCGCCCGAGATCATGCAGGAAGACCCCACTCTGGTCGAGGAGGAGCGCAGCATGTACGACGCGCGCCGCCGCGAACTGGAGGCCCAGCTTGGCATTGCGCGCCAGCAGCTGACGCAGCGCCAGCAGGAGCTGGTCGAGGTGCGCTCGCGGCGCGAACAGGCGGCCCAGGCTTATGACCTCACCGCGCGGGAGCTGACGATGACCCGACCGCTGGCGGCGTCTGGTGCGGTCTCGGACGTGGAACTGCTGCGGCTCGAGCGCGATGTCAGCCGTTACCGCGGCGAACGCGATCAGGCGGCTGCCCAGATCGTGCGACTGCAGTCCGCCATCTCGGAAGCATCGCGCAAGGTGCAGGAGCAGGAAATCACTTTCCGCAACCAGATGCGCAACGAACTCGGCGAGACCGTGGCCAAGCTCAACAGCCTGTCCGAGGGCAGCACGGCGCTGTCCGATCGCGTCGAGCAGGCCAGCGTCAAATCGCCGGTCAAGGGCACCGTCAATCGCCTGCTGGTTTCCACCGTGGGCGGCGTGCTGCAGCCGGGCAAGGAAATCGTGGAAATCGTGCCGACCGACGACGCCCTGCTGCTGGAGACGAAAATCCTGCCCAAGGACATCGCCTTCCTGTGGCCAGGGCAAAAAGCGACGGTGCGCTTCACCGCGTATGACTTTGCGATCTACGGCGGGCTGGAAGCGGTGATCGACCAGATTGCCGCCGACACCGTCACCGACGAGGAGGGCAATGCCTTCTACCTGGTGCGCGTGCGCACCCTGAAATCCTCGCTGGGCAAGGACAAGCCGATCCTCCCCGGGATGGTCGCCGAAGTGGACATCATGACCGGCCGCAAGAGCGTGCTGGCCTATCTGTTGAAACCGGTGATCCGCGCCAAGACCCATGCCTTTACGGAGCGCTAGCCGGATGACACGCCAGATCTTCGTCACCGCGCGGCCGCAGCCGATTCCCCGCTGGCTGGAAGCCTTCCCCGATGCCGTGCTATTGAGCGACCCGGGCGGGCAGTTCAATCCTGCCCCGCTGGCAGATGCCGCTGTGATCTGGCTGCATGTTGCCGGCAACCATCACGCCGCCGCGGCCTCGGTCCGTGCAGTCCGCGCCGCGGCACCGCATGCGCCGGTCGTAGTGCTGTCGAACGTGCCCGAGGACGATCAGGGCCTGGCGGTGCTGGCGGCGGGCGCCTCCGGTTATTGCAGCGCGCTGACGCTGCCCTCCGTGCTGCGCCAGGTGGCCGGGGTCGTCGAACATGGCGGGTTGTGGGTCGGCCCGCGCCTGATGCAGCGCCTGATGCAGGGCCTGGCCACGCGCGGCAATGCCACGCCGGACGTCTCGCTCGACCTGCTGAGCCAGCGCGAACGCCAGGTGGCCGTGGCTGTCGCGCGCGGCTCGACCAACAAGGAAATCGCCCGTGCGATGAACATCACCGAGCGGACCGTCAAGGCGCATTTGAGCGCGGCCTTCGAGAAACTCGGCGTACGCGACCGTATGCAGCTCGCGCTGCTCGTCAACGGTGTCGAAGACTCGACACCCACCCCCCTAAAAAAATCCGCCTGACCTGTACCTCAGTCCAATACGGAAACCAAAGCGTCTGCCGTTAACTCTTGCAGACGTGCCTGAATGGGCACCCAAACCCTATTGAACAAAGGTTGGCAGATGGACACAAACGTTTCTACCCCTCAGGCAGTTGCCACGGTTATTGCGGTCGAAGGACAGGCATTCGCCCGCGACCCCGCAGGCCAGATGCGTCCCCTGCGGGCCGGCGATGTCCTGCGCGAGGGCGACAGCGTCGTCACCATGCCGGGCGGCCAGGTTCAGCTGGCCTTCCTCGACGGCAAACTGCTCACCCTGCTCCCCGACGAAACCTTCCAGTTCAGCGCCGAAACCGCATCGACCTCGCGTCCCGACGTGGCCGAGGCCTCCCTGCCGGCCGGCGAGGCCGAACGCATCATCCAGGCACTCGAGCGCGGCGAGGACATCGACGCCCAGCTCGAAGACACCGCAGCCGGCCTCAACGGCGGCGCCGACAACGCCGGCAACGATTTCGTCCGCCTGCTGCGGATCGCCGAGGGTGTAGGTCCACTGGCCTTTCAGTTCGAAGCCCGAGGTACGACAGAGCCTGAGTTCATTGGTGCGAACACCAATGCTGTCGTCACCAATCCCGCCGCCCCTGTACCGATCCTGGTCCCGGTCCCGACCATCACCCACGTCGGCGACGCCTCCGGCACCGTCAGCAATGTCACCGTGCCCGAGGGCACCGCCGCAGTCTTCACGGTCAATCTGTCGAATGCCGCCTCGACCCCGACTTCGTTCGCGCTGGC
>NZ_JAUYRI010000035.1 GCF_030696885.1 Thiobacillus sp.
CCACGCGCTGAAGGGTGCCGCCGCCAGCGTGATGGCCACGGTCGTCCGCGAAGGCGCGGCCCGCATCGAGAGCCATGTGCAGGGCGGCGACTTCGATGCCGCCGCAGCCGAAGTGGCGGCGTTGGATGCGCGCATGCGCGCATGCTCGGCGCAGCGCGCGCTGTCGCTGACACCCTCGCACCACAATCACGCCATCGACGAACGCATCGGCATCAAGCTGGCGGTCGATCACGTCGTGGCATTCCGACGCGAATAAGGCCATGCCCTCACCGATGATGACCTCCCCGCTGCGCGGCCTGCTGTTCAATGTGGGCTTCGGTTTTACCGCGGCCATGCTGCTGATGATTGCGGTGATCGGCCTCGGCGTCACCCAGATGGCGCAACTGAACACCGAGCTGGAAAACGTGGTGTCGGTCAACAACGTCAAGACCCGGCTCGCCTCGCAGATGCGCGACACCCTGCGCGACCGCGCCATGCTGATGCACAACATCGTGGTGTCGATCGATCCGTGGGAAAAGGACGCGATGTTCATGAAGTTCCAGGAATTCGGCGAACGCTACGCCAAGGACCGCGCGCTGCTGGTGTCCATGCTCACCACGCCGGACGAGAAGCAGCTGATGCAGGAGCTCGACAGCGTCATCATCCTGAACCAGCCGGTCATGTTCAGCGTGGTCGAGGCGGCGCTCGATGAGAACAACTACGGTGCGCTGACGCTGCTGCAGGAAGAGGCCATTCCGCTGCAGGACCGTCTGGTCGCGGCGCTCGACAACATGACCAGCCTGCAGCGTGAGGACAACGAAACCGCGCTCAAGAACACCTTCGCCGCCTACCAGGCCACGCGCAACCTGATGCTGCTGCTGGGCATCATCGCCACCGCGCTGGCGGTGCTGGTCGCCCTGCTGGTGAGCCGCCGCATGCTGACGCAGACGCGCCAGCTCGATACCGAAAAGCAGAAATACCAGACGCTGTTCGAAACCAATTCCGACGCGGTCGTGGTGCTCGACGACAAGGGCTTCACCGATTGCAACCCAGCCACGCTGTCGCTGTTCGGCATGGACTCGGTCGAAACCTTCCTGCAGATGCCGATTGCGCAGCTCGGCTCGACGATTCAGGCCAACGGCCTGAGCTCGTACGACCATGCCATGCTGGCGATTGCACGCGCCAAGCAGGAAGGCCATGCGGTGATGGACTGGCAGGGACGGCGCCTCGACGGCAGCACCTTCTCGGCCGAAATTGCCATGCATGCGATGCAGCTGGAAGGCCGCCCGGTGATCCAGGCGATCATGCGCGACGTGTCCGAGCGCCGCGCCGCCGAAGCCGCCAAGGAGGCCGCGCGCGAAGCGGCACTGCAGATGGCGCATGCCAAGTCGGAGTTCATC
>NZ_JAUYRI010000007.1 GCF_030696885.1 Thiobacillus sp.
ATGGCAGGGGTCAGGGGTCAGGGGTCAGGGGTCAGGGGTCAGGGGTCAGGGGTCAGGGGTCAGGGGTCAGGGGTCAGGGGTCAGGGGTCAGGGGTCAGGGGTCAGGGGCTAGGGGCTAGGGGCTAGGGGCAGATTGTCGGGGGCTTGGGCGGGCTTGGCAACCGCGGGGCGGGGCGGCACGTTTGTGATGTGCCAGTGGACGCGTGCCCACGCCAGGAGCTCGGCTGGCTTGGCGCCTTCCAGTTCACGCGGCGGCGGATAGCCGAGGACGGCAAGCGCCTGCGCCAGCACGGCGCCGCGGCCGCTCTCGGGCAGCGCAGGGGCGAGGGTCTGCTTGGAGAGTTTTTGTCCGGCGGCGTTGGTGACGAGGGGCACGTGCGCATAGGCCGGTGTCGGCAGGCCGAGCAGGGTTTGCAGATAAATCTGGCGCGGGGTGTTCCACAACAGGTCGGCGCCGCGCACGACATGGGTGATGCCCTGATCCGCGTCGTCGACCACGACGGCCAGCTGGTAGGCGAACAGGCCGTCGGCGCGCTTGACGATGAAGTCGCCGACCTCGTGCGCCAGATTCTGCTGCAGGTCGCCGTGGATGCGATCGTGAAAGTGGGTGCTTACATCTGGCACGCGGACGCGCCAGGAACGTGCGACCGCGCCGGCCGGTAGGCCGTTGCGGCATGTGCCGGGGTAAACGATCTCGCCTTCGTGGTTGCGCGGCGCAGCCGCGAGCTGGCTGCGGGTGCAGGCGCAGGGGTAGACCGCGCCCCGGGCTTTCAGCGCATCCAGCGCTGCAGCGTAGGCGTCGTCGCGCTGCGATTGCACCCACACCTCGCCATCCCACACGAGGCCATAGGCTTCCATCTGGCGCAGGATGGTATCGGCTGCGCCCGGTTCGCAACGCGGCCGGTCGATGTCTTCCATACGCACGAGCCAGCGTCCGCCGGCTGCGCGGGCGTCGAGCCAGCTCGCCACAGCGGCGACGAGCGAGCCGGCATGCAGGGGGCCGGTGGGAGACGGCGCAAAGCGCCCGACATAGGGAGCGAGGTTCACCCCGCGATTATGCCGCGCGGGGTGTCGCTTCTGAATTCCGGATGCAGGCGTTGATAAAGCGCGAGGACGGACGCGACCATGCGTGCCTCGCTCCAGGTGGCGGCGTAGACCTTGCCGGCAGCACCCAGCGCCTGGGCCGCCGCGCGATCGGCCAGCAGCGGGGCCAGCACCCGGGCAAAGCCGGCGACGTCGTCCGGCGCGATGCGGCAACCCTGCCCTTCCTGCAGCACATCCTTCGTACCCATTTCGGCCAGGCCCACCACCGGCACGCCGAGCGCCATCGCCTCCAGCAGCACCAGGCCCTGGGTTTCGGTTTTGGACGCGAACACGAACACGTCCGCCGCGCAGTAGCAGGCCGGCAGCTCGGTCCGGCGTTCGAGGTAGCCGACGAATTTCACGTTGTCCGCCAGTCCGCGTTTCGCCACGGCGCGTTCGAGCGACGGCCGCGCCGGACCTTCGCCGGCGATCACCAGCAACACGTCGGGTAGGCCGCGCCGCACCGCGTCGGTCACCTGCAGCAGGAAATCGAGGTTTTTCTCGAACGCCACCCGACCGACGTAGGCCATCACCGGCCGCGCCGCCGCGATGCCGTGGAGGACACGAAACGCGGGGCCGTCGCAGTGGGCGAAATCGGAGAGATTGAGGCCGGTGGGAATGATGTGGACCGGGCTGCTTACGCCATACGCCTCGAGCGTGTACTTCATCGCCGACGACGGCGCAATCACCGCGGTGACGCCATCGCATTCCTTGCGCGAGATCATCCGCGCGGCGGCCGCCAGCCACGCCTTCGGCAGGAACGGCAGGTAATGGTGGAAATATTCCTCGAACAGCGTGTGGTAGGTCTCGACACAGGGCAGGCCATGCCGACGCGCCCAGCGCACGCCGGCGCGATGCGCAAGGAAGGGGGTGTGGATGTGGACGAGGTCGAAGTCGGCGGGATCGAGTTGATCCAGCGCGGCGGCCAGCGCGCGCGGATGCATCAGCCGGTCTTCCGGATCGCGCGGAATCTGCCAGCCGGGCACCCGCACGATATCGGTCGCGGCCACCGTGTGCGGATAGTCCGGCACCACCAGCACGCTGGTGTGCCCCGCTTCGGCCAGCGCCTGGCGCAGGGTCTGAATCGACGTGGAGACGCCGTTGACGCGCGGGAAATACACGTCGGACACCATCAGGATACGCACGGCAGACTCCGGTTGGGGCGAAGTCTGCGTTGTATTACGTCCGGGTTACAGCATGATGACGCCGACGTTAGAGATCGATGCCCGGTTGTGCCTTGACCCCGGCACGGAACGCATGTTTCTCGTCGGCGATGACCGACACCGTGTCGGCCAGCTCGATCAGCGCGTCGGTCGCGGCGCGTCCGGTGACAACGACGTGCTGCATCGCCGGGCGGTGCGCCAGCGCGTCGAGCACGAGATCGCTGTCAAGGTAGCCGTAGCTCAGCAGATACGTCAGCTCGTCGAGCACCACAAGCTGGTACGACGGATCGGCCAGCATGCGCGCAGCGATCGCCCAGCCGCGCTCGGCGGTGGCGATGTCCTGCTCGCGATTTTGCGTGTCCCAGGTGAAGCCGTCGCCGGTAACGTGCCATTCGACACCGGGCTGCTTGCCGAGAAAGGCTTCTTCGCCGGTGTCGGTGCGGCTCTTGATGAACTGCACCACGCCGACTTTCATGTCGTGGCCGAGCGCGCGCGCGACCATGCCGAAGGCCGAGGTGCTCTTGCCCTTGCCGTTGCCGGTGATGACGAGAAGCAGCCCGCGTTCGTCGCTGGCGGCGGCAATCGCGGCGTCGATCAGCGCTTTCTTGCGCGTCATCCTTGCCGCGTGGCGCGCCGCTTTCGCTGGGTCCGCATCCGGGTTGCGTTCGGCTTCGTTCATGGCTGCCCTCTTCTGCGTTGCAGTGATCTTATTCAGGCTGGTATTGCAGCGCCAGCAGTCCGTTCATGCCCGGCGTGTTGTAGCCGTTCACCAGCTGATACTCGGCGTCCAGCACGTTGTTGACCCTTAACAGCACCCGCCAGGCCGAATCGATCCGGTACTGCACGCGCGCATCGAGCCGCGCATAGCCGGGCAGACGCTGGGTGTTGGCGGCATCGGCATAACGGCTGTCGGAGGCGACCAGCGTGGCGCCCACCTCCCAGCGGCCGAGCGACTTCGATACGTCCAGTGTGCCATGCCGGCGTGCGCGGTAATTCAGCGACTTGCCGGTGGCGTCGTTCACCGGATCCTGCCAGTCCATGCTCGCCCGCACGCGCACGCTCCCAAGTTCGGTGCTGCCATCGAGCGTGATGCCTTCGAGCGTGGCACGATCGACGTTTTCCATCGTAGGGAAAACGTAGACGATCAGATCCTCGACCCGATTGCGATACGCCGTCAGGCCGAGTCGGTCCCGGCGATCCTGATAGCGCAAGGACAGTTCGATATTTCTGCCGCGCTCGGGCTGCAAATTAGGGTTGCCCTGGAAAAAGGCGGTGACCGGCCAGTACATGTCGTTGAACGTGGGGGCCTTGAACGAGGTGCCATAGCTGGCGCTTGCCCGCCAGGCCGCATTCAGTGCGTAGGCATAGCCGGCCATGCCGGTCGTGTGGCCGCCAAAATCGCTGTAGTCATCGTGGCGCAGCGAGGCCTGCAGCGTGTGCGCCCCCCATTGCCCGAGCGCGCCCAACTGCCCGGCATGGACGACGCGCCGGTTGCGCGCATACGCCGTACTTGCCTCCACATCCTGTTCAATCCGCTCGACGCTGGCGGTGAGGCTGCCTGCCGCCAGTGCAAAATCGTTTTGCCACAGGTACTGCGTCTGGTCCGTGTCGAAGCGGCCGCTCGAGGTGCCGAGGCTGAAATTCTGCGTATGGTTCTGCCCCAGCCCGACGCGGAGCTGGCTGTTCCAGCGATCGGACAGCTGTCCTTTCCACCAGGCCGACAGGCTGTTGACCATGTTGCGGGCGTAATCGTCGGCCGTCCCCGCGTCGTATTCCACGATGTCGCGATTTGCCAGCCCGCTCAGCCCGACACGATGCCGGTCATTGAGCGCATGGTCGACATTGAGCTGAACGCTGCGCTTTTCATCGCCATCGTGGTCGGGGTGGTAACCGAACGTGCCCGGCCGCGCCGCAGAAAACCCGCCGTCGGTGCGACTGTATCCCGCCGCCACGTGGAAACGCGTCGCGCCAGCCTGTCCGCCGTAAGCCACCCGCCCCTGTAGCAGGCCATGGCTGCCCGCACCGAGCAGGGCGGATAGCCGCGGCACCCCGCGGCCTTGCCGCGTGAAGATCTGGATCACCCCGGCCACCGCGTCGGCACCATACAGGCTCGACGCCGGTCCACGCAGAATCTCGATGCGCTCGATCTGGTCCAGCGCAATGCTCTCCAGCGGCGTGGTGCCCACCGTCGCCGAGCCCACGCGCAGCCCGTCGATCAGCACCAGGGTATGGCCGCTGTTGCCGCCGCGGATACGCAGCGACGCATTGCTGCCGGCGCCCCCCTCCTGGGTGATTTCCAGACCGGCTTGCGCCTGCAGCATTTCCAGCAAGGACGTCTGACCCGCGGCGGCGAGCTGGTCTGCGTCGATGACGGTGACATCGCCCACCACGGCGTGGGCAGGTTCCGCCATGCGTGTCGGCGTTACCACAATGGTTTCGCCGACGAATTCCGGCAGGGGTTCCGCATGGGCGGATGCAATGAAAACAACGCCCAGAGCGAGCGTGAATGAAGCTTGACGCATGATGAAGGTCCGGTTTGGGCGCCCGCTACCCCGCAGGCGCGTTGCACGATCCGCTGCCGCGTGCGGCAGGGCTCAGGCCGGTATCCGGGCTCGCGCCTGAAGTGCATCGCCTTCCCGGGCAAACCCAGTGGCGTATGTGATGCACCGTTTAGCGCTGACCGTTGCGGGGGCAGCACAGGCTTTGCGAAAAATCGCGCACCTGTTTCCCGTTTATCCTCGGCGACTGAACGTCGCGTCGGCACCTGAAGCCGCGCATTATAGCCGCGCCGGGGTTGCACGCGAACCGGTCGAGCCCGCCGATTGACCCGCCGCACGGCGCCCCCTATAGTCGCGCCATGCATGCCGAACTCGATACCCTTGAAGCCAAGATCCGCCAGGTGGCCGAACTGTGCCAGACGCTGCGCACCGAAAACATTGCGCTGCGCCAGCAGCTGCTGACCGCGCAGCAGGACAACAAGCAGCTGACGACCCGTCTGGATGCCGCCAAGACGCGGCTGCAGGCCCTGCTCGAAACCCTGCCGGAGGATGTCTGATGGCCGGCCCGCGCTCGATTGAAATCCATATCCTGGGCCGCGCCTACAAGGTGGCCTGCGCACGCGACGAGGAATCGGCACTGATCGCGGCGGCCGACTACCTGGACGAAAAAATGCGCGGCATCCGCGACAGCGGCAAGGTGATCGGCGCCGAACGCATCGCCATCATGGCCGGTCTCAACCTGGCGCACGACCTGCTGACCCAGGGCGGCGGCGTGGTCGAGGAAGCCCGCAACCGGCTGACGCATTGCAGCGCGCTGCTGGACACGGTGCTGGAAGACCAGGACACGCTCTTCTGATTTCATACCCTCAGCAGGGTCTTTGCCCGTTGGCGAGCGATTCGGCTGGGGCGTCCTTTTGATCCGGAAATGGCATACACTGCAAATGCTCCCTGCGGTGTTCGAGGCTGGTTGCAATTTCTCTGAACCAATGCATACGTGCAAGGCTGCGATCTATTCCGATGCGGGTGTGCGCGTGACACGTTTCATGTGCCCAAAGCGTCTTTGAGCGCGGCCGTCTTGGACCCAGGTTCAAGAGTAAGCGGCCAGTCACGGCACAGGTGGGGAGCCCTCTTTTCCTGATGGACAAATACACCCTCAGACGCCAGCTCAAGGCCGCGCGCAATGCGTTTCGGCCTGCCGAGCGCCGCCACGCCGCGCGCGCCGCACTGCGGCTGGCCTTGCGCCACGGCCTGTTGCTGCGCGCGCAGCGCATCGGTTTTTACCTGCCACAAGGCGGCGAGTTCGACGCCCACCCCCTGATCAACCAGGCGCTTTGCATGCAGCGCGCGTGCTACTTGCCGATGCTGCCACGACGTGGGCGGATGATGCGGTTCGGACGGCTCGGCCGCGCCACGCAGATGACGAAGAATCGCTACGGCATTCCCGAACCGATCGATGCAAACCCTTTGCGCGCGCGCCAGCTCGACCTGCTGCTGATGCCGCTGGTGGGGTTTGATCGCGAGGGCCACCGGCTGGGCATGGGCGGCGGCTACTACGATGCCACGCTGGCCTTCATGCGGCACCGTCGTGTGTGGCGCAAGCCGCGCCTGGTGGGGCTCGCCTACGAGTGCCAGCGGGTGGATGCGCTGCCGCACGAACCGTGGGACATGCCGCTCGACGCAGTGCTGACCGAGCGCCGGCTACACCGCTTCAATTCCGCCCGCTAGGGCCGGGGCGCCTCAGCTTTTCTGGACTTCCCGGTCGAGTTCGCCGCTTTTCAGCTTGTCCTGATAATCCGTCAGCATGCGGCGCACCTTGCCGCTCAGCAGATACAGGCCGATCAGGTTGGGGAAGGCCATCGCCAGCACCAGCAGGTCGGTGAAGTCGAGCATGTTTGCCGCGCTCGCGACCGAGGCGACGACGATGAATAGCAGGAACAGCACGCGGTACACCATCGACACCCGCTCGCCGAACAGGTAGGTCCAGCAGCGTTCACCGTAGTAGGACCACGAAATCATCGTGCTGTAGGCGAACAGCACGACCGATACGGTGAGGATAATCGGGAACCAGTCCGACACGGTGGCGAACGCCACCGAGGTCAGCGCCGCGCCCTTGCTGGCCTCGCGGATCGCCAGCGTGGCGGGGTCGTTGTAAACGCCGGTGAGGATAATGACCAGCGCAGTCATGGTGCAGATGATGATGGTATCGATGAAGGGCTCGTACAGCGCGACCATGCCCTGGCGGATCGGATACTTGACCGAGGCGGTAGCATGCACGATGGCCGCCGAGCCAAGACCGGCCTCGCTGGAGAAGACGGCGCGCTTGAAACCCTGCACCAGCACGCCGACCATGCCGCCCGCCACCGCGATCGGCGCGAAGGCTTCGGTGACGATCTTCGACAGCGCCTGCGGCACCTGGTCGATGTTGCCGAGCACGATCCACAGGCAGGCCGCCAGATAGATCAGGATCATGGTCGGCACCACCGCTTCGGCGGTGTGCGCGATGCGGCGCAGGCCGCCGATGATGACCACGCCCACCGCCAGGCCCATGATGAGGCCGTAGGCGATCGGCACGTCGTGGAAGAAGGGCAGTTGTTCCTGTACCGCGCCAAGCGACTGGCTGACCTGGAACGCGCTACCGGCGCCGAAGGAGCCCAGCACGGCGAAAATGGCGAACATGCCTGCCAGGAACTTGCCGGTGCGCGGCCAGTTGTATTCGGCAAAGCCCTTGGACAGGTATTCCATCGGACCGCCCATGATGCGGCCGTCCGGACGCACTTCGCGGTAGCGCTGCGCCAGCGTGGCTTCGGCGAACTTGGTGCTCATGCCGAGAAAACCCGCGACGATCATCCAGAATGTCGCGCCCGGGCCGCCGATGGAAATCGCGATCGCCACCCCGGCGATGTTGCCCAGACCGACGGTGGCGGACAGCGCCGTGGTCAACGCCTGGAACGAGCTGACTTCACCCTTGTCGTCGGCGGTGTGGTACTTGCCGCGCAGCACCCTGAAGCCGTGCCGCATCATGCGCAGGTTGACGAAGCTGAAGCGGAAGGTGAGATAGACCGCGCCGACGATCAGCCAGGCGACGATGAAGGGCATGACCGGCTCGCCGGGATATACATCATAGAAAATGACGCTGGCGAGATAGCCGTTGAGGGTGCCGAAGAAGGAATCGATGCGGCCGGGCTCGGCGGCCAGTGCAAGCTGCGGGAACAGCCCTGCGGCCACGACGAAAATGTAAGGATGGATCGTCATCTGTATTCCCCCTGGATTGTTATTGCCCGCAACAATATCAAACTTGCGGCGAAAACGCGCCTGCAGAAACGACAAAGGCCGACACACGGTCGGCCTTTGCGCGATGCTGCGGTTCAGATCACTTCAGGCTCAGCACCCAGTCGATGATCTTGGCGGCATCTTCATTCTTCACCTGCGGGCTCGGCGGCATCGGGATCGGGCCCCACACGCCTTTGCCGCCGGCTTTCACTTTCTGGACCAGCGCGGCGGGCGCGGCTTTGTCGCCAGCGTACTTGGCAGCCACTTCCTTGAAGGCCGGGCCGACGATTTTCTTGTCGACGCCGTGACAGGACATGCAGGCATTCTTCTGCGCCAGCGTCTGGCCTTCGTTGGCCGACGCCGCGCCAGACAGGGTGAGCAGAGCAGCGGTGGCTGCGGTCATCATCAATTTCATCATCACAAGTTCTCCGTGGGAGGTCGGGTTGGTCAGGCACTTCTTCATGACTGCCATCTTAAGGGAAAACCCCCCCCACGCAATACCAGAACTTGGTTTTTTGCTACCAACGCCGGCAGACATTGATCTGCCTGACTACTCCCGTTCTACCAGTTCGCGGTAGGCATGCCAGCTGGCATGCCCCAGCCACGGGAAGATCAGCGCCATCGCGATGAAATCGGTTGCCATCCCGACCCCGATCAGGCCCGCCAGCAGCGCGGCCCACAGCAGCATGACCGGAATATTGAGGCGTGTCGCCATGAAGCTGGTGACCAGCGCGGTGGCGAAGTCGACCTTGCGGTGCAGCATCATCGGCAGCGACACCACCGAGACGCTGAACATCGTCAGCGCGAGGATCCCGCCGAACGCCAGGTAGGCGAGGAAGAAATCCGGATGCTGCTGCACGGCGCTGAGGGTCAGCAGCTCGCCCAGGCTGATACCGGAACCGCTGAGAAACATGGCGACCAGTATCGCCGTCATGCGCTCCCAGGAAATGAGCACGAACACCAGCATCACCGTGTACAGGCCCAGGGAGCTGGGGTTGGCCCGCCAGGACAGCAGCGGGACGAACAGGCTGGGCAATTTGTGATGATGCTCAAGGCGATGACTCACGCAATAGAACACCGTGGCCAGCACCGGCGCCACGAACAGGAAGCCGGAAGTCAGCGCCATTGCCAGATGCGGCTTGTCCCAGGCGCTGTGCACCAGGGCGTAGCCAAGGATCGCAAATACGATGCCGTAAAACAGGCTCAGCGGCCAGGCCCGGACCATGTCTTTTGCACCGTCGCGTAGCCAGTGGAAGGGTTGATCGAGTGACACGCGGCGGATGCCCGGCAAATCCATGCGCGCGGCCTTGGGGTGGAATATGGCATGTTCGGTATGGGTACTCATGATGACTCCCGAAAATGGACGACTTCCTTACTTGATAGCAGGCACCGCGCCGGGTTCCTAATAGCAAATGCTGATTCGTTGGTTCAGTCCTCCCATGTCGACAGGTCGCTGAGCGGCGGCTGGCAAGTCATGCCGCTGCAGATCCAGGCTGCGGGCCGCTCCGATTCCGGCTTTGCCAACGCGGCCGGCACGTCCACGCCGTTCGGCAGCGCCAGCAGCAGGTCGCGCGCGCCGAGCCTGGCCGCCAGCGTCGTCGCCCACGTGCCCACCTCGGCCACCGGGCCGCGCAGCAGGATCACCCGCGGCGGCACCAAGGCTTCATCCAGCACCGCCAGCAGCGTAGGATAGGCAATCGGCTGCTGCACCAGCTGGGCATGGAACAGGCTCAGGCAGCGCGCGCCGGCCTCCAGATAGCGCGGTTCGCCGAGCAAATGGCTGAGCCGCTGCAGGGCGAACGCGGCGACGCCGTTGCCGGACGGCATCGCATTGTCATAGCCGGGCTTGGGACGGGTGATCAGCGCTTCGTGATCGTGGCTGGTAAAGAAGAAGCCGCCCGCCTCGCGATCCTCGAAATGCGTCAGCAGCGCGTCGGCCAGTTGCTGCGCCCACGCCATGTCGACTTCGCGGTAGCCGGCCTGCAGCGTTTCCAGCAGCGCGTCGAACAGGAAGGCGTAGTCGTCGAGATAGGCATTGAGCCGCGCTTCGCCGTGCTTGTAGCTGGCGAGCAGGCGCCCGTCGCGCCACAGGTTTGCGCGCAGGAAATCGAGCGCGGCATGCGCCTCGGCAACCCAGTCCGGGCGGCTCATCACCCGCCCGGCATGCGCCAGCCCGGCGATCATCAGCGCATTCCAGCTGGTGAGCTGCTTGTCATCGCGCCCCGGACGCACGCGGGTTTCGCGGGCGGCGAAGAGCTTCTGGCGCGCGCTTTTCAGCAGCGCCGCCGCGTCAAACTCGGTCAGTTCAAACTCGGCTGCCACCTCGCTCAAGGAACGCGCGAGGATGGGATTCCAGCTTGTGTTCTCGAAATTCGGTGGCTGGTCGAAGCCATACACCAGTGCCGCGACCGCGTACTCGGATTCGGTCAGCAGCGCACGCACCTGATCCGGCGTCCAGACATAGAACTTGCCTTCATGGCCTTCGCTGTCGGCATCGAGCGCGGAATAAAAGCCGCCCTCGGGCGCGCGCATTTCGCGCAGCAGCCAGTCGACGATGCCCATGGCGGTGTCCGCAAACAGCGGCTCGCCGGTCAGCGCCCAGGCGTCGGCGTACAGATGCAGCAGCGGGCCGTTGTCGTAGAGCATTTTCTCGAAGTGCGGAATCGCCCACTGTTCGTCGACCGAATAGCGGCAGAAACCGCCGCCGAGCTGGTCGACCACGCCACCCGAGGCCATTTTCTTCAGCGAGAACAGCACCATCTCGCGCGCCTGCGCATTGCCGCCCTGCGCCTGCCGCAACAGGAAGAACAGCTCGCCCGGACGCGGAAATTTGGGCGCGCGCGAGAAGCCGCCCCAGACCGGATCGAAGCCCTCGGCCAGATCGCGCACCGCTGCGGCCAGCGGCTCGGCGTTCAAGGCGGGCTGCGGGTCGGGCGTCGGCTGCTGCTGCGCCAGCGCAGTGCGCACCGCCTCGTTCTGCGCCAGCACCTCGCCGCGCCGCTCGTGCCAGGCGCGCGCGATGTTTTCCATTAGGTCGATAAAACCCGGCAGCTGGTAACGCGGCGTCTTGGGGAAATAGGTGCCGGCGAAGAACGGCGTCTGGTCGGGGGTCAAAAACACCGTCAACGGCCAGCCGCCGCCGCGTTGGGTCAGCAACTGGTGCGCGGACTGGTAGATCTGGTCGAGGTCGGGGCGCTCCTCGCGGTCAACCTTGATATTGACGAACAGCCGGTTCATCACCGCCGCCACCTCGGCATCCTCGAAGCAGTCGTGCGCCATCACGTGGCACCAGTGGCAGGCCGAATAGCCAACCGACAGCAGGATCGGCTTGTTCTCACGGCGTGCACGGTCCAGCGCTTCGGCACCCCACGGGTACCAGTCGACCGGATTGTCGGCGTGCTGCAGCAGATAGGGGCTGGGTTCGGTGGCGAGTCGGTTGGTCATGGCAGCATAATAGTTGATTAAATTGGTCAACAATTGTACGCTTGCTGCCAATCGAACAAAACGCAGGAGCGCCCCATGTCCCAGGAATTATTCTCCGCCGCCCAGTCGGGCGATGCCGCACAGGTCAAACAATTGCTTGAGGCCGGCGCCGATCACGCTGCCGTCGACGAGGCCGGCGAAACCGCGCTGTTGCATGCCGCTCATGGCGGTCACGTCGCCGCGGTGCAGGTGCTGATCGCCGCCGGCGCCGACGTCAACGCGCAGTCGCCGCAGGGCTGGACTGCGCTGGCCAAGGCCGCCTACAACGGTGAGACCGAGCGTGGCTACGTGGAAGTCATCGAAGTGTTGCACGAAGCCGGCGCCGCGCTCGACGCACGCATCTTCTTCGGCATCACGCCGCTGATGCTGGCCGCCGGCGGCGGCGACGCCCCGGTGGTGGAATGGCTGATCAACAACGGCGCCGACGTACTCGCCACCAACGAGGGCGGCCGCACCGCGCGCCTGATGGCGAATGACAAGTTCTACGTGGACGTGATCAACCTGTTGACCGAAGCCGAGCGCCAGCTCGGCGTGCAGGAAGACGGCTCGTGCTCGTCAACCAAGAGCGTGGTCAAGCCGCAAGTGGTCAACCTGATGAAGCCGACTACGCATTAAGCGTTAATCGGGTTGGGCGCGCACAAGCGTTCGTTTTCCCTCTCCCCTCTCCCGCTTGCGGGAGAGGGGAATCAGACGCTCAGGCCTCCAGCCAGTCGATCAGTCCCTGCCACTGCTCGATATCGCGCTCTGCGATATGCGGCGGCAAATCAAACAGGCTCTTGCCCTCGAACGCGGCGTTGACGTAATGCTGGGTGTTGCGCAGATGCGCCAGCACCGGCAGGTCCTGTTGCGCCATGAACTGCTCCAGCGTGACCCCGGCGCGGGTGCGCGGATCAACCCGCATGCCGACCACGGCGACGAAAGCGTGCGCCTTGCGCACCGCCTTTTCGGCATGTAGCGCGGCGAGAAAATCCTGGCTGGCACGAATGTCGAACAGCGACGGCGCGATCGGCACCACCACCTTGTGCGCGAGCTTCAGCGCCCGCTCGAGATTCTTGCCGTGCAGTCCGGCGGGCGAATCGATGATCAGCCAGTCGCTGTCGCCTTTCTGGCCTTCGCGCAGCAAATCGATCTCCGGCAATCCGGCGCCGCGTATCGCCAGCCATTGGGTGGCGGATTTCTGGCGATCGAGATCCAGCATGGCCACCCGCCTGCCGGCTGAGGCCAGATAGCCGGCGAGGTTGATCGACAGCGTGGACTTGCCGCTGCCGCCCTTGGGGTTGGCCACCAGAATCACCCGCATGCTGCCTCCTTATAGTGACTACAGCCTTGTGATCACAACGCCTCGACGCTGTAAGTCACCGCCAGCGTGTGGGTCTCCCCCGGTGCCACGGTGACGACGTTGTCCATCGCGTTGGCCGATTCGACACACACCATTTCGCGCCAGCCGGCGCCCGACTTGCCGCGGCCCATGTCGCCCATTTTCTCGGCTTTCTCGGTCCACGGCGTCCACACGATGGTGGACTGCGAGCCGGTCTTGGCGATGCGGATGCGGCGCTTGAGGCCGGCGTCCTCAATCACGCAGTCGGCCGGCGTATTGACGTAGACGCGGTCGACTTCGCCACTGAACCCGATCGCGCCCTTCTGTTTCCTGCGCGCGAAGTTGTCGACCTTGTCGTGGTAGTCGCAGCCTTCGAGACCCTCGACCTTGACCGTGCCGATATCGCTGATCTGCAGGTAGGTGTGCAGCGCCTCGCCGATCTGCACCGGCGCATTGCCGGTGTTGGTGGTGGCGAGCGACATCTCCAGCTTCTCGCCCACCACCACGGTCAGCGTCAGCCGCGTGGCATGCGGCCATTGCGCGCGGGTCTGCGCGTTGTCGACGAGCTGCAGGGTGATCTCGGTCTTGGCGTCGTTGCGACGGCGCGTGCCGGTCACGCTCCAGTCCACGGTGCGGGCGAAACCATGCGCCGGGAACGCCGCTTCGCTGGCATGTGCGCCGAACCACGGCCAGCAGACCGGCGCGCCGCCGCGGATGGATTTGCCCGGCGCGAATTTGGCGGCGTCGGACACCCATACCACCGGCTCATGTTGCGACTTGGGACGGAAGCTCACCACGTGCGCGCCCTGCAGGCAAATCGTCGCGCGGCCGCCATGATTGTCGATGTCGGCGTAGGTCAGGCCACCCGCGCCGGTTCTGAAGCTCAGCTGGCCGGAAATGGCGAAGCGCGCCAGCGGGTCGGCGTGTTCCTGCGCCGCGGTCGGGTGCTCGACCAGGCTGACGTCACGTACCGCGCCAAATGCCGCCGAAGTCGTCATCGCCGCATAGGCGCGCAGCGCGGCCGACACGGCGCGCACTCGGTTGGTCGGCTTCCATGCGTGGGCGCCTTTTGCGTCCATCGCCGCACGGCGGCGCTCAAGCTCCTGCTCGCTCACCATCATGTTGATACTGCGCCTGGCAATGTCGATCTCGATGATGTCGCCCTCCTCGACCAGGCCGATGTTGCCGCCTTCGGCCGCTTCCGGCGAGGCGTGGCCGATGGAGAGGCCCGAGGTGCCGCCAGAGAAGCGGCCGTCGGTCAGCAGCGCGCAATGCTTGCCCAGCCCTTTGGATTTCAGGTACGAAGTCGGGTAAAGCATTTCCTGCATGCCGGGGCCGCCGCGCGGGCCTTCGTAGCGAATCACCACCACGTCGCCGGCGACGATCTTGTCGCCGAGGATGGCCTCGACCGCCGCATCCTGCGATTCGAATACGCGCGCCGGCCCCTTGAACACCCGGAGGGTGGAAGTTGGCACGCTGGTGGTGTAGCGCAGTTGCTCGACTTCGAACATGCTTTCGTCGACACCCGCGGTCTTGACGATGCAGCCGTCCTGAGCGAGGTTGCCGTAGAGCACGGCCAGCCCGCCGTCTTTCGAATAGGCATGCTCGATGTCATGCAGGCAGCCGTTCACCCGATCATCGTCCAGCGTGGGGTAACGCCGGTCCTGCGAAAACGCGGTCTGCGTCGGCACGCCACCGGGCGCAGCGCGGAAGTAATCCTTGATGTCCTTGTTGTCGGTGCGACGAATGTCGTAGGTGTCGATCTGCTCGCCCATGGACTTGCACAGCACAGTCGGCAGGTCGCGATGCAGCAGGCCGCCGCGCTCGAGCTCACCCAGAATGGCCATCACGCCGCCGGCGCGGTGCACGTCTTCCATGTGATAAGTCTGGATCGACGGCGCGACCTTCGACAGATGCGGCACGCGGCGGCTCATGCGGTCGATGTCGGCCATGGTGAAATCGACGCCCGCTTCATGCGCGGCGGCCAGCAGGTGCAGCACGGTGTTGGTCGAACCGCCCATCGCGATATCCAGCGCAATGGCATTCTCGAACGCGTCGAAGCTGGCGATGGCACGCGGCAACACTGACGTGTCGTTGCCTTCATAGTAGCGGCGGGTGTTTTTCACGATCAGCCGCGCTGCCGCGAGGAACAGGTTCTTGCGGTCTGCGTGGGTCGCCAGCAGCGAACCGTTGCCGGGCAAGGATAGGCCCAGCGCCTCGGTCAGACAGTTCATCGAGTTGGCGGTAAACATGCCCGAGCACGAACCGCAGGTGGGGCAGGCCGAGCGTTCGAGCTGGGCAACCTTCTCGTCGGAGTAGCTGGCATCCGCCGCCGACACCATGGCGTCGACCAGATCGAGCTTGATGGTTTTCGCGCCCCATTTCACCTTGCCGGCTTCCATCGGCCCGCCGGAGACGAACACGGTCGGGATATTGAGACGCAGCGCGGCATTCAGCATCCCCGGCGTGATCTTGTCGCAATTGGAAATGCACACCAGGGCGTCGGCGCAGTGCGCGTTGACCATGTATTCGACCGAATCGGCAATCACCTCACGGCTCGGCAGCGAATACAGCATGCCGCCGTGGCCCATGGCGATGCCATCGTCGACTGCGATGGTGTTGAATTCCTTCGCCACGCCGCCCGCCGCCTCGATCTCGCGCGCCACCAGCTGGCCCATGTCCTTCAGGTGCACGTGGCCTGGCACGAACTGGGTGAACGAGTTGGCAATCGCGATGATGGGCTTGTTGAAGTCGCCATCCTTCATGCCGGTGGCGCGCCACAGCGCGCGGGCTCCGGCCATGTTGCGGCCGCGGGTGGTGGTCCAGGAACGGTAGTCGGGCATGATGGTCACTCAAGCAATCTATAATCAGTCGGCCATTTTACCCGGGCGCTTCGCCAAACCCCTAGCCCCTAACTCATAGCCCCCAGCGCCTAAAACATGCTCCTTCATCCGCAATTCGATCCCGTCGCCCTGCAGCTAGGCCCTGTCGCCATCCACTGGTACGGCCTGATGTATTTGCTGGCGTTTGCCCAGGTCATCCTGCTCGGGCGCTGGTGCATCACGCACCGGCCGTGGTCGGGGTGGACGCAGAAAATGCTCGACGACGTGCTGTTCTACGGCGTGCTTGGCGTCATCGCCGGCGGGCGGCTCGGCTATGTGATTTTCTACAAGCCGATGGACTACCTGGCCAACCCGCTCGACATCATCAAACTGTGGGAAGGCGGCATGAGTTTTCACGGCGGCTTTCTCGGCGTCATCATCGCGATGGCGCTGTTCGCCCATCGCCACAAGCTGCGCTGGCTGGCGGTCACCGACTTCATCGCCCCGCTGGTGCCGCTGGGGTTGGCCGCCGGACGGCTCGGCAACTTCATCAACGGCGAGCTGTGGGGCCGCGCCACCGACCTGCCGTGGGGCATGGTTTTCCCGCAGGCAGCGGACGGCATCGCGCGCCACCCCTCGCAGCTGTATCAGTTCGCCGGCGAAGGCCTGCTGCTGTTCGTCATCCTGTGGTGGTATTCGAGCAAGCCGCGCCCGGTTGGCGCCATCTCCGGCGTGTTCCTGATCGGCTACGGGGGGTTCCGCTTCTTCGCCGAATTCGCCCGCGAGCCCGACAGCTTCCTCGGCCTCCTGGGGCTGGGGCTTTCCATGGGGCAATGGCTGTCGCTGCCGATGATCGTTGCCGGCGTCCTCATGCTGCGCTGGGCGCAGCGCCAACCCACAACAGGCCAGGCATGATCGAACACACATGGCGGGTGCTCGGCTGGCTCGGCATCGTCCTCACCCTGGTGGTCTCGCTGATGCCGCCCGCGCTGGACAGCAGTAGCGGCCACGCCGACAAGATCGTGCACCTGACGGGCTATGCCGTGCTGACATTCTGGTGGGCGCAGCTCGTCATCCGGCAACGCTGGAAACTCGCGATCGCCGTGGTGCTGTTTGGCGCCGCCATCGAGCTGCTGCAAGGCCTCACCCCCGCCCGCCAGCCCGACCTGCTCGACGCGCTGGCCAACAGCGGCGGCGTCCTGCTCGGCTGGCTCGTCGCCCGCCTGCTGCCCAATTTTCCTGAACGCCTCACCGCCCGCCGCACCACCCTTCCCGCCCCGCATCGCTAAAGCTATAATTCGCCCCGTCGGGGGGGTAGCTCAGCTGGGAGAGCGCCGCGTTCGCAATGCGGAGGTCGGGAGTTCGATCCTCCTCCTCTCCACCACCACATGCGACAAAGCGTCTCCGGTTTTTCCAGGGGCGCTTTTTCTTTGTCCGCCTTGTCGCCTTCTTTACACCCACACCGGCGATGGACTGACGCCACGCCCTGAGCCTTTTGGACAGGCCTCCGGTCAGAAATCGGACCGGCATTCCAGCTCAGGAGCTTCATGGCATCCGATTGGCTTCTTCAAACAGGACAGACAAACCCGCTCAGTATTTGACCGGCGGGCCCTGCCACGAATCCTGCCGCGGCCGGGCACGGGCAATGGCCTGTGCGGCCGTGCGCCAGCCTTCGCAGGCGTTACGCCCGGGGCGGCGGCGCAGAAAATTGAGCACGCCCTTGCACTTGGCATAGAAGTGGAAGAACCGCAGCACGAAGTCTTTCTGTGCGGCGGTTGGCGCCTGGACACTGCACACCAGCTTGTCGTCCACCATGCCGCGGTCGGTCAGCGTGATCGCGCCCCACGCCTTGACCCGTATCCGGGTGCCGAGCGGCAGGCGCGGCCCGAGCACCAGCGCATCCAGCAGGTCGCCCTCGAGCCCCAGATAGTTCGGGACCGCACCGTAGTTGAACGGACACGGAAGCGGCGCGACGAAATCGATGTGGCCGGTGGCGCCGCGCTTCAGAAAACTGCCGCGCGGCACTTCGATCACCACGTCGACTTCAAGCGGTTCGGGGGCGTCAATGCAGGCGGGCGATGGCGGGATGTTCGCGTCGGTCATGCCGCAAGCCTACCCCAGGCCGCCGCGCGGACCGAATTGGGCAGCGGCACTGGGACCGGAGTGGGGGGGCCAGCGTAGGCGCATTGTTCGGGTCGCTGGAATTTCCGCGTGCGCTGACACTCCCATACTCAGGCCTGACGCCGCGGAAACCCTTGCCCCGGCAAGGCCTTGGCATAGGCACGCATTGCCGCATGCAGCCTGAGGGATTAAAATGCCGCACTTTTCGCTTATTTTTTGCGGCTTGCCCCTTGGGCAGGCCGCTGTTGCCTGAGCACACGGAACCATGGAACGACAACGCTGGCTGGACGGGACGCTGTATTCGCCCGATTTCGAACAGGATAGCTGCGGCTTCGGCCTGATTGCGCAGATCGACAATCAGCCCAGCCACACGCTGGTGCAGAACGCGATCGGCTCGCTGGCGTGCATGACGCACCGCGGCGCGATCGCCGCCGATGGCTTGTCGGGCGACGGCTGCGGCCTCTTGTTCAAGAAACCGGACGCCTTCCTGCGCGCGGTAGCGGGCGAAGCCGGCTTTGCGCTGGGTGAACTGTATGCCGCCGGCCTGCTGTTCCTGTCGCGCGATGCGGCACCGCAAGCGCATGCCCGCACCACGCTGAAAACCGAACTCGAGGCGCAGGGCCTGACGGTCGCCGGCTTCCGTTTGGTGCCGACCGATTCATCGGTATGCGGAGAATCCGCGCTGGCCTCGTTGCCGCATATCGAAATGGTGTTCGTCAACGCGGCCACGGATATTAACGGCGCGGGCTTGAGCGAGGACGACTTCGAACGCAAGCTCTACATCGCGCGCCGCCGCGCCGAAAAGGCGCTGGAGCCGACCGATCCGGTGTTCTACCTGCCGACGCTGTCGTGCCGCGTGATCAGCTACAAGGGCCTGGTGATGCCGGATAACCTGCCGGTGTTCTATCCCGATTTGAACGACGCGCGCTTCGCCTCTGCTCTGGTCGTGTTCCACCAGCGCTTCTCCACCAACACCTGGCCGCAGTGGCGGCTGGCGCAGCCGTTCCGCTATCTGGCGCACAACGGCGAGATCAACACGGTGCAGGGCAACCGCAACTGGAGCCGCGCGCGCGAGCAGAAGTTCGCGACGCCGCTGATCCCGAACATGGACGACATCCGTCCGATCGTCGGCACCAAGGGGTCGGACTCGATGAGCCTCGACAACATGGTCGAAGGCCTGGTGATGGGCGGCGCGGGGCTGTTCCGCGCGCTGCGCCTGGTGATTCCGCCGGCCTGGCAGAACGTCGAGTCAATGGACGCCGACATCCGCGCCTTCTACGAATACAACTCGATGCACATGGAGCCGTGGGACGGCCCCGCCGGGGTGGTGCTGACCGACGGCCGCTACGCCGTCTGCACGCTCGACCGCAACGGCCTGCGCCCCGCGCGCTGGGTGCTGACCAAGGACCGCATCCTCACCATCGCCTCGGAAGTCGGCGTGTGGCAGATCGACCCCGCCAACGTCGAGCGCAAGGGCCGCGTCAAGCCGGGCCAGATGGTCGCCGCCGACCTCGAGACCGGGCGCCTGCTGATGCCGGAAGACATCGACAACGAATTGAAGGGTGCGCAACCCTACCGCGAATGGCTGAAGGCCGGCGCGGTGAAACTGGAACTCTCGCTCAACCAGGACGCCGACCTGGCGGTGATGGATGCGGCGAGCCTGTTGACGCACCAGAAACTGTTCAACGTCAGCTTCGAGGAGCGCGACCAGATCATCCGCGTGCTAGCCGAGGACGGCGCCGAGGCAATTGGCTCGATGGGCGACGACACGCCAATGGCGGTGCTGAGTCAGAAAGTGCGCTCGCCGTTCGACTACCTGCGTCAACAATTTGCACAAGTCACCAACCCGCCGATCGACCCGATCCGCGAGGCGATTGTGATGTCGCTCAATACGTCGTTTGGTACCGAGCGCAACCTGTTCAAGGAAACGCCCGAGCATGCGCACCGGGTGGAAGTGCGCACCCCGCTGCTGTCGAAGGAAGCGTTCGACAAGCTGTTGAACCTGAACGACCCGGCGTTCGCATCGGCGGCACTCGACCTGCATTACGATCCGGCGAAAACCACGCTGGAAGCCGCGATCACGGCGCTGACCGCGCGCGCGGTTGATGCGGTGAAGTCCGGCAAGGTGATCCTGGTCCTGTCCGACCGCAACCTGGCCAAGGATCGCCTGCCGATCCACGCGCTGTTCGCCACCGGCGCAGTCCACCATGCGCTGATCAACGCCGGCCTGCGCTGCAACGCCAACATCGTGGTGGAAACCGGTACCGTGCGCGACCCGCATCACTACGCCTGCCTGATCGGCTACGGCGCGACCGCGATCTATCCCTACCTCGCCTACCAGGTCATCGGCGAATTCGTGAAGACCGGCGAGATCAAGCCCAACCTCGACAAGGCCTTGTGCAACTTCCGCAAGGGCATGGACAAGGGCTTGTACAAGGTGCTGTCCAAGATGGGCATTTCGCTCGTCGCCAGCTACCGCGGCGCGCAGCTGTTCGAGGGCGTGGGCCTGCACGAAAGCGTCGTCGCGCTGTGCCTCAAGGGCACGGTGTCGCGCATTTCCGGCGCCAACTTCGACGACTTCGAATCCGACCAGAAATTGCTGCACAAGACTGCGTTCAATCCGCTGAAACCGCTGTCGGCCGGCGGCCTGCTGAAGTTCATGTTCGGCGAGGAATTCCACGCCTACAACCCGGACGTGGTGCAGCAGCTGCAGAAGGCAGTGAAGACCGGCGACTACGCCGAGTTCAAGAAATATTCCGCAATCGTCGACACCCGTCCGGTGGCGATGCTGCGCGACCTGATGAAGCTGAAGACCGGTGCCGCGCCCATCCCGCTGGACGAAGTCGAACCGCTGGAAAGCATCCTCAAGCGTTTCGACTCCGCCGGCATGTCCTTGGGCGCCTTGTCGCCGGAAGCGCACGAGGCGCTCGCAGAAGGCATGAACCGCATCGGCGGCCGCTCCAACTCGGGCGAAGGCGGCGAAGACCCGAAGCGCTACGGCACGGTGAAAACCTCGAAGATCAAACAGATCGCCTCCGGCCGCTTCGGCGTCACCGCGACCTATCTGGTCAATGCCGAAGTGCTGCAGATCAAGATCGCGCAGGGCGCCAAGCCCGGCGAGGGCGGCCAGCTGCCGGGCGACAAGGTGTCGGTCATGATCGCCGGCTTGCGTCACTGCAAACCCGGCACGCCGCTGATTTCGCCGCCGCCGCACCATGACATCTATTCGATCGAGGACCTGGCGCAGCTGATCTATGACCTGAAGCAGGTCAACCCCGACGCGCTGGTGTCGGTGAAGCTGGTGGCCGAGCCCGGCGTCGGCACCATCGCCGCCGGCGTGGCCAAGGCCTATGCCGATCTGATCACGATTTCCGGCTACGACGGCGGCACCGGTGCGAGTCCGCTGGCCAGCGTGAAGTACGCCGGCTCGCCGTGGGAGCTCGGCCTGTCCGAAGCGCAGCAGGTGCTGCGCGCCAACGGCCTGCGCGGGCGCGTCCGCGTGCAGACCGACGGCGGCCTGAAGACCGGGCTGGACGTCGTCAAGGCGGCGATCCTCGGCGCGGAATCCTTCGGTTTCGGCACCGGCCCGATGGTCGCGCTGGGCTGCAAGTACCTGCGCATCTGTCATTTGAACAACTGCGCCACCGGCGTCGCGACGCAGAACGAAAAACTGCGGAAGGACCACTTCATCGGCCTGCCCGACATGGTGGTCAATTACTTCAAGTTCGTCGCCGAGGAAACGCGCGAGCTGATGGCGAGCCTCGGCATCCGCAAGCTGACCGACCTGATCGGCCGCACCGACCTGCTCGATCTGTCCGCAGGCGACACGCCGCGTCAGGGCCGGTTGAAACTCGACGTGCTGCTCTCGCAGGGCGATATTCCGGCCGACGCGCCCCGCTTCTCGCAGCAGGAACGCAACCCCTCGTTCGACAAGGGCGAACTGGCCGAGCAGATGGTGGCCGACGCGATCGGCGCGATCAAGGCCGGCACGTCCATTGAGCTCGCCTACACCGTGCGCAACGTCAACCGCTCGATCGGCGCGCGCCTGTCGGGCGAGATCGCCAAGGCGCACGGCGGCCGCGGCCTGCCGGACGACACGCTGCGCCTCCAGCTGACCGGCTCGGCCGGCCAGAGCTTCGGCGTGTGGAATCACAAGGGGCTGACCTTGACCCTCGAAGGCGACGCCAACGACTACGTCGGCAAAGGCATGGGCGGCGGCCGGCTGGTGATCTACCCGCCGCGCGTCGCCACCTTCGACGCGCATCGCAACACCTTGATCGGCAACACCTGCCTGTACGGCGCGACCGGCGGCGAGCTCTACGCCGCCGGCATGGGCGGCGAGCGCTTCGGCGTGCGCAACTCAGGTGCCTTGGCGGTGGTGGAAGGCATCGGCGACCACGGCTGCGAATACATGACCGGCGGCACCGTCGTCGTGCTGGGCGACACCGGGCTCAACTTCGGCGCCGGCATGTCGGGCGGCATGGCCTTCGTTGTCGACGACGCGGGCGACTTCATGGCCAAGACCAACAAGGAAATGGTCGAGCTGGTTCGCATCGTCAACGACGAAACCGAACCGTTCCGCATCTTCCTCAAGGCGCAGATCGAGCGTCATCTGACGCTCACCGGCAGCGCGCGCGCCAAGGCCTTGCTGGCCGATTTCGACGCCACGCTGGCGAAGGTGTGGCTGGTCAAGCCGAAGCGGATTTCGATTGAAGACCTGGTCGAGGACATTCCCGGCCAGACCAAAGAAGCAGTGAGTGCATAAGAAAATGGGCGACGTATTCCAGTTTTTGAAGCAGGCTCGACGCGACGGCGAAAAGACCCCGGCCGACGTCCGCAAGCACGAGTTCCGCGAAATCTACGCGCTGATGGACACGGCGCACGCGCAGGAACAATCCGACCGTTGCCTGGCCTGCGGCAATCCGTATTGCGAGTGGAAGTGCCCGGTGCACAACTACATCCCGAACTGGTTGAAGCTGGTGACCGAAGGCCGCCTGTTCGAAGCGGCTGAACTTTCGCACCAGACCAACTCGCTGCCCGAAGTGTGCGGCCGCGTCTGCCCGCAGGACCGGCTGTGCGAAGGCGCCTGCACGCTCAATACCGACGGCTTCGGCGAAGCGGTCGGTGGGGGCCCGAACACCGGCGGCTTCGGCGCAGTGACCATCGGCCAGATCGAGAAATACATTTCCGAGGAAGCCTTCAAGGCCGGCTGGCGTCCCGACATGTCGAACGTGGTGCCGACCGGCAGGAAGGTCGCGATCATCGGCGCCGGGCCGGCCGGACTGGGTTGCGCCGACGTGCTGGCGCGCAATGGCGTCAAGCCGGTGGTGTTCGATCGCTACGACGAGATCGGCGGCCTCCTCACCTTCGGCATCCCCGAATTCAAGATGGAAAAATGGGTGATGACCCGCCGCCGCGAAGTGCTGGAAGGCATGGGCGTCGAATTCCGCCTCAACACCGACATCGGCAAGGATGTGTCGATGCAGAGCCTGCTCGACGACTACGACGCCGTGTTCATGGGCATGGGTACCTACACCTACATGAAGGGCGGCTTCCCCGGCGAAGACCTGCCCGGCGTGCTCGAGGCGCTGCCCTTCCTGATCTCCAACGTGCGCAAATGCCTTGATCTGACCAAGGAGGACGAGGTCTACCAGGATATGAAAGGCCTGCGCGTGGTGGTCCTCGGCGGCGGCGACACCGCGATGGACTGCAACCGCACCAGCATCCGCCAGGGCGCAGCCGGCGTCACCTGCGCTTACCGCCGCGACGAAAAGAACATGCCCGGCTCCAAGCGCGAAGTTGGCAACGCCAAGGAAGAAGGCGTGCAGTTTTTGTGGAACCGTCAGCCGGTCGAGATCGTCGGCAATGGCAAGGTCGAAGGCGTCAAGCTGGTGACCACCGAACTTGGCCCGCCCGATGCGCGCGGCCGTCGCACGCCGGTAGTGGTGCCGGGCTCGGAGGAAATCATCCCCGCCGACCGCGTCATCGTCGCGTTCGGCTTCCGTCCCAATCCGCAGCCGTGGTTTGCCGACCACAAGATCGCGATCGATCAGGGCGGCCGCGTGATCGCCAGCGGCCAGCAGCACGCGTTCCAGACCGCCAACCCGAAAGTCTTCGCCGGCGGCGACATGGTGCGCGGCTCCGATTTGGTGGTGACCGCCGTATGGGAAGGCCGCGAGGCGGCCAAGGGCATCCTTGCCTACCTCGACCTGGTGTAATCCCGCCGCCGGCGTGCGGGCAGCCATTGCCCGCACGCCCAGCACCCGGCAGCGATCTCGCCCCTGAATCACGTCCGGATGCTCGCTGGCCCCTACTACCCCCGCTCGTTCACGATCCTCGTCATCGTCGCCATGGGCGTGCTGATCGTGCCGCTGGCGAGCGGCCTGATCAATGCGGTGCACGTGCTGCAGGAGGTGGTCGACACCCAGCGCCAGTTCACCCGCAACAGTCTCACCATCACGCGCGACGTGCGGCAGATTGCCGAATCGGTCAGCCAGCTGCAGCGTGCCGCCGGCCAGTATCACCTGTTGCAGGATGCCGAGTTTGCGCCGGCCCTGCGCGACCGCTTCGATGAATTGCAAACCCTGCTGGCACGGCTCGACAGCGAACTCGTCGACCCGCCGGCGCGTGCCACGCTGGCCGCGCTGCAGACCCGCAGCCACAGCCTGTATCGCCAGATCCAGCCCGGCAGCTTTCTCGACAGCGCGGGCTTCAATGCGCTCGACCCGGCGTTCAACGCGCTGCATGGTGACACGCGCACCCTGCTCACCGAAGCAGACGCCGCGGTGCAGCGCGAGCTGCAGGACCTGGAATCGACCGTGCAGGCCACCCGCCAGCGACTGATCGTGCTGGCGCTGGCGCTGATTCCGCTGACGCTGCTGCTGGCTGCGGTGTTTTCCTGGATGATCAACCGCCCGATCAAGCAGCTCAAGGCGTCGATCCAGAAGCTCGGCCAGGCCAACCTCTCCCCGCTGCCGGCGATCAGCGGGCCGCAGGACATTGTCGAACTGGGCCGCGAGATTGACTGGCTGCGCCAGCGCCTGCAGGCGCTGGAAGACCAGAAGCTGCGCTTTCTGCGCCATGTCTCGCACGAACTGAAAACCCCGCTGGCCTCGCTGCGCGAAGGCGTCGCACTGCTGGGCGACGAACTGGCCGGCAGCCTCAACCCGCGCCAGCGCAGCATCGTCGCGATCATGGACAGCGCCAGTCGCGACCTGCAGAAACGCATCGAGGATCTGATCCGCTACAGCGGCATGATGCGCGACGCCACCCTGCTGCCGACCACGCCCCAAACGCTGAGCGCAGCCCTCGCCAGCGTGCTGGCTCGCCAGCGGCTGGCGCTCGAGGCACACGGCATCCGGGTCGAGACGCAGCTGGACGCCGCCACCGTGCACGCCGAACGCAGCCAGTTGGAAACCGTACTCGACAACCTGTTGTCGAATGCGGTCAAATTCAGTCCCGAGGGCGGACGCATCCTGGTGAAAAGCACGCCTGCCGATGGCGCGATCGAAGTCTGGGTATGCAACGAAGGCGAAGCCATCCCGGAGGCCGAACGCAGCCGCGTCTTCGAGCCGTTTTTCCAGGGCGCGCGCCAGCCCGCCAGCACGGTCAAGGGCAGCGGGCTGGGTCTGTCGATCGTGCGCGAATCGCTGCTGGCGGCGGGCGGCAGCGTCGACGTGGTCGACTGCCCACCGTGGTCAACCTGCTTCCGTTTAACCTGGCCGATACCCCAATGAACCTCAAAACCCTGTTATTTGCCGGACTGGTGCTGACGCTGGGGGCCTGTGCCACCCAGCCCGATCAGCCGCCCGCCCGCAGCACCCCGGCCGGCCTGAACACGGCGGCGCTGTCGGGCGAACTCGCGCGGGTGGCGGCGCTGACTGGCGAGCAGCGGCGGCGCGAGCTGGCCGCGCTGGAAAACGAGCGCCGCCTCGACGACGGGCGCCGCTTTCTGCTGGCCGCCTTGCTGGAGCGCGAAGACAGCGTGGACGCGCTCGAGCGCAGTCTGAAAACCCTGGGCGCCATCGGCGAGGCCGATGCCCGCACCCAGGCACTGCTCGAGCTGATGAAAAAATCGCTGCGGGCACGCATCGAACTCCGACAGCAGACGCTGCGCGCGCAGGAGCTGCAGGACAAGCTCGACCAGATCAAGGCGCTGGAAAAATCCCTACAGCAGCGCGCCACGCCGCCCCGCACGCCATGAAAAAATCCTGCATTCTGGTCGTTGATGACGACGCCGCGCTGCGCGAACTGATCACGCTGCGGCTTGAGGCCAACGGTTTCCGGGTGGAAGCGGTCGACAGCGGTGAAGCGGCGCTGGCGCAACTGGCGCTGACCCGCCCCGACGCGGTGCTGACCGACATGCAGATGAACGGCATGGACGGCATGGCACTGTTTCGCGCCATCCATGCGCGCGACCCGGCCTTGCCGGTGATCGTGCTGACCGCGCACGGCACCATCCCCGACGCCGTGGCCGCCACCCAGCAGGGGCTGTTCGGCTACCTGACCAAGCCCTACGACGCGCCCACCCTGATCGACCTGCTGAAGCGCGCCACCCGCCTCGGCGGCGGTGGCGCCGAGACCATCAGCGACGACTGGCGCAGTGAAATCGTCACCGCCAGCCCGGCGATGGACGCGCTCTTGGCCGAGGCGCGGCTGGCCGCGCAAAGCGAAGCGTCGCTGCTGATCCAGGGCGAATCGGGCACCGGCAAGGAACTGCTGGCGCAAGCCATTCATCGCGCCAGCCCGCGCCACGCCAAGCCCTTTGTCGCGATCAACTGCGGCGCGATCCCGGCCGAGCTGCTCGAGTCGGAGCTGTTCGGCCACATGAAGGGCGCGTTTACCGGCGCCGGGCGCGACCATCCCGGCCTCTTTCTCAGCGCCGAGGGCGGCACGGTGTTCCTCGACGAGATCGGCGACATGCCCCCGCCGCTGCAGGTGAAGCTGCTGCGCGTGCTGCAGGAGGGCGAGGTGCGGCCGGTCGGCGCCACCGAGACGCGTCCGGTCGACGTGCGCATCGTGTCGGCCACCCACCGCAACCTGGAGGAGGCGATCGTCAGCGGCGAATTTCGCGAAGACCTGTATTACCGCCTCAACGTGGTCACGCTGACGCTGCCGCCGCTGCGCGAGCGACGCGAGGACATTCCGCTGCTGGCGCGGCATTTCCTGGCCGCGCTGACCGAGAAATATCGCCGCCGCATCCACGGCTTTGCGCCCGACGCGCTGGACATGCTGACTGCCGCCGACTGGCCGGGCAACATCCGCCAGCTGCACAACGTGCTGGAGCAATGCGTGGCGCTGTGCACCACCACCACCATTCCGGCCACGCTGGTGGCACGCGCGCTGCGCGACAAGCCGGCCGAGATCCAGCCGCTTGCCGAGGCGCGCGCGTCGTTCGAACGCGATTACCTGATCACGCTGCTCAAGCTCACCCGCGGCCAGGTCAGCGAAGTGGCACGGCTGGCCGGGCGCAACCGCACCGAGGTCTACCGCCTGCTGCAGCGCCACGGCCTCACTCCCGCGCTGTTCAAGGACCGCGACGACAGCTGAGTGTCGGGCGCGGGCGACGCCTGCGCGGCCACGCCCGACCCGCGGCGCCAGTGTCATTCACACAAGCGACTGATTCAAAACATTTTATTTATCTGGCACGGCCTCTGCATAGGAAGGCTTAGCGCCCTTGCGGCACGCTAATCAACCCAGAGAGGAGCACATTATGTTTGGATGGGCCGTTACATTCCTGATCGTCGCCATCGTTGCCGGCATTTTCGGTTTTGCAGGCATTGCCGGCACCGCAACCCTGATCGCCAAGATCCTGTTTGTCGTGGGTCTGGTGGTATTCCTGGTACTGCTGGTCACCGGCCGCAGTCCGCCTGCAACCTGATCGCGCAACGCGTATTCGCAGGGAGCCTTGGCTCCCTTTTTTTACGTCCGCCTGCTACGTGGAATCGCCCATGTCGCCGCCATCAGACAAAATAGGTCAATGAATTCAATGATCTGCAGTATCGTCGTCACGCCCGTCTCTCAATGGCGACAGATTGGCCTGGTTTGTCCGGGCCCATCCCCGTCCGGTTGGGACCACATGCGTATATGCCCATGATTTCATTATTTAAATCCGAGTTGGCACGGTCGTCGCTCTAGTCTCCCTGAGTGCTCTGCATTCGAATTCCACCCATGACACAGGAGATAGACATGAAATCCAATCAACATCGCATTCTGAATCTGGCCCTTGCCGGTGTACTGGGCGCGTTCTCCGCCGTCGCATTGGCGACCGCGCCGGTCATGCCCAACTTCAAGACCGTCGACAGCAATGGCGACGGCAAAGTCACGCTCGAGGAATTTGCCGCGAAAGGTGGCCAGCCCCAGGCCTTTCGCGAAGGTGACGCCAACCGCGACAGCCACCTGAGCAGCGATGAATACGTCAAGGCGGTGGCCAACAACGACCGCATCAAGGCCGGCAAGTTTGCCGACGACGCCTGGATCACCGCCAAGATCAAAGCGCTGCTCGTCAAGGACGAAGGTGTGCAGGGGATGAGCGTAAAAGTGGAGACCCATAAGGGCGATGTCCAGTTGTCAGGCTGGGTCAACTCCCCCGACCAGATCGCCCGGGCTGAAAAAATCGCCCTCGGTGTCGATGGCGTGAAAGGCGTCCGCAACGACATTCAGGTCAAGCGCTAAGCCTGAAGGCATGCCGGCGGCCCTCGCCGCCGGCGACCTGATACGAGGAGGTTCAAGACATGACAACAACATGCCATTTGGACGATGAACACATGTGCTTCTACGAATGGAGCGGAACCACGGGCGGTGCCGTGCTGCCGGCCGCCCGCACGCGCCGCCACCCCTGGCACGCGTCCTACGCCGTGCTGGCCCTGCTGACCAGCCTGCTGATCATGCAGGGCTGCGACGACAAGGGGCCGGCCGAGCGCGCAGGCGAAGATGTCGACCGCGCGATGCAGGACCTGCGGAACGCGCCCGGACCCGCAGAGGAAGCTGGGCGCGCGCTCGACGACGCCCGCGAGACGACCGGCGAGAAAATCGAGCAGATGGGCAAGGACCTGCAGGAGCCCTGAGGGGCACTGCCGGCATCATGTACATGTACATAAAAAAGCCGGGGGCGTGCGCCCCCGGCTTTTCCATGCTGCGCGCCCGTTCAGAATGCGTAGCTGTACATCAATTGCCAGTTGAGCTGGCTGTGCTCGATCACCACGCCGGCGTTCTGCGCGCCGGTACCGGTCACCGAGGTTTCGGGCGCATAGCTCAGCGCGAAATTCACCTGCGACTGCTTGCTGAATGCGTAGCCGACGCCCACCGTGTAATGGTCCTCGACAATCGCCGGCCACAGGATATTGACGTTCGCGTCGGGAATCGGATTCTTGCCGTGGTTGTAGCCGATCCGTCCGGTCAAGGCGTCGTTGAACTTGTACGCCAGGCCGAGCGAAACCACGGTCTGGTTGTCCCAGTCCTGCTGGAAGGGCACCACCAGGCCGCCCGGGCCGCGGATCGTCACAGTGTTCATGGAATCGTCCCACAGCAGCTGTTTGACATCGGCCGCGACCATGAGGCGATCGTTCGCCTGCCAGGCGAGGCCAAGGCCCACCACGGCCGGCATGTCGAAGCCCTCGACGGTGTAGCCGTCGCCCTTGAGCTTCGGCAGGTTGCCGGCGCTTTGGTAGACGCCGCCCACCGTGAACGCATCGTTCATTCTGTAAGTGAAACCCAGCTTGGCCGCGAGGCTGTAGCCCTTGGCCGCGCCGGTAAAGTCGCTACTGTCCTTGAAATTGATTTCCTTGCTCAGGGGGCTGCCGTTGATATCGGCGACCAGGTCCATGCCCGCCCACACGACGTCGACGCTGCCGCCAAGCGTGAAGCGTTCATTGACGTTCCAGGCCAGCGGCACGATCAGCCGGCCCACGCCGACCTGCGCCATGTCGCCGCTGGCGTATTCGGTGCCCATGCCGCCCTGGCCGTAGATGCCGAGGCCGTAGGTGAAGTCACCCTGCTTGCGGATATAGCCAAAAGCCGGCATGTAGAATGCGTCCGCGCTGGAGTCGCCCAACGCGCCCATCGGCGTGTGGGGTACCGACACATCGGGACCGACATGGCCCAGCATGACGTCGATTCGGCTGCCTGCGGCCATCAGGCCGAGCGTGGCCGGGTTGTTGGCCATCGCGGCCGTACCGTTGTCATAGGCCATAGCAGCACCGCCCATGCCGCTGGCGATCGGGCCGTAGCCCTCCATCAACATGCCGTTGGTGGCCAGCGCGAGGCCGGGCAAAGTCATGCCTGCGGCGGCCATCGCGGCCGCGAATTTCTTGAGTTGCATCGAGTTCTCCTGCGACGCGGGTGAGTAAACAGGTAGGCCTGAAGATTCTAATCTTCTGATATTTCAGGCGAAACCACGGGATTCATTCCATCTCATCCGGATGAATCGGCAGCCTGCAGGGAAACTTGAGGCCCTTTTTCATTTTTTCGTAACCTTGCGTAACAAGCCGTTACCCGCCCCACACATTGCCCTTACATGGCCTGTCTACCGTGCAGGTGTCGGCTGCCCCCTCCCTTGCGGCAGCGGCATCATACAAAGGAGCACACCATGACCCGCACACTGATGAAAACTGCCCTCTCCGCCCTGGTATTGGGTTTGCTGGCAACGAGCGTCCAGGCAGGCTACGGCCGTGACGGCCGCGGCCATGGACAGGCCTTCAAGCAGAGTCAGGCCTTCAGCCAGCAAGTCAACGCTCGCCAGACCCGGCAGACGCAACGGGTCGAAACCGCGCGGCGCGCAGGTTTGCTGAGCCGTCATGATTTCCGCGCGTTGACGACTGAACAGCACCGGATCCGCGCAATGGAGCGACGATTCCGCGCAGATGGCATCATTGACGTGCGCGAATTCCAGCGCCTGGATCGCGCGCTCGACCTCGCCGCTCGCAACATCCGCACGCAGACGCTCGCCCGCAACACCCGTCCAGGTTATGGCGCATCGCATCGTTTCAACTGAACCGGCTGCCCCCCGGACCTGCGGTCTTGATGGTCGGCGCGTTCAATAGGCGGCCTGATCTGACGCCGCACCCGTTACAACGCACAGGAGATCACCATGAAGCTTCCCCTCAGCCTGACCCTCGCTGCTCTGGTCGCCGCCGGCCCGGCGCTCGCCGACCCGCCCCAGCACGCGCCGGCACACGGCTATTACAAGGACAAGCCGGCCAAGCATCACAAGGGCAAGAGCGGCGTCATCTATGCCCGCGACTACGGCATCGCGTCCGGCCGCTGCAACCGTGAGGAAATCGGCATGGTGATCGGCGGCGTCACCGGTGCGGTGATCGGCGGCCAGGTCGCCGGACGCGACGACCGCGTGGTGGGCATGGTGGTCGGCGGCGTGCTCGGCGCGGTGGTGGGCCACGCCATCGGCGACCGCATGGACGACCGCGATCGCGCCTGCATGGGCCATGCGCTCGAACTCGGCCGCGCCGGGGTGCCGGTGCAATGGCGCCACGACGGCCGCGACTACCGCTTCACGCCACGCGGCGGCGCCCGCGACGGTTGCCGCTACGCCACCCTGTCCGTCGACGGCCGCAAGCCGCGCGATGTGCTGGCGTGTCCGACCGGACGCGGCGAATGGCGTTTCCGCCGCACCTGAGCGACCGATGGACCCGGGCCAGTGGCGCCAAGCCTGCTAAAATGCCGGCTTTGCGTCCTGGCCCGTCTGAATGTCCGCCCTCAAAAACGACACAATCCTGCGCGCGCTGCAGCGCCAGCCCAACGAACACACACCTCTGTGGCTGATGCGCCAGGCCGGCCGCTATCTGCCGGAATACAACGCCACGCGCGCCCGTGCCGGTGACTTTCTGACTTTGTGCAAGACGCCCGACCTGGCGACCGAGGTGACGCTGCAGCCGCTGGCGCGCTATCCGCTCGACGCCGCGATCCTGTTTTCCGACATTCTCACCGTGCCCGACGCGATGGGGCTCGGCCTCTATTTCGCGGCCGGCGAAGGGCCGCGCTTCGAGCGCCCGCTGCGCGACGAATGGGAAATCCGCGACCTCACCGCGCCCGACCCCACCGACAAGCTCGGCTATGTGATGGATGCCGTCAAAAGCATCCGCCGCGCGCTCGACGGCTCGGTGCCGCTGATCGGCTTTTCCGGCAGCCCCTACACGCTGGCCTGCTACATGGTCGAAGGCGGCGGTTCGGACGACTACCGTCACATCAAGACCATGCTGTACAGCCGTCCCGACCTGCTGCACCGCATCCTCGAAGTGAACACCCAGGCGGTGATCGACTACCTCAACGCGCAGATCGAGGCCGGCGCGCAGGCCGTGATGATTTTTGATTCCTGGGGCGGCAGCCTGACTCCGCACGCCTACAAGGAATTCTCGCTCGACTACATGGAGCGCATCGTCGCCGGCCTGATCAAGGAACGCGAAGGCCGCCGCGTGCCGAGCATCGTATTCACCAAGGGCGGCGGCAACTGGCTCGAATCGATCGCCGGCATCGGCGCCGACGCCGTCGGACTGGACTGGACGCTCGACATCGGTGAGGCACGCCGCCGCGTCGGCGACCGCGTGGCGCTGCAGGGCAACCTCGACCCGTGCGCGCTGCACGGCACGCCCGAAAGCATCCGTGCCGAAGCGCATCGCATCCTCGACAGCTACGGCAACCACCCCGGTCACGTGTTCAATCTCGGCCACGGCATTTCGCAGTTCACCAACCCGGATAACGTCACCGTGCTGGTCGATGCGGTGCACGACCACAGCCGTGCCGTACGTGCGGCCTGACCATTTCTTCGCCCCCATTCACCCCATTACCAGGAATCACCATGCAACGTATTTTGATCAGCCTGTTCGCCCTCTTCGTCAGCTTCGGTTTCGCCGTGCAGGAGGCGGAAGCCAAGCGCATGGGCGGCAGCAAATCCTTCGGCATGCAGCGCAGCGCGCCCGCCAAGCAGGACGCCGCGCCGACGCCGCAGCGCCAGCAGCAGAACACCGCCGCGCCGACGACCGCGCCGAAAAGATCCTGGATGGGTCCGATCGCTGGCCTGGCGGCCGGACTCGGTCTTGCGGCGCTGTTTTCCCATCTGGGCCTAGGCGAGGAGATGGCCAGCTTCCTGATGCTGGCGCTGCTGGCGATGGCCGCCTTGATGCTGTTCCGCTTCTTCATGCGCCGCAATGCGCCGGCAATGCAGTACGCCGGCATGCCGCAGAACGTGCCGGCCGCGTTCGACCCGGCGTCCGGCACCTTCGGCCGCAGTCAGGCGACACACGCCTTTCCGCCCGGTTTCGATGCCGATGCGTTCGCGCGTGAGGCCAAACTCAATTTCATCCGCCTACAGGCTGCGTTCGACGCCGGCAACCTGGACGACCTGCGCGCCTTCACCACCCCCGAGGTCTTTGCCGAAATCCGCATGCAACTGGCCGAGCGCGGCGACGCGACGCAGCTCACCGACGTGACGACGCTGCACGCCGACGTGCTGGAAGCGGTCGAGGAAAACAATCAGCATATCGTCAGCGTGCGCTTCACCGGCTGGGTACGTGAGGCCGCTGACCAGGACGCTGTGGTGCTCGACGAGGTGTGGCACCTGAGCCGACCGGCCCAGGGCCACGGCGGCTGGGTCATAGCCGGCATCCAGCAGGCATAAAGCCTGACGAAACAAGGGCTTGTGGCTCAAAAACCGGTGCAGGACGACGCCATTCCGGCCATAGAAGCGTTAACTTATGCACAATTTTGGCGCAGGGGAACTTTTTTTGTGTCAAGGGCTTGACAGTCCGGCTCTGTTTATAAGTGCCTGAATCTTCGTTATTTATTGGATTGCCTGCTTTTTAACCCGTAGGGGGTGCGCCACGAAATACGCGCCCTGAGGGGCAATCAGCACAAATCACTCACACAATTATCCACAAGCTGCGTGGACAACCCCGAATAAGCCTTGGCCGCCAGCCACTTAGACCGCTTTCCCCGACCCCTGATCAAGACCTTCCGCTAACTATGCCGTCGATACTGCAGGTCGCGCTCGATACGCCGCTCTACCGGCTGTTCGACTATCGCCTGCCGGATACCTTCGGCACAGTACCGCCGGGCAGCCTGGTCGAAGTGCCATTCGGTCGCACCCGCCAGGTCGGCGTCGCGCTGGGCGCACTGGCTGACAGCGCCATCCAGGACAACAAGCTGCGCGATGTGGTCCGCGTGCTGGACGACCGCCCCGCGCTGTCGCCGGACATCCTTCGGCTGGCGCAGTTTTGCGCCGACTACTACCACCATCCGCTGGGCGCGATCCTGCTCGCCACGCTGCCGCCGCGCCTGAAGAACACGACGCCCTTTGTCGCCGACACCCCCTGGCTGCTGCTGACCGAATCCGGGCGAATTGCGGAACTCCCGGCCCGCGCCAAGGCGCAGCGCGCGCTGCTCGACGCCTTGCGGGTCGCGCCGCAGTCACGCGAGACCGTGCGTGCGCAGAAGCAGGGCCGCCACGCATCCGCCCTGGTGGTGGCGGGCTGGGCCGTATGGTCGCGCGTTGCGCCCGAACCTGCCGACGCGCCCGCCACCACCACCGCGCCGCCCGCCACCGCCGGGCAACAGGCTGCGCTTGACGCGCTGCTGCCCGCGCTCGGCGCGTTTGGCGTCCACCTGATCCATGGCGTGACCGGCAGCGGCAAGACCGAGCTCTACCTGCGCCTTATCGATGCGGTGCTGGCGACGAACAGGCAGGCGCTGGTGCTGATTCCCGAAATCGCGCTGACCCCGCAGCTGGAGCAGCATTTCCGCCGCCGCTTCCCCGGCCGCCGCTTCGCCACCCTGCACAGCGGCCTCGGCGAAAAGGACCGCACCGAAAACTGGCTCGCCGCGCCCGACTGCGACGTGCTGCTCGGCACCCGGTTGTCGGTGTTCGCGCCGCTGCCGCGGCTGGGGCTGATCGTGGTGGACGAGGAACACGACGCCTCGTTCAAGCAGCAGGACGGCCTGCGCTATTCGGCACGCGACGTCGCCATTGCGCGCGGCAAGCAGGCCAATGTAGCGGTGCTGCTCGGCTCGGCCACGCCGTCGCTGGAAAGTTACGCGCATGCATTGGCCGGGCGCTACCAGTTGATCGAATTGACGCAGCGCGCGGTCAGCCAGGCAGAGCTGCCGGCGATTGAGCTGGCCGATCTGAAGCACCTGCCGCTCGACAACGGCCTCACCCGCCCCGCCGTGCAGGCGCTCGCCGAGACACTGGCGCGCGGCGAGCAGGGCCTGGTGTTCCTCAACCGCCGCGGCTACGCGCCGGCGCTGTACTGCCCGAGTTGCGCCTGGGTGTCGCCCTGCCCGCGCTGCTCGGCGCGGCTGGTGTTGCATCGCACCTCACACCGCCTGAAATGCCACCACTGCGGATTCGAGACGCGCATCCCGCCCGAATGCCCGAGCTGCGGCAATCCCGATCTGAAAGCCCTGGGCCAAGGCACGCAGCGGCTGGAAGAAACGCTCAGCGCCCTGTTACCCACCGCGCGCATCCGCCGCATCGACCGCGACACCATGCGTCCGCGCGCCTGGGCCGAGCTGGGCGCGGCGGTGCACGGCGGCGAAATCGACATCCTGGTCGGCACCCAGATGCTCGCCAAGGGACACGACTTCCCCAACATGACGCTGGCGCTGATCCTCGACACCGACGGCGCGCTCTACAGTCCCGACTTTCGCGCGACCGAGCGTCTGTTCGCCCAGCTGATGCAAGTGGCCGGACGCGCCGGACGCGCCGACAAGCCGGGCCGCGTGCTGATCCAGACCGCGTTCCCGGATCACCCCTTGTTCCGCTACCTGCAGCGCCACGACTACGCCGGCTACGCACGCACCCTGCTGGCCGAGCGCAAGCAACTTGAGCTGCCGCCCTACAGCCGGCAGGTGCTGCTGCGCGCCGAGGCGAGCACGATGGACGCGGCGCTGGCCTTCCTGCATCGCGCCGCACAGCTTGCGCCCGACGATGCGAACGTCAGCGTGTTCGGCGCCACCCCCGCGCCGATGGCGCGCGTGGCCAATCTGGAACGCGCCCAACTGCTGATCCAGTCGTCGCAGCGCCAGGCCCTGCAGGCTTTCGTGCGCGACTGGCGGCCGCAGCTCGATACCATCAAGCCGCGCATCGCGCGCTGGTCGCTCGACGTCGATCCGCTGGTGTTCTGAACTGGAAATGCGCTGATCGAAAGTCTGCGTTGCGCTGTGACAGTGTTAATGGAAATGACGAAATCTTTCGCAGGCAAGGCGCAAACCGCAGCCAGGTTGAACACCTGGCGAGATTTGCAACGCAGCATGCGGAAGATTCTCGACTTTTCCATTCGGCGCATTTCCAGTTCAGAACACCCGCGTTTTGATGCCCCGCGCACGGCGCTTATAATCGCGGGCTACCCATTCGAACACTGAGGATGCGCACATCGCCCCGTCCTCTTTGTAACCATGTCCAACACCCATCCGCTCAAAGAACAACTCGCCCTGCTGATCGGCACCGCCCTCGACATCGTGTCGCCCGACGCGCCTGTCAGCCTGGAAATCGAACGCCCGAAGAATCCTGCTCACGGCGATTTTTCCAGCAACGCTGCAATGCAGCTGGCACGCCCGCTGAAGAAAAACCCGCGCGAACTGGCACAGCGCATCCTGACCGAGTTGCCGGCGTCGCCGCTGATCGCCAAGGCGGACATCGCCGGCGCTGGCTTCATCAATTTCCACCTCACGCCTGCCGCCTGGCATGGCCTGGTGCCACAGATCCGGACCGCCGGTGCGCAATTCGGCCGCGCTGACGCCGGACGCGGCCACAAGATGCTGGTCGAGTTCGTTTCCGCCAACCCAACCGGCCCGCTGCATGTCGGCCACGGCCGCCAGGCGGCGCTCGGCGACGCGATCTGCAACCTGTACGCCGCGCAGGGCTGGGAGGTGTTCCGCGAGTTCTACTACAACGACGCCGGGGTGCAGATCGCCACGCTGGCCGCGAGCGTGCAGGCACGCGCGAAGGGCGTGAAGCCCGGCGACGCCGACTGGCCGGACGCCGCCTACAATGGCGACTACATCGCCGACATCGCGGCCGATTTTCTGGCCCGGCAGAGCGTGAAATCGGACGACCGCGAATTCACCGCATCGGGTGACGTCGACGACATAGACTCGATCCGCCAGTTCGCCGTCGCCTACCTGCGCCACGAGCAGGACCTTGATCTCAAGGCCTTTGCAGTACGCTTCGACCATTACTATCTGGAGTCGAGCCTGTACACCAGCGGCCGCGTCGAGGCGACGCTGCAAAAACTGGTCAATGCCGGCAAGACCTATCAGCAGGATGGCGCGCTGTGGCTCAGGACCACCGACTACGGCGACGACAAGGACCGCGTGATGAAGAAATCCGACGGCACCTACACCTATTTCGTGCCCGACGTCGCCTATCACATCGCCAAGTGGGAACGCGGCTACGAGCGCGCGATCAACATCCAGGGCACCGACCACCACGGCACCATCGCCCGCGTGCGCGCCGGCCTGCAGGCCGCGGGCGCCGGGATTCCCGAGGGCTACCCGGACTATCTGCTGCACACGATGGTGCGCGTGATGCGCGGCGGCGAGGAGGTGAAGATCTCCAAGCGCGCCGGCAGCTACGTCACGCTGCGCGACCTGATCGAGTGGACCAGCAAGGACGCGGTGCGCTTCTTCCTGTTGAGCCGCAAGGCCGACACCGAATACATCTTCGACGTCGACCTGGCGCTGGCAAAGAACAACGACAACCCGGTCTACTACGTGCAGTACGCGCATGCGCGCATCTGCCGGGTGTTCGAGGAATGGGGCGGCATGACCGACACGCTCGACGACGCCGACCTCGCGCCGCTGACCGCGCCGCACGAACTCGCGCTGATGCAGCGCCTGGCGGAATACCCGGAAACGGTCGCCGGCGCCGCGCGCGATCTGGCGCCGCACCTGCTGGTGCATTACCTGCAGGTGCTGGCCGGCGACTTCCACGCCTGGTACAACGCCGAAAAATTCCTGGTCGAGGATGTGGCGACGCGGCACGCGCGGCTCGCGCTGGCCGACGCCACCCGCATTGCGATCGTCAACGGACTGGCCTTGCTCGGCGTGTCCGCCCCGGAGAAAATGTAGCCATGGCCAAACAAGCTTCCCGCAACCACCGCCGCTCGAACGAAAGTCCCGTCTTTACCGGCGTGATGATCGGGCTCATCGTCGGCGCGATCCTCGCGGTCGTCGTGGCGCTGTGGGCCACTGGCAGCAATCCGTTCCGCACTTCCACGCCGGCCACGCCCACTGCGCCGGCTGTGCCCGACACCCCGGAAACTGCACCCAGCTTCGACTTCTACAAGGTGCTGCCGGCCGATGCGCCGGGCGAGCTGCCGCCATCGGCCAAGCCTGCCGAACCGGTGCCGCGCTACTATCTGCAGGCCGGCGCGTTCCACAGCGCGAGCGACGCCGACAACCTGAAGGCGCAACTGGCCCTGCTCGGCGTCGCGGCCGTGATCCAGACCACCGAAGTGCCCGACAAGGGCGTGTTCCACCGTGTGCGGGTCGGCCCTTTCAACGCCATGGATGAAATCAATCGTACCCGCAGCCTGCTGGTGCAGAACAATATCCCGACCACCCTGGTCAAAGAAGTTCCCACCTCACAGGAGACGCCCTGATGTTCACCCGCGCCTTGGCTTTCGTTGCCGCCGCCGTATTTTCCCTGTCCGCCCAGGCCGCCGGCCCGGAGGCCTTCGAAGGCCACGACTACACCCGGCTGAAAACCGCGCAGGCGGTGACCACCGGCAGCAAGGTCGAGGTGCTGGAGTTCTTCTGGTATCGCTGCCCGCACTGCTTCCAGCTCGAACCCGGCCTCACGACCTGGCTGAAAACCCTGCCCAAGGACGCACAGATCCGCCGCGTGCCGGCCGTGTTCCGCGACGACTGGATGCCCGGCGCCAAGCTCTACTACACGCTGGAACAGATGAATTTGCTCAGCCGCCTGCACCACAAGGTGTTCGATGCCTACCACGTGGAACGCATCGACCTCAATGACCCCGCGGTGCTGGGCGGCTGGGTTGCCAAGCACGGCGTCGATCGCAAGAAATTCGAGGCTATCTACAATTCCTTTTCCACCCAGTCCAAGGCCACGCAGGGTGCGCGCCTGGCTTCCAGCTATGGCATCAACGGCGTGCCCGCCTTCATCATCGACGGCAAGTTCATGACCGCGGTCTCGATGGTCGGCAGCGAAGCGCGCCTGTTCGAAGTGCTCGACCAACTGATCGTCAAGGCGCGCGCCGAGCGCGCCAGCAAGAAACCGGCGAAGTAAGCCTGCGCGTTTGAGCCTGCCCCTCAAGGTCTTTATCACCGGCGCCAGTTCCGGTCTCGGGGCAGCGTTGGCACAGCACTATGGCGCACACGGCGCGCGCCTGGGGCTGGCCGGACGCCGGCAGGACGGCCTTGAAGCCACCGCGGCCGGACTCGATGCACGGCTGTATCAGGCCGACGTGCGCGATGCGGCCGCGATGCAGGCGGCGGCCGACGCATTTATGCGCGAGGTCGGCGCGCCCGACATCGTCATCGCGGCCGCCGGCATCAGCGTCGGCACACTGACCGAAGCCGCCGAGGACAGTGCGGTCTTTCGCGCCGTGATGGATGCCAACGTGCTGGGGCTGGTGCACACCTTTCAGCCATTCATCGCCGCCATGCAGACGCGCGGCGGCGTGCTGTGCGGGATTTCGAGCGTGGCCGGAATACGCGGCCTGCCGGGCGGCGGCGCCTATTCGGCATCGAAGGCGGCGGCCACGGTGTATCTGGAAGCGTTGCGGCTGGAGCTGAAGGGGCGCGACATCGCGGTGGTGACAGTGGCGCCCGGCTATATCGACACGCCGATGACGCAGGTCAACCCGTATGCGATGCCGTTCAAGATGCGCGCGCACACTGCCGCAAACAAGGTAGCACGCTGCATTGAACGACGGCGTGCCTACACGGTCATTCCCTGGCAGATGGCCTGGGTGGCGCGCCTGCTGAAATGGCTGCCCATTCCGGTCTATGATTCGGTATTCGAGCGGGCGCCGCGCAAACCACGCGGTCTGCCGACATAATAGCAACAGGTTACACAGGACTTAAGACGGAGACAGTCATGCCCACCCCCCTCAACATCATCCTCATCGACGACCACCCGCTGTTGCGCATGGGAGTGGCGGGATACATTCAGCAGGAACCCGACCTCACGCTGACCGCGCAGCTTGCCAATGCCGCCGAACTGCGCGCCTGGATCGCGGCCGGCAACCGCGCCGACGCCGCGCTGCTCGACCGCTCGCTGCCCGATGCCGACGGACTCGATCTCGTCTCCGACCTGCGCGACATCGGCATCAAGGTCATCATGCTCACCATCGCCGATTCCGATGAGGAAATTTCCGAGGCGATCTCGTCGGGCGTCGACGGCTACGTCATCAAGTCGAGCGACCCTGACCAGGTACTGTCGGCCATCCGCAGCGTGTGCGACGGCCAGAGCAGCTTCCCGCTCAACATCATGCAGAAGATGGCGCGCGGCGAACTCAACAACAGCGCCCTGTCGACGCTGACCGCCCGCGAAATGGAAATCGTCAACCATGTGAAGGAAGGCCTTTCCAACAAGGCCATCGCCTACAAGATGACGCTGTCGGAAAACACCGTGCGCAACCACCTGCGCAACATCATGGAAAAGCTGGGCCTGCGCAACCGCGTCCAGGTCGCCACACTGGCGCTGAAGGAAGACCACAAGCGGCACTGAGCCTTGCGTGCGCCATTAAAAAAGCGCGGCTGGATGCCGCGCTTTTTTTGCGCCGTCCTAATCGTCCCGACTTATTCCACTGTGACCGACTTCGCGAGGTTGCGCGGCTTGTCGACGTCAGTGCCCTTTTGCAGGGCCGCGTGATACGACAGCATCTGCAGTGGGATGGTGTGCAGGATCGGCGACAGCGCGCCGTTGCTGCCGCCGGGCAGCTTGATCACGTGCACGAAGGCCGATTCCTCGATATGCACATCGCCGTCGGCAAACACGTACAGCTCGCCGCCGCGGGCGCGCACTTCCTGCAGGTTCGACTTCAGTTTCTCGATCAGCTGATCATTCGGCGCGATCGTGATGACCGGCATGTCCTCGTCCACCAGTGCCAGCGGCCCATGCTTGAGTTCGCCCGCCGGGTAGGCTTCGGCATGGATGTAGGAAATCTCCTTCAGCTTCAGCGCGCCTTCGAGTGCGATCGGGTAATGTACGCCGCGCCCGAGGAACAGCGCGTGGTGCTTGTTGGCGAAGCGCTGCGACCAGGCTTCGACCTGCGGCTCCAGCGCCAGCACCTGCTGCGCCTTGTTGGGCAGGCTGCGCAGTTCGGCCAGGTAGCGGGCTTCCTGTTCCGCACTGAGCCGCCCGCGCAGCTTGGCCAGCACCAACGTCAGCAGAAACAGGCCGGCGAGCTGGGTGGTGAAGGCCTTGGTCGAGGCGACGCCGATTTCCGGCCCAGCGCGGGTCAGGAATTTCAGGCGCGAGGCGCGAGTGAGCGCCGACTCCGGCACGTTGCAGATGGTCAGCGTCTTGTCCTGGCCCAGCGCCTTGGCGTGGTTCAGGGCCGCCAGCGTGTCGGCGGTCTCGCCCGACTGCGAGATGGTGACGATGAGCGCATCGGGGTTGGGCACCGAGGTGCGATAGCGGTATTCGCTGGCGATTTCGGCCCGCGCCGGAATGCCGGCGATGGCTTCCAGCCAGTATGTGGCGACTTTCGCCGCATGGTAGCTGGTGCCGCAGGCGAGGAAGGTCACTGCTTTGACTTGGCTCAATACCTCGGCCGCATCGAAGCCGAACCATTCCGGCTGCACATGATCCTGCGCCACTGCAATCAGCAGCGTGTCGGTCAGCGCGCGCGGCTGCTCGTGGATTTCCTTCTGCATGAAGTGGCGGTAATTGCCGAGCTCGGCCATGTCGGCCGACAGCTCGGAAATGTGCACGCTGCGGTCGACCGGCGTGCCGGCGGCGTCAACCACCTTCACCGTCATCAGGCCGATGTCGGCGACGTCGCCTTCTTCCAGATACATCACGCGCTGGGTCACCGGCAGCAGCGCCGAGACGTCCGAGGCGATGAAGTTTTCCTCGATGCCGAGCCCGATCAGCAGCGGACTGCCCTTACGCGCGCAGACCAGCCGACGGGGTGAGTCTTCACTTACCACGCCGATGGCATAGGCGCCTTCCAGCTCGGCCACCGCCGCGCGGGTGGCCGCAAGCAGGTCCGGAGTCTGGCGGCCATGCAGGTCGATCAGGTGTGCGATGACTTCGGTATCGGTTTCCGAGGTGAACACATAGCCTGCCGCCTTGAGCCGGGTACGCAGCGCTTCGTGGTTCTCGATGATGCCGTTGTGCACCACCGCAAGACGGCCGCTCACGTGCGGGTGCGCATTGGCCTCCGACGGCGCGCCATGGGTGGCCCAGCGGGTGTGGGCAATGCCGAGGTGGCCGCTAACCTGCTGCGCCGCGCATTGCTCCGTCAGCGAGGCGACGCGGCCGACGCTGCGCACCCGGTTCAGGCCGCCGTTGATGATGACCAGTCCGGCCGAATCGTAGCCGCGATACTCGAGCCGCCGCAGCCCCTCGAGCAGGATGGGAACGACGTTACGTTGCGCAACCGCGCCGACAATGCCACACATGCCTAGCCTTCCTTTTTCTGTTTGACCGGTCGATTCCAGCCAGCGATGGTGAGCTGCTTCGCGCGCGATAGAGTGAGTTCACCCGCGGGCGCATCCTTCGTCAGCGTGGTGCCGGCGCCCAGCGTCGCGCCACGGCCTACAGTGACCGGTGCCACCAGTTGGGTGTCGGAGCCGACGAAGACCTCGTCCTCGATCACGGTGCGGTGCTTGTTGGCGCCGTCGTAATTGCAGGTGATGGTGCCGGCGCCGATGTTGACCTTCTTGCCCATGGTGGTGTCGCCGACATAGGACAGGTGGTTGATCTTAGAGCCGTCGTCGATCTGGCTGTTCTTGATCTCGACGAAGTTGCCAACGTGCACATCGCGCGCCAGCGTGGTGCCAGGCCGGATGCGCGAAAACGGGCCGAGCCGGTTGGCTTCGCCGATGGCGGCGTCGTCGATCAGGGTAAAGGCATCGATCCGCGTACCCGCCGCCACGGTCACGTTGCGCAGCACGCAGTTAGCGCCCACTTGCACGTTGTCGTCCAGCTGCACATGGCCTTCGAACACGCAGTTGACGTCGATGACGACATCGCGACCGCAGACCAGGGTGCCGCGCACGTCGAGCCGCGCCGGGTCCATCAGCGTCACGCCGGCCTCCAGCAAGGCCTGTGCGATTTCGTTCTGATGGATGCGCTCAAGCTGGGCCAGCTGCGCCTTGCTGTTGACCCCCAGCACTTCCCATTCGTAGCCCGGGTGATGGGTCTCGACGTCGACCCTGTCGCGCACGGCCATTGCGATGATGTCGGTCAGATAGTACTCACCCTGTGCGTTGTCGTTCTTCAGGTCGGCGATCCAGCGCTTCAGCTGGCGCGTCGCCACCGCGAGGATGCCGGTGTTGACTTCCTGGATCGCGCGCTCGGCCGGCGTCGCGTCCTTGTGCTCGACGATGCGGGTAACGCGACCGCTCTCGCGCACGATGCGGCCGTACCCATCCGGCTGCGTCAGGTTCACGGTCAGCAAGCCCAGCTTGCCGGATTGCGCCGCCACCACCAGCGGCTGCAGAGTCGAGACATGCGTCAGCGGCACGTCGCCGTACAGCACCAGCGTCACGCCGTTTTCCGCCAGCTGCGGCAGCGCCTGCTTTACCGCATGGCCGGTGCCGTGCTGTTCGGCCTGAAGCACATATGTCAGCGTATCGTCAGCCAGCGCCTGCGGCACCGCCTCGCCGCCAAAGCCGTACACCACGCAGGTCCGCGCCGCGCCGAGCGCATGCGCGGTATCGACCACATGCCCGAGCAGCGGCTTGCCCGCCAGCCGGTGCAACACCTTGGGCAGGTCGGAGCGCATGCGGGTGCCTTTTCCCGCCGCTAGTATCAGGATCTCAAGCATGGAATGCATTCGTATCGGTCTGGGTATGAAGTCGTATCAACAAACGGAACAGCAAAACGCGCGCCAAGTATAAAGCCTGTGCCCGTCCGCCCCAATGACAATGGCGCTGCCCGTGCGGGCAAGCCAAAAAAAACGGGGACCGAAGTCCCCGTTCTGGTCGTGCCGGGCCAAATTACTTCTGGATCAGCTCGACGCGGCGGTTTTTGAAGCGGCCTTCATCCGTCGCATTGTCGGCGACCGGCTGCGATTCGCCATATCCGACTGCGGTCAGGCGATCGGCTTCGATGCCTTTCTTGATCAGGTGGTTGCGAACCGCATCGGCACGCCGCTGCGACAGGGCCATGTTGTATTCGTCGCTGCCGCGGCTGTCAGTATGACCGGCCACTTCGATGTTCACCTTGCCCCATTGCTCCAGGGTGGCGACATCCTTGTCGATGATGGCCTGGTCTTCCGGACGGATCGTGGACTCATCGAAATCGAAGTTCACGCCTTCCAGCACCAGTTTCCTCGGCGCGGGAGCGGGTTCCGGCGCGACAGCAACCGGGGCCGGAGCGGGCGGTGCAACATAGGCCGGCGCGGGTGCAGGTGCGGGCGCGGGCGCTTCTGCAACCGGAGCGGGTGCCGCAGGCGCAGGACACGGAGTATCCAGGATCTGGCGACCAGGACAGCCAATGGTGCGATTGATTTCATAATCCGTAGTATTGCCGTCCGAACTTGCCGCATTGGACGGGTCGTAAAAGACGCCTTCGGCGGCGTGCGCAGTGGCCATGCCGGCCGACATCAGAAGCGCCGCGAGGGTGCTCATAAGAAAAGGTGTTGTACGCATGATTGAGGTCCTGTAATTGTTGATTCGAGCAAAATTTGTGGGGCATCCGGGAATATAGTCGTTATTGTCCCAAGGGTATGCCAGCCCGATAGCGCATTATATGTGAGTATGTTCGCGCGCTCCGTGCGCTGGCGAACATAAGGCGCATTGTTTTCCAAAAAGTTCGGACACTGGCCCCTTTCCTGCGCGCGCTTTCGCCAATAGACTATACGCGGGTCAGGCAAGGTGGATTATTCGTTGGACGGCCCTGCCCGATGCGGCCTTGGTAGGAATGAACAATTTCAATCGGGCCCCGGCTACCGTACAAACGCCTTATGAAAACTCGGACAATCACGGCGGTCATCGCCGACGATGACAGCGTCACGCGGCATGTGCTGCGCACCTTGCTGCGTCAGCACACCATCGAAGTCATCGGCGAGGCAGGCAACGGCAAGGAGGCCTTGCTAAAGTGCGCTGCGGTCGCGCCCGACCTGCTGTTCCTCGACATCAACATGCAGGAGATGGGCGGCTTCGAGGCGCTGGAAGCCCTCAAGCACAGCATGCCCGGTCTGGCCGTCATCATGATCAGCTCGGACTCCACCGTCGAAAACGTGAAAAAGGCGCACGCCCAGGGCGCCCATGCCTTTGTCGTCAAACCGTTTTGTCCCGCAAGCGTGATCGAGGCGGTCACCCGCTGCACCCAGCGGCGCGTCTGAGCGCGCGACGCATGCCTGCCGACGCGACTAGTAAACCGGTTCGCCGTCCGCTGCTGGCAGCATGCCCGATTGCCTGAGCTGAATCAGACGATCGATATGGTGAAGCACCGCCTGCACCGCATCGGGGAGATCAGGGACGTTTTCACGCAGGCATAAAGTCTCGAGCGCCTTGGCCGCCGCCTGCACCGCCACGGTTCCGCAGTAGCTGGATGCGCCGGACAGGCTGTGCGCCGCGCGGTGCAAACCCGCCGTATCCCCGGTCTGCAGCGCACCGCTGAGGCTGTTTGCATATTCCGGCAACAGGCCGTACAGCAGGTCGAGCGCTTCGCGCCAGGTCACCGGGTCGCCACACGCGCACTCGACACCCAGGCGTGGGTCGAGGATGGGCAGGGTCAGACGCGCTGTGCGGTCGTCAACGGAGTTCATGGTGATTTCCAGTTACGGGCCCGGTGCCCGTTCAATGAGCCCGAAGCCGGCACGGCGAACCTGGCCAGAAACCCAGGTCGTTTGGTTTCATTCCATGCCCTTTCTGGTCAATGCCTAAGCTCAGACGAATTAACGGCCTTCATCGGATGAAATTGATAGGCCCGGCGGCAGACCTGGGCCCGTAAAAAAAAAAGCAACCCGAAGGTTGCTTTTTTCAGCGCCGCTGCGACCTGCTGATCAAGTCAGCTTGCGCAGCTTCTTGATGGCGGCCAACTGGGCAACCGCCTGTGCCAGTTCGATCTGCGCCTGCGCGTAGTCGATGGTGGCGGCCTTGTCCTTCATCGCTTCCTCGGCGGCGCGCATGGCTTCGAGGGCCTTGGCTTCGTCTAGGTCGGCACCGCGGATCGCGGAGTCGGACAGGATGGTGACGACGTGCGGCTGCACTTCGAGAATGCCGCCGGAGACGTAGACCAGCTCTTCTTCGACCTGATTCGGCACCTTGATGCGCACCGAACCGGGCTTCAGCGTGGTCAACAGCGGCGTGTGACGCGGATAGATGCCGAGCTCGCCGCGCTGGCCGGGGGCGATCACCACTTCGGCAATGCCGGAGTAGAGTGATTTTTCAGCGCTGACGATGTCGACGTGTAGGGTCATGGCCATTTTGTAACCTCGTATGTAGGTTCTAGGAACTAGGATTTAGGGGCTAGGGAGGGAAAGGCGCGCGAACGCACCGTCTCCCCTAGTTCCTGGCTCCTGGATCCTGATCCCTATTACTGTATCGTCTTCGCTTTTTCGACCGCTTCTTCGATCGTGCCGACCATGTAGAAGGCCTGTTCCGGCAGGTGATCGTATTCGCCTTCGACAATCGCCTTGAAGCCGGCGATGGTTTCCTTCAGCGTGACGTACTTGCCGGGCGCGCCGGTGAAGACTTCGGCGACGAAGAACGGCTGCGACAGGAAGCGCTGGATTTTACGTGCGCGGGACACGGCCAGCTTGTCTTCCGGCGACAGTTCGTCCATGCCCAGAATCGCGATGATGTCGCGCAGTTCCTTGTACTTCTGCAGCGTGCCCTGGACTGCGCGGGCGACGCCGTAGTGTTCTTCGCCGACGACCTGCGGATCGAGAATCCGCGAGGTCGAGTCGAGCGGATCCACCGCGGGGTAAATACCCAGCTCGGCGACCTGACGCGACAGCACCAGCGTGGCGTCCAGGTGGGCGAATGTGGTCGCGGGCGACGGGTCGGTCAGGTCGTCCGCGGGCACGTAGACGGCCTGGAACGAGGTGATCGAGCCGGTACGGGTCGAAGTGATGCGCTCCTGCAGACGGCCCATTTCGTCGGCCAGCGTCGGCTGGTAGCCCACCGCGGACGGCATCCGGCCCAGCAGCGCGGACACTTCGGTACCGGCGAGCGTGTAGCGGTAGATGTTGTCGACGAACAGCAGCACGTCGCGGCCTTCGTCACGGAAGTATTCGGCCATGGTCAGACCGGTCAGCGCGACCCGCAGACGGTTGCCGGGCGGCTCGTTCATCTGACCGTAGACCAGTGCGACCTTGTCCAGCACGCCGCCTTCTTTCATCTCGTGATAGAAGTCGTTGCCTTCGCGGGTCCGTTCACCGACGCCGGCGAACACCGAGAAGCCGGAGTGGGCCACGGCGATGTTGCGGATCAGTTCCATCAGCGTCACGGTCTTGCCCACGCCGGCGCCGCCGAACAGGCCGACCTTGCCGCCCTTGGCGATCGGCATGATCAGGTCGATGACCTTGATGCCGGTTTCGAGAATTTCGACCGTCGCGGCCTGGTCAGCATACGCCGGCGGCTTGCGGTGAATCGGCATGTGGGTGTCGGCGTTGACCGGACCGGCTTCGTCGATCGGCGTGCCCAGCACGTTCATGATGCGACCGAGCGTTGCCTGACCGACCGGCACCATGATCGGGTTGCCGGTGGACAGCACTTCCATGCCGCGGCGCAGGCCGTCGGTCGAGCCCATCGCAATCGCGCGAACGATGCCATCGCCCAGCTGCTGCTGCACTTCCATCGTCAGTTCCGGCGTCTGCATTTTCAGCGCTTCGAAGACCTTCGGCATGGCATCACGCGAGAATTCCACGTCCACCACGGCACCGATGATCTGAACAATTTTTCCGTTGCTCATGTTGCCACCTTAAAGTAAGTTAAATCTTGGCCTAATCAATTAAATTCTGTTGCGCCTTAAACCGCGGCTGCACCGGCAACAATCTCGGACAGTTCCTTCGTGATCGCGGCCTGACGGGTCTTGTTGTACACCAGCTTCAGTTCGCCGATCACGTCCTTGGCGTTGTCGGAGGCGGCCTTCATCGCCACCATCCGCGCAGACTGCTCGCACGCAATGTTCTCGGCCACGGCCTGATACACCAGCGACTCAATGTAGCGCATCAGCATGCCGTCGACGACCGGCTTCGCATCAGGTTCGTAGATGTAGTCCCAGTGCGTTTTCAGGCTGGCTTCCTCGGGGCTTTCCAGTTGCGCCAGCGGCAACAGCTGGGTCAGCGTCGGCTCCTGCTTCATCGTGTTGATGAAGCGGTTGTAGACGATGTACAGCGCATCGATGCGGCCTTCCATGTACGCGTCCAGCATGATCTTGACCGGGCCGATCAGCTTTTCCATGTGCGGCGCGTCGCCAATCGCGGTCAGCTGAGACACGACGTTGGCACCGAGGCGCTGCATGAAGCCCAGGCCCTTGTTGCCGATCGCGGTGACGTCGATGCCGACGCCGGCGGCTTCCCACTGCTTCATCTGGGTCACCACCAGGCGGAAGGCGTTGGTGTTGAGACCACCGCACAGGCCCTTGTCCGAGGTGACGATGATGAGGCCGACGCGCTTGACGTTCTCGCGCGCGATCACGAACGGATGCTTGTATTCCGTGTGCGCATACGCCATGTGGGTCGCCACGTTGGCGATCTTCTCGGCGTAGGGGCGCGCGGCCTTCATGCGTTCCTGGGCCTTGCGCATCTTGGACGCCGCGACCATTTCCATCGCCTTGGTGATCTTGCGCGTGTTTTCCACGCTCTTGATCTTGGTCCGAATCTCTTTTCCGGCTGCCATACTTGCTCCTTTAAACCAGCGGCTGCTAAATCAGCGCGGTCTATTAATAGACGCCGGTTTTCTTGAACTCGTCCACCGCGGCGGTGAGCGCCTTTTCAGTGGCCTCATCCAGATTGCCGCTGGTCTCGATGGTGTCCATCAGGTTGCCGAACTTGGACTTGATGAAGGCCAACAGCGCAGATTCGAACGGCAGAATCTTGTTCACCTCGACGTCGTCCATGTAGCCCTTGTTGACGGCGAACAGGGACAGCGCCATCTGCGAAACCGACATCGGCGAGTACTGCGCCTGCTTCATCAGTTCGGTGACGCGACGGCCGCGCTCGAGCTGCTTGCGGGTGGCTTCGTCGAGGTCGGACGCAAACTGGGCGAAGGCCGCGAGTTCGCGGTACTGCGCCAGCGCCAGACGGATACCGCCGCCGAGCTTCTTGATGACCTTGGTCTGCGCGGCGCCGCCGACGCGGGACACCGACAGACCGGCGTTGATCGCGGGACGGATACCAGCGTTGAACAAATCGGTCTCGAGGAAGATCTGGCCGTCGGTAATCGAAATCACGTTGGTCGGCACGAAGGCGGACACGTCGCCGGCCTGCGTTTCGATGATCGGCAGCGCGGTCAGCGAACCGGTCTTGCCCTTGACGGCACCGTTGGTGATCTTTTCCACATAGTCGGCGTTAACGCGCGCGGCACGCTCCAAGAGACGCGAGTGCAGGTAGAACACGTCGCCAGGGTAGGCTTCGCGACCCGGCGGACGGCGCAGCAGCAGCGACACCTGACGGTAGGCCCAGGCCTGCTTGGTGAGGTCGTCGTACACGATCAGCGCATCTTCACCCAGGTCGCGGAAGTATTCGCCCATGGTGCAGCCGGAGTACGGTGCGATGTACTGCATGGCGGCAGCGTCGGACGCGGTCGCGGCGACGACGATGGTGTGATCCATCGCGCCGTGCTCTTCGAGCTTGCGCACCACGTTGGCCACCGAAGAGGCCTTCTGGCCGATGGCGACATAAATACACTTAACGCCGGTGCCCTTCTGGTTGATGATGGCGTCGATCGCGACCGCGGTCTTGCCGGTCTGGCGGTCGCCGATGATCAGTTCGCGCTGGCCGCGGCCGACCGGCACCATGGCGTCGATCGACTTCAAGCCGGTCTGCACCGGCTGGTCGACCGATTTACGTTCGATCACGCCCGGTGCGATGCGCTCGATCGGCATGGTCCTGTCGGCGGCGATGGGGCCCTTGCCGTCGATCGGCTGGCCCAGCGAGTTCACCACGCGGCCCAAGAGGCCACGGCCGACCGGCACTTCCAGAATGCGGCCGGTGCACTTGGCAACGTCGCCTTCGGTGATGTGTTCGTAATCACCCAGGATCACCGCGCCGACCGAGTCGCGCTCGAGGTTCAGCGCCACGCCGAAGGTGTTGCCCGGCATTTCGATCATCTCGCCCGACATCACGTCGGACAGGCCATGAATGCGGACGATGCCGTCGGTGACGGAAACGATCGTGCCCTGGGTGCGCAGTTCGCTCGATGCACCGAGGTTCTCGATCTTGGCTTTAATCAGTTCGCTGATTTCGCTTGGATTCAATTGCATTTTGTTCTCCGAACCGTGAGGTTCCGATAAATATCAGTTGGATGAGCCTGGGCTGCGCCTTAAGCCTGGAGGGCGAAGGACATGCGCTGCAAGCGCCCTTTCACCGAGCCGTCTATGACCTGATCGCCAATCGCGATCACCGCGCCGCCGATCAGTTCTGCATCGACCGCCACCTGCACGTTCACCGCGCGGTTGAACTTGGTCTTCAGCCCGGCCACCAGATCGTCGATCTGCGCCTGCGTCAGTTCCTGCGCGCTGGTGATCGTCGCCTCGAGCGTGCCTTCGGCGTTGGCCTTCAGCGTCTCGAACTGCAGGCTGATTTCCGGCAGCAGCACCAGACGATCGTTCTCGGCCAGCACCTTGACGAAGTTGGCGCCGCGTTCGCCGAGGTCGCCACCGGCCACCTCGATGATCAGGCCGGCCACACGTTCCGCCGACACCGCAGGATCCGCGATCAGACGCGCCACCTGCGCATCCGAGACGATCATCGCCAGCGACTCCACGCGTGACGACCAGCCCGTCAGGTCGTTTTCGCCCTGCGCCATGCGGAACACCGCTTCGGCGTAGGGACGTGCCAGGGTAGACAGTTCGCTCATGGCTTACAGCTCGGCTTTCAGCTGGCCCAGCAGGTCAGCGTGGGTTTGCGCGTTGACTTCGCGGCGCAGGATCTTCTCTGCGCCGGCCACGGCCAGCCCGGCCACCTGTTCGCGCAGGCTTTCGCGCGCACGGTTGGCTTCCTGCTCGATATTGGCCTGGGCAGCTGCCAGCTGGCGATCGCCTTCTTCCTTGGCGGCCATTTTGGCTTCTTCGACGATTTGCGCCGCGCGCTTCTCGGCCTGGGCGATCACTTCGGCCGCCTGGGCCTTGGCATCGCGCAGGTTGTCAGCCGCTTTCTTGGCGGCCAGCTCCAGCTCGTGCTTGCCGCGATCACCGGCGGCGAGGCCGTCGGCGATCTGCTTCTTGCGCGTCTCGAGCGCGTTCATGATCGGCGGCCACACGAACTTCATGCAGAACCACACGAAGAAGACGAACGTGATGGACTGGCCGATCAAAGTTGCGTTGAAATTCATTTCCGCACCTTTTATAGACGGGGGTTAAAAACGGGGATTGGCGACAAGTTCTGCAGCAATCCGCGAATTAACCGGCAACGGCGAACAGAACGTACATGGCCAGACCGACGGCGATCATCGGCACGGCGTCGACCAGACCCATCACGATGAAGAACTGGGTGCGCAGCATCGGGATCAGTTCGGGCTGACGGGCGGCGCCTTCGAGAAAGCGGCCACCGAGGATGCCGATACCAATAGCTGCACCCAGTGCGCCCAGACCCATCATCAGGGCACCAGCGATAAACAGCACGGCTTGAGTCATTTCCATTTGTTGCTCCTAAAAGTAAAAATCAAAGTTAAAAACAAAGTGAATCAAAAACGAAATCAGTGGTGCTCGGCATGCGCCATGTCCAGGTACACAATGGTCAGCGTCATGAAGATAAAGGCCTGCAGCGTGATGATGAGGATATGGAACACCGCCCACGCCCACTGCAGCACACCGCCGAATGCGGCCAGAATCCAGCCACCGCCGAACATCAGCGCGATCAAGATGAAGATCATTTCGCCGGCATACATGTTGCCGAACAGACGCAGTGCCAGCGAAATCGGCTTGGCAATCAGGCTGACGCCTTCAAGCAACAGGTTGATGGGCATGAACACCAGGTATTTCAGAATCGGGTTTTTGGCCTGGAACGGCTGGAAGGCCAGTTCGGCGAAGAAGCCGCCCGAGCCCTTCATCTTGACGCTGTAGTACAGCACCAGCGCAAACACCGACAGCGCAAGACCAAAGGTGACGTTGGGGTCGGTCGTCGGCACGATCTTGAAGTAGGGCACGCCGGCGAGCGACGCGGCATAGGGCAGCCAGTCCACCGGAATCAGGTCCATGGCGTTCATCAGGAAGACCCAGATGAAGATGGTCAGCGCCAGCGGTCCGACCATCGCATTCCGGTGCGAGAAGGAGCCGCGCACGGAGGTGTCGATGAACTCGATGATCCATTCGACGAAGTTCTGCAGGCCGCCCGGCACGCCGGTGGTGGCCTTTTTGGCCGCCATGCGGAAGAAGAACAGGAACAGGACGCCGAGGCCGATCGAGAACAGCATGCTGTCGACGTTGATCGACCAGAAGCCCATGGCCTGGACTTCTTCGGTGCCGTGGGCAAAGGTCCAGGTCGGCGCGTTGAGCACCGTGCCGTCATAGCGCACGGTCCCTTCGGGCAACTGGCCGTAGGTCAGGTTCTGCAGGTGGTGCTTGATGTACTCGCCGGAGGAAGCGTATTCCGAAGCCATAGTGATCAAATTCTAATAAGTGGGTTTTGGATGGACGCGCAACGCGCTCCCATTCAAAACCAACCTTGGCAAACCCTGCCGACTGCACAGGGTATTTACTTGGTATGTCGGCCGGTTGTCGCGGCCGCCAGCCAGGCCAACTGCGCTAGCACCAGGCCCAGCAGCAGCGGAAGCGGCGCCAGGTTCAGCACGCCGAGTCCCGTGACCAGCAGACTCACCAGCAGCACCAGTCGCTCGATGCCGGCCCGGATGAACTGCTTGAACAAGCGATGCTGGTCCCATTCAGGATGCCGGATCGACTGCCGCTCGCGCCACACCAGCACGGCGCTGACTGCCAACGCCACCAGCACGCCGTACAGCACCGCCACCGCCGCGCCCGTCCCGGCAAACGCCCACCCGATCAATGCGGCGATCGGCGCCAGGCCTGCTTGCGCCAGCGCCACCCGCTGGGTGCCCGAAATGCCGATGCGGCGGTCGCCGGTAAACATTAGCCGGCGATGATACTAGAATCAGGGCCTTCTATGCAATCATCAGACTGCTTGATGGCGAATTTCACTATGTAGTGATGTTGTATCGCCCCAATCGCCGCCCGGCTGAATCCCCTCCCTTACAGCTGGATGCCCAGCCGTTGCAGCAAACCCTGCAGCTCTTCCGAACTCGCAAATTGCAGGGTCAGCTTGCCGCCGCCCTTGCTGCCGGTTTGCACGTGCGCCGTCATGCCGAGCGCATCCGACAACGCCTCCTCCAGCCGCAGGATGTCGCGCGACACCGCCTGTTTGGCCGGGGTTGCGGTGGCGGGATCTTTCAGCCGCGCCACCCGGCGCTCGACTTCGCGCACCGACAGCCCGCGAGTCTCGATCTCATGCGCCAGCTCGCGCTGGGCGCCGGCATGCAGGGGCAATAACGCACGCGCGTGGCCCATTTCGATCAGGCCTGCGGTCAGCATGTCCTGCACCGGCCGCGACAAGTTCAACAGGCGCAGCAGGTTGGACACCGCCGCGCGCGACTTGCCGACCGCCTGCGCGACCGCATCGTGGGTCATGCCGAATTCCTGGATCAGGCGCTGCAGGCCATGCGCCTCGTCGATCGCGTTGAGGTCTTCGCGCTGGATGTTCTCGATCAGCGCCATCGCGGCCACCGCGTCGTCGGCCACTTCGCGCAGAAGCACCGGGATTTCGGTGAGCCCCGCCAGCTGCGCCGCGCGCCAACGCCGCTCGCCGGCGATAATTTCGTAGCCGCCGGCGACCTCGCGCACCAGGATCGGTTGCATCAGCCCCTGCGCGCGAATCGAGTCGGCCAGCTCCTGCAGCGATTCGCTGTCCATCTGGGTGCGCGGCTGGTATTTGCCGGGCGCCAGCTGCGTCACCTTCATCATGCGCAGGTCGCCCTGCGGCGGCGCGGCGTTGTCCTCGCCGCCCAGCAGCGCGTCGAGTCCGCGTCCCAATCCCTTAAGCTTGGCCATCTGTGTTCTCCCCGGCCGCATGGCCTGAATGCATGTCCTTCTGACTGCGTTTGAGCATTTCCTCGGCCAGTTCCATATACGCCTTGGCACCGCGGCACTGGCGGTCGTAGGCCAGCACCGGCAAGCCGTGGCTGGGCGCTTCGGCCAGCCGCACGTTGCGCGGAATCACGGTGTCGTAGACCTTGTCGCCGAAATGCCGCTTGATCTGCTCCGACACCTGCTGCGCCAGCGTGCTGCGCGGGTCGAACATCACGCGCAACAGACCTTCGATCTGGATGGCGGGATTGAGCCGCTGCTTCACTTTCTTGATGGTGGCGACTAGATCGGTCAGCCCCTCCAGTGCGTAGTACTCGCACTGCATCGGAATCAGCACCGACCCCGCCGCCGCGAACGCGTTGACGGTCAGCAGGTTCAGCGTCGGCGGGCAGTCCATCAGGATGAAGTCGTAGTCGGCGGCCACCTGCGCCAGCGCCACCTTCAGCCGCAGGTCGCGCTGCTCCAGATTGACCAGATCGATTTCCGCGCCCGCGAGTTCGCGATTGGCCGGGATGACGTCGAAATGGCCCGGGCCGGAGCGCATCCGCGCATCGCGCAGCGTCACCTGGTTTAACAGAATCTGGTACACGGTCGGCAGCGCGGTGCGCTTTTCGATGCCCGCGCCCATGGTCGCGTTGCCCTGCGGATCGAGGTCGGCCAGCAATACGCGCTGCCCCAGTTCGGCCAGGCTCGCGGCCAGGTTCACCGCCGTCGTCGTCTTGCCGACGCCGCCCTTCTGGTTGGCGATCGCCACTATTTTTGTCATCAAGCAGACTCCAGAACGATTAAATGGCGGCTCGCGTCCAGCCCCGGTACGACCAATGCGTGGTCAGCGCTCACTTTCACGCCAGCCGGCAGCTGGGCAATCTCTTCATTCGGATACAGGCCCTTCATCGCCAGCCAGCGACCGCCCGGCTTCAGCAGATGGCGGGTCAGCGTGACGAATTCCTTGAGGTCGGAAAACGCTCGCGAGGTGATCACATCGAAGCCGGTTTCCGGCTGGAAATCCTCGACCCGACCGGTGACGACATTAAGGTTGGCCAGGCCCAGTTCGGCCTTGGCCTGCAGCAGAAAAGCGGTCTTCTTGGCGATGCTGTCGATCAGCGTCACCTGCAGTTCCGGTCGCGCGATCGCCAGCGGAATCCCCGGCAGGCCGCCGCCGCTGCCGACGTCGAGCACACGAATCAAGTCAGGACAGCCGCCCTGGAAATACGGCACCGCCGCCAGCGAATCGAGCAGGTGATGGCTCACCATGCGCTCGGCGTCGCGTACCGCGGTCAGGTTGTACACGCGGTTCCATTTGTCGAGCAGCGCCAGATAGGCCAGCAGTTTCGCCTCGGCGCCCTGGGGCAATGCGAGCCCCAAGGCGGCGACACCCGCCGCAAGCGGTTGCTCGACGTTCATGCGCTTTTCTTTTCCTGGTCGGGTCTGAACCCGCGCTTGGCATACACCATCAACACCGAAATCGCTGCCGGGGTGATGCCTTGCAAGCGCGCCGCCTGGCCCAGCGTTTCCGGACGGGCCTTCTGCAGGCGCTGGCGCACTTCCATCGACAGCCCGGTCAGTAGGCTGTAGTCGAGGTCGGCCGGCAGGCGCAGGCTTTCCTGTTCGCGCTGGCGATCGACTTCGTCGTTCTGGCGGTCGATGTAGCCTTGGTATTTGGCGGCGATTTCGACCTGCTCGGCAACGCGTGGATCGGCCTCTCCTGCTCCGCCGCCGGGCAAGCTCAGCACCTGGGCATAGCTCAGGTTGGGCCGGCGTAGCAGTTCGAACAGGTTGTATTCGTGATCGATCGGTTGGCCGATCAGGCGGGTCGCTTCGTCGGCCGGCAGGATGGCCGGGTTAACCCAGGTCGCCTTGAGCCGTTCGGTTTCGCGCGCGACCGCGTCGCGCTTGCGATTGAAGGCATCCCAACGCGCGTCGTCGACCACGCCGAGGTCGCGCCCGGCTGCGGTCAGCCGCATGTCGGCGTTGTCCTCGCGCAGTTGCAGGCGGTATTCGGCGCGGCTGGTGAACATGCGGTAGGGCTCGGAGACGCCGCGTGTGATGAGGTCATCGACCAGCACGCCCAGATAGGCTTCGTGCCGGCCCGGGCTCCAGGCGTCTTTGCCCTGCACCTGCAAACCCGCATTGATGCCGGCCAACAGGCCCTGCGCGGCGGCCTCTTCGTAACCGGTGGTGCCGTTGATCTGGCCAGCGAAAAAGAGGCCGGCAATCGACTTGGTTTCGAGCGAGGCCTTGAGATTGCGCGGGTCGTAGTAGTCGTATTCGATCGCGTAGCCGGGGCGCAGGATGTGCGCGTGTTCCAGGCCGGGGATCGAGCGCACGATGGCCAGTTGCACGTCGAACGGCAGCGAGGTAGAGATGCCGTTGGGGTAAATCTCGTGGGTGGTCAGCCCCTCGGGTTCGAGGAAGATCTGGTGGCTGGCCTTGTCGGCAAAGCGGGTGATCTTGTCTTCGATCGACGGGCAGTAGCGCGGCCCCACCCCTTCGATCACGCCGGTGTACATCGGCGAGCGGTCGAGGCCGCCGCGGATGATTTCGTGCGTTTCCGCCGTGGTGTGGGTGATCCAGCACGGGCGTTGCGCGGGGTGCATCGCGGCATTGCCCATGAACGAGAACACCGGCGCCGGATCGTCGCCGGGTTGGATTTGAGTCTGGCTGAAATCGATGCTGCGGCCGTCGATGCGCGGCGGCGTGCCGGTTTTGAGCCGGCCCACTGGCAGGTTCAGTTCGCGCAGCCGCGCGGCGAGCGAGACTGCGGGCGGGTCACCCATGCGCCCGGCCTCGAAGTTTTCCAGCCCGACGTGTACCAGGCCGGCAAGGAAAGTGCCGGCGGTCAGCACCACCGCGCGGCCACCGAACACGATGCCGAGCTGGGTCTTCACGCCGACGACGCGGTCGCCTTCGAGCAGCAGGTCGTCGACCGCCTGCTGGAAGATCGTGAGATTCGGCTGGTTTTCCAGGCGCTGGCGGATCGCAGCTTTGTACAGCACTCGGTCGGCCTGCGCGCGGGTGGCGCGCACCGCCGGGCCCTTGGAGGAATTGAGCGTACGAAACTGGATCCCCGCCTCGTCGGTGGCGATGGCCATCGCGCCGCCGAGCGCGTCGACTTCCTTGACCAGATGCCCCTTGCCGATACCGCCGATCGACGGATTGCACGACATCGCGCCCAGCGTCTCGATGTTGTGCGTCAGCAAGAGCGTCTTTACGCCCATGCGCGCGGCCGCCAGCGCAGCCTCGGTGCCGGCATGGCCGCCGCCGATGACGATGACGTCGAAGGATTCTGGAAAAGTCATGGAGGAACGCATGGTGGCCGCCATTCTACCTGCTGACGGCATCCGTTTCACGTGAAACGTCGTCGCGTGGAACTTGGTCACGCGAACACTGCCCCGCTCTCAAGCCGCTGCGGCCTTGGCTTCCAGCGTCTCCCAGCGCGCCAGCGCGTCCAGCAGTTCGGACTCGATGGCGTCGCTGCGGGCCTGCAGTGCGGCGGCTTCCTGCGAACCGGCCTGGTAGAGCGCAGGATCGGCCAACCGTTCGGCGATCTGCGCCTGCTCGGCTTCCAGCGCTCCAAGCTGCGCCGGCAGGGTTTCGAGCTCGCGGGCTTCCTTGTAGCTGAGCTTGCTTCTCGGCGCCGCCTTCGCCGATTGTGGCGCCGCGGCTTTGGCTGCTGCCTGCGCGCTCTCCACCTGGGCGCGCTGCTGCCGTTGCCGCCAAGCCAGCCAGTCGGCATAGCCGCCGACGATCTCGGTCAGCTTGCCGTCGCCTTCGAACACGATGGACTGGGTGACGACGTTGTCCAGAAAGGTGCGGTCGTGCGAGACGATGAGCACGGTGCCGCTGTATTCCTGCAACAGCTGCTCCAGCAGTTCCAGCGTATCGATGTCGAGGTCGTTGGTCGGCTCGTCCAGCACCAGCAGGTTGGCCGGGCGCGCAAACAGCCGCGCCAGCAGCAGCCGGTTGCGCTCGCCGCCAGACAGCGCCGACACCTTGGCGCGCGCCCGCTCGGGGGGGAACAGGAAGTCTTCCAGATAGCTGATGACGTGTTTCCGCTGGCCGGCGATTTCGACAAAGTCGGAACCGGGGGAAATCGTGTCGATCAGCGTCGCCTCGTCGTTCAGCTGGTTGCGGAACTGGTCGAAGTAGGCGACCTCCAGCTTGGTGCCCTGCTTGATCTTGCCGGACTGCGGTTGCAGGTCGCCCAGGATCAGCCTGATCAGCGTGGTCTTGCCGGCGCCGTTGGGACCCAGCAGGCCCAGCTTGTCGCCGCGCAGGATGGTGGACGAAAAGTCGCGGATGAGAACATGGTCGTCGTAGCCGTAGGTGACGTGCTCGAGCTCGGCCACCACCTTGCCGGAGCGGTCGCCCGCGTCGAGCTGGAAACCGACCTGCCCGGTCTGGTTGATGCGCGCCTCGCGCGTAAGACGCAGCGCTTCGAGCCGGCGCACCCGGCCTTCATCGCGGCAGCGCCGCGCCTGCACGCCCTTGCGAATCCAGATTTCCTCCTGCTTCCAGAACTTGTCGAACTTGCGGTTATGGACCGCCTCGATTTCGAGCTGTTCGGCCTTTTTGGCCTGATATGCAGTGAAATTGCCCTGATATTCGCGCAACTGGCCGCGATCGAGCTCAACTATGCGGTTGGCGACGTTGTCCAGGAAGCGCCGGTCGTGGGTGATGAACAACAGCGCGCCCTTGAAATCGTTGAGCAGGCCTTCCAGCCACTCGATCGCCGCGAAGTCGAGGTGGTTGGTAGGTTCGTCGAGCAACAGCAACTCGGGATCGGTGACCAGCGCGCGTGCCAGCGCGACGCGCTTCTTGAGCCCGCCGGACAGGGTGTCGACCGCGCGGTCGGCGTCCAGGCTCAGGCGCTGCAAGGCCTCCTCCACCCGGCTGTTGAGCCGCCAGGCATCGGCCACTTCCAGTTCATGCGACAGCCGCTCGAAATCGGCGTACACGGTCTCGTCGCCTTCCGCCATCGCATGCGCCACCGCATGGTATTGGGCCAGCAGCGTCTGCGCCGTGCCGACGCCCTCGGCCACCGCCTCGAACACCGTATGTCCGGGCTCGAATTGCGGCTCCTGCGGCACATAGGCCAGCTTCAGCGCCGGCTTGCGCCACATTTCGCCTGCATCCGGCGGGTTGATGCCGGCGATGGTCTTCAAGAGGCTCGACTTGCCGGTGCCGTTGCGCCCGATCAGGCCGATGCGCTCGCCCGGTTCGATCACCAGCGAGGCACCGTCGAGCAACGGCCAGTGGCCGTAGGCCAGTTCGAGTCGGTCAAAGGTCAGCAGCGGCATGGGTCATCAGTTCAAAAACACAGGGGCGAAATTATCCGTGATTCAGCGCCGCGTGGACGGCCCGCGCAATATTTAATGCGCCCGGGGTGTCGCTGTGCAGGCAGATCGTGTCGGCGCGGATGCGCACCGCGCCCCCGCCCAGCGTGGCCACCGCCCTGCCCGCGGCCAGCACGCGGGCCTGCTCGGCGGCGTCCGCCGGGTCGACAATCAGCGCGCCCGCGGTTTCACGTGAAACAAGCCGGCCGCTGGGCAAGTAGCGGCGGTCGGCAAACGCCTCGTTCAGCACCGGCAGTCCGGCCGCCTGCCCCGCCACAATCAGCTGCGAGCCGGCCAGCCCGACCAGCGCCAGCGCCGGATCCACTGCCGCCACTGCGCGCGCGATCGCCCGCGCCACGCCCGCATCGCGCGCCGCCACGTTGTAGAGCGCGCCGTGCGGCTTGACATGCGCCAGCCGCAGATCCAGGCGCGCCGCCTGTTCGGCCAGCGCTACGATCTGCTGCGTCACCCAGGCGGCAATCTCATCGGCCGACGCCGCCAGCGCCCGACGCCCGAACTGGCGGCGATCCGGGTAGCTCGGGTGCGCGCCGGCCACCACGCCATGGTCGGCGGCCAAGCGCAGCGCCGTCGCCATGCTGGCGGCGTCGCCGACATGCCCCCCGCAGGCGATCGACACCCGCGTCAGATACGGCATCAAACCGGCGTCGTCGCAGCCCTCGCCGATGTCGGCATTCAGTTCCATCACGCGATGTCCTCGATGTCCCATTGCCCGGCGGCCAGCGCACGGGCGGCCTCCAGTTCGATCGTCCCGAAGCGCACCGTGTTGCCCGGCCGCAGCTGGGCCAGCATCGGCAGATCCGCGCTGATGACGCCGGCAATCACCGGGTAACCGCCGGTCACCGGGCCGTCCCAGCCCAGAATGATCGGCTGGCCGTCGGGCGGCACCTGCACCGCACCGGGCAGCACGCCCTGGGAGGCCAGCTCGATCGGCTCATGCGTTGCTGCCGGACCCTTCAATCGCACGCCGCGCCGGTCCGACGCCGGATCGACCCGATAGGGGCTGTTGAAAAACGCCGCCAGCCCGGCATCATCAAAGCAAGCGGCCTGCGGCCCTGCAACCACCCGCAGGGTACCATTGCGCGGCGCGACCGGAGGATGCGCACGCAGCAGTCGGATCTCGCCGGCGGCCGGCATCCACGGCAGTGCATCCCCCGCCTGCAGCGCGCGACCCAGATGACCGCCAAAACCTGCCGGCAGCAGCGTGCTGCGGCTGTCCATCACCGGCGTCACTGCCACCCCGCCGCGCAGCGCCAGCCAGCAGCGGCAACCCGCCTGGGCCGGCCCCAGGCTCAGGGTCTCGCCCGCAGCCAGCACCAGGGTTTCGTTCCAGGCCACTGTCACGCCACTGCTGCGCGCGGCGGCAAAGCGCGCGCCGGTCAGCGCCACCACGCCGCCCGCGGGAAACCGCAGCAGGGGGCCTGACAGGGTGATTTCCAGGCCTGCCGCTGCCGCGTCATTGCCGACCAGACGGTTGGCTGCCGCCAGCGCCGCCGGGTCGGCCGCGCCGCCCGCGGGCACGCCCAATGCGCCCCAGCCGGGCCGACCCGGGTCCATCACCAGGTCGCACAGGCCGGCGCGCACAACCTCGATCATGCGGGTACGAAACGCACACGGTCGCCCGGCATCAGCAGGGCGGGCGCGGGCCGCGCGGGATCGAACAGGGTGGTGACGGCGGCGCGGCCGATCAGATGCCAGCCGCCCGGACCGTCGGCGGGATAGATCCCGCAGTAGGCGCCGCCGATCGCCACGCTGCCCGTTGCCACCCGCACGCGCGGCGTGGCGCGCCGCGGCGCGCACAAGGCCTCGGGCAGGCCGCGCAGATAGGGGAAACCCGGCTGGAAGCCCAGAAAGGTGACGGTGTAGTCCGTCGCCGCATGACGTTCGATGCAGTCCGCCACACTGATGCCGGCCCGCCGCGCCAGGCCCGGCAGGTCGGGCCCGGCCGCGCCGCCGTATTCGACCGCGATTTCGTGCAGCCGGCCGGTCTGCGTCGCCGCGTCCGCCAGTGGCGCCGCCAGCGCGGCCCGTAGTGCCGCCGACACCGGCGCACCGCGATGCAATATCAGTAAAATGCTGTCATCGGACGGAATCAAGTCTTCAATTTCCGGCAAGTTCTGCGAAACAAGCGATAGATAACGTGTCAGCGTGGTGCCGCCCGTCGCCACCCGCAAGCCGCGCTCGCTGATCCAGCGCCAGCCGGTGTCGGAGTTCGATTGACCCATAGCCTGCTTTCCCATAGGGTTAAGTCCCTTTTCGGAGTTTCGCATGATGCGGCGTTTCGTCTGTGTTGTCCTGCTGGCGACAAGTGTAATGGCAAGCCCGGCACAGGCAGCCATGAGCGCGGTCAATCCGGCCCTGCTGCAAAACCTCGACACCCGCCCCAAAAAAGTCGTGCTGTTGCCGCCGCAGATGTTCGTGTTCGAACTGTCCGCCGGCGGCGTGCCCACCCGCATGGCCGACTGGGAAGCCGAGGCCCGCGACAACATCCGCGCCACCGCCGTCCGGCTGGCACGCGACGACGGCCTGTTCGAGCTGATTCCGGCGCCGGCACTGGCCGCCGCCGAGCTCGACCACCTCGACGCCCACATCGGCCTGTATGACCGCGTCGCGCAGTCGGTGTTCGTCTATGGCCGCGGCGAACAGGCCGCCTGGGCGCACAAGAAGCACGAATTCGACTATACCGTCGGTCCAGGTCTCGCCTTCCTGCGCGAGCAGACCGGCGCCGATGCCGCGCTGATCGTGCTGGGATCCGATTTCATCTCCTCCGGCGGCCGCCGCGCGGCCTTCATCGCCGGTCTCGCGCTCGGCATCGTGATGCCGCTGGGCCAGGCCTTCATCACGGCCGGTGTGGTGGACCTGAAAACCGGCGACGTGCAGTGGATGAGCTTCGATTCCAGCAGCAGCAAGGATACGCGCAAGCCGGCCGACGTCGACGCGCTGATGCGCGACCTCTACCAGACCTGGCCCGGGCCGCGATGAGGCGCGGGCTGAGCCTGGCGCTGGCGTGCGCCCTGGCCCTGCCAGCCCAGGCCGACACGGTGCTGCCCTGGGCCGATGCTGCCGAAACCCGCGAACTGGCATCCGACGAGAAAGGCCTGTGGCAGGAGGCGGACGAATTCGACCGCGCACTGGTACGGGCCGGCCGCGTCAACACCGATCCCGCGCTGACCGCGTATCTGCAGGGGATCATGGATCGGCTCTATCCCGAATTCAAGGATCGCCTGCGGGTGCGCCTGCTGAACGCCCAGCAGATCAACGCCTTTGCACTGCCCAATGGCAGCATCTACGTCAACGCCGGCCTGATTGCCCGCTTCGAGAACGAGGCCCAGCTCGCCACGGTGCTGGCGCACGAAGGTGCCCATTTCACTCACCGCCACTCGCTGCAGCAGGTCGAGCGCTTGCGCAACGCCGCCGCCTTCGCGCTGGTGGTGGCCATGCTGGGGGTGCCGCTGGTCGGTGACCTCGTCGCGCTGTCGTCGATGTTCGGCTATTCGCGTGAGCATGAGCGCGAGGCCGACGTCATCGGCTACCAGCGTCTGGTCGCTGCCGGCTACGCCGCGCGCGAGACGATCCGCACCTTCGAGCACCTGCAGGCCGAGATCAAGGCGGCCGACATCAACGAGCCCTACTTCTTTGCCAGCCATCCCCGACTGCAAGAGCGCATCGACAGCTTCAATACGCTGATCCGCGACAGTGACAACGGCGAAACCGCACGTGAACGCTTCACCGAAACCACCGCGGGGCTGCGCCTGGCCTCGTTGGCGGGCGACCTGGCCGCTTACCGCTACAAGCAGATTATCCTGATGCTGAGCAACCCCGCCACCCGCCGCGAATATCCGCCCGAAGCCTCGTATTTCCTCGGCGAAGCCTACCGGCTGCGCAACGAGGCCGGCGACGAAGCTGCCGCCGAGCGCGAATTCAAGCTCGCGATCGAGACCGCCCCGCATTACGCGCCACCGCACCGGGCGCTCGGCCTGCTCCATTTCAAGCGCGGCGACAGCGGTGAGGCCGCCACGCGCCTGCGTCATTACCTCACGCTCGACCCCGGCGCTGCCGACCGTACCTACGTCGAGTACTACATCACGCTCATGGACAGCCCGGCGCCCGCGGGCAATAATTTGCCCAAAGCCGAATAAACCCCATGAGCGCCCCCCTCAACCCCTCCGAGTCCGACCCCCTCGCCGCCGCGGCGGGTGAGGGCCTCTATCAACGCATTTTCGAGTTCGCCCCGGATGCCCTCCTGGTGGTCGATGCGGAAGGACACATCACCCTGGCCAACGCCCATAGCGAAACCCTGTTCGGCTACACGCGCAGCGAACTCCTCGGCCAGGCCATCGAAAAACTGGTGCCCGCACGCTTCGCCACGCACCACGCTCAGCACCGCGCCCACTTCAAAACCTCTGCCCACAGTCGGCAGATGGGGGCGGCCACCGAACTGTGCGCGCTGCACAAGAGCGGCCATGAGTTCCCGGTCGACATCATGCTGAGCCCGATGCAGGCCGACGGCCAGGGGCTCACCCTGTGCGTTGTGCGCGACATCACCGAGCGCAAGGCCGCGCAGGACGCGCTCGAGCGGCAGACGGAGGAACTCCGCCGCCTGCATGCCGAACTGGAACTGCTGGCCAACCACGACGGCCTCACCGGGCTATTCAACTGGCGCGCGTTCTACGAGCACACTGGGCAGATGCTCAAGATCGCCCACCGGCGCCGGGAAAACGTGACCCTGCTGCTGCTCGACCTCGACCATTTCAAGTCGATCAATGACCGCTTCGGCCATCCCGAAGGCGACCGTGTGCTGCAAGCGGTCGCCGCGGCGCTGCGGGAAACCGCACGCGACAACGATATCGTGGCGCGCCACGGCGGCGAAGAATTCGTCGTGGCCGCGCTCGGGCTCAGCGCGGAGGAAGGCCTGGTCGCGGCGGAGCGTCTGCGCGCCGCCGTTGCCGCGATCGAAAACCTGAAGCGCCCCATCACGGTCAGCGTCGGCGTCGCCACCCTGCCGCCGCAACCGAACAAGCATGTCGACCCGCGTGCGCTTGCCGAGCTGCTCGACCAGGCCGATCAGGCACTCTATGTCGCCAAGAACAACGGCCGCAACCAGGTCTGGCACTACGATCCGCTCGGCCCGCCGGCGCAGGCCCATCAGACTCCCGCCGCATGAGGGCACCGCCCCGCGGCTCCTGCCTTGCGCGGCGCGCAGGGCGCGGCCTCACCATCGGCCTCCTGCTCGCCAGTCTGGCGGCCTGCACCCCCTGGGCCCGCGTCGACCCCGGCAGCCGCCACGAAAGCAAACGCAACGACTACAGCCTCGAACTGCCGCTCGGCTGGGTCAGGCGCACCGCCGACGCCAACGATTACTTCGTCACCCGCGACGGCCCGGCACTCAATTACATCGTCGTCAACCGCCAGCCGCACGACCGCAAGCTGCCGCGCACCCAACGCGAGACGCGTGCCGACATGCTGCCGCACGAGCTTGCCGAGCTCGCCCTCGCCGAATGGAAAAACACCGCGGCCACCGCCAACCTCGAGCTGCTCGCCAGCACGCCGATCATGCTCGGGGGCAGGCCCGCCGCCCGTGTGCACATCCGCTACCGCAACGAGCGCGGGCTGCCGATCGAGCGCGTGCTGGTCAGCCTTGTCGACACCCGGGGCCGGCTGTCGCTCCTGTATGAAGCGCCGACGATCGTCTATTTTCAGCGCGGACTGGCGGATTTTGAATCCCTGCTGGCCAGCGTGCGCTTTCAGCAGAAATAACAGACGAAAAAAGGGGGGTTTCACGTGAAACCCCCCCTTTCATTGCTGCAGATCGTGCGGGCGATCAGTCCTTGAAGCGGCCCCGCACCCCGACGCGGTTGCCACCGCCCCGGTTTTCCGGGCCGCCGCTGCGCGGCTGGCCGGGGCGCGCGCTGTTACCACGGTCGCCGTAGCTGCGGCCGGTCGATGCCTTGGCGGCCTTCGCCTCGCGCTCACGCTTTTCCCAGTATTCCACGCTGTTACCGTTGACTTCGGGCTTGGGCGCGGCCGCGGCGCCGCGATACGCGTCATTGTGCTGCGGCGGGCGTTGCTCCTGGTTCATGCGCGGCACGTCGGACGGGCCGCGGGCCGCCTGCTCGAAGCGGTTGCCGCGCGGCGCGCCACTGCGCGGACGGTCCGCCGCGGCGGGACGCGCATCGGCACGGTAGCCACGGTCACGGTTGTCGCGACTGTCACCACGCGGCGGACGGTCGCCATAGCTGCGCGGTTCGCTGCGCTTGTCGCCAAAGCCGCCGCGCGGACCCGCATTGCTGCGCGGACGCCCCGTCGACGCCGGGCGGCCGGAAGACGGCTTCTGGGTCGGCTCCAGGCCCGGCAGCGTGTGCACCTCGATGCGGTTGCCGGTGTAGCGTTCGATATTCTTCACCAGCCCGCTTTCGCGCATGCCGGCAAAGCTCACCGCAATGCCGGTGCGGCCGGCGCGGCCGGTGCGGCCGATGCGGTGAACGTAGTCCTCGGCCTGCCGCGGCAGATCGAAGTTGATCACATGGCTGATGCCGGCCACGTCGATGCCGCGCGCGGCCACGTCGGTGGCGACCAGCACCTTGGTGCGGCCTTCGCGCAGACGCTGCAGCGCGCGGTTGCGCTGACCCTGCTGCATGTCGCCATGCAGCGCGTCGGAGGCAAAGCCGCTCTCGGACAGCAGGTCGGAAATTTCCTCGGTGCTGCGCTTGGTCGATGCAAACACGATGGCCTGCGTCATGTCCACGTCGCGCAACAGCGCGTCGAGCAGACGGTTCTTGTGGTCCATGTTGTCGGCAAACAGCAGGCGCTGCTCGATCTTCGATTCGGTGTGCGGCACCGCCTCGATTTCGATGCGCTGCGCGTCGCGGGTGAGTTCGCGCGCCAGGTTGCCCACCACGCCGTCGAGCGTGGCCGAGAACAACAGCGTCTGGCGCTCTTTCGGGCAGCGCGCGGCGATCGCCTTGATGTCGTCGACAAAGCCCATGTCCAGCATGCGGTCGGCTTCGTCGAGCACCAGCACTTCCAGACGCGAGAAGTCGATCTTGCCGCGCTCAAGGTGATCGATCAGGCGGCCGGGCGTGGCCACCACGATGTCCACCGGTTGGCTCAAACGCTTGAGCTGCAGGCCATACGGCGAGCCGCCGACCAGGCAGGCGGTGCGGAAACGACGCATGTCCTTGCCGTACGTGATGGCGGCTTTTTCGACCTGCAGCGCGAGTTCGCGCGTCGGGGTCAGCACCAGCACGCGCGGGCCCATGCTCTTGACGGTCGGCTCGGCCAGCATGCGCTGGATCGACGGCAGGATGAACGCTGCGGTCTTGCCGCTGCCGGTGTGCGAGGACACCAGCAGATCGCGCCCGGTCAGCGCGGCGGGAATCGCCAGCGTCTGGACCGGCGTGGCGTTTTCGTAGCCGGCGCTGACAACGGATTTAAGGATGAGGGGATCAAGCCCCAATTCGGAAAAGCTCATGGCAAACCTTTTTTCTGTGCGCACAAACGCGCATAACAAACCTGCGCCCGGTTCAAAACCAGACAGGTCACAAAATACGAACCGGATTGATGCGGCGTTCAGAAAACGCCCAACGGGTCGCGTCGATCACATCGGCGCCAACCACAAGACTTGTCACGGCCGGTTGCGATAAAACACCGGCGGTACAAAAGAGAGGTCGAAGACGATGGGGCTGTGAGAACAGTCCCGAGGCACGGCGGCAAAAAATCTGGCCTGCCCACTGCTGTATGCACAACTCGACGGAGTTTATCAGGAAACGCTGATTTTCCCGAGTTTTATTTTCAGGCCGGATGATACAGCTTGTGATACAGCCCGCCACGGCCGATCAGTTCGTCGTGTCCGCCGGCTTCCACCACGCGGCCGTTCTCGAAAACCAGGATGCGGTCGGCCTGCTTCACCGCGGACAGGCGGTGCGCAATGATCAGCGTTGTGCGACCGGCGAGGAAGGTGTGCATGGCAAGATGCAGTCGGCGTTCAGTGTCGCTGTCGAGCGCCGAGGTGGCCTCGTCGAGGATAACAATGCTGGGTCGGGCGACGATCATGCGCGCGATCGCCAAGCGCTGCCGCTGGCCGCCCGACATGCGCACGCCCTGGCGCCCCACCACCGTATCGAGCGCGTGCGGCAGGTCGGCGATGGTGTCCTTCAACTGGGCGATATCCAGCGCCTGCCACAGCGTGGCGTCGTCAACCTCGCGCCCCAGGGTGAGGTTGGCGCGCACGCTGTCGTTGAACAGCACCGGGTGCTGCAGCACTACGCCGACATGCTCGCGCACCGTCTCCCAGCCGATTTCGGTCACCGGGACGTCGCCGTACAGGATCCGCCCCGCCTTCACCGGGTACAGTCCCAGCAGCGCCTGCACCAGGGTCGACTTGCCGCCGCCGGAAGCACCCACCAGCGCCACTTTCTCGCCCGGCGCCACCACCAGGCTGACGTCGTCGAGTACCGTCTCGCCCGCATCGTAGGCAAAGCTGACGTGATCAAGCGTAATCCCAACCGTGGGCTCGCCGGCAAAGGGGTCGCGCAATGCCGGGTGCTGCGGCTCGCCGGCAAGACCGAGCAGCGCATTGATGCGCCCCAGCGCGGCGTTGGCGGCATACCAGGCGTACTGCATGTTCACCAGTTCCTGCACCGGCGTCATCATGAACCAGAGGTAGCCGAACACCGCCAGCATCTCGCCGATGGAGAGATCGGAAAACACCACCATCAGCATCGCGCCGGCGCGGAAGGCGTCGAAGCCGACGAGGAAGATGAAGAAGGAAAACCGGCTCATCGCATCCGACTTCCAGGCGAAGGCCGCCGCGTGCCGGCGGATATCGGCGGCCTTGTCGGTTACCCGCGCCAGGTAATGCTTCTCGCGATTCATCGCGCGGATCTGGGTCAGCGCATCGAGCGTTTCGGCAAGGGCGTCCTGGAACACTTCGAAAGCGCGGTTCTCGTGCTTTTTCAGATCCTTTACCCGCTTGCCGAGCCGGGTGGAGAACAGAATCACGACGGGGTTCAGGAGCAGGATAAACAGCGCCAGCTGCCAGTGCATCCAGAACAGCACGCCGGCGACGCCAACCAGCGTCAGCACCGACACCACAAAGCCGGAAACCGACGCGCCGAGGAAGCTGTCGATGGCATTCAGATCGGTGACGAAATGCGAGGTCACCCGCCCCGCCCCCACGGTCTCGAACTGCGACAGCGCGATTCTGGAAAGCCGGTTCAGCATGCGCACACGGATTCGATACACCACGTCCTTCGCCAGCAGCGAGAAGCTGCGCCCCTGCCACACGTTGAGCAGGATGGCCGCCAGCCGCAGCACCACCGACAGCAGCAATGCCGCGCCGATGAACAGCACCGGTCCGTGCCAGGCAACCGGAAACCACGCGCCGATAGCGGCGACCATCCTGCCCGGATGGTGCAGCAGCACCTCGTCGACCATCAGCGGCAGCAAGAGCGGGATCGGCACCGAGGCCACCACCGCCAACAAGGCAATGATATTGGCCAGCAGCAGGCGCCGGCGGTGGGTCTTGAGTTCGTCGGCGATGCCGCGCCAGCTCAGCATGACGCTCACTTGCCGATGCAGAATGTGCTGAAGATCTCGCCCAGCAGATCGTCGGCGGTGAATTCGCCGCTGATCTCGGACAGGGCGGATTGCGCCAACCGCAGCTCCTCGGCAAACAGCTCGAGTTGCGCTGCCGTCGTCCGGGCGGCGGCCAGATGCCCGGCGGCGCGGGAAAGGGCATCGAGATGCCGCGCACGCGCCATGAAGGCGCCCTCGCCCGCCGCCTGCCAGCCGGCTGTCTCGAGCAGCTTGCTGCGCAGCAGCGCCATCCCGGCACCGGTCCTGGCGGACAGCCAGATCTCGTCACCCACCGCACGCGGCGGCTCGCCGCCGACGTCGATCTTGTTGTGGATGGTGAGGCGCGCCACTTGCGGCAGACGTGTCAGGATCGCCGCTTCGCGTTCGCTGACGCCATGCGCGGCATCCACCAGCAGCAGTGCCACGTCGGCCTTATCCACTGCCGCCCAGGTGCGCGCAATGCCGATCTTCTCGACCGGGTCGTCCGTGTCACGCAGGCCTGCAGTGTCGATGATATGCAGCGGCACGCCCTCGATCTGGATCGCCTCGCGCACGGTGTCGCGCGTGGTGCCGGCGATCTCGGTGACGATCGCCGCCTCGAACCCGGCCAGCTGGTTCATCAGGCTCGACTTGCCGACGTTCGGCTGGCCGACCAGCACCACCGTCAGGCCTTCGCGCAGCAGCGCCCCCTGCCGGGCCTGCGCCCGCACGGCCTGCAGGCTGGCGTCGATCGCATCGAGCCGGCCGAAGGCATTGGCCTGCTGCAGAAAATCGATTTCTTCTTCGGGAAAGTCCAGCGTGGCTTCCACCAGCGTGCGCAGGCGGGTCAGCGCCTCGACCAGTTCGGCGATGCGCGCCGAAAACGCGCCGGACAGCGAGCGCACCGCCGAGCGCGCCGCCTCGGTCGACGCGGCGTCGATCAGGTCGGCCACCGCCTCGGCCTGCGCCAGATCGAGCTTGCCATTGAGAAAGGCACGGCGGGAAAACTCGCCCGGCTCGGCCAGGCGTGCGCCAAGTTCGATGCAGCGCTCAAGGATGAGATTCATCACCACCGGGCCGCCGTGACCCTGCAGTTCGAGCACCTGCTCGCCGGTGAATGAATGCGGCGCAGTGAAATAAAGCGCGATGCCCTCGTCGATCGGCTGGCCGTCGGCATCGAGGAAAGGACAGAGCGTGGCGTGGCGCGGCGCCGGGATGCGCCCGAGGATGGCTGTCGCCAACGGCGCGATGTCCGCGCCCGACACCCGCACCACCCCCACCCCACCGCGACCGGGCGCGGTGGCGATGGCGGCGATCAGGTCGGCGGGGATTCTGGAAAGGATCGTCATCGGCTGCGGGAAGGAAGGCGCAGAAGCCCAAAAGCCTCGACGGTCATTGTAATTGTAACGTGAGCCTGGCTGCGCCCGTCATAACCGAAAGCGCCCGGGCCTATTTGCCCGAATGGCTTAATTTACGGTTATTTATGTCGTTATTTTCTGACGATGTGTCACGCTTCGGTAAATCTCAGTTCATCCACCCTCGACCTCGCCCGTGTCTGAACAGTCCCCTTTCGCGTTGCGATCCATTTTGCTGCCTGCCGTCCTGCAAGTGGAGGACCAGGCGCCTTGCTTTGGAACTATCGCCAGCCTGTCGGAACAGGGTCTGTCTTTCGATTTCCGGGGTGAGCCCCTTTCGCAGCGTTCAGTCGGCCTGACTGCCCAACTGGACTTCGACCTGCAGGACAAGCACCATTCCTGCAAGGGCCTGATCGTCAATATTCAAGGCGGGCGGGCGCTGCTCTCATTGCGAAGCATGCCCTCGGCTATCGTAGCCGCACTGCAATCCGCCCCTCGTCACGGCGGTTCAACCCTGACCGCACGTCTTTCCAGCCTGCAGGTTCAGCAGGGGTGCCATGCGTCATTCATGGAAAACATGAAAGCGGTGGTAGACGATTTTTATGCTTTGTTACCGGAGCAGATCCAGCTAAGCGTTCAGCCTGAGGAGGCGAACGACCCAGCCGGGATGAGCCAACTGCAGAAAGACCTGGTCCGACTGCGGCCGCAGTTCACCCGGTGGTTCACCCAAGCTTACCCGATGCACCCCGAATTGCGGGGCAGCGTCCCGGCCGCGTCGCCAGCCAACGCCACAGACCCGATCGACATGGCACGGGTGGATGACTGGATTCGGCGCACTACCATTGCACAAAAAGCGGTCGAATCCCTCGGCACACTGCTGGAGGCATTCGACCTCCACTACAGCAACCTGCTGAACAGCGGCGGAAAGCGCGCAAGCCATCCCTTCCAACTGGATGCCTTACTCAGCGTTCTGGCAGACCTGCTCGAACCGCTGAAAATTGCCCCGGACAAGCAGATTGTCTGCTACGAGCTGATGGCGCGGGCGTTTACAAAGCATGCGGTTTCCCTCTACCAGTCCCTGCTCGATATCGTCGGCGATGCCCCACCCGAGCTCATTCATCACCCACAACAAATCACCAGCCTGGAAGAATGGCTAAAGCTCTTCGCAGCAGGTGCGGCCCCGGGAGCCGAGAGCGAAAACGCGGACGCCAACGCATCGAGCCGTATCAATGAACTGTCAGCCTTGCTGGGCAGGCTCACGAACACCCTCGGTGAACTGAACCTGCACCTGCCCATACCCCCGTCTTCCGAGACTGGCGGCGTAGTACCCTCCGGCATGCTGGTCCCTGCCATGCTGGCCCGCGACCGTATATTCGGGCGTTTTCTGCCGGCCACGACGGGGCTCCTCGATGCAGGCAACCTGCTGCTGCTCGACCCGGCGCGCCTTGCTGCAGGTTCGGGCATGAGCGCCGTCGGGAAGGTGCTCGGTGGTCTGACCGATCTAGACAATGCTGCATTGCAGGGCCTGCATGCCTTGATGCGGCAACCCCCCCCGATCGATCCCGGTCCTGAAAAGCTTGGCCAGGCGTCCCAGGTTCGGGCCCTGATGCTGCAAGCCCAGGGTTTGCTGCTGGAATACACGCTCAACGGCCTTACCTATGAATCACAGCCGGACCATCCCGCCTGGACACTGATCAACGCGCTCGACGCCCTGCACCAGGGTGCCGACGACCGCGGCCAATTTCTTGATCCCGCGCTTCACCATGGGATCAGCCTATCCATGCAGTGGCTGCTGGGGCAGGAGAACGTCGATGCCGCGCTCGAGCAAATCGACCGACTGCTGCTGAAGATCAACACGCAACTGCAGGAAGCGCGGCAATCTCGGCGGGAACAGCATCTAAAAACGCTGGGGTCCCTGATACTGGACTCTTCCCTCATCGGCACCGCATGGTGCGTCGTCAAGCAGGGCGATGTAGCGATCCCCTATGAAGTGCTGGGCACGCATGAAGACACCTTGTACCTGCTCAACCGATCCGCCACCGTGCTGCTGGACATTCCGGTTGAGCGCTTCCTCCAGCAACTGGACAGCGGTCAGATCGAGGAAGCTGAAAGTTTCGACGAACCCTTTCTGGAGCGTATTGCAGATGCAACGCTCACGGCCAGCCTGAATGCCGTCCATGCCTTTACATGGCAGGATCCCGCCAGCGGCTGTCTCAAGCGCAATGCCCTGATGGATGAACTGGAGCGGCGCCTCGCTCATCCGGTCACCGAGCCCCCCACGTTTTGTGCGCTGATTGAAATCCCCACCATGCGGCCCAGCCTGTCTTCCTTGCCCGGCGACGAGCTCGCGGTCATGCAAAAGCGCACCGGGGAAATCATTTTGAACGCGCTGGAAAACGGCGAACGCTGCGGTCGCCTGAGCGATGTCTCTTTCATGCTGGTGTTTGCTCCCCAGGATCCGGAGGGACTAGCAACCCGGCTTTCGCAGCTCAAGATCGATATGGAAAGCCTGCATGCAGAATGGAAGATGATCGGGGCGGTCGTACCGCTGCTTGGCGAGGAGGCTTCGCTCGCGCCATCAAGCGTTTTGCGCCGGGCCAACCAGGCTTGCACTCCGCTACGCCAGCATGCCGGATTCGATCTCTCTTGCCTGAGCAACGTACCTCCGGTGTCCAACCAGATTGATCCGCTGCCGTTTTCCTCGCTTTATTTGCGCTGCCAGAAAATAGCTTCCTGCGACAAAAGCGCACCGTCACATTATGAAATTTTGCTGGGCGTCGACGAGGCTCTGGTCCCCTCCCACACCACCCAGAGCTTTGTTGTCATGGCTGAGCAGACAGACCGCATCCATGCTCTGGACACATGGGTGCTGAAAACCGTTCTTGAATGGATGGGTAGCAACGCAGCCGGGCTGGACAAACTAAGCGGCCTGTCGGTCAATGTATCTGGCAACAGCCTAACGCTGACGCATCATGTCGACGCCATGATCAGCCTGCTCTCCGACCACCCCCATCTGACCAGCAAGCTCATCATCGAGGTCACCGAGACGGCTGCCATCGACAACATGGACGTAGCCGTGCGTTCGCTGCGCAAACTGCGCGCGCTGGGATGCCGGATCGCACTGGATGATTTTGGCAGCGGCTACAGTTCCTATAGCTATGTGCGCAGCCTGCCGCTGGACTACCTGAAGATCGACGGCACCTATATCCGCAACATCCTCACCGACAAGACCGACCAGGCACTGACCGCATCCATGGTGGATGTCGCCCATGCCCTCGGGCTCAAGGTCATCGCCGAATACGTCGACAGCGAGGCCACCTACGCCTGGCTAAAAGAGCTCGGCGTGGATTACGTCCAGGGCTACTGGGTGCACAAACCGGAGCCGCTCAACACCCTGGTCCTGAACTAGTCCTTCGCCTTGTGGGCCGGGGCGCCCTCGACCTGCCGGTTGATCGCCCATTGCTGCGCAATGGACAGGATGTTGTTGACCACCCAGTACAGCACCAGGCCGGCCGGGAAGAACACAAACATCACGGTGAACGCAACCGGCATGATCATCATGATCTTGGCCTGCATCGGGTCCATCGGCTGTGGGTTCAGCTTGACCTGCAGGATCGAGGTGATGCCCATCAGGATCGGCAGGATGAACCAGGGATCCGGCGCGGTCAGGTCGGTGATCCAGCCCAGCCAGGGCGCGCCGCGCATTTCCACCGCGGCCAGCAGCACCCAGTACAGCGCGATGAACACCGGGATCTGGATCAGGATCGGCAGACAGCCGCCGAGCGGATTGATCTTCTCGGTCTTGTACATCTCCGCCATCGCCTGATGCAGCTTGGCGCGGTCGTCGCCGTAGGTGTCCTTCAACAGCTTCAGCCGCGGGGTCAGCTTCTTCATCTTGGCCATCGACTTGTAGCCCGCGGCCGACAGCGGATACAGCGCCAGCTTGATCAGGATGGTCAGGATAATGATGGCCCAGCCCCAGTTGCCAACGATGCGCTCGATCTTTTCCAGCGCCCAGAAAATCGGGTAGGCAAGCGGCGTCAGCCAGCCATAGTCGCGTGACAGCTCGAGGCCTGGCGCAATCTTTTCCAGCGCGGTCTGGGTTTGCGGACCGGCATACAGGGGGACCGTAAAGGTCTTCTGCTGGCCGGGTTCGAGCGTGCCTTCGGCGAGAATCACGCCGGCGGCATACAGACCTTCGCCCAGCGAGCGGGTGTAGTACTCACGCTTGACGTTGCCCTGGGGCAGCCAAGCCGACACGAAGTGATGCTGCACCAGACCGACCCAGCCATTGTCGGCACTTTTCTCGAAATCGGCCTTGCCTTCCTGGATGTCCTTGAACGCGACTTTCTGGAACTTGCGCGCATCCGTATAGAACGCCGGGCCGGTGTAGGTATAGAGGAAGAAGGATTCGCCGCGCGGCGCTTCGCCGTGACGCGTGAACTGGTAGTAGGGCGTCAGGTCGATCGGCTTGTCACCGCCGTTGATGACGCGGGTCTGCACACTGACCTGATAGCTGCCGCGCTTGAAAATATAGGTTTTTTCGACCCGCACACCCGTGGCGGGGTCGCTCCATACCAGCGGCACCTGCAACTGCGCCGCACCGCCAGCCAGACGATAGGTGCCCGGGTTGAGTTCGAACACGCTGCGGTGCGTCGGCAGGCCTTCGCCGACCAGACCGCTTTGCGCCAGATAGGGCCGCGTCGCGCTGTCTTCGAACAGGGTCAGGATCTGGTTTTTGTCTTCCGTCTCACGATAGGTCAGCAGCTTCAGCTCGCGCAGGTCGCCGCCATTGGCGTCGATGCTGGCGCGCAGCACATCGGTTTCCACTACGGCCCGCTGGCCCTTGGCAAAGCCACTGGTCGGCGCCGCTGCCGGGGCGGGCGGCGCATTCAGCGCCTGGGTTGGCGTCGGCGCCCCGGTGGCGGGTGCGCTGGCGGTGGTGGGCGTTTCAGGCACCGGCGCATTCTGGTCCTGCCAGGCCTCCCACAGCAAAAGCAGCGTGAAGGAAAAGACGATGAAAAGAATCAGCCGCTGGTTATCCATTGAGACGGGACGCGTTTTAGTTGGAGGAGGGATCCGGCACGACATCGGCCGCCGGTGCGGTAGGCCATTTTGCCATGGCGCGCTCACCCGCACGTTTAAAGGTGCGTGACAGATCGCGCGCCTCGTCGCCGGCGACCGGTTTGGCGATCAGTCGAACGACGAAATCGCAGGCGGGCAACGTCGGCAGCATCTCCCGGAAACTTTCGCGCACGCAGCGCTTGACGCGGTTGCGGTCAACCGCGCGTGCGAGCAGGCGCTTGGCGATCACCATGCCCAATCGGGGATAGCCCACCTGGTTGGGACAGGCCATGACCACGATGCTGTCAGTGCGCGCACGCTGATTGCGGGCAAACACCCGGGCGAAATCGGCCGGGCGGACGAGGCGCGCGTCGTGCAGGCGCACGCCTCCGGTTTTGCCGGGATGCGTGTCGATTTAGACAGCCAGGCGGGTGCGGCCCTTGGCGCGGCGCGCGTTGATCACGGCGCGGCCGGCCTTGGTTTTCATGCGGGCGCGAAAACCATGGGTGCGCTTGCGGCGAACGGTAGACGGCTGGTAAGTGCGTTTCATGTCGAGTCCTTTCTAAGGCTGCTGGCCGGTTCCGCACGGGCAAGAGCCGGCCAGCACTAAAAAATCTGTTGAAAAACCGCATATTAGACATTCCCGACCCCGGTGCTGTCAAGCGCGTGCAGCCAGGCGGCCTGCGCGCCGGGGTTCTTCCGCCTGTGGATAACCTCGCCGAAGGGGAGTAAGATTCGTCGCTTGAATCTCATGCCGCTTACCCCTTCCCGCCCATCGACTATGGATTCCTTCTGGGACCTTTGCCAAGAGCGCTTTCGCGCCAGTTTGACCCAGCAGCAATTCAGCACGTGGATCAAGCCCCTGGTGTTTGAAGACGCGGGCGGTGAGGTGCGGATCCTCGCGCCCAACCACTTCGTGATGGACTGGGTGCGCGAAAAATTCGCTGAACACATCGACGGCTGGGCCCAGGAATTCTACGCCCGTCCGGTCTCGATCCATTATGCGCTGGGCAAAAAGGCGACCGCCCCGCGGACTGCGGCGCCGGCGCCTGCCGGCGTTGCGCGGGTGCCGGCCGCCCCGGCGCCGCCTGCGGTCGGCGGCATGCGCATCAATCCGGCCTTTTCGTTCGACAACTTCGTTTCCGGCCGGGCCAACCAGCTGGCGCGGGCCGCGGCCCTGCAGATTGCCGACAACCCCGGTACCGCCTACAACCCGCTGTTTGTCTATGGCGGCGTTGGCCTCGGCAAGACCCACCTGCTGCAGGCCATCGGCAACACCGTGCGCCAGGCCAACCCCGACGCGCGCATCAGCTATATCCACGCCAACGATTATGTCGACGACGTGGTCAAGGCCTATTTGAACAAGCAGTTCGACGACCTCAAGCGACGCTACATGTCGCTCGACCTGCTGCTGGTCGACGACATCCAGTTCCTGGCCAAGAAGGACCGCACCCAGGAAGAGTTCTTCTATGTGTTCAACTCGCTGATCGAGAACAAGAAGCAGATCGTCATCACCTGCGACACCTTCCCCAAGGAAATCACCGGGCTCGACGATCGCCTGAAATCGCGTTTCGCCTGGGGTCTGACCGTGGCGGTGGAGCCGCCCGAGCTGGAAATGCGGGTCGCCATCCTGCTGGCCAAGGCACAAGCCGAAAACATCAAGCTCGACGAGAACGTCGCCTTCTTCATTGCCAAGCAGGTGCGTTCCAACGTGCGCGAACTCGAGGGCGCGCTCAAAAGAGTAATCGCCTTCTCGCGCTTCCACGAAAAGCCGATCTCGCTGGAGCTGGTGAAGGAGGCGCTGCGCGACCTGATCGCCTCGACTTCGCGCATCGTCTCGATTGAGAACATCCAGAAGACCGTCGCCGACTTCTACAAGATCAAGGTCGCCGACATGTTTTCGAAGAAGCGCACGCGCAACCTGGCGCGTCCCCGCCAGATTGCGATGGCGCTGTCCAAGGAACTGACCAACCAGAGCCTGCCGGAAATCGGCGAGTCCTTCGGCGGGCGCGACCACACCACGGTGATCCACGCCTGCCGTAAAGTGGCCGAGCTGCGTGAGACCGAAGCGGATATCGGGCGCGATTATCTGGTGTTGCTACAAAGCCTGACAGGCTGAGGATGAAATGTGGATAAGACAGGCTCGATCGGCCGGCAAGCGAAAACGCTCCCCAGCTCTCCCGTATCGTACCGCTTTTGCCCACACCCAATAATGACGACAATGACATGATTCGATTGAGTAAAGAAGCTTATCCCCAGATTTAGGCCGCCTTTATTACGACTTTCAGGAATATATAAATGCTATTAGTACAAAGCGAACGCAATGCCCTGCTGGCTGCCCTGTCGGCAGTTGTGGGCGTGGTGGAACGCCGCCACACCCTGCCCATCCTGTCCAACCTGCTGCTGGAGAAAAAAGCCGGCAAGTTGACGCTGCTGGCAACCGACCTGGAATTGCAGGTCAGCACCCAGATCGATGCGCCGGGGGGCGAGGACTTCGCGATCACCATCGCAGCACGCAAACTGTTCGACATCGTGCGGGCGTTGCCGGACGACGCCAAGCTCAAGCTGGACAGCAAGGACAGCCAGGTCGTGGTCAGTGCCGGCAAGTCGCGCTTCACGCTGCAAACCTTGCCGGCCGCCGATTTTCCGCGGGTCGAAACCGGCGCCGGCCTGGGTGCTGCGATCCAGCTGCCGCAAAAAACGCTGAAGCGCCTGCTGCAGCTGGTGCAATTCGCGATGGCGAGCCAGGACATCCGCTATTACCTCAACGGCATGCTGCTGGTGCTGGAAGGCAAGCAGCTGCGCGTGGTGGCGACCGACGGCCATCGCCTGAGCTATGCCGAAACCGCGCTGGACGCCGAAGTCGAGGCGCGCGAAATCATCATTCCGCGCAAGACCGTGATGGAATTGTCCAAGCTGCTGGGCGACGTCGACGACGCGGTCGAGCTGCGCATCGGCGCCAACCAGGTCACCTTCACCCTGCCTGGTACCGAACTCGTCACCAAGGTGGTCGACGGCAAGTTTCCTGACTACCAGCGCGTCATTCCGGCCAACCAGCCGCGTCACCTCAAGGCCAGGCGTCAGAACGTGATGCAGGCGCTGCAGCGCGCGGCTATCCTGTCGAACGAAAAATTCCGCGGCGTGCGTCTGGTGATGAGCGAGAACACGCTCGGCATCGTCTGCAACAACAACGAACAGGAAGAAGCGGCCGACGAAATCGAAGTCAGCTACAACGGCGATCCGCTGGATGTCGGCTTCAACGTGACCTATTTGCTCGACGGCCTGGGCGCTGTCAATACCGAAGAAATCACGCTGTCGCTGGGCGACGCCAACAGTAGCATGCTGCTTACCAGCGAAGGCGAGCCGGGCTTCAAGTACGTCGTGATGCCGATGCGGATTTGAGCGTGCCGGCATGGAAGCCGGCATTGCGTGATGCATGCCTCCTAGCACCCACCGAAGGAAAGCCCCGTTAGGGGCGTACACACCATGAGCAAGAAACCGGACAACGCAACAGCCGATAACGTCAACGGCGGCTACGACGAAGACAGCATCCAGCAGCTGGAAGGCCTGGAGGCGGTGCGCAAGCGCCCCGGCATGTACATCGGCGACACCTCCGACGGCACCGGCCTGCATCACATGGTGTTCGAGGTGCTGGACAACGCCATCGACGAAGCGCTGGCCGGCTGGTGCGACGACATCAAGGTCATCATCCATCCCGACAATTCGATTTCGGTCAGCGACAACGGCCGTGGCATTCCGGTCGGCGTCAAGTTCGACGACAAGCACGAGCCCAAGCGCAGCGCCGCCGAAATCGTGATGACCGTGCTGCACGCCGGCGGCAAGTTCAACCAGAACAGCTACAAGGTGTCGGGCGGCCTGCACGGCGTCGGCGTGTCGTGCGTCAACGGCCTGTCGCAGTGGCTCAAGCTGATCGTGCGCCGCGATGGCAAGAAATACGCAATGACCTTCAACCAGGGCAAGGTGCTTGACCGCCCGATCGAGATCCAGAACGGCGTCGAAGTCTCCCCGATGCAGATCGTCGGCGAGACCGAAGGGCGCGGCACCGAAGTGCATTTCCTGGCCGACGTGGAAATCTTCGGCAACGTCGAATTCCATTTCGACATCCTCGCCAAGCGCATCCGCGAACTGTCTTTCCTCAACAACGGCGTCAAGATCGAGCTGATCGACCATCGCGACGGCAAGACCGAAAACTTCGCGCACTCGGGCGGCGTCAAGGGCTTCGTCGAATACATGAGCCGGCTGAAGAATCCGCTGCACCCGAAGATTTTCACCGCGATCGGCGAAAAGGACGGCATGACGGTCGAAGTCGCGATGCAGTGGAACGACAGCTACTCCGAAACCGTGCAATGCTTCACCAACAACATCCCGCAGCGCGATGGCGGCTCTCACCTCACCGGCCTGCGGATGGCGATGACTCGGGTGCTGAACAAGTACATCGAGGAAAACGAAGTGGCCAAGAAGGCCAAGGTCGAAACCACCGGCGACGACATGCGCGAAGGCCTCACCTGCGTGCTGTCGGTGAAAGTGCCCGAGCCCAAGTTTTCCAGCCAGACCAAGGACAAGCTGGTTTCAAGCGAAGTGCAGCCGGTGGTGCAGGAAGTCGTCGGCCAGAAGCTCACCGAATTCCTGCTCGAAAACCCCAACGACGCCAAGCTGCTGTGCGCCAAGATCGTCGACGCCGCCCGCGCTCGCGAAGCCGCGCGCAAGGCGCGTGAAATCACTCGCCGCAAGGGCGTGATGGATGGCTTGGGCCTGCCCGGCAAGCTGGCCGACTGCCAGGAAAAAGACCCCGCGCTGTGCGAAATCTACCTGGTCGAGGGTGATTCTGCCGGCGGCTCCGCCAAGCAGGGCCGCGACCGCAAGTTCCAGGCGATCCTGCCGCTGAAAGGCAAGATCCTCAACGTCGAGCGCGCGCGCTTCGACAAGGTCATCGGCAGCCAGGAAATCGCCACGCTGATCACCGCGCTCGGCACCAGCATCGGCAAGGACGACTACAACCCCGACAAGCTCAGGTACCACCGCATCATCATCATGACCGACGCCGACGTCGACGGCGCCCACATCCGCACGCTGCTCTTGACCTTCTTCTACCGCCAGATGCCCGAGCTGGTCGAGCGCGGCCACATCTACATCGCGCAGCCGCCGCTGTACAAGGTCAAGCATGGCCGTTCCGAGCGCTACATCAAGGACGAGCACGCGCTGAAAGAGCATCTGATGGCCGAGGCGATGAAGGATGCCGAGCTGACGCCGATGGACGGTGCGATGCCGATCGCCGGCGACGCGCTGGAAACCCTGGCACGCGAATACTTCCTCGCCGAAGCGGTATGCGACCGGCTGGCCCGCCTGCTGCCGGACGATGTGCTGCAAACCCTGATGCGCATCCCGCGCCTGAGCCTCGCCGACAGCGGCGCCGCAATGCAGGCCGAAGCCAGCCTGGGCGCCGCGCTCGACGCGCAAAAATACGAAGTCGCCGCCGAATACCTCGGCGAAACCGACAGCCACCGCCTGCGCATCACGCGCCACGCTCACGGCAATAAGCACGTCAGCTTCCTCGAAGCCGACCTGCTCGAAACCGGCGACTACAGCCAACTGGTCAAGGTAGGCGACCTGCTGCGCGACCTGATCGGCCTTGGCGCCCGCGCCAAGCGTGGCGAAAAGGAAAGCCCGGTGCAAAGCTTCCGCGAAGCGATGGACTGGTTCCTCGCCGAAGTGAAGCGCGGCATGAGCATCCAGCGCTACAAGGGCCTGGGCGAAATGAACCCGGCGCAATTGTGGGAAACCACGATGGACCCCAAGGTGCGCCGCTTGATGAAAGTGCAGATCGACGACGCGATCGCCGCCGATCAGATTTTCACCACGCTGATGGGCGATGACGTCGAGCCGCGTAGAAACTTCATCGAGACCAATGCGCTGGGCGTGCGCAACCTGGACGTGTGACAACCCACCCTCCGCCAGCAAGCGGAATGAGCGAAAGGGTAGTGGAAAGGCCAACCAGAGAAGGTTGGCCTTTTTTTCGAGCCCGGGCAGGTGGCTTGTCTGCTACCGGCCAGAAGCTGTCATCTGCGGCCATTCTCCAAAGCGGCCTCTGCGACTATCTTCGTTTTTCTAGCCGCTTCTTATTGGCTTGAATAACCAGCACTGCCTCCTCTATAGACAAGCCTTTCTTCATATGTCGTCTGAGTGCGTCAGTGCTGATCTCATAGCGTGCAGCACACGCCGTGAGAGAGGGAAATTTATTGCCAAATGCCGTTACATCTACGCCTTGATATTTTACTGTCTCGGGTGCACTAGAAATGCCCAAGGCTTGTTCAATTGTCCAGCCGTTAGTTTTGATCCTGCCCCACACAAGTTTATAGTCAAGGCCATGTGTCTCTGCTGCTTGCTTGATCGAAGAAAAGGTTGCACCACCAACCTCAGTTCTGTTTCTGGAAAATTTCCCTCTTCGTTCGATCTCAGCTGCCTGCTCGGGTGTCCAGCCGAGGCGTGATACTCGAATATTGAAGACAGACACATCTATCCCGAAATAGTCAGCCGCAGCACCTCTTGAGGGAAATGCCATACCTCCAACAGTGATGTGCGTAGGTGTACCAATGGAACCACCAGGGCTTATGTTATAGCCATTTTCGATGGTGCCTCTCTTATGGATTTCGCTGACTTCCTGCTGCTGAAGCTCAGTAAATGATCTGGCATCCGATCTAAGCAGTTCTATCGAGAAGTTCTCTATCCCATGAAGCCGAATGGCGTTGTAGAGCTTCGTATTGGTTCCCTTTGTTGCTGACCTCTTGTGGCCACTGAAACGTTGCCATAGAGGGTTGATCGTAATGCCTACGTACTGCTTTCCATTGACCTTATTGGTAACCAGGTAGAGCTTATATTCGCCCTGCTCAGTAGCCGGGTACTCCTTCTCATCAACTATCTCGACCTTCCTCCAAAAAGGGTTGGTCCCACCGTTGTTTTGATTCCTGAACCGTGGGGGTGCCGCCTCAAGTTCTACCGCCTGCTCGGGTGTCCAACCAAGGAGAAGACGTTTTGCTACCAGTTTCTCCTTCTTTCCATAAACCTGAGCCATAGCCCAACTATTGGGGTAGCGCCTCCCCGCACAGGCGATTTCCTTGGTCTGCTTTGGAGATTTCTTATGATCTTCCAGCCCAACCGCCTGATCTGGAGTCCAACCCATCGCTAGTCGCTTATGGATGGTGCCTTCCTCAATTCTGAAATGCTCCGAAGCATCCCGTATTGAGGCAAAAGTGCCCGCACTTGTTGTGAGCTTTATGCACCGGCTGGGCTTCTTCTTGTGCGGCTCTAATCCAAGCGCCTCTTCATAAGACCATCCGCTTTTGATGCGTCTCGCAACATTTCCATAGGGCTGCTCGAAATGGGCTGCTGCCTCTCTCATGGAGGAGAAGGTAATTCCGGCGACAGTGATCGAGACTTTTGCCATCTCCTAATGCTATCTTGGAACCGCTGAATGTCCGGTCATGTTTAAGCTAATTGGCTGCTTTGGGTCGATAGCCGTCATGGAATTGACCCTCGACACCCAAAAAACGCCAAGCGGCCTTAAGCGCTGATTCGGGGCGGGCCCGTTCCGCAATAAACGCCCGATCAAACCCGCACGCGTAGCTTGCCATCCAGCGCGTCGGTCCTTAACACCTTCCCCAAATACCGCTTCGCCCAGTCCGCAGGGCCGCGGCCCCGGCTCGCATCAAAAAGCGGAAGCGTCATTAAACCGTAACACTCAATCCCTATCGTAGCGATCGCTGAACGACGGAATGACTCGTTCGTGCATTTTGAGACACGCCCCGCCCTCGTTACCCCATTGGAGATTAAGCATATGGTTCAGAATAAAATCGTTGCCGCACTTGGCTTTGTGGCCTGCTCGTTGGTCAGCCATGCTGCGCTTGCCCAGGCCGTCAAGGTCGATCCCGCGCTGCCGTCGTACCAGAAGGCCAGCGGTGTGTCCGGTAACTTCACCAGCGTCGGTTCCGACACGCTGAACAACCTGATGACGCTGTGGGCCGAGACCTACAAGCGCAACTACCCCAACGTCAACATCCAGATCCAGGGTGCCGGTTCCTCGACCGCGCCCCCCGCGCTGATCGAAGGCGCTGCCAACTTCGGCCCGATGAGCCGCCTGATGACCGCCAAGGAAATCGAGGCTTTCGAGAAGAAGTTCGGTTACAAGCCCACCCCGGTGCCCGCCGCGATCGACGCGCTCGCCGTGTACGTCAACAAGGACAACCCGATCAAGGGTCTGTCGCTCACCCAGGTCGATGCGATCATGTCCGCCACCCGCAAGTGCGGCGGCGCAGCCGACGTCACCACCTGGGGTCAGGTCGGCATGACCGGCGAATGGGCCAGCCGCACCGTCGCGCTGTACGGCCGCAACTCGGTATCCGGCACCTACGGCTTTTTCAAGGAAAAGGCGCTGTGCAAGGGTGACTTCAAGCGCAACGTCGCCGAGCAGCCGGGTTCCGCCTCGGTGGTGCAAAGCGTGACCGGCCAGATCGGCGCCATCGGCTACTCAGGCATCGGCTACAAGACCTCGGGCGTGCGTGCGCTGCCGCTGTCGCAGAAGGATGGCCAGCCCTTCGTCGAACCGGATGCCACGCACGCCATCGACGGCACCTACCCGCTCGCCCGCGTGCTGTACTTCTACGTCAACAAGCGTCCGAACCAGCCGCTGGCTCCGCTCGAGCGCGAGTTCGTCAAGCTGGTGCTCTCCAAGCAGGGTCAGGAAGTCGTGATCAAGGATGGTTTCGTGCCGCTGCCTGCCGCGCTGGCCGCCAAGGCGATGGCTGATCTGGGCATCAAGTAAGCCTGCCGCTCAATCAAGCCAGGCCGGTCCCCCAGCATCGGGCGGATCGGCCTGGCGCGACACACTCACGGAGACTCAAATCATGCAGGAAATCAAACGAACCCTTTCTTACGGCCTGGCTTCCGTCCTCGCGCTCGGCGTGCTGAGCGGCTGCGCCACGCAGTCGAACACGGCCAAGGCGCCCGAGAGCAAGCCAGCGATGGCCGCGCAGCCTGCTGCCCTGGCTGCGGCGCCGGCGCCAGCGGCCGCGGCCCAGCCGGCCACGGCCTCCACCCAGCACTACTTTCTGGTATTCCATGAAAACGGCCGGATTTATCCGATCGCCGATGCCAAGAATTACCTGGCCTTTCTCGATGTCAACGAGCTGATCTACACCCGCACCCGTGTTGGCGAAGGCCCGGCAGGCGAGACCCTCGTGTTCGGCATCGAGAAGAAAGAGGCCGACGACCTGAACAAGCCGGCCAAAGCCGAGCTTTTATACGACGGCAAGATGGACGTCTCAGGTCCGTTCTACGGCGAGGTGGTGAAGGATGGCCGCTTCCATGTGTTCGGCACCTGGCAGGACTTCAAGGACTACCTGGTCAACAAGGAAATCACCTACACCTTCACCGAAGTCGGTACTGGCCCCAAGGGTGAAACGGTGATCTATGCGATGAACAAGAAGACCAGCGCGGACGGCCGTCCGGTTGCGCTGATCGAGTCCTTCAAGAAGTTCCACAGCATCAAGTAAGGGCACCACAGCACAGGAATCAGGAAGGGGCGGGCCCTGTGCCCTCCCCTTCTTTTACTGAAGGGCTCCGGTGTTGCGGCGCAGACAAAAGATAACGCGGTGAATCATGGAAAAGATCGAGACCAACATCAGCAAGGTCGGCGGCTATACCGGCCAGCGCATGGCCAGGGACAGGCTGTTCAAGCATGTCATGACCTTTGGCGGCTTGAGCGTGATCATCGCCATCAGCGCCATCTTCTTTTATCTCGCGAGCGTCGTCGCGCCGATTTTCATGCCGGCACAGATGGACGATCTGCAGAAACTTTCCCTGCCGAAAAACGGCGGGGGAGCCACCGTTCACCTGACTTCGGAGGAGCAGGCCGAAATCGGCGTGCGCATGACCGATCGTGGCAGCGTGAGCTTTTTCGATTTGCGTGACGGCCGCCTGATGGCCGAAGAAAACGTCGCCCTGCCGGAAGGGTCCGAAATCCGCAGCTTCGCTGCGGGCGACCCCTCGCAGCAGGCGGTGGCCTATGGATTGTCCGATGGCCGCATGCTGATCCTGGAACAGGATTTCAAGGTCACGTTCCAGGTGGACCCGGAAGACTCCGAAAAGGACATCCGCACCATTACCCCGAGCATCGCCTATCCGGCGGGCAGCGAACCCCTGGTCGTCGACGAATCCGGCAAGGGCCTGATGCTTCTCTCCGTCCAGCACAACGAAGAAAACACCTCTGCCGTGGCGCTGACTGAGGACAACCGCCTGGTTCTGGCATCCTTCGTGAGCACCAGCAACATGATCACCGGCGAAGTCTCGACCGAACGCTTCAGCGTCGATCTGCCGCCGGTCGAGGGCGAGATCAGCCAGCTGCTGCTGGAAGTGAAGCAACGCGACCTCTACGTGGTACACGGCGGCCGTTTCGTCAGCCATTACGACGTCATGAACAAGCAGGCCCCGCGCCTGATGCAGACGGTCGCGCTGGTACCGGAGGGTGAGACCATCACCGCGGCGACGATCCTGAGCGGCGGCTACTCGCTCATCATCGGCACCGACCAGGGCAAGGTCGCACAGTGGTTCCAGGTGCGCGGCGACGACAACGTCGACCACCTGACGCACATCCGCTCGTTCAAGCCGATGGTGGGCCGGGTGACGACCATGGCGCCGGAGCATTTCCGCAAGGGTTTCCTGGCGGGCGACGACCAGGGCAATATCGGTCTCTACTACGCCACCTCCGAGCGCCTGATCCTCAAGCGCTCGACCGGCAGCGAGCCGGTGCGCGTGGTCGGCATCACACCGCGCGCCAACGCGATCATGGTCGAGAGCGCGGGCGACGCGATCCAGGCGGCGCGGGTCGAGAATGATTTTCCCGAGATTTCCTTCTCGTCGCTGTGGCAGAAGGTCTGGTACGAGAGCTACCAGGAACCAGAATACAGCTGGCAGTCCTCCGCCGCCACCTCCGATTTCGAACCCAAGCTGAGCGTCGCCCCGCTCACTTTCGGTACGCTGAAAGCCGCGTTCTACGCGATGCTGGTGGCCGTCCCGCTGGCGGTGCTGGGCGCCATCTTCGCCGCCTACTTCATGTCGCCGAAGATGCGCGGCGTGGTCAAGCCGTCGATCGAGATCATGGAAGCCCTGCCGACGGTGATCCTGGGCTTTCTCGCCGGCCTGTGGCTGGCACCCTGGGTCGACAACAACCTCGCCGGCACGCTGATGGCGATTTTCATGCTGCCGTTCAGCTTCGTCATCACGGCCTATGTGTGGCATCTGCTACCGCAGCGCCTGACGGCCGGCATCGGCGCCGGCTGGGAAGCCGCCTTGCTGATTCCCGTCATCATCCTGGTGATCTATGCGGCGATCCAGCTTGGGCACCCAATCGAGGCCGCCTTCTTCGGCGGCAACATGCCGCACTGGCTGACCAACGAACTCGGCATCACCTACGAGCAGCGCAACTCGCTGGTGGTGGGCATCGCGATGGGCTTCGCGGTGATTCCCACCATCTTTTCGATTGCCGAGGACGCGGTGTTCAGCGTGCCCAAGCACCTCACGTCGGGATCGCTCGCGCTCGGCGCGACGCCATGGCAGACCCTGTTCTTCGTCGTGCTGCTGACCGCCAGCCCCGGCATCTTCTCCGCCATCATGGTCGGCATGGGGCGCGCCGTGGGCGAGACCATGATTGTGCTGATGGCCACCGGCAACACCGCGGTGATGGACCTGTCCATCTTCACCGGCTTCCGCACCCTGTCCGCCAACATCGGGGTGGAAATGCCCGAGGCGGCCGTCGGCACCACCCACTACCGCCTGCTGTTCTTCTCGGCGCTGGTCCTGTTCGTGTTCACGTTTTGCGTGAATACGGTGGCAGAACTGGTGCGCCATCGCCTGCGCGAAAAATACAGCTCACTTTAAGGAAGAATCGCCATGCGTAACTGGTACAAAAGCGGAGAACCCTGGATCTGGACGACGGCCGGCGCGATCGCCCTGTCGCTGGTGGCGGTCTACACTGTGGTCTGGCTCACGGCGGCGCGCGGTCTGACCCATTTCTGGCCCAAGCCGGTCACCGAGGTGACTTTTCAGGAACGGGATGGCTCCAGCTCGCGCCTGATCGGCGAGATACGCGAGAAGCAGGAGGTGTCGCTCGTCCGTCTGCGCGAGCAGGGCTACGAGGTCGATACCCAGGACCTGTTTGCCGAGCGTTATCTGTTCAAGGTGGGCAACAAGGACCTCACCGGCGTTGATTTCAAGTGGTATCCCGCTCCTTTTCTGGGTGAGTTCACGTATCCCAAGGATCTGCTGGCCATCGAACGTCGCGAATGGGGCAACTTTTATGGCCACCTGAAAGCGGTTAAGGAAGCCGGCGTTGTGGTGGCCGAAGGGCCCGCGGCCTGGGAAGAGGCGCAGAAACGGCTGGAACGCTCCAACGCCCTGTTCAGGGAAGCGCTGCGTATCGAAAAAAGCGACATCGGCAAGATCAACTATGCGCTGGAAAAAGTTCGCCTGCGTGAACGCGGGCTGGAGATCGATGACAAACTGACTGAAGCCGCCAAGGCCGAATTCGCCCGGGAGCGCGAAGCGCGCGAAGCCGACTATCTGGTCTTGCAACAGAAGATGGACCAGCTCCGCGTCGACATCGAGCGCGACAGCGTCACGGTTGAAACGAACGACGGCCAGTTGGTGGACATTCCGCTGGCCAAGGTGGCCGACATGTACATGCCCAACGCGATGAGCGTGTGGCAGAAGATCGGCTTCTATGTACACAAGTTCACCGAATTCGTTAGTGATGATCCGCGCGAGGCCAACACCGAGGGCGGCATCTTCCCCGCCATTTTCGGTACGGTGATGATGGTGCTGCTGATGTCGGTGATGGTCACGCCGCTCGGCATCATGGCGGCGATCTACATGCGTGAATACGCCAAGCCGGGCCCGGTGATCCGCGCCATCCGCATCTCGGTCAACAACCTGGCGGGGGTGCCCTCCATCGTCTACGGCGTGTTCGGCCTCGGCTTCTTCGTCTATGTGCTGGGCGGCTCGATCGACGAACTGTTTTTCGCGGCAGCGCTGCCGGCGCCCACCTTCGGCAGCCCCGGCATCCTGTGGGCTTCGCTGACGCTGGCGATCCTGACCCTGCCGGTGGTGATCGTCGCCACCGAAGAGGGGCTGTCGCGGGTGCCGCGCACCATTCGCGAAGGCAGCCTCGCGCTCGGTGCCACCAAGGCCGAAACGCTGTGGCGCACGGTGCTGCCGATCGCCAGCCCGGCCATGATGACTGGACTTATCCTGGCGATTGCACGCGCGGCGGGCGAGGTGGCACCGCTGATGCTGGTCGGCGTGGTGAAGCTCGCCCCCAGCCTGCCGCTCGACGGCAACTTCCCCTTCCTGCACCTGGAGCGGAAGTTCATGCACCTGGGCTTCCATATCTACGACGTCGGCTTCCAGAGCCCCAACGTCGAGGCGGCGCGCGCGCTGGTGTATGCCACGTCGCTGCTGCTGGTGATCATCATCGTCGTGCTCAACCTGTTCGCGATCCGGCTGCGCAACCGCCTGCGCGAGCGTATGCGCGGACTCGAAGGCGTTTGATCGCCCCCTACCCCTACAACGATAGACCCGAAGGATTTAGAAATGAGCGAAGCCAGCCCGAAAACCCACGCGATCAAACTCGCCGACCTGGGACGCACGCAGACGGAAGAGACGGATGAAGTGGCGATCCGCGTCGAGAATCTCGATCTGTATTACGGTGAGGCGCAGGCTCTGAAGAACGTCAGCATGAACCTGCCAAAAAACCGCGTGACCGCGTTCATCGGCCCCAGCGGCTGCGGCAAGTCGACGCTGCTGCGCTGCTTCAACCGCATGAACGACCTGGTCGAAATCTGTCGCGTTGACGGCAAGATCCTGATGGAAGGCAAGAATATTTACGACCGTGACGTCAACGTCGCGTTGCTGCGCCGTCGCGTCGGCATGGTGTTCCAGAAGCCCAACCCGTTTCCCAAGTCGATCTTTGAAAACGTGGCCTACGGCCTGCGCATCATGGGGGTCAACAATCGCAGCACGCTGGACGAGGCGGTCGAGAAGGCCTTGCGTGGCGCCGCGCTGTGGAACGAGGTCAAGGACCGTCTTGACGAGAACGGCCTCAGCCTGTCCGGCGGCCAGCAGCAGCGTCTGGTGATTGCGCGTGCGATCGCGCTGGAGCCAGACGTGCTCTTGCTCGACGAACCGGCTTCCGCGCTCGACCCCATTTCCACCGCCAAGATCGAGGAGCTGGTCAACGAGATGAAGAGCCAGTACACCATCATCATCGTCACCCACAACATGCAGCAGGCCGCTCGCGTATCCGATTACACCGCCTTCATGTACATGGGCGAACTGATCGAGATCGGCCGCACCAACGACGTGTTCCTGACGCCCGCCGTCAAGCAGACCGAGGATTACATCACCGGCCGCTTCGGCTGATCGCGGCACGGGTGATGCGGGTGGATAGTCCGGGTACAGCGATGCGCCCGCCCCTTTCGAGCCAGCCTGGTGTGCTGCGGCCGGATGCCGAGGCTGACATCTCGGCGATCTTTGCCCCGCGGCTCTATCTGGTCGATGCCGATCCGCAGACACGCGCGCAGCTGGTGTCGTGTTTGCGCGAGAAAGGCTTTGACGTCGTCGCGGCGACGGACATGAACGCCGCGCCCCCGCCGGCGGATGTGCTGATCGTTGCACTGGCCGGCCTGGGACCGCGTGCAAACGTACCGGAATGGCTCGCGGCCAAGCCGGCCACGCCGCTGATCGTGCTGGATCGGCCCCAGGTGTTTCCCGGCCGCACCGCACCGCTGAGCTTCGCGCCGGATGCCCGGCTCAGCCTGCCGGTCCAGCCGCGCAAGCTGGTGGCCACGATCAGACAGGCGCTGAGCCTGGCGCGCATCGAATCCGCCGATCGCTATGCAGCGACCGCGCGCACCTATCGCTTTGCCGGCTGGCTACTGGATTCCGAAGCGCGCCAGCTGACCGCGCGCGATGGCACGACGATTCTGCTCGACCCGCGGGAATGCGACGTATTGAAGGCCCTGCTGACGTTTCCCCGCCAGGTGCTGACGCGCCCGCACCTGATTGCCATGGTCTGGGGGGCGGGCGAAGCCATCGAGAACAGGACACTGGATCGCCCGATCACGCGGCTGCGTCGTCACCTGGGCGACGACGTGCGTTTTCCGGTATTGCTCAAAACGGTAGTCGGCGTTGGTTATCGGCTCGACGTCGACGTCGAGAAAACCGACTCGCCGGCGGACGCAGCCGCGGGGTAAGGCCGGGTCAGTCGCCCTTCGCCCCGGCTTTTCTCAACGCGTCCAGCCACTTTTCAGCCTGCTTCGCATCCAGGTTTCCCGTCCCGCCGATCAGCGTCTCGTGCACCGGGGCGAAGCCCACGAAGCCGAGGATATTGCGTTCCAGCGCACGCACGCTGTGGGCGCGAAACACCCAGCGATAGAGTGCTGCCGGCATGCCCATGGTGACGACGACGCGGGCGGAGCGGCCGGCCAGGCGCTTCTTGAACATGGCTTGGCTGTCGCTGCGCTCGATGGCGAAGCCGGGACGCAGGACCTGCTCCAGAAAACCCTTCAGCAACGCCGGCATGTCGCCGAGCCAGAGCGGAAAGAACAGCACCAGGTGCCCGGCCCAGAGAATGTCGTCCTGCGCGGCGGCGAGACCGGACGGCACGCTGCCCTCCTCCCAGTTGGCGGGGCTGCGTAGCAGCGGAAAATCGAGCGTGGCCACGTCGATGCGCCGGACTTCGTGGCCGGCGGTGGTGGCACCGTCGGCGTAGGCGTCCGCCAGCGCGTGGCAGAGATGCGGCCGGAGGGTGTCCGGGTGGCCCTGAATCAGCAGGATGTGTTTGCTCACAGTGCGCTCCAAGCAAAGACCGGCTTTCAATGTAGCGGATTTTGCGGGGCCGGGAGGGGAAACGCGGCGCGAAAAAAAGCCCGGCAGGGCCGGGCCGATTCAGGAGGAGAGGTGCTTTAGTTGTTCTTGGTAGCGGTCGGCAGGCCGGCCTCACGCCATTCCGGGAAACCGCCGCGGAACCAGTGGACGTTCTTGTAACCGGCCTTGATCGCCATCACCGCGGACTTGTAGCCGCGCCAGCAGATGGTGCCGTCGCAGTAGACGATGAAGGGCGTGGTCTTGTCCTTGGGCAGGCGGCTGAGTGTCCACTGGTCGTCGCCCGGATCGAAGCCGACTTCCTTGGCGCTGCCTTCCTTGTAGGTGAGCGAACGCGCGCCCGGGATATGGGCCTTCTCGAACTCCTCTTCCACGCGCACGTCGTACACCGCCATGCCCTTGGCGATCAGGGCCTGGGCTTCGGCGGCGGTGATGACCTTGGCGCCGGGCAGCACGGTCGGGGTGGTGTTCAGCATCGAGCCGACGATCTTGAAGTCGTTCTTTGTGGCGGTGCTGAGTGCAAGATTGAGGCTGTTACCGTTTTGCAGCGAGGTGGACAGCTTCTTCTGGGTGCTGGCCGACACGGTCTCCGGCAGCACGCTCAGCGCGCGCAGCGGGACCGCCGTGCTGGTGAACACGATGCGTCCGCCGTTGGCGGCGGTCCAGGTCTTGGCTTCTTCTTCGGTCGCGACCGCGAGGTCGTAGCGGCCGATTTTCAGGCCAAACAGCGGTGCCTCCGCCATGCGGTGAAACTTCATCTCGGCAAAGTCGGCCTTGCTCAGGCCGCGACTGTTGATTTCGCTGCGTGCAATGCCGCCCATCAGCGATTCATAGTCAGGTACGCCGAGCCGGGCGCCGGATTTCGCGGCCAGTGTGCCTTTGAAATTGGGGCTGGCGACGAACGCGGCGGCGGTGGTTTCGTCGGACTTGAGCAGGGGCTCGAACTTGAAGCGGCCCAGGTTGGCGATGACCTGGGCGGGGCCGAACACCATGTCAAGGTTGCCGTCGCGCGCCTGCTTGAGGGCGGCAAAGCCCCGGGTGTAGTACTGCAGGCGGACCGGCTCGCCAATCGACTTTTCGACATCCTTGACGAATGCGCGATAGCGCTGGGTCGTGGCCATGTCCGCCAGGGATTCATGCTGGTCCAGCACGATGCCAAGGGTGAGCGGGGCTGCTTGCGCCGTGCCAGCAAGCAGCATCAGGGGAATCAGGGCATAACGCAACATGGCAGTCTCCTGTTGTGTTGGTGTGTTCAATTGCCGGCCGGGATGAGCCCGGGATCGGTCAGTACGGATGGTCCAGCAACAATCAGGCCAGCCAGCTCGTCAGGGTGGTGCGCAGGGCGGTTTCGTCGACCGGCAGCGGCAGCGCGGCATCGATGCGCAAGCGGGCGCGAACGGTGTCGAGCACCGCCTGATGGGCGGTTTCGTAGAAAACCAGGATGCGGGTCTGCGGCGTGGCCTGCGCGGCCGCCAGCAGGGATTCCAGGTTGGACAGGCGGTCGCGAAAGTCGGTCTGGTGATAAAAGTCCGCCACGATGACCGCAGGCGACGCTTTGCGCAGCGCGCTGATGGCCTTGCGCTCCGACCATTCGGTGACCACGGCGTAGCCCAGTTCCTGAAACAGCGTCTTGTAACCGGCTGTGCCGATGAAGGCATTGACCATCAGCAGGCGCGGCGCGCTCATGCGGCCGGTTTTTTGCCGGCGGGTTTTTTGGCAGTTGCAGCCTTGGCCGGGGCTTTTTTGGTGGCGGGCTTTTTCTTCGCGGCGGGCTTTTTCGCGTCCTTGGCGTCGGCGTCGGACGTTTTGGCTTTCTTCGCCGCCGCCGGCTTGGCTGCGGTCTTGCGCGCCGGCTTCTTGGCCGGGCCCTTGGCCACGCGCGCGGCGATCAGCCCAAGCGCTTCATCCAGCGTGATTTCTTCCGGCGTGATGTCCTTCGGCAGCGTGGCGTTGGTGCTGCCGTGCTTGACGTACGGGCCGTAGCGGCCGCTACGCACCGTGATGTCCTTGCCGTCCTCCGGGTGCGGGCCCATGTTCTTCAGTACCGAGGCGGCCGAATCGCCACGCGGCTCGCGTTCCATCGCCAGCACTTCGAGCGCGCGCGCCAGATTGATTTCGTAGACGCTGTCGGCCTTGGGGATCGACTTGAACTTGCCGTCGTGCAGCAGATAAGGGCCGAAGCGGCCGTTGTTGGCGACGATCGGCAGCCCGGTGGTGGGGTGATGCCCGACTTCGCGCGGCAGCGAGAGGAATTTCAGCGCCAGTTCCAGCGTCGCGCTGTCCAGCGGAATGTCCTTCGGCCACGAGGCGCGGCGCGGCTTCGGCGCCTTCTTGTCTTCTGGCATTTCGCCGATCTGCACATACGGCCCGAAGCGGCCCGACAGCAGTTTGACGTCGAGCCCGGTGGCGGGATCCTTGCCGAGGATGTTGTCGCCCTCGGCGGTGGCGGCGTGCAGCGGGCGCGTGTAATCGCACTCGGGATAGCCGGAGCAGCCGATGAAGAGGCCACGTTTGCTGGCCTGCATGAACAAGGGCTTGCTGCACTTGGGGCAGGGCTCCATGATCGGGCAGCCGCGCTCGACATCCTGCTTGGCTTTCAGCTCGCCATCAAACCCTTTCCAGAACTCGCCCAGCAACTGCGACCACACGCGAGTGCCGTTCGACACATCGTCGAGCTTGTCTTCGAGCTTGGCGGTGAAGTCGTAGTCGACGTAATGGCTGAAATGACGGGTGAGGAAGCAGTTGACCAGGCGGCCGATGTCGGTCGGCTGGAAGCGCTTTTTCTCCAGCACCACGTACTCGCGGTCCTGCAGCGTGGAAATGATGCTGGCGTAAGTGGACGGGCGGCCGATGCCGTGTTCTTCCAGCGCCTTGACCAAGGAGGCCTCGGTGTAGCGCGGCGGCGGCTGGGTGAAGTGCTGTTCGCCGTAGAGCTTGTCGACCGGCAGGGTTTCGCCCTCGACCAGCGCCGGCAATTTGGATTCGCCCTCTTCTTCCTCGTCGTCCTGATACACCGCGAGAAAACCGGCGAAGGCCAGTGTCTGCCCGGTGGCGCGGAAGGTGCCCTCGCCCACCGTGATGTCGGCGGCGACGGTGTCGAACTGCGCCGGCGTCATCTGGCAGGCGACGGTGCGCTTCCAGATCAGCTCGTAGAGGCGGATCTGGTCGTGCGTCAGAAAGGGTTTTACTGCTTCGGGCGTGCGCATCACCGCGGTCGGGCGCACCGCCTCGTGCGCTTCCTGCGCGTTCTTGGTCTTGGCCTTGTAGGCGATTGCGGCGGGCGGCAGGAAATCCTTGTCGAAGTTGGTGCTCACATACTTGCGGATGTCGGTGATGGCTTCCTGCGCCAGGTTGACCGAGTCGGTCCGCATATAGGTGATGAGGCCGACCGGACCTTCGCCGAGGTCGACGCCTTCGTACAGCTGCTGCGCGGTCCGCATCACGCGGTCGGTGGTCATGCCGAGCTGGCGCACGCCGGCCTGCTGCAGCGTCGAGGTGGTAAAGGGCGCGGCGGGGTTGCGCGAGCGGCGCTTCTTCTCGATGCGCATGACCCGCGCGTCTTTTGCTTCGAGCGTCGCCAGCCATTCCTTGCTGCGCGCCTCGTGTTCGACCGTGAACTGCTCGAGCTTCTCGCCGCGGAAATGGGTGAGTTTTGCGGTGAAAGCCTGGCTGCCTTTATGGCTGTCGAGGTGCAGCGTCCAGTATTCGCGCGGATCGAACGCCTCGATCTCCAGCTCGCGCTCGACGATCATCCTGAGTGCGGGCGATTGCACGCGGCCGGCGGACAGGCCCGGGCTGATCTTCTTCCACAAGAGCGGCGACAGGTTGAAGCCGACCAGATAATCCAGTGCGCGTCGCGCCTGCTGCGCGTCGACCAGGTCGGAGGCGATTTCGCGCGGGTTGCGCACCGCGTCCTGGATGGCCGATTCGGTGATCTCGTAGAAGGCCACGCGCTTCATCGGCGTCTTGACCTTGCGTTCCTTGAGGATTTCGCTGATGTGCCAGGAAATCGCCTCGCCTTCGCGGTCCGGGTCGGTTGCCAGCAGCACCAGATCGGCTTTTTTGGCCGCCTTGACGATGGCCTCGACGTGCTTGGCGTTGCGCTCGATCACCTGGTACTTCATGGCGAAGGTTTCGGTATCGACCGCGCCGGTTTTCGGCTCCAGGTCGCGCACATGGCCGTAGCTGGCCAGGATGTCGTAGTCGTCGCCGAGGTATTTTTTCAGCGATTTGGATTTTGACGGCGACTCGACGATGACGAGTTTGGACATAGGGTTTAGTGCAGACGTCCTGGCTCGTGGTTCAGCAACATGTCTTCCAGATGGGTGAAATGCTCGATCAGCCCGCGGCTCCACAACACGATCAGCGTCATCCAGCGCACGTGGTCCGGTTCGATGTCCTCGCCGCCCAGTGCCATCAGCCCGGAAATCACCCACTCGCGCGATTCGGGATCGAGGATTTCGGCGCCGACCAGGAAGGACAGCTCGGCGCGGCAGGCGTCGTTCAGGCGCTCAAGTTCTTCCGGCGCGTAATGGCGGTCGAAGGCCTGCGTCAGCCGGTCATGCGTTGCGCTGCCGGACAGGTTGGCGTACCAGTCGAGCGCGGCGTGGATGTCGGCCTCTTCGAAACCGGCGGCAAACAGGCGTTTTTCAAGCGCATTGCGGTCTGGCGCGAGTTCGGCCATGCGGAAGCTTTCGTAGAGATAAACCAGAATATCGAGCATAGGGTCAGTGGATTTTTTGGTAGCGCCCGCCGGGCAAGGATGCAATTCGCCCGTCCAGTTCAAGCGCCAACAGCTTCGCCGAAAGCGCTTCCAGCGTCAACCCGGTTCTTTGAGCCAGGGTGTCCACCGTGACGGGCGCGCCGTCGAGCGCGTCCAGAACGGGGTCGGTCGAGTGCTCCGGCAGAGACGGTGGCGTCAGGCGCTGCGGCCACGCCAGTTCGTCGAGGATGTCGGCGGCCGACTCGACCAGCTTGGCGCCCTGCTTGATCAGCGCATGGCAGCCGCGCGCCAGCGGCGAGTGGATCGAGCCGGGAATGGCAAACACGTCGCGCCCCTGTTCGGTGGCGACCCGCGCGGTGATCAGCGAACCGCTGTCGGGCGCGGCCTCCACCACCAGCACGCCCAGGCTCAAGCCGCTGATGAGCCGGTTGCGGCGCGGAAAGTGGCCCGGCAGCGGCGGCGTGCCGAGCGCGAACTCCGACACGATCAGCCCGTTTTCCACCAGCTGGTGTGCCAGCGCCTTGTTGCGCGCGGGATAGACGCGGTCGAGCCCGGTGCCGACGATGGCCACGCTCGATCCCGCCCCCGCCAGCCCGCCCCGGTGTGCCGCCGCGTCGATGCCGAGCGCGAGTCCGCTGATGATGGTGAGCCCGGCGTCGGACAGCGCGTGGGCAAACGCCTCGGCGTCGCGTACGCCCTGCGGGGTGGCGTTGCGGCTGCCGACGATGCCGAAGCCGGGCTGTTTCAGCAGGTCGCGCCGTCCCTTGCAGTACAGCACCGCGGGCGGGTCGGCGATCTCGAGCAGGGTTTTCGGATAGTCGTCATCCGCCAGCGTCATCAGACTGTTGCCGGGTTGTGCGAGCCAGGCTTGGGCGGCGTCCACCGCGGCGGCATCGGGTTCACCCAGCAGCGCGTCGCACTGGGCGGCCGACAGATGCAGCATCAACGCGCTGCGGCCGGATGCCAAAACGGCCTCCGGAGAACCGAAGGCCGTCAGCAGGCGAAGCAGGCTGGTGTTGCCCACCCCGTCAGCCAGGACGAGGCGCAGCCAGGGGTCGGTCACGCGCGCGGCATCTTCTGCGTGCGCACGATCAGGGGTTCCTGACCGTATCGAGCAGGTAGACCGGCCCGTCGGACTGCATGATCAGCGCATACGACACGCGGTCGTACACGCGGTACAGCATCACCTGGCCGCTGTAGGCGTCGGGCAGCTTGACTGCCCGGTCGCTGCGATTGCCGAGGCAGGTGCTGCGGAAGCTGTTGCGCACATCGGCCGCCTGGTCGTAGGTGACCTTGCTGCCTTCCTTCAGGCAGCGCACGTCGCTGTAAAGCCAGGCGCCGCCATCGGGGACGCCGGTGGCCTTTTCATTGACCCAGGTCATGCGGTCTTTTTCGTCGCGCGTCAGCATCACGGCCTGGCCTTCGCGAAACACCGACAGCACATGACCGGGTTCGAGGCCGTCGCGGCTGCCGCGGTTGATCACCACGGTCTGGTAGCGGCCGCTGTCGGACAGGCCGCCGTAAGCCGAAATGATGCGGCCGCTGACCGCGGTTTCGGGCGCGTGCGGGATGTATTCGAAGGTGGTGCTTTCGTCGGCTTCCACCAGCTTGTCCTTGGGCAGGATTTCCTGGGCCGACTGGGTGATGTGGATTTTCTGCGGCGCGCCCTCGACCAGGGTGCGCGCATCGCCCAGGTATTCGACTTCGTAGCCCAGCACTTCGCCGGTTTCCGGGTCCTTGAGCTGCTTGCCGGGGCGCAGCACGTTCCAGCGCGTGACGCCGGGCTTGCCGCCGGTGGCGAAGGCGTCGTCACCCGCGGCCAGCACCACCCGCTCGGCATTGCTGCCCAGAATGAAGGGCGCGTCGTCGAGCGCGCCTTTCGGCACCACGCGCGGCTGCGACAGGAAGGGGTGGATCACGCGGATCGGAATGGCCGGAATCGCGTCGCTGCCGATTTCGCTTGCGCGCGCGCCGGGCGACAGCCGGACGGTCTGCATGCCGCCCTTGTCGCCCCGCACCAGCGACAGCCGCGGCGCCTTGCCGCTGCGGTCGAGCACGATCAGGTCGCCCGGATAAATCAGGTGCGGGTTGCGGATCTCGTCGCGGTTCAGATTCCAGATCTGCGGCCAGCGCCACGGATCCTTGAGGAATTTGCCGGAGATGTCCCACAGGGTGTCGCCCTTGACGACCACATGGGTGTCCGGGGCGTTGTCCTGCAGTTTAAGGGTGTCAGCCAGCGCAGGTGCAGCCAACAGCAGGGCAAGAGAAACAACGAGTAGACGCACGGGGGAACCCTCCATTTAGACCTTGTCTAATTTTCCGTTGAAAATATACTGTGCGCTTAGCTTACGGCTATCCGTCACCTTATATTTAGTGCGGCGCGCCAGAATCATGCAGATTTTGCATCAAAGTGTGCGCCCATCCCATTCTTTCGTAAAGCTTCGTTATGGCCAGACTCGACATTTTGCATTACCCTGATGCGCGCCTGCACACCGTCGCCAAGCCGGTGAAAGCGGTCGACGAACGCATCCGCCAACTGGTCGACGACATGGCCGAGACCATGTATGCCGCTCCCGGCATCGGACTGGCCGCGACCCAGGTCAATGTGCATGAGCGCGTCATCGTGATCGACATTTCCGAGACCCACGATGCGCTGCAGGTGTTCATCAATCCCGAGCTCGTCGCCCAGTCGGGTACCGAGGAAAGCGAGGAAGGCTGCCTGTCGGTGCCCGGCGTATTCGACAAGGTGACCCGCGCCGAACGCGTCACCGTAAAGGCGCTGGACCGTGACGGCAAGCCGTTCGAACTCGAGGCCGACGGCCTGCTGGCGGTGTGCGTCCAGCATGAGATGGATCATTTGATGGGCAAGGTTTTCGTCGACTACCTGTCCAACCTCAAGCGCAACCGCATCAAATCCAGGCTGCTGAAGCAGGCGCGCGAACACCGGCCCGACGCCGCGCCGGTGCGCGCCTCGCTCTGAGCCGGCCGGTGCGGATTCTGTTTGCGGGCACGCCGCCGTTTGCCGCGGCCGCCCTCGAGGCCCTGGCCGACGCCGGCCACGACATCGTCCGTGTGCTGACCCAGCCCGACCGCCCGGCCGGGCGCGGCATGAAGCTCACCCCCAGTGCGGTCAAGCAGGCGGCGCTGGCGCGCGGGTTGTCGCTGTCGCAGCCCGCCAGTCTGAAAACCCCCGAAGCCCAGGCCGAACTCGCGGCCCTGAATGCCGACGTCATGGTGGTCGCCGCCTATGGCCTGATCCTGCCGCAGGCGGTGCTCGACCTGCCGCGTTTCGGCTGCCTCAACATCCATGCCTCGCTGTTGCCGCGCTGGCGCGGCGCGGCGCCAATCCAGCGTGCGATCCTGGCAGGTGACACCGAGACCGGCATCACCATCATGCAGATGGACGCCGGCCTCGACACCGGGGCGATGCTGACGAAAACCCCGGTGCCGATCCACGACACCGATACCGCGGCCAGTCTGCACGACACGCTGGCCGCGGCCGGCGCGCGCGCGATCGTGGCGGCGCTGGAAAAGCTTTCAACGCTGGAACCCGAGGCACAGGACGACCGCCAGGCCACCTATGCCGCCAAGCTCAGCAAGGAGGAAGCGCAACTCGACTGGAGCCAGCCGGCCGAGGTGCTGGCGCGCGCGGTGCGTGCCTACAATCCGGCGCCCGGCGCGTGGACGCTGCTCGACGGCGCGCCGCTGAAAATCTGGGCGGCCGGGGCCGTTGCCGGCACCGGCCAGCCCGGCACGCTGCTGCGCGCCGACGCCGAGCAGCTGGTCGTCGCCTGCGGCAGTGCCGCATTGGCCCTGCATGAGGTGCAGCCCGCGGGCAGCAAGCGGATGCCGGCGGCGGCCTTTCTCGCTGGCCGGCCGCTCGCGTCTGGCACGGTTTTCGGCCGCTGAGCCCGGATCACGCGACCCGCGTCCTGCTATCATCCGGCGCTTGTCGCAGCGGCCGGAATCCCATGAATCAAGCAATGAACCCGAGCGTGTCCCCCGATGCGTAATCTGCAAAAACTGGCCGCCGGCGCGCTCGACGAAGTGCTCGCCGGCGCGGCGCTGCACCAGGTGTTGCCGCGGCGTTTGCAGCAGCTGCAAACACCGGGCGAACGCGGCGCGCTGCAGGACATCGTGTACGGCAGCCTGCGCCAGCTGGGGCGTCTCGACGCCTGGCTGGACGCGCTGCTGGAGCGCCCGCTGACCGATCCCGAACTCGGCTGGCTGTTGCGCGTGGCGCTCTACCAGCTGGCCTACACGCGCGCGCCCGCGCATGCGGTGGTGCACAACGCCGTCAGCGCGGCGGGCGAAGGCTGGCGCCGCGGTCTCGCCAACGCGGTGCTGCGCAACTTTCAGCGTCGCCGCGCCGAGCTGGACAAACTCGCCGATGAACAACCGACCGCGCGCTGGTCGCATCCCGACTGGTGGATTGCCAAACTGCAAAGCGAGCACCCGGCGCACTGGCAGGCGATCCTTGAGGCCAGCCTGCTGCACCCGCCGTTCACGCTGCGCATCAATTGCCGCCATGGCGATGTCGCGGCGTATTTGCGGCGCCTGAACGACGCCGGCCTGCCGGCCCATCAAACCGGCCCCGATGCGGTCACGCTCGACCGCGCGGTGCCGGTGCACAGCCTGCCCGGCTTCGACGAAGGCCATGTGTCGGTGCAGGATGCCGGTGCGCAGTGGGCGGCGCGCCTGCTCGATGCGCAAGCGGGCGAGCGCGTACTGGACGCGTGTGCGGCGCCCGGCGGCAAGACCGGCCATCTCCTCGAGCGCAGTGAAGTGGAGCTCGTCGCGCTCGACGTCGACGCGGCGCGGCTGGCACGGGTGCAGGAAAACCTCGATCGACTGCAGCTGAAGGCCACGCTCGTTGCTGGCGACGCCGCGCAGCCCGACGCTTGGTGGGACGGCCGGCCGTTCGATCGCATTCTGGCCGACGTGCCGTGCAGCGCTTCCGGCGTGGTGCGCCGCAACCCCGACATCAAATGGTTGCGCCGCCCCGAAGACATTGCTCAATTTGCCGCCCAGCAAGCCGTTATGCTGGAGACGCTGTGGCGACTGCTGGCTCCGGGTGGTACATTGCTTTACGCCACCTGTTCGATATTCCATGAAGAAAACGCCGGGCAAGTGCAGGCATTTCTGGCGCGCCATGCCGGGGATGCCGAACGCTGTCCGCTTCCAGAACCTTTGTCCGACGGAGTCCTGCTGCCCGCTGCCGAACATGACGGTTTTTATTACGCCCTGCTGCGCAAGACCTGACACTGCCCTGCTGCGCAGGCTGTTCGCGCTGGTGCTGGCGGGCTGGCTGGCGCTGGCCGGAAGCGCGCTGGCCAGCGATAAAAGCGCGGTGCGACAGGCCGCCATCCAGGCGACGCCGCAAGGCTATGTGCTGGATGCGCTGATCGACATTGCGCTCAATCCCACGCTGGAAGATGCGCTCGCCAAGGGCATCCACCTGCATTTCCAGCTGCAGCTGGAAATGAGCCGCCCGCGCAGCTGGTGGTTCGACGAAGGCATCGCCGAGCCGGTGCGCAAGCTGCGGATTTACTACCACCTGCTGCTGCGCCGTTACGTTGTCGAAACTGGCTATACCACCCGCACGGCTGCCACCCTCGACGAGGCGCTCACCCTGCTGGGGCAGGTGGAGAGCTGGCATGTGCTGGACCGCGGCGTGCTCAGGCCCGGCCAGCGTTACGATGCCCGCCTGCGGTTGCGTCTCGACACCGCGCAGCTACCCAAGCCCCTGTCCATCGGCGCGGTGACCAGCGACAAATGGGAGCTGGTGACGCCCTGGTACGACTGGTCGTTCGAAGCGCCCCTCGTCAAATCGCCCATGCCCTGATGCGCCGTCTGATCGCCGCCGCCCTCGTCATGGGCATCGCCTTGCTGGGACTGCTGTTCTACGCCAGCGGCGACAGCGCCGTGTTCTCCGACTCACTGCCCACCCTGTTCGTCGTCGGCGGTGTGCTCGGCGTGGCGATGCTGCTGCTGCTGGGCTGGCGTTTGTGGTGGCTGCAAAAACGCATCCGCCGCGGCGTCTTCGGCGCCAAGCTCACGCTCAAATTGCTGGCCATGTTCGGCGTCGTCGCCCTGCTGCCCGGACTGGTGGTGTATGGCGCCTCGGTGTTCTTTCTCAACCGGTCGATTGAAACCTGGTTCGACGTACGCGTCGACAATGCACTGGCCTCCGGCGTCAACCTCGGCCATGCCGCGCTCGATGATCTGCTGCGCGAGCTCGACAAAAAAGCCCAGCGCATGGCACTGACTCTGTCCGACGAGGGCATGGGTTCGATCATCACCAGCCTGTCCACCCTGCGCGAACAGAGCGCGGTGCAGGAGTTGACGCTGTTCGACGAACGCGGCGGCGTGATCGCGCACGTCAGCGGCGAAAGCGGCACCCTGCTGCCGGTGCTGCCCGAGCGCAGCGTGCTGTGGCAGGCACGACAGCAGCAGCCCTACAGCCGCATCGAGGAAGTGCCCGAGCGCGGGCTCATCATGCACGTCATCGTGCCGGTGTATACCAGCGCGCTGACCAGCGATACCCGCGTGCTGCAGCTGGTGCAACCGGTGCCGGCCAGCCTCGCGCGTGATGCGCAGGCGGTGCAGCTGGCCTACCAGGAATACCAGCAGATCGCGGTGTCGCGGCTGGGACTGAAGCGCCTCTATGGCGTGGCGCTGACGCTCACCCTGATGCTCGCACTGCTGATGACGCTGGTCATCGCCTATCTGCTGTCGGAACGGCTCGGTGCTCCGCTGCGTTCGCTGGCGCGCGGCACCCGCGCGGTGGCCAAGGGCGATTTTTCGCAGATGCCGATGGTGAAGAGCCGCGACGAACTCGGCGTGCTGATCCAGTCGTTCAACCGCATGACGCGCCAGCTGTCCGAGGCGCGCGAGCAGGTGGCGCAGACCCACCAGCAGACCGAGCAGGCAAAGGCGTTTCTTGAGCGCGTGCTGGCCAACCTGTCGTCCGGCGTGGTGGTGCTCGACGAGGCGCTGCAGGTGCGCACGATCAACAGCGCGGCGGCGCAGATTCTGGGTGTCGACGCCTCCGTGCTCGATGCGCGGCCGCTTGCCGGGCTGGGCTTGCCGGGCGAGGTGCTGAACGAATTTGGCATGCGGATGGTCGCGCGCTTTGGCGAGCATGCAGGCGAGTGGCAGGAGCAGATCGATTATGCCGGCCCCGGCGGCAGCCAGACATTGCTGGTGCGCGGCACCCGGTTGCCGCCGGGTGTCGAGCGCGGCTATGTGCTGGTGTTCGACGACGTCACCAAGCTGATCGACGCCGAGCGCAACGCCGCATGGAGCGAAGTGGCGCGACGGCTGGCGCACGAGATCAAGAATCCGCTCACCCCGATCCAGCTCTCGGCCGAGCGCATCGCGAGGAAACTCGACGGTCGACTCGAAGTGGCGGATGCCGAGTTCCTGTCGCGCGCCACGCAGACCATCGTCAATCAGGTCGCCGCGATGAAAAGCATGGTCGACGCGTTTGCCGGTTATGCGCGGATGCCGCGCGCCAAGCTCGAGGCGCTCGACCTCAATGCGCTGGTGCACGAAGTGCTCGCGCTGTACGACGCGCGGGCGCTCGGACTGCAGCTGCAACTCGACGCCGGTCTGCCGCGTGTTGCGGGAGACTCCACATTATTGCGTCAGGTGATACATAATCTGTTGCAAAATGCGCAGGATGCGCTGGCGGGTCATGCCTCGCCAAAAGTTGAGATCAGCACGCATCTCAACAACCAGGCTGTTTGCCTGACCGTAACCGACAATGGAGCCGGCTTTCCGGAGCACCTGATGACGCGGCTGTTCGAGCCCTATGCAACGACCAAGGCCAAAGGGACCGGTCTGGGGCTGGCCATCGTCAAAAAAATCGTGGAAGAACACCAGGGCAAAATCCAGATCGAGAATCTCAAGTCGGGCGGCGCGGCGATACGCATCGCGCTGCCTGTTTTTACGGCAGCCGGAGAACACACGTGAGCGGGCATATTCTCGTCGTCGACGACGAAGTGGGCATTCGTGAATTGCTGTCGGAGATTCTGACCGACGAAGGCTACGACGTGCACCTAGCGGAAAACGCCGAGGCGGCGCGCGCCTTCCGCGCACTGCGCCGGCCCGATCTGGTCCTGCTCGACATCTGGATGCCCGACACCGACGGTGTCACCCTGCTGAAGGAATGGGCGGGCGGCGGCCAGCTCACGATGCCGGTGGTGATGATGTCCGGCCACGGCACCATCGATACCGCGGTTGAGGCCACCAAGCTCGGCGCGGCCGACTTTCTGGAAAAGCCGGTGGCGCTGGCCAAGCTGATCGACACCGTCAGCAAGGCGATCAAGCGCGGCGTCGCCCTGCCGCGGCGCGCCCCCAGCATGGACCTGTCGGCCCTCGGCCGCAGCCCGCTGATCCTCGACCTGAAAAAGCGCCTCAGCCAGATTGCCGGCAACACCGCACCGGTGATGCTGCAGGGCGAACCCGGCAGCGGCTTCGAGGTGTGCGCCCATTTCCTGCATCAAACCGGCACGCCCTGGGTCGAGATCAAGGACCGCGCGCGCCTGGTGTCCGATCCGCTGAGTTTTGTCGAATCGCTCGGCAACGGCACCCTGTTCCTGTCGGATGCGTGCGAACTCGCGCGGCTGGAGCAAAAAGGGCTGGGTCTGCTGCTCGACCGCATCGAAGGCACCGGCGCACGTCTGGTGTGCGCCTCCAGCCGCAGCCTCGACCCCATGGTGGCGGCGGGCGAATTCGACAGTCGGCTGTTCTACCGTCTGTCCAGCCTGGCGATCCAGGTGCCGCCCCTGCGCGAGCACCGCGAGGACATTCCCGAGGTCGCCAACTTCATGCTGGCGCAGCTGATCGAGGCGGGCGTGTGCCCGGTGCGGCGGCTCACCACGCCGGCGCTCAACCAGCTGCGCAATTTCGACTGGCCGGGCAACCTGCCGCAGCTCAACAATGTGGTGCGCACGCTGGCGGTCACCGCACTGGCCGGCGAAATCGACGCCATCGACGTCAACCGCGTGCTGGCACCGATGAAGCAGGCCTCGCCCGCGGTGGCCCACGGCATCCCGCTCGACATTCCGCTGCGCGAGGCGCGCGACGCCTTCGAACGCATGTATTTCGAACACCTGATCCAGAAGGAAGGCGGCAGCATGACGCGGGTCGCCGACAAGTCCGGACTGGAGCGCACCCACCTCTATCGCAAGCTCAAGCAGCTCAACATCAAGCATGGCCGCCGACTTGACGAAGACCTCTGACCTGGGTGAAGCGTCAGGTGTGAGGGGTGCGCTGCGCCTGGCATTCACCCTTCCCCCTTTGCCCAGCACCGCATCATGAAAATCATCATCCTCGGCGCCGGCCAGGTCGGCTCCAATCTGGCCGCCAGCCTGGTCGCCGAAAACAACGACATCACCGTGGTCGACCTCGACGCCGCGCGCCTGTCCGAGCTGCAGGACCGCTTCGACCTGCGCACCGTGCGCGGCCACGCCGCCCACCCGTCGACGCTGAAGGCGGCCGGCGCCGGCGACGCCGACATGCTGGTGGCGGTGACGCAGAGCGACGAAACCAATCTGGTGGCCTGCCGGCTGGCCGCGACGCTGTTCAACATTCCCACCCGCATCGCGCGCATCCGCTCGAACGACTTTCTGGAATCCGAGGGCGAATTCCTGTCCGAGCATTTCGGCGTCGACCACATCATCAGCCCCGAGCAGGAAGTTACCGACACCCTGCGCCGGCTGATCGAGCACCCCGAAGCCCTGCAGGTGCTGGACTTTGCCGGCGGCAAGGTGCGGCTGGTCGCGGTGCGCGCCTACCATGGCGGCCCGCTGATCGGCCACGAGCTGCAGGACCTGCGTCGCCACATGCCGGACATCGACGCGCGGGTGGCGGCCATCTACCGGCGCGACCGCGGCATCGTGCCGAAGGGCATCACGGTCATCGAGCCGGGTGATGAGGTCTTCTTTCTCGCCCGCAAGCAGGACATTCCGGTCGTCATGCGCGAGCTGCGCCGCATGGAGCGCCCGGTCAAGCGGGTGATGATCGCCGGCGGCGGCAACATCGGGCGCCGGCTGGCGGCAGCGCTCGAGCGCAACTACGAGGTCAAGCTGATCGACCACAACAAGGCCACCTGCGCTCAGCTGGCCGAGCAACTGCACCGCACCCTGGTGCTGCAGGGCGACGCCACCGACGAGGAGCTGTTCGAGCAGGAAAACATCGAGGCCATCGACGTCTTCTGCGCACTGACCAACGACGACGAGGACAACATCATGTCCGCGCTGCTGGCCAAACGCATGGGGGCGCAGCGGGTGATCGCGCTGATCAACCGCTCGGCCTACGTTAACCTGGTGCAGGGCGGCGAGATCGACATCGCGATTTCGCCGGCGCAGGCCACGGTGGGCCCGCTGCTGTCCAAGATCCGCCGCGGCGACATGGCGGCGGTGCACAGCCTGCGCCGGGGCGCCGCCGAAGTGCTGGAAATCGTCGTCCACGGCGACACGAAGACCTCCAAGGTGGTGGGCAAGCGCATTGGCGACGTCGCGCTGCCGGATGGCGCCTCGATCGCCGCCATCATCCGCGGCGAGGAGGTGCTGATCGCCCACCACGACACCCTGATCCAGGCCGAAGACCACCTGATCGTGTTTGCGCTCAACAAGCGCATCATTCCCAAGGTCGAAAAGCTGTTCCAGGTCGGTTTCGGCTTTTTCTGATACCCGCCCGAAGACCCACGGACACCTTGTTGCCGGATCGTGCCCCACGACGCGCAAGCCAGTAACCCGCCGCCTCGCCCCCGCGTGAGCTCAAGCCGGATGCGTCGCCCGATCTCCCGTTTTGCGCCGGTCCTGCATGTGTTCGGGATGGTGATTCTGATTTTTTCCTTCACCATGCTGGTGCCGCTGCTGACGGCCCTGGTCGGACACGATGCCGCACAGTTCGCGTTCGACGAATCCTTTGCCGTGACGCTCATCGCCGGCTTTGCGCTGTGGCTGGGGGCGCGGCGCTGGCGCCGCGAACTCAAGGTGCGTGACGGCTTCCTGCTGGTGATGCTGGTGTGGACCGGCCTGCCGGCCTTCGCCACCCTGCCCTTCCTGATCCATTCGCCGGAGATGAGTTTCACCGATGCCTATTTCGAGGCCATCTCGGGACTCACGACGACTGGCGCCACCGTGATGAGCGGGCTCGACACCCTGCCGCCTTCGCTCAACCTGTGGCGACACCTGCTCAACTGGCTGGGCGGCATGGGCATCATCGTGCTGGCGGTGGCGATCCTGCCGCTGTTGGGCGTCGGCGGACGCCAGCTGCTGAAAGCCGAGCTGCCGGGGCCGATCAAGGACACCAAGCTCACGCCGCGCATCGCCGATACGGCCAAGCTGCTGTGGGCGACGTATGCAGCGCTGACCGTGGCGTGCGCGGTGGCGCTCAAGTGGGCCGGCATGAGCTGGTTCGACGCCGTCTGCCACGCCTTCGCCGCGCTGAGCCTGGGCGGCTTCTCGACTCACGACGCCAGTGTCGGCTATTTCGACTCGCCGCTGATCGAGGGCGTATTGATCGTCTTCATGTTGCTGGCGGCGCTCAACTTCGTCACCCATTTCCTTGCCTTCCGCCAGAGGAGCCTGCAGCCCTACCGACACGACCCTGAAGTCGCCGGCGTGCTCGGACTGGTGATCGCGAGCTGTCTCGGCATCAGCCTCTATGTCTGGCAGGCCGGGGTGTATCCGGAATTTCTCACCGCGCTGCGCCACGTCAGCTTCAATCTGGTGTCGCTCGCCACCGACTGCGGGTTTGTCAGCACCGACTTCAACACTTGGCCGATGTTTGCGCCGATGTGGATGCTGCTTCTGTCCTGCATCACCGCGAGCGCCGGCTCGACCGGCGGCGGCCTGAAGATGATCCGCGCGGTGTTGATGTTCCGCCAGGGCGTGCGCGAGCTCGAACACCAGCTGCATCCCGCAGCGCGCCTGCCGGTCAAGATCGGCGGCCACGCGGTGCCGAACCAGATCGTGTTCGCGATCCAGGCCTTCGTCATGATGTATATCGCCACCATCGTGACCATGACGCTGGTGTTGCTGGCCAGCGGGCTCGATTTCGTGAGCGCGTTTTCCGCCGTCATTGCCTGCATCAACAATGCCGGGCCCGGACTCAATGAGGTCGGCCCTGGAACGAACTACGCCAGCCTCAACGACTTTCAGACCTGGGTACTCGCGTTCACCATGCTGCTCGGGCGGCTCGAACTGTTCACCGTATTCGTGTTGTTCACCCGCGCCTTCTGGCGCGGCTAGGCGCCGGCGCTGGTAACATCGCGTTAATCGAAGCCCGCCCCATCCCTGCCATGTGCGGCGGAAGGGTAAACGCCACCCCAAACGACATATGTCGCAAATCCTGCCCGTCGTTCACATCCTGTCGAAAGTGCTGATGCTGTTTTCGGCAGCTTTCCTGCTGCCGCTGGCGGTCTCGCTCGTTCTGGAGGATGGCGCGCACAAAGCGTACGACTGGGCGATCGCCGTCACCTTCCTGTCCGGGCTGGTGCTGTGGGTTTTTTCCCGCCGGGGCAAGCGCGAACTGCATACGCGCGACGGTTTTCTGCTGGTGGTGATGATCTGGACGATCCTGCCGCTCTACTCCGCCATCCCGCTGCTGTCCTACATGCCCGAGCTCAGCTTCACCGACGCCTATTTCGAGGCGGTATCGGGCCTGACGGCCACCGGCGCGACGGTGCTGTCGGGGCTGGATGCCCTGCCGCCGTCGATCAATGTGTGGCGCACCGAAATGCACTGGATCGGGGGCATGGGCGTGATCGTGCTGGTGGTCGCGGTGCTGCCGATGCTGGGGGTCGGCGGCCGCCAGCTGTTTAAGGCCGAGACGCCGACGCCGATGAAGGACAGCAAGCTCACCCCGCGCATGGCGGAAACCGCCAAGGGGTTGTGGCTGGTGTACGCCATCTTCACCGTGTTCTGCATTCTGGCGCTGTGGCTGGGCGGCATGAGCTGGGTGGACGCACTGGTGCATGCCTTCAGCGTCATGAGCCTCGGCGGCTTTTCCTCGCACGACGCCAGCATGGGCTACTTCGATTCCGTGGTGCTCGAGATCATCGTCATGGTGTTTGCGCTGATCGCGGCGATCAGCTTTTCTACGCACTTCATGGCGCTGCGCATGAAGAACCTGTCGGCCTACCGTTTCGACACGGAAATCCGCTGGGTCTTTTTCGTGCTCGGCGCCAGCATTCTCGGGCTGACCTTCTACCTGCTGTACAAGGGCTTTTATCTGGATTTTCCCGAGGCGCTGCGCTATGCGGCCTTCAACACGGTCTCCGTCGCCACCACGCTTGGGTTCTCCACCACGGACTACAACGTCTGGCCCTATTTCGCGCCGCTGTGGATGCTGTTCCTGTCGAGCTTCATCGCCGGCTCCGGCTCCACCGGCGGTGGCATCAAGATGCTGCGCGCGATCCTGCTCTACAAGCAGGTCTATCGCGAGATGATCAAGCTGGTGCACCCCAGCGCAACGGTGCATACCAAGCTCGGCAACCAGCCGGTGCCCAACAAGATTACCTATGCGGTGCTGGCCTTCCTGTTCATCTATGTCGCTTCGATCGTGCTGCTGTCCTTCGTGCTGTCGGCGTCGGGGCTGGACATCTTCACCTCTTTCACCGCCGTGGTCGCGATGGTCAACAACACCGGCCCCGGCCTCGGCCAGGTCGGCCCCGCCAGTACCTACGCCATCCTGAATGACTTCCAGACCTGGGTCTGCAGCTTTGCCATGCTGCTCGGGCGGCTGGAATTCTTTACCCTGCTGGTGGTGCTCACTCCGGTGTTCTGGAGAAAATAAAGGGGAAACTTGATGCCGTCGATCGCCGATTTCGAATCCATGCTCGCCGCCGGCCGCGACAACGCGCTGCTGCGCTTTTCGCTCGGCAACGAATATCTGAAGGCGGGCAATGCGGGAAAAGCCGCCGAGCATCTGCGCCGCGCGGTCGAGCACGACCCCAAGTATTCGGCCGCCTGGAAGCTGCTCGGCAAGGCCTTGACCGACACCGAATCCTGGGAGGATGCGCTGGCCGCCTACCGGCAGGGCATTGCCGTGGCCGAGGCGCGCGGCGACAAGCAGGCCGCCAAGGAAATGGGGGTATTTGCCCGCCGCATCATGAAACAGCTTGGGTTAGAATCGGGCGATTGATTTTTGAGGGAGCAGCAAATGACGCGGATGGTGAATTGTGTGAAGCTCGGGCGCGAAGCCGAAGGCCTGGCCTTCCAGCCGGTGCCCGGGGAACTGGGCAAGAAGATTTTCGAGAATGTGTCGAAGGAAGCCTGGGGCGGCTGGCAGCGCCACCAGACCATGCTGATCAACGAAAACCGCCTCAACCTGGCCGACCCGCAGGCGCGCAGCTATCTGATGGAACAGATGGAGCGCTACTTCTTCGGCGGCGGCAATGTCGACGCCGCAGCGGGCTACGTTCCGCCCGCCAAGTAGTGCGTGCTTGTTGACGCATACGATTTCCACATGGGCTTTAGCCCATAGTGGATCGGAGTCCTTTAGGGCTGCAGCGGCTTTAAAACCACGGCCGACCCCTCGCGGGTAAATCCGGGACAGGCACCCTAACAAAACGGGCTCCCGCAGGAACCGCGTTTGCCTTCGCGGCGCAAAAAAATCACATCACTTCTTTTTCGATTTCTTCCAGCGAGGTGTGGCGCACGTCCTTGCCCTTCACCATGTAGACCACGTATTCCGACATGTTCTTGGCGTGGTCGCCCATGCGCTCGATCGCCTTGGTGACGAACAGGATGTCGATGAAGACCGAGATCGTGCGCGGGTCTTCCATCATGAAGGTGATCAGGTGGCGCAGGTTGAGGCGGAATTCCTCGTCCACCGCCTGGTCCTGGCGCGCGATTTCGACCGCCTTGGTGGCGTCCAGGCGGGCGAAGCCGTCGAGCGCCTTTCTCAGCATGTCGAGCACGAGGTCGGACATGTATTTCACTTCGGAAAAGCGCGGCAGGCTGATGCGCTCGGCCTGGTGAATCAGCTTGGCCATGCGCGCGATCTTGGCGGCCTCGTCGCCGATGCGCTCGAGGTCGGTGATGGTCTTCACCACCATCATCACCATGCGCAGGTCGGATGCGGTCGGCTGCCGGCGCGCGATGATGTGGGTGCAGTCCTCGTCGATCGCCACTTCCAGCGCGTTGACGTGGTGGTCGTTGGCGTCCACGCGCTCGGCCAGGTCCATGTTGCCCGAGATCAGGGCCTCGATCGCATTGGTGATCTGCTCCTCGACCAGACCACCCATTTTCAGCACGCTGGCGCGTACGGCTTCCAGTTCGGCGTCGAATTGTTTATAGGTATGTTCTGTTGGCATGGCGGTGATCTCTCAAGAAATATCGTCTGATTATATGCGCCGACTGTGACGATTTGGTGTACGGCAGGTTTCAGCGCGACTTGAAGGGCAGCGCGTAGCGGGTCCCGTCGACATCGAGAAACAGCGTCCAGTCGTGCCGCCCGCTGATGCAGACCGGCAGCGTCACGTTCGAGGCAAACGCCCCGTCGCCCGCGGGCCGCAGGTCATACCGGTTGAAACCCATGTCCATCCCCACCATCTGGAATTCGGCGCTGATGCGACGGGCGTTGGGCGCCGAAACGCGCAGGCCGAACGCTTCCAGCGGCGTCGGCTGCGACAGAAAACGCACGTCCACGGCTGCGCCGCGGTGGCTGAACGCGCAGCCGGCCAGCGGATCGGCGCAACTTACCGCCACGGCGTCGGCCGGGCGTTTCAGCCACCAGCCGGTCACCGCGATCGCGATCAGCGCCGCCGCCAGCAGCAGCGGCACGGCCACCCGTTTCATGTCCACGCTCCGCGCAGCAGCGCCACGCCGTGCGCGCCGTGCGATTGCGCCAGCGCCACGTCGTCGCGTTCCAGCCCGCCCAGGCCGTAGACCGGAATCGGGCTGGCAGCGGCAAGCTCGGAAAACGTCTCCCAGCCCAAGGTGGCCGCGCCCGGATGTGTGAGTGTGGGCAGCACCGGCGACAGCAGCGCGAAATCGGCGCCGATTTCAGCGGCATGGGCGAGCTCGGCGCTGTCGTGGCAAGACACCCCGATCAGAAAATCGTCCGCCTCGGCGTAGTCCGGCCGCGCGGCCAGCTGGCCTGCGGCGGACGAATCGAGATGCACGCCGTCGGCGCCCGCGGCGTGCGCCAGCTCCGGGTTGCCGTTGACCAGTACGCGCGCGCCGTGCAGATGGGCGCGGCGCACCGTCTCGCGCGCCAGCGTCAGCCGCACGTCCTCGGGCAGCGTCTTGTCGCGCAGCTGGATCAGCCGCAGGCCTTGGGCGAGCGCGACATCCAGCCGTGCCAGAAAGCTGTCGACGCCGAGCGACTCGGCGTGCGAAATGCCCAGCACCGGCGGCAGCGCCAGCGCCTTCAGGATCGGGAAATTCGCCGGCAGCAGCGGCGTTACCTCGACCGCGTCGGGCAGCTGCCAGGAAAAAAGCTGCCCTTCATGCGGATGCGGCACGCCTTCCCACTGGAAGACGCGGAAAAAATTCAGCCGTACGGTCGCGTGCGGGTAGACGAAAACGCGGGTGATCCAGCGGCAGGTGCGGGTGACGACGATGCCGAGTTCCTCGTGCAGCTCCCGCGCCAGCGCCGCGTCCAGCGATTCTCCCGCCTCCACCTTGCCGCCGGGGAATTCCCAGTGGCCCGCATACACCTTGCCCGGCGGCCGCTGCGCCAGCAGCACGCGGCCGTCGGGCTGGGTCAGCACCGCGGCGACAACGATTAATTCGTTCTGGGCATCACGTTCGCCCCCTCTCCCATCTGGGGTCAGGGTTGGGGAGAGGGCACTCGAGCCGGGATTCATTTACGTCCCGCCCAGTCCCGCGCGAACTGCCATGCAACCCGCCCGTTGCGCGCGCCGCGCCCGAGCGACCACTGCAGCGCGGCGCGCTCGAAGCCCCCGTCCGCCGGTGCGCCGAGGCTTGCGGCCCAGTGGCGCGCGATGGCGAGATAGGTGTCCTGGTCCATCGCGTGGAACGACACCCAAAGCCCGAAGCGGTCGGACAGCGAAATTTTTTCCTCGGTCGCCTCACCCGGATGTACTTCGCCACCGAGGTGCTTCGTCTCCAGGTTCTCCGCCATGTATTCCGGCATCAGGTGACGCCGGTTCGACGTGGCGTAGATCAGCACGTTGTCGGACGGCCCGGCGAGCGAGCCGTCGAGCGCGGCCTTGAGGCTGGCGTAGCCCGGTTCGTGCTCGGCGAAAGAGAGGTCGTCGATGAAGACGATGAAACGGTAGTCGGCGTCGGCCAGCAGATCGAACAGGTCGGGCAGATGGGGCAGTCCGGCCTTGTCGACCTCGATCAGGCGCAGCCCTTTCGGCGCGTATTTGGCATGCACCGCCTTCACCAGCGAAGACTTGCCGCCGCCGCGCGCACCGGTCAGCAGCACGTTGTTGGCGGGCTTGCCGGCGACGAACTGACGCGTGTTGGTGTCAACCCGCTGCTTCTGCTCGTCGATCGCCAGCAGGTCCCTGATTGCCACCCGCTGCGGATGCAGGATGGGTTTGAGCGTTCCTGCCTGCGCCGACCAGCGCGCGGCGCGCACGGTCTTCCAGTCGAGACCGTGCGCGGTGGCAGACGTGTCGAGGCGGTCGAGCAGGCGCTCGATGCGGGGCAGCAAGTGGGCGAAATCGGTCATGCCGTGATTCTAGCGGACGGCGCGCGCCATCCAACCCGCCCGCGCTTAGGGAAAATTTAGGTTTCCGCTAGCAAACACTTAGCAACGCGCCGGCCGCAGCCCGCCTATGCTTCCGGCTTCGGGTGCGGGGTGCGCCCGCCCACGACGAGGAGACGAACCATGAATGTCCATCTGACGCTGGCCGCGTGGCTGCTTGCCAGTTCGGCCGGCCTGGCTGTCGCTGGCCCGGCGGACGACATCCGCCACGGCCGCTATCTGATCCAGACCACCGGCTGCAACGACTGCCACACTCCCGGCTTCATGCAGAAGGATGGCCAGGTGCCCGAAAGCGAATGGCTGACCGGTGACGCGATGGGCTGGCAGGGGCCGTGGGGCACCACCTATCCCGCCAACCTCCGGCTGCTGGCGCACAGCCTGACCGAGGCGCAGTGGGTCGCCCGGGCCCGCCAGCCGATGCGGCCACCCATGCCCTCGCCCAGCCTGCGCGCGATGACCGACGCCGACCTGAAGGCGATCTACCGCTATGTGAAGAGCCTGCCGCTGAAGGGCCCGGCCGCGCCGGCCTACGTGCCGCCCGGCGGCAAGGTGGCGACCCCCTACCTCGACCTGACACCGAAGAACCTGCCGCCAGTGGCGACGAAGTAGGCGGCTTCAGGCCGATTGCAGGGCCAGCGGGCGATCGATATTGAGGCGGAAGCGCCCGCGCCCGGTTTTTTCCAGCGCGATCTGCGGGCAGCGTTCGGCCAGCCGCCGTTGCAGCAGGATGAGCCGCGTTTCCAGGTTGTCGGAAAGGTCCGGCAGGGGCAGGCGCGGATCGCGGCGCAGCTCGCGGTTGCAGAAATCGCGCCGGCCGCTCGCCAGGTGTTCGTTCAGCAGCGTCCACAAAATGCTGCCGGCCACGCCCTTTATCAAATAGCCGTTGTCGACGAACACGCTGTGGTCGTGGGCGAAGTAGCGTACCGCGAGCGGCGTGCCGCGGGGCTGCGTACGAGGCAGAGGGAGCGCCGCACTCTCCTCGTCGGGCAATGCCGCGATCCGGCTGACGAGCGCACCGAGGTGGCGGCCGTAGATCTGCAGCGCATCCTCGTCGGCGTGCCCGAAAAAGGCGTCGTGTTCGCTTTCGGCATAAAGCACGCCGAGCAGGCACTCACCGTCGACGACCGGCACCGCGATCTGGCTGTGCGCATCGGTCAGCACCGGCAGCGCGATGCGCGGCGTCGCCGGGTCGGCCACGCGCAGCGCGGCGTGATAGGTGTAGTCGCCGGTGCGGTGATTGATGCGGACCGGAATGCGCTCGCGCGCGGCGACGCCGATCAGACCTTCGCCCAGCGCGACCTCGGCGCCGACGCCCGAGGCCGGGTAGCCCAGGCTCGCAAGCGTGTAGAGCGCGTTGCCGGTTTCGTCTAGCATCGCCAGCTGCGCATGGCGGATGCCGAAGCCGTGTGTGAGCGCCGCCAGTGCGCGGTCGGCCAGCACCGCGAGGTCGTCGCACGTCCCCAGTTGGTCGAGCGTGCGCCGCAGCCCCAGCAAGGCATCCGGCCGTGGCGGTGCGGCCGGCAGGTGCGGATCGACGTTCTCGATATCAAGTACCTGGTAGACGTCGGCTCCGCGCAGCACGAACACCTTGTCCATGCCGGTCTGCGCCGCGATGCCGGCCAGCTGCGCCTTCATATATTCGAACAGCGGTCCCGCGGTTTCGGTGCGCAGGTAGCGCACCCGCAGGCGGAAATGGCGGAAGCTGCCGGGTTCGATCACCTGCACTTGCGCGTAGGGATGCGCCAGCACGTTCTCGCGCGTTTTGCTGAAAAACTGGAACGACAGCGCCACGTGTGCGGCGTCCACATAATGCACCTGCGAGGCGTAGGCCACATTCGGTATGCCGTCGGGCGAACAGGTCGACACCACCGCGGGCACTGCGCCGTCGAGGCAGGACCGCAGCGATTCGAGCGGGATCTTCATGCGCGCGCCAACACGCGGCCGGCCTGCGGCCCGGGCGTCTGGTCGAACACGACCTCGGGTACGAAACGCAGACCCGTCAGGTCGTCGGTCGGCAGCAGCGCTGCGAGTGCCGTGGCCAGATCGTCGCCGTAGCCGAGCGCGGCCAGCTCCGCGCCGAATCCAGCCACGCAGCGCGCGCTCGCCGCCCGGTGCGCGGCGGTCACCGCGACCCGTTCGGCGCGCGCCGCCTTCAGCTGCAGTGTGGCGTGCGTCGCCGGCCGGCTCGCCACCAGCGTGATCGCGCTGCCGGCGTCCAGCGCGTCGAGCACAGCGCGGCTGCGCACACTGGAAAGCAATACCGTCAGCGTGCGCCGGTCGCGCGCCACCACGATGCCCTGCGCGCGGCTCACGCACGGCCAGCCGTCGCGCCCGACCGCGCCGACGTTCATCGACAGCGGGCCTTGCAGGAAGGCGATCTGTTCGGGCGAGAGCAGCACGCTCATGGCATCAGGTACGGTACTCCGCGTTGATCTTCACGTAGTCGTAGGAAAAATCGCAGGTCCACACCGTGGCGTCGACGCTGCCGCGATTCAGCACGACGCGCACGGTGATCTCCGCTTCCTTCATTACCGCCGCACCCTGCGCCTCGGTGTAGCTCGCGGCGCGGCCGCCGTTTTCGGCGACGAGCACGTCGCCGAGGTAGACCTTCAAGGTATTCACATCGAGGTCGCTCACGCCGGCATAACCGATGGCGGCGAGGATGCGGCCGAGGTTGGGGTCGCTGGCGAAGAACGCGGTCTTGACCAGCGGCGAGCGTGCAATCGCGTAGGCGATCTGCTTGCATTCGGCGCGGTCGCGGCCACCCTCGACGGCAATCGTCATGAACTTGGTCGCGCCTTCGCCATCGCGCGCCATCGCCTGCGCGAGTTCGATCGCGACGTCACTCAGGGCGGCTTTCAACGCGGCATAGTCGGCGCTGGCGGCATCGGTGACTTCGGGGTTGCCGGCCTGGCCGGTGGCGATCAGGATGAAGCTGTCATTCGTGGACGTATCGCCGTCGACGGTGACGCAGTTGAACGACACGTCGGCGACGTCCTTTACCATGCGTTGCATCAGCGCCGGCGCGATCGCCGCGTCGGTCGCCACGTAGCCCAGCATGGTCGCCATGTTGGGGTGGATCATGCCGGAGCCCTTGGCGATGCCGGTCACCGTCACGGTCTTGCCGCCGAGCTGCATTTGTCGCGAGGCGCCCTTGGCGACAATGTCGGTGGTCATGATCGCGTGCGCGGCTTCGCTCCAATGGTTCGCAGCGAGATCGGCTTGGGCTGCGGGCAGTGCGGGCAGGATCTTGTCGATCGGCAGCGGCTCGAGGATCACGCCGGTGGAAAACGGCAGCACCTGTTCGGGTTTGATGCCGAAGAGATCGGCCACCGCCGCGCAGGTCCGGCGTGCGCGATTGAGGCCTTCCTCGCCGGTGCCGGCGTTGGCGTTGCCGGTGTTGATCAGCAGCGCGCGGATGTCGTCGCTGACCAGATGCTGTTTGCAGACCGTGACCGGGGCGGCGCAGAAACGGTTTTGCGTGAACACGCCGGCCACCTGCGAGCCCGGTGCCAGTTCGAACAGCGTGATGTCGCGCCGGCCGGGTTTCTTGATGCCGGCGGAGGCGATGCCGAGGCGAACGCCGGCAACCGGCAGCAGGGAAGCGGGATCAGGGGCGGCGAGGTTGACGGGCATGGCGGCAGACCGGAAGGAAAGCCGCTATTTTATTCTGCCCGCGTGCTTATTGCGTGCGCCCCAGCAGCCAGTCGAGGGTGCGGCGAAAACCCGGCCGCCACGGCCACACCGGGTCGAACTCGATCGAGCGCGCCAGCGCCGCCAGCGAAATCAGGCCGAACACCGAGAACAGCAGCTGTGAAACCAGCTGGCGCGGCGTGAGCACGCCGAAAGGAATATCCAGAAAGTCCGGGATATAGAACAGGCTGGCAAAGGCCGCGAAAAGGAAGGCCGGTCCGAGATACATGGTTATCGTTACCCGCGTTGTCGTTTTATACCGAGCTTGCGAGCAATGCATGTGCCAGCAGCAAAACCCCATTAAAAACAGCGACATGTGCCGCATGACTGGGGGCGCACTGTAAATAAAACCGACAGTTACTTTCCTGCTGGCATTGCGGCCAGCTTGCGCAGGATTTCATGCGACAGCGAGTAAAACCGCGGCGTCGGACCGAGATCCTCGTAAATCGGATCGCCGTAGTCGTCCTCGGCAATGATGCGGTTTCCCGGAATGTAGGGCATGGCGACTTCCAGCTCGTCGAGCGCGGCCCGGATCAGGTCGGCCATCAGCTGGGAATCGCTGCGGCCCGGGTACATCAGGTGCAGGGCTTCGACGCGAGCGGCGTCGCGCAGCGGCAAATGCACGGCATAGGCGCGCACGTCGGCGCGTGCGTGGCCCTCCTTGCTCCAGCGCTGGATCAGTTCGGCAATGCGCATGAACGTTCCTTAATCCCACGATGGTTTCGTTATAGCAAAGCACCCAGTGAGACAAGGACGGTCACGCAGGTAAATTCATCCTATTCCATGCGCCAGACGAGGGTTCGGTTGTTGGCCGGCATCGCGATGTCCTGCTGCAGAACCAGGCCCTGCGCGCGCGCCAGCGCGTCCACCGCCTCGAAATCGCGCACCCCGGAAGCGGGGTCGCGCGCCTTCAGCCAGGCGTCGAAGCGGGCGTTGCTCTCCGACGAGTAGGCGCCGTTGTAGTTGAACGGACCATAGATGACCAGCGTACCGCCGGACGCCAGTACCGCGCCGATGCCGGCAAAGCATTGCGCGACCTCGGGCCAGCTCATGATGTGCAGCGTGTTGGCGGAAAACACCGCGTCGTAGCGGCCGCCGTGCCAGGCCGTGTCGTTGGCGTCGAGCGCCAGCGGCGGCCGCACGTTGGGTAGCGCGGCGTCATCAAGCCAGGCGCGAATGCCGGCGTGGTGCGGCGGCACGTCGGCGGTCTGCCACACCAGATGCGGCAGCTCGGGCGCGAAATACACCGCGTGCTGGCCGGTGCCGCTGCCGATTTCCAGCACGTGGCGGCGGTCGGCAAACCAGATGCGCAGCACCGCCAGGATCGGCTCGCGGTTCTGCAAGCAGGATTCGGAGAAGGGCTTGTCAGTCATGTTTGATTTTCCATGTGAATCAGCCGGCCGTCGGCCAATAGCAGCGCGGCATGGACCGGCTTGCCGGCGTGGAGTTCGGCCAGCAGCGAGCGGTAGTCGGCCAGCTGCGCGCGATGGCGCTCGACCAGCTGCGCGTCGCTGACGCCGCGGCTGTCGTCGCCGGTCTTGTAGTCGATCAGCCAGATCGCATCATCGAATTCCACCACGCGGTCGAGCCGCTGCAGCCGGCCGCTGCGGTCCAGCAATGCCCATTCGCTGTGGGCGCAGCGGTACTGCGCAGGGTCGAAAAAGCGCGCCAGATGCGGCTGCGCCAGCAGCGCGCGGGCGGCCGCTTCGGTGCGGTCGAGTTGCGCCTCCAGCCCCAGGCGGGCGGCCAGCGCCGGCAGGTCGCGCGGCGCCCCGGGCGGCGCATGGTGTTCCAGGCAGGCATGGAAGAGCTCACCCATCGATGCCGCCGGATTGACTGCGAGCGGTGCGATGCGTTGCCCCACCGCCGGCGCATCAATGCGAGCCGACGGCGGGGCGGAGATGGCGGCTTCGGCCGCCGCGATCGGCAGATCGGCCGGCAGCGCCCGGCCTTTCCAGGCCGCGTCTACGCGCGCCAGCCAGGCGTTTTTGTGGGCGTCGCCGCTGACGATCAGCGCCTGTCGGGGACGGGTCAGCGCCACATACAGCAGGTTGTCGGATTCGCGTTGCGCGAGATCGGCTTCTTCTTTGAACCAGTCTTCCCGCGCGACGCCCCGGTCGTCCTGCCGACTGAACAGCGAAAAATGCAGCGGCCTTGGCGCCTCGGGCGGCCACGGTGCCAGCACCGCGTAGCTTTCCCCTTTCGGGTGGTCGCTGCCGCCCAGCAGCCAGACGATCGGCGCTTCCAGCCCCTTGGCACCGTGAATGGTCAGCAGCCGCACCGCGTTTTCGCCGTCGGCCGCCAGCCCCTCGCCGGGCGCGGCGTCACTGTCGTCGACCAGCGACGCCAGCTCACGCACGAAACCGGCCAGCGTCGGATAGCGTCCACCGTCCTGCGTCAGTGCCAGCTGCAAAAAGGCGCGCAGGTTGGCGGCCACCTGCGGCCGCATCGCCTCGGACACCGCGGCGGCATAGCGCGCCTCGACATCACCCTCGAAATAGATGCGGTCGAGCAGGTCGTGCACCGGCAGCGTACCGACGTGGGCGCGCCAGCGGGTCAGCAGTCGCGCCGCGCGTGTGAGTGTCGCGGGACAATCGGGCGCGGCGGCGAGCGCGAGCAGCTGTTCCCAGCCGCGCAGCGCGTCGCCAGGCGCAAACACTTGCAGCAGCTCGTCGTCGCTACAGCCGAAGATCGGGCACTTCAGCACGTGTGCCAGCTTCAGCTCGGCGTGCGGCAGCAGCAGGGTTTCGATCAGCGCAATTACATCCTGCGCTTCCAGCGCGTGCAGCAGGCCGCCGCGGCGCGAGGTGATGAAGGGGATGCGCGCCTTCTCCAGCTCGCGTTCGTACAGATGCAGGTGGGTGCGCTTCTTCACCAGCGCCATGACGTCGCCGGGGCGCGCCGCGCGCAGGGCGCCCGTCTTGTCCGCCACGCCCCAGCGCCCCAGCACCTCGTCGCGCAGCACGCGGGCAAATTGCCGCGCCTCTTCGTGCACGGCGCGGTCGTCAGCCTCCGGTTGTGGCGTGGTGAGCGGGTTGCGCAGTCGACTCCACACGTCGGCCTCGGCTCTATCGGCCTGCACCGGCAGGCAGCGGAGTGCGCCAGCGCGACTTTTGTTTGCCGGCGCGTGCGTGTGCTCGGCAAAGCCTTCGATGCCGGCGAATACCGGGTTGAGCGCCTGCACCACCGCCGGCGCCAGCCGCCGCGTCATGTCGGTGCTGAAGCGCGGCGCGTCGAAATGCGCCGCCAGGAATGCCGCCGCCGCGTCGAACACGCGCGCTTCGCCGCGGCGGAAACGATAAATCGCCTGCTTGGGATCGCCCACCATGAATACTGTCATGTCGCTGTCGGCACCGTGTGCTTCGGCGAGCCAGGTCGACAGCGCCTGCCACTGCAGCGGGTTGGTGTCCTGGAATTCGTCGAGTAACAAATGTTTGTAGCGCGCATCCAGCTTCAGCGCCAGTGCCGGCGCGTGTTCCTCGCTGGCGAGCAGGCGGCAGGCCAGCCACTCGGCGTCGGCGAAGTCGATCACCCCCTGCTGCGCCTTGGCGTCCTGATACGCCGCCAGTAGCGCGTGGCCGAGCAGTAGGCCATGGCGGTTGAGCGCCCAGATGCGCTGGTCGGTCTGGATCGCGGCGATTTTTTCGAGCGCGGTTTCCAGCGTGTCGAGGTCACGCAGATAGGCGTCGAGCCCGGCGCCGAGCGCTTTTTCCAGTTCCTTCGTCGCCTGTTTCTTGCGCCGCTGGCCCGCGGTCATCAGGTGCTTCATCAGCGCGGCGTGCGCGGCGTCGGGCGGCAGACTCAGACTGCGCTGGATTTCCGGCGCACGCGCCTGTTCGCTCTTGCCGCCTTTTTCCAGCGCAAAGCCCACCCGCTTCACCCGCGCCACCATCAATTCGTCGGCCCAGAAGCCCGCTACCGGATCGCTGTCCAGATCGGGGAGCAGGCCGGGCCGCAACGCTTCCAGCGCATGGGTCACCGGGTCGGCGGCCTGTTCCGTGTAGGCCCACCATTCCGCGCGTGCATCGAGAAAATGCCGCAGCAGCGCGCGCAGGTTGTGCTCGCCGATGTCGCCCAGCAGGGCGAGCAGGGCGCCACCTTCCGGAGATTCTGGCGAAGAGGCCCACTTCGCCAGCAAGCGGTCGCGCACCTCGTCCTGCAGCTGCCGGGTGCGCTCCAGCAATGGCGCTCCCCAGGGTAGTCCGGCCTCCAGCGGCGCGCGTTTCAAGAGATCGAGAAACCAGCCGTGAAACGTCGTCACCGTCGGTCCCGGCTGCGCGATCAATACCGTTTCCAGCAGGCCGCGCGCGCGCGGCAACAGCGCGTCGATGTCGTTCTCCGCCACGTCGCGATCGCGCAGGAATGTCCGCACCGTCGCGTCGTCTTCCAGCGCCAGCACGCGCAGCCACTCGTGCAGGCGGTCGGTCATTTCCTGCGCCGCCTTGCGCGTGAACGTGATCGCCAGCAATTCCGAGGGCGCGGCGCCTGCCAGCAGCAAGCGCAGCATGCGCGACACCAGGAGCCAGGTCTTGCCGCTGCCGGCGCAGGCTTCCACTACGCACGAGGCGTGCGGATTGAGTGCGACTGCGTTGTCGAGCGGTTCACGCATCCCACATCCCCTTGCGGCACAGTCCGCGCGCTTCGCAATATTTGCAGACACTGTCGACGCCATGGGCCGGCAACGCGGCGTGCCGGGCGATCGCTTCGAGCAGCTCGGGCAGGCGCAGGCTGATCGCGGCGACGTCGGTTTCGCCGTCGAGTTCGAGCGCGGCGACGGGGGCTTCGTTGATCGGCAGGTAGGCGGCGGCGGCCTCGCACAGCCAGGCATAGAAGGGCAGCTGCACGGCTTCGTCGGGCGCCTTGAGTTTCTTCTTTAGGCCCTGCGCGGCGCTGGTCTTGTAGTCGATCACGTAGCGAGCGTCGGCTTTTGCATCGACTCGGTCGACGCGGCCGTGCAGGGTGATCTCGCCCAGGCCTTCAACGCTGTATGGCACGGCGAAATCGGTTTCGCCGGACTTATAGCGCCAGCCGGCAGATGCGTGCGCCAGCCAGGCGTCGATGTAGGCGGGCTGGATGCTGTCCCACCGGCTTGCCCAGGCGGCGGCGGTGTACGCGGGCAGGGTAGCGAACTCGGCGGTGGAGCAGGCATTCAGCTGCGTCAGCGCAGCGTCGCGTTCGAGCGGCGGATCGCTGTCGTGAAAGGCCTTGAGGATGCGGTGCAGCGCGTTGCCGTAGTCGCTCTTGTCGAGCGCTTCGTCGGCCTCGTCGAGTTCACGCAGGCCGAGCACGCTGCGTGCGAAGAAGCGGTAGGGGCAGTCGAGCAGGGTCTGGTAGGCGGTGGGCGAATAGTGCCGCGGCAGCTGCGCGGGCGTGACCGTTGGCGCGGGCTGCACGCAGGCAGCAGGCAGCGGGCTCGCCTGCGTGGGCGGCGCGCCGGGGGCCTGCGTCGGCAGATCGCTGCCCCACGCGGCCCGGTGCAACGCCTGCAGCCGCAGCACCAGCGGCGAGGCGGGGTTGGGCTCGTCGTCGTTCCACGCCTGCCAGCTGATGAGCGCGGGCCCCTGGACCAGCAGCTGCATCAGGTCGGCGGTCGCTGCCGCGGCGTCGTCGACGGCCGTCGGCAGGCCCAGTTGCCCGCGCGTGGCCTGCGAAAACAGGCCCGGCGCGGGGCGCGCGGGCAGGTGACGGGCGTCGGCGCCGATCACCGCGACGGCGTCGAACAGGCGCCCGCGCGCGGCGGGCAGCGAGGTCAGCACGAGGGGGCTGGCGACGCTGGCGTCGATGAAGCTCGCCGATTCCAGCGCCAAGTTGAGCCAGCGCCTCCATTCGTTGAAGCCGTATTTTTCGGTGTCGTCGGCCAGGTCGCGGCGTAGGTCTTCGAGTGTTTCGAGTACGCGGGCGCCGGCGGCGTCGGCCTTGAGCGGGGTTCCAGCATCCAGCCTGGCGAGGCTGTCGGCGAGGCGGGTGAGCCAAATGACGAGCGGGGCGCGGCGTTGCACGAACGCCTGGTGCGCGTCGAACAGCGCGGCCAGCCAGTCCGGCAACGTGCCGAATTCGCGCTGTGCCAGTCGCCGGATATCGGCCATGCCCTGCGACACGCCGTGGCGGCGCAGCGCCAGCTCGAATGTCAGCACCTGATCCTGGCGCGCGGTGGGCGCGCCCAGCACGAAGGGCGACTTCAGCAGGTCGAGCAATTCGACATGGGGAAAGTCGCTCGCGACGCATTCCAGCCAGCGGTCGATCACCGCGGCGGCAGCGGTGGTCGACAGCGTCCAGCCGGTTTCGTCGGCCACCAGCACGTCCATGCGCTCGAGCAGCGCGCGCACCCGCCGCGCGGTTTCGCGGTCGAGTGCGATCAGGGCGAGGTCGCGCTTGCCTGCATTGAGCTGCGCGGCCACCCAGCTGGCGACGGCGCGCGCTTCGGCTTCCAGATGCGGCGCGGGGGCAAGCATCAGGCGATCCCGCAGCGGCGAGACGGGGAGGCGCTGCACCAGCGCGAGGGCGCGGTCGCGCAGCGGCGGATCGGTTTGCATCCAGGCCTGGTGCAGCGTGTGGGCCAGCGGGGCCTCGGCGTCCGCTTCGAACAGGATGAGCGGGGCGTGTTCGGCGCAGCGCGCGAGGAACTGCCGCTCGACGGCGGTGAGCGTGCCCAGCGCGTAGCCATAGATCGGTTGCGGCGCTGCCGCGATCTGTTCGGCCAGCGCATCGAGCGCGCGCGCGTAGCGCGCCTGCGGATCGTGGCCGTCGCGGTTGAGCGTTTGCCACACCGCCTCGATCAGTGCGGTTTCGCGGTCGAGCGTGTCGGCGTGTAGCGCGCGGATCTGCGAGCCGATATCGCCGCCCAGGCGCGCGGCCGACAGTTCGTCGGCCAGCGCCAGCAGTTCGCCGGCGAGCGTCCAGCGGTCGACGCTGCCGAGCCAGTCGGTTTGACGCAGCACGCCATGCAGCTGTGCCAGCCGCCGCGCCTGCGGCTCGGCATGGCCGGCGGCCACACTGTCGGCCCAGCTTTTCAGCGGCGTGATCCGCGGCGGAATCAAAACGGCGCGACCGGCTGCCTGCGCCAGCGCGCGGGCGAAGTCCTGCCCGGCGCGCAGGTTGGGGACAAGCACGGTCAGCCCGGACAGGTCGGGCAGGCGGTCGGCGTGGTGATCGAGCAGGTGGTGGGCGACAGCATGCGGCAGCGCGCCGTCGCCGAAAGTGTTCAAGCGGCTCAGCGCTCCAGGTACTGGCGTTTGTCCTTGGTCTGGGCCCATTCGTCGGCGTCAGGCAGCGGGTCCTTGCTTTCGAGGATGACCTTCCATTCCTTGGCAAGCTCAGCGTTCAGCGCGATGTAGGCACGCTGGTCGTCCGGCACGTCGTCTTCGGCGAAAATGGCTTCCACCGGGCATTCGGCCACGCAGAGGGTGCAGTCGATGCACTCCTCGGGGTCGATGACGAGGAAGTTGGGGCCTTCGTGAAAGCAGTCGACCGGACAGACGTCGACACAGTCGGTATATTTGCACTTGATGCAGGCGTCGGCTACAACATAAGTCATTCGGATTTACCCAGATGGATGGAAAAAGCCCCGGTTGCTTGCGGGCGGCAATTTTGATGTAGCATATCGGCACAAAACCGAATTTTCCAGCTTTACCGTCAGCGTCAAACGCACCCAGGCCAGTTCCGGCTATCCCCTTCCCTGATTAGGAGCTTCACCAAATGAGCGAGCATGTTCATTACATATCCGACGATTCCTTCGAGCAGGAAGTCCTGCAGGCCGGTGTACCGGTGCTGGTGGACTACTGGGCGGACTGGTGCGGCCCTTGCAAGATGATCTCGCCGATCCTCGACGAAGTCGCCAAGGAATACGCCGGCAAGCTCAAAGTGTGCAAACTCAATATCGATGAAAACCAGGCCACGCCGCCCAAGTTCGGCATCCGCGGCATCCCCACCCTGATGATCTTCAAGAACGGCAACGTCGAAGCCACCAAGGTCGGTGCGCTGTCCAAGTCGCAGCTCACCGCTTTTGTTGATAGCAACATCTGAATATGCATTCCCCGGACGAAGTGCCCCGCGAGCCGTCTGAGCCCGCAGCATCGTCCGGCCCCACCCCTCCCCCAAGTCCGGCTCCTTCAAGCGAGCCCATTCAGGCCTCCCCCATGCATCTTTCCGAGCTCAAGCAAAAACCCATCACCGAACTTCTCGAAATCGCCGCCACCAGCGGCATCGACAACGCCAACCGCTTTCGCAAACAGGAGCTGATTTTTGCCATCCTGAAGGCGCAGGCCAAGCGCGGCGAGAGCATCTACGGTGACGGTGTGCTGGAAGTGCTGCCGGATGGCTTTGGGTTCCTGCGGTCGCCGGAATCCTCGTATCTGGCCAACACCGACGACATCTACGTGTCGCCGTCGCAGATCCGCCGCTTCAACCTGCACACCGGCGACACGATCGAAGGCGAGATCCGCACGCCGAAGGACGGCGAGCGCTATTCGGCGATGACCAAGCTCGACCTGATCAACAGCGAGCCGCCCGAGGCGAGCAAGAACAAGATCCTGTTCGAGAACCTCACCCCGCTGCATCCGGACAAGCCGCTGAAACTTGAGCGCGACATCAAGGCCGAGGAAAACATCACCAGCCGCATCATCGACATCGTCGCGCCGATCGGCAAAGGGCAGCGCGGCCTGCTGGTCGCGCCGCCGAAGTCCGGCAAGACGGTGATGCTGCAGCACATCGCGCATGCCATCTCGTCCAACCACCCCGACGTCGTGCTGTTCGTGCTGCTGATCGACGAACGCCCGGAAGAAGTGACCGAGATGAGCCGCACCGTGCGCGGCGAAGTCGTGGCATCGACCTTTGACGAACCCGCCAGTCGCCACGTTCAAGTGGCCGAAATGGTGATCGAGCGCGCCAAGCGCCTGGTCGAACACAAGAAGGACGTGGTGATCCTGCTCGACTCGATCACCCGCCTGGCGCGCGCCTACAACACCGTGCAGCCGGCCTCCGGCAAGGTGCTCACCGGCGGCGTCGACGCCAACGCGCTGCAGAAGCCCAAGCGCTTCTTCGGCGCCGCGCGCAACATCGAGGAAGGCGGCAGCCTGACCATCCTCGCCACCACGCTGGTCGACACCGGCAGCCGCATGGATGACGTGATCTACGAAGAATTCAAGGGCACCGGCAACCTGGAAATCCACCTCGACCGCAAGATGGCCGAGAAGCGCCTCTACCCCGCGATCAACGTCAACCGCTCCGGCACCCGCCGCGAGGAACTGCTGATCCCGCCGGAGCTGCTGCAAAAGGTCTGGGTGCTGAGGAAGTTGCTGTACCCGATGGACGACATGGAAGCGATGGAGTTTCTGGTCGACAAGATCCGCGCTGCCAAGAACAACGCGGACTTCTTCGACTCGATGCGGCGCGGCTAATAGCCGGCCGGACGCACGCAGGCGCTGCCTGCGGATTCACATAGCGCGTCCCAGACAACCCCCTGATTGAATGAACGGCCCGGGCTAGCCCTGCGCCGGCCGCGGATTGTGCCAGCGCCCGCCGGCCAGCAGCAGGTCGGCCTCCTGCGGCCCCCAGGTGCCGGGCTCATAGGCATAGGCCGGGTCGCGGTGCGACAGCACCCGCTCCACCACATTCCACGCCGCCTCCACCGCGTCCTGCCGCGCGAACAGCATTGCCTCGCCGTCCAGTGCGTCGCCGAGCAGGCGCTCGTAGGCGCTCATCTCGTCCGGGTGGTCGTTGCAGACATACAGTTCCACCGGCCGCCCCACCATGCGGTCGCCGGCGTTCTTGGTGCGTGCGCCGAGCGCGATCGACACCGTGGGGGACAGCCGCATGCGCAGGTAATTGGGCGCGAGCGGTCCGGATTCGGAGAGGGCGAACACGCGTTGCGGCGGCAGCTGGAATTCGGCGCGGATCTCGGTGGTGGTGACCGGCAGCTTTTTGCCGGTGCGCACAATGAAGGGCACGCCCGCCCAGCGCCAGGTATCGACAAAGAAACGCACCGCGGTGAAAGTTTCGGTGTCCGATCCGTGCGCGACGCCTTCCTCGTTGCGGTAGCCCTCGTACTGCCCGCGCACGATGTCGCCGGGTTCGAGCGGGCGGATGGCCTTGAGCAGCTTGGCCTGTTCGTCGCGGATCGCCTCGGCGCTGGTGCCCAGCGGCGGCTCCATGGCCAGCAGCGCCAGAATCTGAAGCAGGTGGTTCTGCATTACGTCGCGGATCGCGCCGACGGAATCATAGAAGCGCCCGCGCCCCTCGACGCCGAAGTTTTCCGCCATCGTGATCTGGATCTGGCGGATATGGTTGCGGTTCCAGATCGGCTCGAGGAAGGAATTGGCGAAGCGGAAATAGAGGATGTTCTGCACCGCCTCTTTGCCGAGATAGTGGTCGATGCGGAAGATGCCCGATTCCGGCAGCGCCTCGTGCAGCGTGGCGTTCAGCGAGCGTGCTGACTCGAAGTCGCGCCCGAAGGGTTTTTCGACCACCACGCGCGCATTGTCCGTACAGCCCGCACCGGCCAGCCCGCGCACCACCACGGGAAACATCGACGGCGGAATCGCGAAGTAATGCAGCGGCCGTTGCCGGTGTTCGAGGGCGCGCCGCAGCGCATCATAGGTGGCGGGGTCTTCATAATCGCCGTTGATATAGGTCAGCAGGCTGCCGAGGTTGCGAAACACCGATTCGTCCATGCCGGCGCTGCCAAATTCGGTGATACCGGCGTGGGCGTGGGCACGCAGCCGTTCCAGATCCCAGCCCGGGGAATGCGCGACGCACAGGATGGGGGGCAGGGTGCGGCCGTGTCGCAGCATGTCGTACAGCGCAGGAAAGATCTTGCGTCGGGCCAGGTCTCCGGTGGCGCCAAACAGAACCAGTGCATCGGAGGAAAGCTTGTCGGCCATGGTACAACCCGGAAGAAGGAGGTGCGCCAATCATAAACGACTCCCCCGAAGCTTTCGCAGCGGCGCGCGGCCCCTGCCCGTAGAATGGGCCGGGTGACATCCGGCTTGATTCCGCCCGCCAGATCCCCTATACTCCCGCGTTCTCCGAATTCAACCCATTTTAAGGAATTGCCATGAAAGCCGGCATTCACCCCAATTACAACGAAGTGACCGTAACCTGCTCCTGCGGCAGTACGTTCGTAACCCGCTCCACGCTGGGCAAACCCGCCCTGCACGTGGAAGTCTGCTCGTCCTGCCATCCGTTCTACACCGGCAAGCAGAAGATCGTCGACACCGCGGGTCGCGTCGAGAAATTCCGCCAGCGCTACGGCATGAAGTCCACCGCGGCTTGAAGCCTGACGGCGCATGCGTGAAAAAGCGGCTTCGGCCGCTTTTTGCATTTTTGCGCCGCGCCGACGGTATCATTGTCTGCATGCCGATCAGGAGGAACCCGTCGTGACAGTCAGGACAGTTCGCCGCATCGCCACCATTGCGCTGGGCGCGCTGGCGCTGACCCATTGCGCGCAGAACCCTGTCTCCGGGGACAAGGACTTCGTGCTGATGTCCGAGCAGCAGGAAATTCAGCTCGGCGCCCAGGCCCACCAGGACGTGCTGAAGGAATACGCTGCGCTGGAGAATCCGGCGCTGCAGGCCTATGTGAACAGCGTCGGCCAGCGGCTCGCGCAGCAGAGCCACCGCCCCCAGCTGCAATGGCATTTCACCGTGGTCGACAGCCCCGACGTCAACGCCTTTGCCCTGCCCGGCGGCTACGTCTACATCACGCGCGGCCTGATGGCCTATCTGAATTCCGAAGCGGAGCTGGCCGGCGTGATCGGTCACGAGATCGGCCACGTTACCGCGCGCCACGGTGTGCGCCAGCAAAGCGCTGCGACCGCCGCCAGTCTGGGCGCGGTGCTCGGCTCGATCCTGGTGCCCGGGATGAACAACCAGGGCGGCGCGACGCTGCTGCAAACGCTGGCGCAGGCCTGGACCGCAGGCTACGGCCGCGAGCACGAACTGGAATCCGACCGCCTCGGCGCCGAATATCTGGCGAAGACCGGCTACAGTCCACAGGTGATGATCGACGTCATCGGCGTGCTGAAAAACCAGGAGCTGTTCGCCGCCGAGCAGGCGCGCCGCGACGGTCGCCCGGTGCGCACTTACCATGGCACCTTCGCCACCCACCCCAGCAACGACGCGCGCCTGCAGCAGGTGGTGGGGGAGGCGAATCAGTACAGCGTCGCCAACCCGCGCGAGGGCCGCAATGAATATCTGCAGAAGATGGCGGGCGTCTACTTTGGCGACAGCCCCGATCAGGGCCTCATCCGCAACAACATGCTGCTCCACTCGAAGCTCGGCCTGGCAATCCAGTTTCCGCCCGGCTGGCGGGTGCAGAACCGCCCCGACCGCGTGCTGGCGCTGAGCCCGAAAGGTGACGCGTTGGTCGAACTGCGACAGGGCCCGAAAAACGACCAGCCGCTGGATACGCTGCAACGAGGCGTCAAGCTCGATGCCGGCGCGCGCTACGACAGCGGCAGCCTCAGCGGCTATCCGGCCGCCTTTGCGGCCGGCGCGCAGCAGGGCCGGCCGGTGGTGGTGGCGGCGGTGGTGTTCAGCGGCACCCAGTACCTGATCGGCGGCATGGCCTGGGACAAGGCGGTCTACGAGCGCGAGCGCAACGCGCTCAGGAGCACGATCAACAGCTTTCGCGCGATCACCGCCGAGGAACGGCAGACCGCGCGGCCCTATGTGCTGAAACTGATCACGGCGCAGCCTGGCACGACCCTGGCGAGCCTCGCGCGGCAGTCGCCGCTGGGCCCCGACGCCGAAAGCCAGTTGCGCCTGATGAATGCCCTTTACCCAAGCGGCGAGCCCAAGCCGGGCCAGCGCCTCAAAATTGTTCAGTAAGCGCGCGTTCTCCCCTTCTCAGCACCCGCAAGGGGTACGCCGGTGGGTGCCCCGCTGCTGCGCAGCGACCCTTCCGCAGCTGGGCCTGCTGTTGCTGTGCGCCGCCTGGCTGCTGCCGGGCCTGGTGGGGCACGCGCCATGGAAGGGCGGCGACGGTGGCCACTTCGTCAAGTTGTGGCTGCTCACCACCGGCGCGCTGTCATCCGACGCCGCCGTGCCGCCGTTGTATTACTGGGTGGCGAGCGCCACCGCCTGGCTGACTTCGCCGCTGCTGGCGCTGCACGACGGCGCGCGGCTGGCCTCGGGGCTGTTCGTCGCGCTGGCGCTATTTTTCGTCGCGCGCACCGCCCGCGCCCTGTATGGCGTCGAAGCGGGCTGGGCAGCGGCGCTGACCCTTCTGGGCTGCATGGGCCTCCTGGTGCGCGGCCATGAACTCAATGCCGCGACCGCCCAGTTCGCCGCCGCCGCCATCATGCTGTACGGCATCGCCAATCTGCCGCGCGATGCCCGCGGGTGGTCGAGTGCTGGCGCGCTGGGCGGCGGCGCGGTGCTGATGCTGCTGGCGGGCGGCACCGCGGAAGCGGTGATGTTTCTTGTGATCGCCGCGTTGTTGCAGGGTGTGCTGGAGGATTACCGCACCCCAGCGGCGCGCCGCGCGCTGGCCTGGGGCATCGGTGGCGCGCTGCTGGTCGGCGCCGCCTGGGTGGCGTTTTCAGCTGTGCAGGACAGGCCGTGGCACACGTTCAGCCTGCAGCGCTGGCAGGGGGGCGACGGCCTGCATCCCGGTTATTACCTGAGCATACTCGGCTGGTATGCGTGGCCGGCGTGGCCGCTGGCGGCGTGGGCAGTGTATCGCGGTCGTCGCCAGTGGCGCACGCCAGGCACCGTGCTGCCGGTGGTCGCGCTGGCAGGCCTGCTCGGCCTGTATGCCTTCGATGCGCAGCCCGGCGAGGAGCAGGGCTTGATTCTGTTGTTGCCGCTGGCGCTGCTGGGCGCGGCCGGCCTGTTCACGCTGCGGCGCGGCGCGGCCAATGCGCTGTTGTGGTTCGGACTCATGCTGTTCGGCTTTCTCGCGCTGCTGCTGTGGGTCTACTGGAGTGCGCACGACCTGGGCACGCCGGCGCGGCTGGCGGCGCGGCTCACCCGGCTGGGCATGACCGAAGTCGGCACCTGGCGGCCGTGGGCGCTGGCGCTGGGCCTCGCCGTCACGCTGGTCTGGGTGCTTTTTCTCAGCCGCATCGAGCGCTCGCCGCTGCGCCCCATGCTGGTGTGGACCGGCAGCATGACCTTTGTCTGGGTGCTGCTGATGGCGCTGTTCCTGGCGCCGCTCGACCGTCGCCTGTCCTACGTCAGCGTGGCCGCCGAGCTGACGAAACGGGTACCGGCCGTGGCGTGCATCCAGTCGCACCAGGTGCGCAGCGAACAGCGCCTGCTGCTGATCTATCACAGCGGCCGCCAGCTGGTGCCGGCAGACGTCGGCTGCGACTGGCTGCTGGTGGAAACCCGCCGCCGCGAGGCCGAGCCGCATGTCGCGGACGACTGGATCAAGCTGTGGGAGGGCGCCCGCCCGGGCGACCGCTCCGACCGTTTTCATCTCTATGCCCGCCACTAGGGGGCTCGATATGGCCCGCGTCGCCGCCGTCATCCTGGCCGGCGGCCAGGGCCTGCGCATGGGCGGCGTCGACAAGGGCGTGCTGAACTATCAGGGACATCCGTTGATCGAATGGGTGCTTGCCGCGCTGGCGCCGCAAGTCGGGCAGCTTGTGATCAGCGCCAACCGCAATCTCGATGCCTATGCGGCCTATGGTTATCGCGTCCTGCCGGACACCCTGCCCGATTACCCCGGCCCGCTGGCGGGGGTGCTGGCCGCGCTCGATGCGGTAGAGGCCGACTGGCTGCTGGTGGTGCCCTGCGATACGCCGCATCTGCCCGCCGATCTGGCCTTGCGCTTGCTGGGCGCAGCGCAGCTGGAGAGCGTGCCGTTGGCGGTGGCGGCGGACGCGGGGCGTGTGCACTACAGCTGCTTCATCGTGCGCACCGACCAGCGCGACGACCTTGCCGCTTATCTGGCGCGCGGCGAACGCGCGGTGCGCCACTGGCAGGCGGGGCTGGCTTCGACGGCGGTCCGCTTCGATGCGGCCTGCTTCGCCAACATCAATCAGCCGCGCGATCTGCAGGCCGATTGAGTCCCCAGCTTGAAGCACCACGGCGCCGCGAAACTGCGCCCGGCGCGACAGCATCATTTCACAATAAGGAGACATGCCATGAAGACTGCCATCCCATCCTTTTTGCTTGCCGGCGCAATGCTGTTATGCGCGGGGCCGGTTGCGGCCGTGGACACGGCCGCGACGCCGTGGGGGCAGGCAACGCTGAATGAGACGGCCTATGCCCCCCAAAAAGCGGTCTACGACGTGGCCGTGTCGAACACGAAGGAGCTCGAAGGCGTGATCGACCGCGTGAGCTTCCTCAACAACATTTATCAGGCCAACCCGTTTGACTCTGCCATTGTGGTGGTGCTGCATGGCGACGAGATCCCGATGTTCGCCACCCGGAATCTGCGCAAGTATCGCGAACTGATGGAGCGGGCGCACAGTCTCACCCAGGCGGGTCCGATCGAGTTCCGCATGTGCGTGGTGGCGGCGCGCTCGCGGGGCTTCAAGCCGGAGGACATCCACGGCTTCGTGAAAATGGTGCCGATGGCGGACGCCGAGATTGTCAAACTGCAACGGGAGGGCGGCTATGCTTACATGCGCTGATTCACGCGGGCTGGTTCTAGCCTGCGCCCTGCTGGCGGGTGGTCCGGCCGCGGCCGCGGCACCGGTGGAAACGCCGTATGCGGCGGTCAGCCTGCCGTTTGAACTGTTGCGGGTGCCGGGCACCCCGGTGTATTACATCGAAGGCCTGTCGGGCGTACCCGATTCGGTGAATCAGGGCCACACGTCGAATGCCGGCTTTGTGGTCACCGATGCCGGGGTGGTGGTGTTCGATGCGCTCGGCACGCCGGCGCTGGGTTACCGGATGCTGCAGCGCATCCGCGAAGTGACCGACAAGCCGATCAAATATGTCGTCGTCAGCCACTACCATGCCGACCACATCTATGGCCTGCAGGCCTTCAAGGAACACGGCGAGGCGCCGGTGGTGCTGGCCCAGCGCGGCACCCTCGGCTACGCCGGCGGGACCGCGGACAGCCAGGGCGAGGATGCCGCGCGTCGGCTCGAGCAGCGCCGCGAGGCCCTGTTCCCCTGGGTCGACGAGAAGACCTTCATTGTCGTGCCGGACGAAGTCTTCGATCAGGAAAAGCGCTTCGAACTGGGCGGCGTCCAGTTCGAGATCCACCATCTCGGGCCGGCGCATGCGCCGGGCGATTCCATCATGCTGGTGAAGAACTACGGCGTGCTGTTTGGCGGCGACGTGCTGTACGGCGGCCGCGTGCCCTTTCTCGACAGCCCCGAAACCGACATCAAGCGGTGGCTGGCGGGTCTGGATTACATCGCCGGCCTGAAAAATCAAGTGCGCTACATCATTCCCGGCCACGGCACGCTGTCGGATGACGCCGGCCAGGTGGTAGAAGCCACCCGCGATTACATTCTGTACGTGCGCGCGGCGATGGCCCGTGCGGTCCAGGACTTCGTGCCCTTCGACGAGGCTTACCGCAACACCGACTGGTCGCGTTACGAAAAGCTGCCTGCCTTCGACGGCAGCAACCGCGGCAATGCCTACCGCATCTATCTGGATGAGGAAGCGCGATCCCTGAAGAAGTAGGTGGGACGCACCCGGCCCCGGATCATTCGTGGGCGATTTTCTTGTCGGTGAACAGATAGTCCCGCAGCTCCTTGTCGAAGCGTGGGTCCTTGCGACGGATCCACTCCAGCACCATCGCGGCGTGTTCCTTTTCCTCGTCGCGATTGTGCTTGAGGATGGCGCGCAATTCCGGATCCTTGCAGGCGTCCACGCGCTGGTTGTACCAGTCCACTGCTTCGAGCTCTTCCATCAGCGAGGTGATGGCGCGGTGCATGTCGCGCGTTTCCGTGCTGAGTTCTTCGATCGGTTCGTGATAACCCTCGTTCGACATGTGTCGTTCCCTTTGTGTCGTGGCAGAAAAGTGTCCGGCTAGCGCGGACGGTTTATTTGAAGCGTGTGGTGGCGGAGCGCACCGCTTCGCTGACCGATTCCCATGCCAGCTCGACGCCGGCTTTCAGGTCGTGCCAGGCGCCTTCGCTTGCGGATTCAACCTCGTTCAGCTTGCTGCGGGCGTGGTCGCGCGCGCTGCGCAGGGCCTCGATCTGCTTGTTGTATTCGGCGCGGGCTTCCGCTTCGGCCTTGTGGGCCGCCTGATCGGCCTTTACCGATAGCGCATCGATGTCGGCATTCCATTCGTCAAGCTTGGCGTGCATCTTTTGCACAAATTCGTCTTTGGTGCTCATGTCGTTCTCCTTATAAGCGGGACACTACAAGTGTAGCGGGTCAGGCACGGCTGCGCCCAACCCGCGATCGTGTCGGCGGATTTATCTGGATTTCGACGTGAAACCGTCGGGTCGGTCAGCTTTCTTCGTTGTGGGATTCGTCATCGCTGGCTGGAGGCGACGGCTTGCGTTTGTGGTCACCCAGCTTGCCGAGCGTGCTGTCGAGCGAGCGTTTCAGTTTCTGGGTTGCGCCGTCGATGGCCTGGTGGAGTGTATTGGCCTCGTCGGTGACCGCGATCGGCTGACGGCCGGCCACCCGGGCCTCCATCAGGCAGCGCTTGTCGTTTTCGCCGGCCTTTTGACCGTTGCTGTCGCTGAGGTGGATTTCCACCCGGGTGACCTCGTTGCTGAAGCGGTCCAGAGCCTTGCGGACCACTTCTTCGGCGTGGCGGCCGAGGGCTTCGCGTCCGACGACGCTTTCGTCCGTATTGAATTGAACTTGCATGGGATTCCTCCGTGAATGGGGTGGATAGACGTGCACGCCGCCGTGTTTGGGCGGCGGATCAGAATCGTGTGATCACTGGTTCGAGGCCGAGGGCGCCGCCGAGTTCAGTCAGCGCCGTCGGCACCACACTAATCAGCCTTGCCGGCTCTCCCCAATCTGCGCGCAATACTGCTGCAGATGGTCGGGCACGCCCGGCGGGCAGGTGCCGCATTCGCGGTTGCCCGGCACGGCGTAGTCGATGAACTTGGGATAGGCGAGCTTGAGGTTGTTCATCAGCACGACGAAGTCTTCCAGCGTGCGGTCGCCGCCGAGACGGGGGTTGCGCGCCTTTTCCTGGCCGATGGTGCTGATGCGGCGCTGCTCGTAGTCATGCGCCGGGTAGACCAGGGTGTCGTCGTCGTAGGAAAAAAGTTTCCCGCGCACCGAGTGGTAGAGCGCCGCCGGGTCGCCGCTCTGAAAGTCGGTGCGGCCGCAGGCTTCGATCAGCAGCGCGTCGCCGGTGTAAAGCCGGCCGGCGTGCGCGTAGGCGAAGTGGTTGTCGGTGTGGCCGGGGGTGTGGATCGGCGCCAGTTCGATCGAGCCCATCTTGAACGGCACGCCATCGACGATGCCGACGTCGGTGCACGGCAGCGCGTCGAGCGCGGGGCCGACGATGCGGCTGTCGGCGATGGCCTTCAGTTTCTTCGCCGAGGTGATGTGGTCGGCGTGGATATGGGTCTCGACCGTGAACGCGAGCTTCAGCCCCAGCGCGTTGACTTCGGCCAGGTCGCGTTCCCAGGTCGGCAGCACCGGGTCGATCAGCAGCGCCTGCCCGGTCTCCTCGCAGCCGAGCAGATAGGTGTAGGTGCTGGAAACGGGTTCGAACAGTTGTTTGAAAATCATGCGAGCCTCCTGAAATCGTCTCAAGGTGCGGCAAGCACCTCGTCCAGAAGTTCCACCCAGTGTTTCACCGGGATTGTCGTGCCTGATTGTAGATGGGTGAGGCAACCGATGTTGGCGGTGGCGATCAGCTCCGGCTGGCCGGCCTGCAGGTGGCCCAGCTTGCGCGCCTTGAGCGCATCGGCGATTTCGGGCTGCAGGATCGAATAGGTGCCGGCCGAACCGCAGCACAGGTGCTTCTCAGCCACGGGCGTGAGGTCGAACCCGGCGTCGGTCAGCAGCGCCTCGACGCCGCCGCCGAGTTTCTGACCGTGCTGCAGCGTGCAGGGAGGGTGGTAGGCGATGCGTTTTTGGGTGAGGGGTGAGGCGTGAGGGGTGAGGGATTTCAGCGCGGCCGCTTCGCCAACGAGGATTTCCGAGATGTCCTTCGTCGCGGCCGCTACCCGCGCTGCTTTTTCCGCGTAAGCGTCGTCGTGGCGCAGCAGCCAGCCGTAGTCCTTCACCATCACGCCGCAGCCCGAGGCGGTCATCACGATCGCTTCCGCGCCGGCGTCGAGGTGCGGCAGCCAGGCGTCGATGTTGCGGCGTGCGGCGGCAAGGCCGGCGTCGGTGTCGTTGAGGTGATGCGCCAGCGCGCCGCAACAGCCGGCCTCGTCCGCGGCGATCAGCGATATGCCGAGGCGGTCTAGCACGCGCGCGGTGGCGCTGTTGATGTTGGGCTTGAGGCCGGGCTGCACGCAGCCCTGCAACACCAGCATGCGGCGCGCATGGCGCGGCTGTGGCCAGTGGCCTGCGGCTTCCGCAGCGGGGACGCGGGCTTTCAGGGCGGCGGGCATCAGGCTGCGCACACCCTGGCCGAGCTTCAGCGCGCTGTTGAACAGCAGCGGCGAGCCGAGACCGGTTTTCAGCGCGGCGCGCGCGGTGCTGTCACGTATGCCACGGCCGACGGCGTCCTCGACGATGTGGCGGCCGATGTCGAGCAGCTTGCCGTATTCGACGCCCGACGGGCAAGTGGTTTCGCAGTTGCGGCAGGTCAGGCAGCGGTCGAGGTGGAGCTGGGTCTTGGCGGTCGGCGTTGCGCCCTCGAGCACCTGCTTCATCAGGTAGATGCGACCGCGCGGCGAATCAAGCTCGTTGCCGAGAATCTGGTAGGTGGGGCAGGTGGCGAGACAGAAACCGCAATGCACGCAGCTGCGCAGAATGCGCTCGGCAGTGTCCCCGTCGGGGGTATTGCGGTAGGCGTCGGCGAGCGTGGTCTGCATAGGGATTAAGGCGGGCGCGTGTCAGAAATCGGGGTAGAGCCGGCCGTGGTTGAAAATGCCCTGCGGGTCGAAGCGCTGCTTGAGCTTGCGGTGCACGGACAGCAGCGCGGGCGCAAGCGGCGTGAACGCGCCGTCGTGCGGCGCGGTGCCGCGAAACAGGATGGCATGGCCGCCGGCCGATTGGGCCGCTTCGCGCAGCGTCGCGGCGGGTCGGTCGCTGATCAACCAGCGCACCGCGCCGCCCCACTCGATCCACTGCGCATCCCCGCCCAGCCGATGGGAGACGGTGAGCGGCGGCGCCGTCGGCCTGACCGCCAGCCGCCACAGGCTTTGACCGGATGATGACGAACGGATGTCGAAAAAAGGCGTGGTCTGGTCGCGCAGGCGCAGCCAGAAGGCGGCGGCGTCCCGGACCGGTTCGCCGCCGAGCCGAGCCTGCGCAGCCTGCACCGCGGAGGCCGCACCCGACAGCCGCACGCTCAAGAGGCCCGCGTGCCAGCTGGTCGCGGACAGCGGCAGCGGCTGGCCTGCCCACTGGTTCATTTTTTCGATCGCGGCGGCTTCGTCGAGCTCGAATTGCAGCGTGCTTTCCGCCGCCGGTTTCGGCAGCACCTTGAGCGAGACTTCGGTGATGAGGCCGAGGGTGCCGAGCGCGCCGACCATCAGGCGCGATACGTCATAGCCGGCGACATTCTTGATCACCTGGCCGCCGAAGCGCAGCGGCTGGCCGGTGCCGTCGATCATCCGCACGCCGAGCACGAAGTCGCGCGCCGCGCCCGCATAAGGCCGGCGCGGGCCGGAGAGGCCGGCGGCGATGCTGCCGCCGAGCGTGGCGCCGCCGCCGAAGTGCGGCGGCTCGAACGCCAGCATCTGGTTCTGATCGGCGAGCTGCGCCTCGATGTCGGCGAGCGGGGTGCCGGCGCGTGCGGTCAGCACCAGCTCCTTCGGCTGGTAGTCGACGATGCCGGTGAGCTTGCGGGTGCCGAGCACCTCGCCCTCATCGGCGCCGCCGTAGAACGTCTTGCTGCCGCCACCGTGGATGATCAGCGGCGAACGGGTGTCATGCGCGGCGCGGATGCGCTCGATCAGGGTCTCCAGCATCAGAACCTCGGCAACTCGGGATGCGGCAACTGGCCGCCCCGGATGTGCATCGCGCCCCACTCGGCGCAGCGATGCAGTTCGGGCACGGCCTTGCCGGGGTTGAGCAGTTTTTCGGGGTCGAACGCGGCTTTCACGTCGTGGAAGCGGACCAGCTCCGGGGTGGCGAACTGCGCGCACATCTGGTTGATCTTCTCCAGCCCGACGCCATGCTCGCCGGTGATGGTGCCGCCGACGTCGACGCACAATTCGAGGATCCTGCCGCCGAACTGTTCGGCCTTGGCCAGTTCGCCCGGCTGGTTGGCGTCGAACAGGATCAGCGGATGCAGGTTGCCGTCGCCGGCATGAAACACGTTGGCCACCGCGAGGCCGAACTCCGCGCTCATTTCGCGGATGCGATTGAGCACATGCGGCAGCTGGGCGCGCGGGATGGTGCCGTCCATGCAGTAGTAGTCGGGCGCCAGCCGTCCGACCGCGGGGAACGCCGCCTTGCGCCCGGCCCAGAATTTCAGGCGCTGCTCTTCGCTGTCGGCGGTGCGGATCTCGGTTGCGCCGGAGGCTTCGAGCACGGCGCGTACGGTATAGATATCGGCCGAGACTTCCTCGTTGACGCCGTCGACTTCGCACAGCAGCAGCGCCTCGCAGTCGAGCGGATAGCCGGCGTGGACGAAGGCTTCGGCAGCCTGGATCGCAAGCCGGTCCATCATTTCCAGTCCGGCCGGAATCACGCCGGCGGCAATGATGTTACCCACCGCGGCGCCGGCCTTCGCTACATCGTCGAACGCCGCCAGCACCACCTGCGCGCGCTCGGGACGCGGCAGGAGCTTGACCGTGACTTCGGTGATCACCGCCAGCATGCCCTCAGAGCCGGTCAACAGCGCCAGCAGGTCGTAGCCGGGGGCGTCGAGCGATTCGTTGCCGATTTCGAGCAGCTGGCCGTCGATCGTCCACGCGCGCAGCTTCTGGATGTTGTGCACCGTCAGGCCATATTTCAGGCAGTGCACGCCGCCCGAATTTTCTGCGACGTTGCCGCCGATCGAACAGGCGATCTGCGACGACGGATCGGGCGCGTAATAGAGACCGTGCGCGGCGACCGCTTCGGAAATCGCCAGATTACGCACGCCCGGCTCGACCACGGCGGTGCGCGCCAGCGGATCGATCGCCTTGATGCGGTTGAGCTTGGCCAGCACCAGCAGCACTGCGCCGTCGACCGGCAGCGCGCCTGCCGCGAGCCCGGTGCCGGCGCCGCGCGCGACCACGGCCACCTTGTGCCGATGGCACAGCTGCAGGATCGCCGTCACCTGCGCCTCGTTCTCCGGCAGCACCACCACGTCGGGCGTGTTGCGGTAGGCCGCGAGGCCGTCGGACTCGAAGGGCAGCAGGTCTTCGCGCTCGTTGAGCACGCAGTGCTCGGGCAGCAGGCGGCGCAACTGGGTGATAAAGGCGGGGCTCAGCATCAGGCGGTGCGTGGCGTTGATCAGGCTGCGAGTTTAGCCGGGCTTGCCTGCGCGTGCGAGGGCGCCAGCCTTCGGTAGGCTTCCGCCAGCGCACCGTCGCCGCCCACGTTGCCGGGGAAGATCACCACCGGCAGCGTCGGCAGGCGATGCCAGGGCGGCGTCTGCACCACGGTGACGCCAGGCAGGATCTGCCCCAGCACGCGCGACGCGGTCAGCGCGAGGCCGGTCGACAGCACGTCGTTGGAGGTGATGCCGCCCTTGCTGATCAGAAAGCCGAGCGTGTCCGGCAGCCGCTGCACCACGTCCATCAAGGTGCCCGACACCGCCTCACCGAAGGCCAGCCGCTCGGCCACGCTGGCAAACTTCAGCTCGGTCCGGCTGGTGAACACCACCGGGGTCAGACCCCGCGCATGCGCGTGGGCGATGCTCGCGGTGAGTTCGTCGACCACTGCCGCACGTCCAACGGGCAGGCGGGCGACGTCGAGCGGCAGCCCGACCACGCCGCGCTCCTTCAGCAGCGCGCTGAGCTGCGCGGTGGTCTTGGCGACGTGCGAGCCGACGACGATGGCACCCGGCTGGCCGTCGCGCACCAGGGTGGCGAAGGCTTCGGCCGCTACCGGCTGCGGCGGCAGCTTCGCCAGCGCGGTCAGCAGCGAGGCGGCGCTGCGGAACAGCAGGCGTTTTCCGTGGGCGGCGGCATCGAGCACGGCGTCGGCGAAGCGTTGATAGTCTGCCGTGCTCTCGCCATCGACCACGCCGACCGTGTTGTCGTGCAGTGCGGCGAGCCACGCACCTGCCTTTCCGGCGCGCAGTTCGGCCAGCGTCAAGCGCTGTACCGCATCGGCCGTCACCCGACCGTCGGTTTTCTCCGCCACATAGTCAGGCAGAAACGCTGTCGTGTAGCCGAACACCGAATCGCGCGCGAATTCGGTTTCATGCGTCGGCACCGGCGTGCCGTCGACCATCAGGTAATGCGTGCTGTCGCGCGTAATGCGGCCGCCTTCGAAAAATGCCGGGGTCAGCAGCGTCGCGTCGAACGGGCCAAGCGCGTCGTTCATCACGTCGGTTTCCACCGGGTAGTGGCCGCGCAGCGTCGAGTCCGAACGCGACACGAACAGCACCGGTCCGGCATACTGCGCGAGCGCGAGCTTGAGGTTTTCGCACACCTCGCGCGTCACCGCAGCAGCGCGTTCCGCATCCATCCCGCGCGTATTGGTGAGGATGAAGAACAGCGGTGCGGCGTCGGCCAGCGCCGTCTTCAGCGTGGCGACATCCCAGCGCGTCAGCAGCAGGCAGGAGTGCACCGTCTGCGAGCCGGTGGGGTCGTCATCCAGAACGATGATTTTCGGGTTCATGGTCAAACCTTTCATGTCCGCGAATGCGCGTTGGCGCATTCGCGGGGACGTCTCAAGCCGCCACGCGCTCCAGCATCGCCTGCGCGCGCGCGTACATCGCCTGCGCATTCATGCCGTTGAAGTCGAACAGCTGCTGCGGATTGGCGGTGGTTTCGCCGCGCTTCCAGCAGAAGACGTCGCGCTCCCGGGCCTGGCTGCGCAGCATCACCGGTTCCAGCGGCCCCGAGGGGCCGCCGGTGACGCCGATCAGCGCGTCACCATGGAACATCGCCTTGAACGTGGCGTCATCCATGAAGTGGCCGTCGGGCTCCGACACGCTGTTCCACAGCACGTCGCCCGGGCGGTACAGACGGCGCGGGTTGACCACGGCGACGATGCGCGAGCCAATGCCGGACTCGGCCAGTTTCTCGGCAGCGGCGAACACCGGCTGCAGCACCATGTCGCCGGTCACCGCGAACACCACGGTATGCGAACCTTTCGTTTCCTTCAGCACCATCGCACCGTCGTCGATCGCCTGAAAGCTCTGCGCCATCGTGGCGTGGATCGGCAGCGGCGACTTCGACGCGGTGATGACGACGCCCTTGTTGTGCTGCTTCAGCGCCCAGTCGTAGCTCGCCTGGATCATGTTGGCGTCGACCGGGAACAGCGGGTAGACGTTGCCATTGCGCATCATCGCGGCGAAGTAGCTTTCGATCTCCGGACGCTGGTGGGTCCAGCCGTTGCGGCCCTGCTCGAGCGCGCCGGCGGTGAACAGACACACCGTCGCGGGCGTCGGGCGGCGCAACTCGGCCATCGCCTGCGTCACCGTCTGCCAGATCGGCAGGCCGTTGATCGCGAAGGACTCGTAGCTGCACCACAGGCTGCGGCCGCCGAACAGCGCGAGCCCCACCGCGAGACCGGCGCAGGCGTCCTCGTTGAGCGGCTCGTACACTTGACCGGAAGGCCCCTGGAAATAAAGGTCGTCGGCGGTCGGGTGGCGGATCGTCAGCGCCTTGTTGATGTTGGCCATGGCGGACGCCTCGTTGCCGTCGGCGTTGGTGACGACGAACATCGGATCGCGCTTGCCCACTTCGCCGACCACCTGTCCGAACGCAGTGGTGGGCACGTGGTTTTCGCCGACCGCGAATTCGGTCAGCGGCAACCCGTCGAGGCTCGGCAGGTCGCGCACGCTTTCGGTCACCGCGACCTTCGCGGCGGGGCCGCCGCCGGCATGGCGGAAGTTTTCGCGCACCAGCTGCCAGGCCTTGATCGGCAGCGCGCGGCGCTGCAGGCCGCTTTTCACGTCGTCGGAGTCGAGCGTGTGGTGCGCATAGAGGTTGTGCGACTTGGCGCCGGTGGCGTGCACGCCCGCACCCTTCAACTGCTTGACGATCAGGCAGGCACGTCGACCCGACAGGGCGCTCTTCGCGGCGGCGTCAGCAGCCTTAAGGATGGCGCCGGTGAAGGCCATGCGTGCCTTGAAGCCGAACGTGGTGCTGTCCGTGTACACCGGCGCGTCGGGCGTGTCGGCATACTCGCGGGCGTCGATCAGGTGCACTTCGTCGAAGCCGTGGGCGCGCCAGTAGTCGGTCATCCGCGTGTTGTCCCACAGCGACACCATGCTGTGGTGCTCCTGCGAGTAGCCGTTCCACACCAGCACCGGCAGGTAGTTGGTGACGTCGGGATAGGCGGTGGCGAAGTGCTGGAACGCGCTCATGATGTAGGGTTCGCCCAGACCGCCGTCGCCGATGGTGACCGGAAACAGTTTGTCGCGATGCAAGTAAGCACCCGCCAACGCGAAATGCTGACCCTGGCCCAGGGGACCTGCGGGCGCCAGCAGACCGGGAATCGCGCCGGAGAGGTGACCCAAGAGGCCGTGGCGTTCGCGGAAGCGTGCGCGCATGTCGGACACGGTATGGATGCCCATGTCTTCCAGCGAGGTGTCTAGGAACATCGCCGAATAGAAGCCGGGCGCGTGGTGGCCGACCTCGGTCACCATATTGCGGTGACCCAGCAGGTGCAGCGCGGCAACCGCGTCGGCGCTGGAGGCGAAGCCGCCAGGGTGGCCGGACGACTTGCTGCCGGTGACTTGCAGCGTCAGGTAGCGTAGCGCGTCGGCAGCGAGCAGCGTCTGGTAGATCGCGGCTTCACTGGTCGCGTCCGGCAATGCGGGCTGGGCGGGGCCCAGCAAGGGCGACGCGCCGAGGCGGTCGATTTCGGGAAAGCTGTCGGCGAAATACTGGATGCCTTCGCAGAAGGCGGGAAGGGTCTCGGGGGTGGACTGCATCCGGGCGCTCATGGCATTTCCTTTCACAATATGAAAATGTCTCACATGATGTGAAACGATGACCGTATTGAATCAGCTAAAGCGACAAATTTCACATTGCGTGATAAATTTTCACTTCATGAAAAATACGAGCTCATCGATTCAGGTCATCGACCGCGCCATGGCGCTGGTCGGCGTCCTCTCCCGCGCCCCTGGCCCGATCAGCCTGACCCGGCTGTCCCAGGAGTCCGGCCTGCATACGGCCAGTGCGCATCGCATCCTCGGGTCATTGATGGCGCACGGCCTGGTCGAGAAAACCGGCGCCGGCGAATACGACCTGGGGGTGCGCTGGCTGGAGGTGGGCAATCGGCTGCGTGCCCGTCTGAATATTAGACAAGTGGCGATGCCTTACATGCAGCAGCTCGCCGAACAGACCGGGGAGACGGTCAACCTGATCGTGCGGCGCGGCGATGAAGCGGTCTATGTCGAGCGCGTGTCGGGCGGCCGCGCAATGATCCAGGTGGTGCAGGTGGTCGGCGCGCACGCGCCGCTGCACGTCACCGCGGTCGGCAAGATCTTCCTCGCCGAAGACAGCGCCAGCGGCGTGATGGGATACGCTGAGCGCACCGGCCTGCCGCCTTACACCCCCAATACGCTGACCACGCAGGAGCGCCTGAGTGCCGAACTCGACGTCATCCGGCGCGAGCAGTTGGCGCACGACCGTGAGGAAGCCGAGCTCGGCGTGGCGTGCATCGGCGCGCCGATCCGCGACGCCGAAGGCAAGCTGGTCGCCGGCCTGTCGATTTCGGCGCCGGCCGATCGCCACAAGCCGGGTTGGGCCGAGGCGCTGCAAAAAGCCGCCGCGCAGACCGGCGCCGCGCTGGGCTACCTGGCCGATGCCTGAGCCCTTTCGCGCGCGGATATCCCTTGCCGTGGCGGTGGATTGTTGGCATCGTGGCGGCCATGACTGAACCCCTGACCCCGGCCACCCGCTACCAGTTCGCCGCCTGGCTGATGATGGCAGCGGGTTTGCTGGTGGTTATGCACCTGCGCCTGTTGCCGGCCCTGCTTGCCGGCCTGCTGGTGGTGGAACTGGTGCATCTGCTGGCGCCCCGCTTTGTCATCGGCAAATTGAGCCATACCTGGTCGAAGGTGCTGGTGGTGTCGCTGATCACCCTGATCGTGCTCGGCGCGCTGGGTGGCATGACCGCCGGTGCGATCCTGTATCTGCGCACCGAAGGCGGGCTCACCGGCCTGCTTACCAAGATGGCCGAGGTGATTGAAAACTCGCGCGAACTGCTGCCGCTGTGGGCAGGCGAATGGCTGCCGCAAGGCGACGAATCGGTGATTCGCGCCGGTCTGGTCGAATGGCTGCGAACCCATGCGCAGGACCTGCGCCGCTTCGGCGGCGATGCCGGGCGCGCGCTGCTGCTGATCCTGATCGGCTTCATCATCGGCAGCTTCATCGCGCTGCGCGAAGCCACCCCGCACCTGACGCTGGCGCCGCTGGCCAAGGCCCTGTGCGAGCGCGCGCATCGGCTGGCCGAAGCGTTCCGCCGCGTGGTGTTCGCGCAGGTGCGCATTTCCGCGCTCAATGCCGGGCTGACCTGGCTTTACCTCGGCGTGATCCTGCCCTTGCTCGGCGTCGAGCTGCCCTTCGTCAAGACCATGGTGCTGGTCACCTTCGTCGTTGGCCTGCTGCCGGTGCTGGGCAACCTGGTGTCCAACACCATCATCGTCATCATATCGCTGTCGCATTCGCTGTATGTCGCTGCCGGCTCGCTCGTTTTCCTGGTGGTGATCCACAAGCTCGAATATTTCGTGAATGCCCGTATCATTGGCGGGCAGATCAAGGCGCGGGCGTGGGAGCTGCTCATCGTCATGCTGGTGATGGAAGCCGCCTTCGGTGTGCCCGGCGTCATTGCGGCGCCGGTGTTCTACGCGTATATCAAAAAAGAATTGTCAGACAGGAATTTAATTTAAATGGCTAGCGACACCGAATCCCTTGTCATCACCGCCAGCGGCGAGGACAAGATCGGCCTGGTGGAAGGGTTTACCCGCCGCATCAGCGAATCGAGCTGCAACATCGAAGAATCGCGCATGGCCGCGCTCGGCGGCCGTTTTGCGTTGCTGATGCGCGTGTCCGGCAACTGGGACGCGCTGGCCAAGCTGGAAGCCCGGCTGCCGGGCGTGGCCGAGGAACTTGGGCTCGCGCTCACGCAACAGCGCACCCGCCCCAGCCGCTCGGAAAAGCCGCTGATCCCCTATACCGTCGAAGTCGCCGCGCTCGATCAGCCGGGCATCGTCAACAGCCTCGCCAATTTCTTCGCGCGCCTGCACATCAACATCGAGGCGCTCGACACCGAAACTTATCCGGCGCCGCATACCGGCGCTCCGATGTTCGCGGTCCACATGACGCTCGGCATTCCGGCCGACGCCCACATCGCCACGCTGCGCGGTGATTTTCTCGACTACTGCGACGACCAGAACCTCGACGCGACTTTCGAGCCGGTGCGCGTTTAAGCTCAGGCAGGGGGCGGGTGGATCGCCTGCGTGAGCGAAAGCGGGATACCGCAGACGTAAACCGCTGAGGGTTTCCAGCACGCGAGAACATGCCGGGATCAAACCCATGCCGAAATCGTTTAAAACGCCTGCGCTTGTCCTCGCTGCATTCCTCGGCCTGCTGGTCCTCATCGCGATCGCCCTGTCGCTTTTCTGGGACCTGAATGCGCACAAGCCCCGGCTTGAGGCCGCGGCCTCGAAGATCGCCGGGATGGAGGTCCGCATTGACGGACGGATCGGCATCGCCTTCTTCCCCGGCGTAGTGCTGACCCTCGAAAACGTCCATGTGCACAACCGGGGGACCGAGATCGGCGCGACAAGCAGCGCGAGGATCGGGGTCGATTTCCTGGCGCTGCTCAAGCAGGACATCCGGCTCAGGCATATCACGCTCGCGCAGCCGGTCATCTACATCGAGCGGGACCGCGATGGCCACTACAACTACGAGCGGCCGGAGAAAGTCCGGCAATCCCTTCCCGATTTGCGGCTGGCAAAATTCGTTATGGCAGACGGCACGCTGCGCTATCTGGACAAGCGCACCGGCAAGCACATCGAGGCGGCAGCATGCGAGCTGGACGCGCGCGATGTGCAGCTCACGGGCCGACAGTCCCCCGGCATCCTGAAACAGCTTGCGGTTGCGGCCGACCTCGCCTGCAAGACGGTACGGACCAACGATTACGCTGCCGCCGACCTGAACACGAAAATTGCCGGGCAGAACGGGATTTTCGACCTCGAGCCGCTGACGATGCGGCTTTTCGATGGGCAGGGCGCCGGGCGCCTGCGGGCGGATTTCACCCAGACGCTGCCCCGCTACGACCTCAGCTACACGCTGACGCAGTTTCGCCTCGAGGCGCTGCTCAAGACCCTGTCGCCGCAATCGGTCCCGGAAGGCGCGGTGGACCTCACCGCCAAGATGACGATGCAAGGCCGGACCGTGAAAAATCTGAAGCAGACCCTGACGGGCGAGGTCACGATGCGTGGCACCGACCTGGTCTTCAACGGCCGCGATCTCGACGAAGCCTTCGACCATTTCGAGTCCAGTCAAAGCTTCAACCTGGTGGATGTGGGCGCCGTGTTCCTCGCCGGCCCGCTCGGTCTGGCGATCACCAAGGGCTACGACTTCGCGAGCATCCTGCACGGTTCGGAAGGGCACAGCGAGATCCGCACGCTCATCTCCGACTGGAAAGTCGAGCGCGGCATTGCGCGGTCGCAGGACGTGGCGATCGCGACCCGGCGGCACCGGGTCGCGTTGCAGGGCCGCCTCGATTTCGTCAACGAGCGATTCGATGGCGTGACCGTAGCCCTGATCGACGGCAAGGGCTGCATCCGCGCGCAGCAGGCGATACACGGGCCCTTCAGGAAACCCGTGGTCGAAAAGCCGAGCACGCTCAAGGCGCTCACCGGCCCCGTGGTCAGATTATTCAAGCAGGTGGGCGCGCTGTTTCCCGGCGGCGCGTGCGAGGTGTTCTACGCGGGGTCGGTCGCAGCGCCGAAATAATCCTAAAAACCGTAGTTGGACGTATCCGAGTGTGCGGTTTTCGGGTTGTCTGGCAAGGCGCGATGAGGCGCATGGCCGCTCCCTGCAACGAAGAGCAACGCGGCCAGGCGACCCGAAAATCGTGCAATCGGGTGCGTAGCGTTCTCACCCGCCAGGTGAAGGCG